>CBDHFJ010000098.1:0-14403 GCA_965262315.1 Acidimicrobiales bacterium
CCCGGGCCGTCGCACGCCCCCTGCATCTGTGGCATGCACCAGTTGGAACCACCGATGCCGAGCTCCTCGATGAGGCACTGACGGCGCTCCTCGCTCGCTACCGGTCCGCGAATGACCCGGCGGGACGTCGGCGCCCGATCCGGAGGGGTCTCATCGGCTTCTGGGGCCATGGTCGGACCGCCGCCCGCCTTCGGACCGGGCACCACTCGCGCCAGAGGCGTCTCCTGGCAGCGCATCGGCGAACTTCGGCGACGACGTGGTGAACGTCGAGGTCAGGCCGGGCCGCAGATGGCGTCGATGTCGTCGAGGATCCGGCGCTCGTCCTCGGAGTAGTGATCGCCACCGATCTCGAGCACTCCGTCCTCGGCGGTGGCACCTGCGGTCGCGTAGGCGACGTTGCGGATGATGAAGATGTAGTCGGACTTGTCCTCGGCGCTCAGCGCGTCGTCGGCGGCGGTGACCCCGAACATGACCTCCGCGAGGCTGTCCGGCACATCGCCGTCGTACACCAACATCTCGAGCATCGACGGCCATGACTCGAGCGCACGGTCGAGAATGGCGCGCTGGGTGGTGGACTCGTCGTAGGAGTTCGCGAAGGATCGAACGACCACTTCGGCGCTCTCGGCCTCCCAGACATCGCCCAGGACCGACTTGCGCACCTGCGAGACCGCGAGCATGGCCCCGACCACTCCCCGCGCCAGAAAACTGATCTGTTCTTCGGACGGCTGACCCACAGGGCCTCCTCGACAGTCGACGGTCGCGGCGAACGATAGCCCGGGGGCGGGCGGCGCGAACCCCTCAGCTGGTGCCGGCGAAGTGGGCGACTTGGGTGTGGTAGTGCTGCAGGGCGATCTCGTTGCGGCCGAACACGAAGGCGTCGTTGGCCCCCGACGGCAGGCCGGCCTGGATGGTCTGACCGATGGCGTAGTCCTCGTCGCGGACCGCGACCAGCGTCATCTCACTGAACGCGTCGGACGCCGCCTGCTCCTCGGGGGTCGAGGGCTTGCGGGCGGCGAGCACGGTCTGGCGGGTCACGGTGACGTCGGGCGTGGGGCCGGGATACACCTGGGACACCAACGCGTGATCGCCCAGGATCCCCGAGATCGACAGGTTCGGGAACCCCGAATGGATCTCCCGCACGTACTGCGCCGGGTTCACCCATTCGGCCTCGGGCACGTCGACGATGTCGGCGAGCTCGCGGCGGGCGAACACGATGCGCTGATGCGGGCCGTACGCATCGTGCAGCAACAGGTTCGAGACGGTCTGCTTCCCGACGGTCTCGGGGTGGACGAACTTGTGGTGGTACGACTCGAGGTAGCCGTCCCAGGCCACCTTCCAGCCAGGCGAGCCGACGAGATCGCGCTGGTCGAGCAGGTGCCAGTTCTCGAGGTCGAGCGTGTCGAGCTCGGCGGCGAACTCGCCCAGCCAGGCGTCGATGTCCATCTCGTAGGTCGGGTCGAGCGACACCCAGATCAGGCCACTGCGTTCGGCCACCGGCAGCGGCGTCAGGCCCAGCTGGTCCCGATCGATGTCGCCGAAGACCGACGCCCCGAAGATGCCGACGAGGGCGCCTTCGTCGTTGTAGTTCCAGCCGTGATACGGGCAGGTGAAGCGGCGAGCCGAACCGTGCCCCGGCTCACAGACGACGGCGCCACGGTGACGGCACACGTTCAGGAACGCTCGTGCCGTGCCGGAGCTGTCCCGGGTCAACAGGACGGGCGTGTCCATGATCTGTTGGGACACGTAGCTGCCCGGCTCGGGGAGCTCGAGGCTCAGGGCCAGGGCGAGCGGCAGCCTGCCGAAGATGGCGTCGACCTCGGCCTGGTAGCGGTCGGGGTCGAGGTAGGCGTCGACCGGCACCGACATCGTGGACGGGGCCTGATCGGTTCCCTTGGCCCCGTAGTGGTCCAGCGCCCGGCGCACCAGCTCGCGCACCCGTGTGTCGTCTTGCATTCCTCGCTCCTACTGCCGCCGATACGCCGTGCTCTCCCTGCCCCGTCAGTCCGACGAGGAGGTGAAACGTTCGGTGAGTTGTGGCGTGCCGAGGGTGCTGCCGTCGCCGGCACCGATCTGGATCGCGGGCCAGTTGCCGTCGGCGAAGATCACCAGCACGGTGACGCCTTCGGGGCCGGCGATGAGTGGCCCGTAGCCCTTGTTGGCGAGGCCCACACGAATGTCGCCCTCGTGCAGCCAACGCCCGCTGACCTTCTGGGAACCCTGGATGATGATCTCGCTGTAGTCACAGTCGTGGGTGTGGGCCTCGATGCGGCAGTGCGGCGGGAAGTAGACCTTGAACACCGTCGGCGACGACGACTCCGACGGCAGACCGACCCGGTACTGGCTGGTCACGGCACCGGTGTTCTCGAGTGTGATGGACCCCAGGCCTTCCCACGAGGTGACCACGTGGCCCCGACGCTCGAGCTCGGTCTGCATCTCGTCGGTCGTGATGGGCTGGCGGGACCGGTCGTCGACGACAGGGGTGTCGGGTCCGTCCTCGACAGCGTGGGGCTCGGTGGCAGTCATGTGAAAGCTTTCGGTTGGTCGTTGCACAGAGGAGACCTGGGGGCCTCCGTGAGCCTCGGCAACGGCGAGGTACGCGTCGACCCGGGTCCGGGGCCCGACGAACACCGACAGCGGTGGGCCGGGATTGCGTATCTGTGAATCATATGCATGAATAGGACAGGGGCCAAGGGTGGCGGCGCTTCGCGGACACCAACCACCTGTTCGTGCACCCGGGTAGTGTGCACGCTCGGCCCCGGAACACCCGCCCTGCCACAAGGAGTCCGAGCATGCACGAAGGTCAGTGGTGAGCGAGGTCGTCGCACTCTCGGATCGGCATCGAGCCGTCGTGGCCGAAGCCCGAGCGGTGGCCGAAGCCATCGACCACGTGGCCATCGAAGCCGACGAGTCGAGCACCCTGCATCCGGTCGTCGCCGACGCGCTGCGCGGCTCCGATCTGTCCGAGCTGATGGTGCCCGCCTCCCACGGCGGCCGCTTCGACGAGATCGACCCGCTGGCGGTGTGCCTCGCTCGCGAGGCCCTCATGAAGACGTCGTCACACCTCGACTCGCTGTTCGCCCTCCAGGGCATCGGCAGCTACGCCATCTCCCGGGCAGGGTCGGACGAACAGCGTGCCGAGTGGCTCCCGAAGGTGGCCCGGTGCGAGACGTTCGCCGCACTGGCCCTGACCGAACCGGTCGCCGGCTCCGATCTCAAGGGCATCACCACCACCGCCGAAGCACGCGGTGGCGAGTTGGTCCTCAACGGCGCCAAGTCCTTCATCTCCAATGCCGGTGTTGCCGGCTTCTACACCACGCTCGCCAAGGAAGCCGACGGGTACTCGCTGCTGCTGGTGCCCGCCGACTCGCCCGGCCTCAGCGTGGAACCCGCACCCGAGATCATCGCCCCGCACGTGCTGGGCGACCTCCGGTTCGACGACGTCGTCCTGCCCGCCTCGGCACGCCTCGGCGATCCCGGCAAGGCGTTCGGTCACGTGTTGGCCACGCTCGCCGTGTTCCGGATCTCGGTGGCCGGCGCCGCCGTGGGGCTCATGGAGGGCGCGCTCGAGGAGGCGGTGCGCCACACGCGTGACCGCGAGCAGTTCGGCCGCCCGCTCGCCAAGCACGGCCCGGTCGCCACGCTGCTGGCCGACTCCTGGGCGGACCTCGAATCGTCCCGGCTCCTGACCTACCAGACCGCAGCGCAGGCGGCAGCAGACCCCGCCGAAACGCTGGATCGCAGCTCGCTGGCCAAGCTCCACGCCACCGAGGCCGCATGCCGCGTGGTCGACCGCTGCGTCCAGACCATGGGCCGCTGGGGCCTGATCCGGGGATCGAAGATCGAGAAGTACTACCGCCAGGCTCGCCCGATGCGGGTCTATGAGGGCGCCAGCGAGGTCCTCCGCCTCGGCATCGCCGCCCGACTGGTCCGAGAGGTCGACTGATGGACCTCGGCATTCAGGGACACGCCGTCATCGTGACCGGTGCCAGCCGTGGCCTGGGCGCCGCGATCGCGTCGTCGCTCGTCGCCGAAGGCGCCAACGTGGTGGCGGCGGCCCGAAGCACCGACGCCCTCGAGTCGCTGGCTGCCCAGGCGCCCGACCACATCGAGGCGACCGGCTGCGACATGCGCGACCGCGACGCCGTGGAGACGCTGGTCGACACCTGCCTCGAACGGTTCGGCCGGCTCGATGCCGTCGTCAACAACGCCGGCATCGCCCCAGCCGGCAAGCTCGTCGACACCGACCTCGCTGTCATGGAAGAGACGCTCGCCGTCAATCTCATCGCGCCGGCCGCGCTCGCCCGAGCGGCCGCCCGCCACTGGATCGAGGCGGACAAGCCGGGGTCGGTGGTGAACATCGCGTCCACGTCGGGCCTCAAGGGCAAAGCGCTGCTCGCGGGCTACTCGGCGTCCAAGGGCGGGATGCTGCGCCTCACCGAAGCCCTGTCCAACGAGTGGGCCCGTCACCGCATCCGGGTCAACACCATCGCGCCCGGGGCCTTCGAGACCGACGCGCAGTCGGCCGTCTTCGAGAACGAGGCCACCCTCGACGCCCGACTCCGGAAGATCCCGCTGCGGCGAATGGGTGCACCCGACGAGATCGGGCCCATCACCGCCTACCTCGTCTCTCCCCTGTCGGGCTTCGTCACCGGCAGCACGTTCGTGATCGACGGCGGCGAAGTCGCCAAACTCTGACGCCCTGCGCAGGAGGACCACCATGGCCAACGCAATCCACGACCAGCTCGGCAGCCCGGTGCTCCAATCCGGTGAGCTCGCCGCCGTCTCCCACAAGTTCGCCGAGGGGTACGCGCGCGTCCGCGACGTCACCGACAACGACGGCGCGTGCCCGGCATGGGCCAAGGCCCTCTACATGGCATGCGCAGCGGCGGTCCGCGCCCATCCCGAGATGTGCCACCGCGAGATCCGCCGCAGCCGGGACCTGGGGCTGACACTGAGCGATGCCCGCGGTGCCGCCCTGGCCGTCCTGATCAGCCGAGGCGAAGAGGTCTACGGCAAGTTCACCGCAGCGGTGAACGACGCGTTCGGCGACGACGGCGGCACGCCCGCCGATGCGGCCCCCGAGTTCGAGGTCGACCGGGACAGCGCCCTCGCCTACTTCCACTCCTACTTCGGGTTCGTCCCCGACTACGTCGAGCTGATGGCCGACGAAGCGTCGCGCGCCCTCGAGGGCTACGTCCTCATGCGCCAGTGGTCCCTCGCCGAGAACATGTTGGATGCGAAGCACGTCGAACTGCTGCTCTGCACCGTGAACGCGGCAGAGTTCTCGTCGCGTTTCGTCAACGTCCACGCCATGGGCGCACGCAACGCCGGGGCCACCGAGGCGGAGATCGTCGAGGCCGTCGTGTGCGCGATCCCAGTCTCCGGCGTGGCCTCGTGGCTCCCCGGCGCCGACGGGATCATGGAAGGCCGAGAAGGACGAGATTGAGCGAGACCGCAGCCAGACGAACCCCCATCCAAGCGCGGAAGAAGTCCACGCTCGTTGCGCAGTTGATCGTGCGTGAGATCGTGGCCGACGGCCTGGCGGCCGGCGATCACCTCGCTCCCGAGGCCGACATGTGCGACCGCTACGGCGTCGGCCGGAGCACCGTCCGTGAAGCCCTCCGGGTGCTCGAGAGCCAGGGCGTGGTCACGATCAAGACCGGCCCCGGTGGCGGCCCCATCGTGGCCCCGTTCGACGCTGGCTTCCTGGCGGCCAACATGGCCCTGCACCTCCAGATCTCTGGTGCCACCTTCCGCGACGTGATGCACGCCCGCCTGGTGGTCGAGCCGGCCATCGCCGGGGCCGCGGCCGAGTACGGCGACGAGGAGACCATCAAGGCATTGCGGACCATCGTCGACCGCAGCCTCGACGACCCCGACCACGACACGCTGGTGAGCGACGCCGGCGACTTCCACGACATCGTGGCCGCCGGATCCGGCAACCCATTCTTCGAGTACCTCCTCCAGGCGCTGCACCGAATCACCGAGCCGTTCGCCCAGCGGCTGCCCTACGTCGGGGAACGACGAGAACGCCTGGTGGCGCATCATCGCCAGATCGTGGAGGCCCTCGAGTCCGGCGACCGTGACGTCGCCGCCGGCATGATGCGCCGAGACCTGCTCGAATTCGTCGAGTACGTCGAACAGGAGGTCCCCCAGCTCCTCGACGAACCCATCGACTGGGGCCGGGTCCACAGGTGACCCGGAGGCGGCACTGACGAGATGGGAGTCCGGGGGGTCTCAGAAATCGGTGGCGTCCAGCCGAACGCGCTGGTGGACGATCAGACCGTCCTCCACCACGCACGTGTCGGTCCCCGCAACCGGGTCCGCCCCATCGGGCAGACCCTCGAGATGCCACCGGAACGTGGCCACGTCGCCGTCGACCACGAGCCCGTCGAAGACCACGCTGGCGCCGCCGAGCCGTTCCGGCACGGTCCGGAAGTAGGCCTCGATGGCCGCATGACCGTCGAACCGGTCGCCGGGTCGTTCGAGCACGGCGTCGGCCGCGTAGTCGGCCGCCATCGCCACCGGGTCGCCGCCCTCGACTGCAGCGAGATGATCCGCTGCCACCTGTTCCGCCGATCGCTCCATGCGCCCGAACCGTACTCGCCAGCTCCCCGGAGGACCCCGTGACCCGCGTCGTCGCCGACGTCTACACCCTGCCCGACCTGGTGGTCAGAGCCGCAGAACGCGACCCGGACGGGCCGGCGCTCGTGTTCCCCGAGTCACGCGTCAGCTTCGCTGAGCTGTACGACCGCGCCGTCGACGCCGCCCGTTCGCTCGCCGCGCTGGGGGTGGGCAAGGACGACAAGGTCGGGATCCTCATGGCGAACTGCCAGGAGTTCGTCGACATCCTGCTCGGCAGCCAGCTGCTCGGGGCGTGGGCTGTGCCGATCAACGCCAGGTACAAGGCAAAGGAGTTGTCCTACGTCATCGCCGACGCCGACCTCCGAGTCCTGGTCACCACGGACAAGGTCGTCGAACACGTCGACTTCGTGGCGCTCATCGACGAGGGGTTCCCCGAGCTCGCGCAGCAGACCGACCCCCTGGCGCTGTCGATCTCGTCGGCACCCGAGCTGCGCTCGGTCGTGCTCCACGGCGACCGCACCCCCTCCGGCATGCTGGGCTGGCAGGCGTTCGTCGACGGCGCGGCGGGGGTCGACCCCGACGGGATCGAGTTGTGTCGATCCCGCTTGGCCGTCCGCGACATCGCGATGATGATGTACACCTCGGGCACCACGGCCATGCCCAAGGGTTGTCCCATCACCTACGAGGCACTCGTCCGCCCGGCGATCGAGGCCGGTCGGACCCGATTCTTCCTCGGGCCCGACGACCGCATGTGGGACCCGCTCCCCATGTTCCACATGAGCTTCGTCCTGCCCTTCATCGGCTGCATCGATGCAGGCGCGGCGCTGTTGTCGATGGAGTGGTTCGATCCCGACGTGGCCATCTCCTACATGCGCGACGAGGGCGCCACGGTCAACTTCGCCAGCTTCCCCACCATCACCGAGGCCCTCCTGAACCATCCCGACTGGGACGACGACGCAATGTCGATCCGCCTCGTCAACAACGTGGGCCCGCCCGACCTCCTCGTTTCCATGCAGGAGCGGATGCCCAGCGCGGTGCAGATCAGTGCCTACGGCATGACCGAGTGCGGCGGTGTGATCTGTTTCGGCGACGTCAACGACACCCTGGAGAAGCGGTCCCAGACCTCGGGCTGGCCGTTCCGTGGCATCGAGGTCCAGATACGGGATCTGGAGACCGACGAGGTCCTGCCGCCCGGCAACCGCGGCGAGATACTGGTGCGGGGCTACTGCGTGTTCGAGGGGTACTACAAGGATCCCGACAAGAACGCGGAAGCGTTCACCGACGACGGCTGGTTCCGCACCGGTGACATCTGCGCGCTCGACGAGGACGGCCGCGTGACCTACGACGGCCGCGTCAAGGACATGCTCAAGGTCGGAGGCGAGAACGTGGCCGCGGCGGAGATCGAAGGGCTGCTCTCCCAGCACCCGGCGGTGATGTTGGCCCAGGTGGTGTCGGCGCCGGACGACAAGTACATCGAGGTGCCGGCTGCCTACATCCAGCTCGTCGCCGGGGCGTCGGCCTCAGAGGATGAGCTGATCGAGTTCTGCACCGGCAAGGTCGCCAGCTTCAAGGTCCCGAGACACGTGCGGTTCGTCACCGAGTGGCCGATGTCGGCGACCAAGATCCAGAAGGTCAAGCTCCGCGAGGAGATCGCCCGAGAGCTCGGCACCACGTGAACGACTCGGCACCGACGAGCGATCCGGCGGTGGTCCGGATCGTCGCGGTGTCGGCGCTGTGCATGGGAATGGGCGCGTCGCTCGGCTTCGTGCCGGGCTTCCTCGCCACCACCCTGCGCGACGACCTCGGCATCAGCCGCGGCCAGGTAGGCCTGCTGGTGTCGCTGTACTTCGGCTGCACCGGCATCGGGTCGATCATGGGCGGGCGAGCCACCGACCGCTTCGGTGCCCGCGCGGTGGTCGCCGCCGACATGGTGCTGGTGGGCCTGGCAGCCTTCATGACCGCGGCGATCGGCACGTACTGGAGTCTGGTGCTGGCCGCCGTCGTCGCGGGGTCCGCCTACTCGCTGGTCAACGCCGGCACCAACGTTGCCATCGGCCGAGCCACCGACCCGGCACGGCGAACCCTGGCCATGTCGGTCAAGACCGCCGGAGTGCCGTTCATGGCCATGGTCGCCGCTGGGGCGGGGCCGCCCATGGCCGACCGCAGCAGCTGGCAGACCATCACCGTGGTGACCGGTGTCGTCGCGCTCGTCGCAGGCGTCATCGCCATCGTGGTGTTCGACGACGATCGGCCGACGGCCGGTGCGGCGCCGCAACGTGGCGAGCTCCCCGACGGGTTCTGGTGGTTTGCGGTTGGCGCCTTCCTGCTGATCGCGGGCTCGCAGCCGCTGTACTCGTGGACGGTCGCCTACCTGGAGCAGTCGCTCGACGCGTCGCCGGGCGTGGCCGGAGCGATCTCGGCGACGGCCTCGGGCGTTGGCGTGGTCTTCATGATCGCCAGCGCCCAGCGAACCGACCGCGTCGGCCCCGATGCGCGGGTCCGACGGTTGATCGGGCTGTTGGCGGTCAACCTCGTCGGGACCGTGCTGGTCATGACCGGCGAGCTGGTCGGGACCTGGTTCGTGGCCATCGGCGCCATCATCGGCATCAGCGCCCAGCTCGCTGCGATCGGCACGATGCACGCGGCGGTGGTCGACCGGGCTCCAAACGCGGTGGCCCAGGCCACTGGTGTCACCATGACCGGCTACTACATCGGCGCGCTCGCATCACCGGCCGCCTTCGGGTGGCTCGCCGACTGGACCGACACCTTCGCCTGGAGCTGGGCCGCCACCGCGGTCCTGCTCGCCATCGCGCTTCCCGTCTGGCGCATCGCCAGCCGGGTGGGAGGCGAGACATCTCCTCCTGTATCCACACCATCCGTACCCAAGGGGGTTCCAGAATGACCGCACGACTCCAAGGCCGCGTGGCTGCCATCACCGGCGGGGCGTCAGGTATCGGCGAGGCGACCATGCGTCGCTTCGTCGAAGAAGGCGCCAGCGTCGTCATCGGCGACATCCAGGACGACCGGGGCGAGGCGCTCGCGGCCGAGATGGGCGACGCCGTCACCTTCGTTCATTGCGACGTGACCGTCGAGGACGACGTGGCCGCGCTGGTCGACGCCGCAGTCGCGGCGTATGGGCAGCTCGATGTGATGATGAACAACGCCGGGGTCGTTGGGGCCCGGGGGCCGATCGCCCAGACACCCGAGAGCGAGTTCCGCCGTACGATCGACATCCACCTCATCGGCACGTTCCTCGGCATGAAGCACGCCGCGCGCGTCATGCAGCCTCGCGAGACCGGCTCCATCATCAGCCTGGCCTCCACGGCCGGCGTCCAGGGGGGTCTCGGGCCACATGCCTACGCAGCGGCGAAGCACGCCATCGTCGGGCTGACCAAGAACGCCGCGGCCGAGCTCTGCCGTTCCGGCATCCGGGTCAACGCCATCGCTCCCGGCTCGACCGCCACACCCATGGTGGCCATGGCCCACCTGGGCGACCACGACGCCATCGACGCGGTGACCAACCGCCTGGCAGAGCTCTCTCCCATCAAGGGCCGGCCCGGGCAGGCCGTCGACGTGGCCAACGCCGCGCTGTACCTGGCGTCGGACGAGTCGGGCAACACCAACGGCCACGTCCTGTCGGTCGATGGCGGCCAGACGACGGGATCCACCGCCGACGACCCGCCCTACTCGTCGCCGCAGCCGTTCATGGGCGAAGCGGGCCGCACGGGGATGGGCTGATGGACATCGCCCGACTGCGCCAGCTCCTCGTTCCCGGGCCCACCGGCGTCGAGGCGCTTCACACCGTCGAGGACTTTCGCCGGGCGGCCAAGCGGCGGCTGCCCAAGATGGTCTTCGAGTTCGTCGACGGCGGAGCGGACGGTGAGCTGGCGGTCAACGCCAACCGCGCCGCGCTCGACGACGTCCTGTTCGACCCGGCGTTCCTGGTGGACGTTGCCGATCGTGACCTGTCGACGAACGTCTTCGGCAGGCCGGTCCCCTACCCGCTCATCCTGTCGCCTTCGGGGCTCGCCACGGTCGTCCACCCAGAGGGCGAGGCTGCCGTCGCGCGGGCCGCCAGGGATGCAGGCCTCATCTTCTCGGTCAGCACCGGTTCGGGGCTGTCGATGGAGGCGATCGCCGAGGCCTCCGACGGTGGCCGACTGTGGTTCCAGCTCTACCTCTGGAAATCCGAGGAGGTCGTCCGGGACCTCATCGACCGGGCTCGCGGCAACGGCTACGAAGCCCTGATCGTGACCGTCGACGTCCCTGTGGTGGGCAAGCGCGAGCGCGACCTCCGCAACGGCATGTCTCTGCCGGTCCGGCTCCGTCCGTCGAACATGATCGACGCCGCGTGGCGTCTGGGCTGGATCCGCGACGTGCTCTTCGGCCCCGACATCACGTTCGGAAGTCTCACCGGGATCGCCCCCGGCGACGACGCATCCAGCATCGGCGAGTACACCAGCCGCGAGCTGACCGATCCGAGGCGCACCTGGGACGACCTCGCCATGATCCGCCGCCAATGGGACGGGCCGCTGCTGGTGAAAGGTGTGATGACGCCGGGCGACGCCAAGGCAGCCGTCGACAACGGCGCCGATGGGGTCATCGTGTCGAACCACGGCGGCCGCCAGATCTCCTCGGTCCCCGGGGTCGCCGCCGTCACCCCGTCCATCGTCGATGCGGTCGGTGACCGTGCCGAGGTCTTCCTCGACGGCGGGATCCGACGCGGCGAGGACATCGTGAAGGCTCGAGCACTCGGGGCCACAGCGGCGTCGGGCGGGCGGCTCTGGTACTGGGGCCTGGCCGCGGGAGGCCAAGACGGGGTACGGCGGGTGCTGTCGATCCTGGAGGCCGACGTGGACCGCACGCTGGCGCTGATCGGCAAGCAGCGCTACGACGATGTCGGCCCTGACGTCGTTCATCGATCCCCGGCCTGAGCCGTTCATCGATCCCCGGCCTGAGCCTCGACCCGTCAAGTAGCGTTGGCGGCATGGCAGACCGACCCTGGATCACCGTCACCACCCTGGGCGACCTCGTCGACCAGCGGGCAGCCGAACACCCCGACCGCGAGGCCGTGGTGTTCCCGGACGCCCGCCACACCTACGCCGATCTCGCGGCACGTGCCCACGACATCGCCAAGGGATTGCTCGCGCTCGGCGTCGAGCCCGGCGACCGCGTCGGGTACTTCATGCACGAGACCGTCGACACCCTGGCCACGCTGTTCGGGGCCGCAAAGGTGGGCGCCATCACCGCACCGCTGAACGCTCGCTTCAAGCCGTTCGAGCTGAACCAGGTGGTGGTACACGCCGGGATGAAGGTGGTGCTGACCAAGCGCCCCGAGGGCGGCACCGACTTCCCGGGTCTGCTGACCGAGACCTTCCCCGAGATCGCCGGTGGCACACCGGGCGAGCTCGACATGGCCGACGCGCCGGAGTTGCGGGCGGTGGTGGTCCTCGACACAGACGCCGACCCGGGCATGCTGAACGAGGACCAGTTCCTCGCTGCCGGCGAGGCGATCACCGATGCCGAGCTCGATCGGCGTCAGCGCGGCGTCCGCGTCCGCGACACCGCCGTGATCATGTACACGTCCGGCACCACCGCGATGCCGAAGGGCGCGATGTTGTCGCACGAGGCGTTCCTGCGCTTCGCCACCGCGACCTGCGGCGAACGCATGCCGATCCACGGTGACGACCGGGTGTGGACCGCACTCCCCCTCTTCCACATCGGCGGCGTGGCGTTCGGCATCGGCACGATCTTCGCCGGGGCCACGTTCGTCCACACCGGCTTCTACAACCCGACCGTCGCACTGGGCCAGCTTCGAGACGAGCCGTGCACCCTCGCCCTCGCCGGGTTCGAGACGATCTGGCTCCCGATCATCGGCCACCCCGACCGGGGCGAGGGCGACCTCGACAACCTCCGCACCATCCTCTGTGTCGGCGTCGAGGAGCGGATGCGCCAGATCCAAGCAGCAACACCCGACGCCACCGTCGTCAACTGCTTCGGCCAGACCGAGGCCTGCGCGTTCCTGTCGCTGTCGGAAGCCGATGACCCGCTCGACCTCCGCATGACCCGCGGCGGGTTCCCGATGCCGGGGATGGAAGCCGAGGTCCACGACCCCGACACCGACGAGCTCCTGCCACCGGATTCCATCGGCGAGCTCTGGTACCGGGGCCCCATGGCGTTCGACGGCTACTTCCGCGACCCCGAGACCACCGCCACGGTGTTCGACGAGCGGGGCTACTTCAAGACCGGTGACGTGGTCCACCAGGACTCGGAGGGGCGAATCACGTTCATCAGCCGGGTCAAGGACATGTTGAAGGTCGGTGGCGAGAACGTCGCCGCAGCCGAGGTCGAGGGCTACCTGATCACCCACCCGGACGTGGAGATCGCGCAGGTGGTGTCGGCGCCGGACGAGAAGTACGTCGAGGTGCCTGCCGCGTTCGTGCAACTCAAGGAAGGCGCCGAGGTCACCGAGCAGGAGCTCATCGACTACTGCCGCGGCCAGATCGCCACCTTCCGCGTGCCGCGCTACGTCCGATTCGTCGACGAGTGGCCCATGTCGGGAACCAAGGTCAAGAAGTTCGTCCTGCGCGAGGAGATCGCGAAGGACCTCGCCGACCAGGGCATCACCGAGGCCCCCAAGATCACCTCGGGCTGAGAGCCCTCACCGCGCGCCGCCCACCACCGTTCCGCGTCTTGTGGAACGCGTGCTTGACCCTCACGCGGGTGAGGCTGTCACAGTGGGCTCGTGACCGACCGAAGAGACAACCTCCAGATCGGGGAGTTCGCCGAACTCGTGGGATTGAGCGTCCCGCAGCTGCGCCGCTACGACCGACTGGAACTGCTGGTCCCCGAAGGCAGGACTCCGGCCGGGTATCGCTACTACACGACCGGGCAGACCGGCGCAGGCCGAATCATCTCGTTGCTTCGGTCCATCGACATGCCGATCGCCGACATCCGTCGAGTGCTGAGCGGACTCGCAGAGCGTGAACGCCAGGCGCTCCTCCGGACGCATCGCGCCCGACTGGAAGCACGGCTGGACGAGGTCCGCCGACTCCTCGACGCCGTCGACCGCATGACCACCGAAGGAGACCACCCGATGACCGCCCCGAGCGAGCCGACGACCTGGTTGCATCTGATGCCACACCTGCCGGTGAGCGACGTTGCCGCGTCGGCCGCCTACTACCAGGAGGCGATGGGTTTTTCGCCTGGCCTGGCAGACGAGCGATGGCGCGCTGAGTGCGATCGCCAGCGGGGCGATCGAAGTGCTGCTTCTGGTTCCCTGGGAGGGCTCGGGCGCCCCGCCGGCTCAGTCGGCGTACGTCTACGTCGACGACCCCGATGCGCTGTGCTCGGAGTACGAACAAGCAGGGGCAACGATCGTCGAACCCGTGTCCACGCGCCCCCACGGAATGCGCGACTTCGTCGTGGCCGATCCCGACGGCCACCGGTTCGTCCTGGGCCGAGCCGACGAGGACGCACTCCGCTCGTCGGCGGCGTACTACGGCCTCGGCCCGGACGAGATCGAACCGAACCCCGGCTGGCTCCGCGACCGCGGCCCCTGAACCGAGCCCACAACCCTCTGGGCCGGGGTTCGGTCATCTGCCGCTGGAGAGAACCCAGGCCCCAAGATCACCTCGGGCTGAGGAGGCCCTCACTGCGCGACACCGGGGAGCCAGCAGTCAGGAGCGGTCGTCCCTGCCAGGGGCGGCAGCCTCGATCGCCTCGAGGCGCTGTCGATCCTGCGCCGGCAGCGCCTGGGTCCAGGCGGGTTCGGCGCCCGCTTCGGGTAGGACGTGCCCGAACTCGGCCATAGCCGCC
>CBDHFJ010000099.1:0-11633 GCA_965262315.1 Acidimicrobiales bacterium
TCCGGTCGTAGTCGAGGTGGTAGATGTCGCCCACGTCGGTGAGCAGGCCGTCGCTGACGAACAGATCGACCCGCTGCTCGCCCAGGTGCTCGATGTCCATGGCGCTGCGCTGCGCGAAGTGCTCGATCCGGCCGCGCACCTGGCGAGGGCAGTCGTAGTTCTGGCAGCGGTGGCGGGCCTCGCCCTCGGGCGGATCAGGGGCACACCACAGACCGGGCAGTCGGTGGGGAAGGTCCAGGGCGGCAGGTCGGCGGGGCGCTCGGCGAGCACGGGGCCCACGACCTCGGGGATGACCTCGCCGGCGCGGCGCACGATCACCTTGTCGCCGGGCCGAACGTCCTTCTCGGCCACCTGGTCCTGGTTGTGGAGTGTGGCCGTGGTGACGGTGACGCCACCGACGAACACCGGCTCGAGCCGGGCGAACGGGGTGGCCGAGCCAGCGGCGCCGATCGACACCTCGATGTCGAGGAGCGTGGTCACCTGCTCTTCGGGCGGCAGCTTGTAGGCGATGGCCCAGCGGGGCGCCTTGGCCGTGCTGCCGAGCTCGCGTTGTCGGCCGAGCGAGTCGAGCTTCACCACGATCCGTCGAACTCGTAGTCGAGGTCGTGGCGGCGCTTCTCGAACTCCTCGACGTAGGCGATCACGCCGTCGACCCCGTCGGTGATCTGGCGGGCGTGCTCGTTGACCGGCAGCCCCAGGCTCTCGAGGTACCGCAGGGTCTCGTAGTGCGACTCGAACGTGGGGCCACCCTCGACCTGGCCCAGCTGGTAGGACCACATCGACAGGTTGCGGGTGGCGGTGATGGCCGGGTCCTTCTGGCGCAGCGAGCCCGCGGCGGCGTTGCGGGGGTTCACGTACGGCTTCTGCCCCGCGGCGACGTTGCGGGCGTTGAGGTCGGCGAAGTCCGACAATCGCAGATAGACCTCGCCGCGGACCTCGAGCACCGGCGGCGCACCCTCGATGGTCTTGGGGACCCCGGCGATGGTGGCCACGTTGTGGGTGACGTCCTCACCGGTCCGGCCGTCGCCACGGGTGGCGGCCTGCACGAGCTTGCCGTTCTCGTAGCGGATGGAGATGGCGAGGCCGTCGAACTTGAGCTCGCACACCCAGTCGCCGGGGTCGACGTCCTCCCCCAGCCGCCGCTGGAGGCGCTCGGCCCAGCCGGCGAGCTCGTCGGTGTCGAACGCGTTGTCGAGCGACATCATCGGCACCGCGTGCTGCACGGGCGCGAACTGGGTGCTCGGCGCGCCGCCCACCAGCTGGGTGGGCGAGTCGGGCGTGACGAGGTCGGGGTGCTGCTCCTCGAGCTCCCGCAGCTCACGCATCAGTGCGTCCCACTCGGCGTCGGGGACGGTTGGCGCGTCCTGCTCGTAGTACGCCTCGTTGTGCTGGCGGATGATCGTCCGCAGTTCCTCGATGCGCTCTTCCACAGCCACGGAAGGAATCTACTCAGCCGCTGTGACGTTTCCCGGACCATGACGACTGGCTCCGTCGCCCGACCCTCGGCGAGGATGCATGGCATGACCACCGGGTCCCCGCTCGACGTCGACCGCCTGCTTCCCTGGGTGCTGCGAGCGCTCTGGCTGGCGCTGCCGTTCACGCTGGGCGCCCAGATCGGCGACGCGCTGGAAGGAACGTCCCGGCCGGTCCAAGTCACCGGCACCGTCGGCGCATGGATCGTCTGGGGCATCGGTCTGCTGTTGACGCTGATCCCCCACACCACGACCCTCGGCCCCCTCCGGATCCTGGCGCCGGCCACGCTGGGCGTGTCGGTCTGGGCCGCGTTGGCCGACGGCGTGTCGGGCTGGACGCTCGCCGCCCTGGCGGTCACCGCAGCCCTGAGTGCCGTGTCCCTCTCCCCCGCCATCGGGGGCGAGTGGATCAACGGGTCCTCCTACGGCGACGAACGACGCATCCCGCTGCGGCCCCCGGCAGCGATGCTGGCCGGCCCCATCCCCCTGGCCTGGGCCGCGCTCGTGACCGCTGCGATCGCGGGGGCCCTGCTCCTGGCCGCCAAGCAGTGGATCCTCGGCGTCGTGGTGTCGCTGCTGGCGCTCGGACTTGCGTTCGTGGTCGGCCGTGCGATGTACCAACTGACGCAGCGCTGGCTGGTGTTCGTGCCCGCCGGCCTGGTGGTCCACGACCACCTCAGCGTCGGCGACCCGGTGCTGTTCAAGCGCACGGCCATCACCGCGTTCGGCCCCGCGCTCGCCGACACCACCGCCGCCGACCTCACCGTCGGCGCCACCGGCCTGGCACTGGAGATCCTCGTGCGCGAGCCGGTCGAGATCGCCTACCGGGCCGACGCGGGCGGCACGGTCGAGGTCCGAGCGATCACCGGCGTCGCCTTCACCCCGTCACGCCCCGGCCTGGTCCTCGACGAGGCAAAACGCCGCAACATCACGGTGGCCTGAGGGCCGGACTCCGGCCGACCGACGACCTGTGAGTCTGGAATCGGACCAGGCGTCGCACCGGATCTGGTGTGGGTCATCCAGAGAGTCCAGAAAACTTGTGGTGACCTGCGGTTTCGGTCCGAAGAGTGTCACACACCGTCGGTAGGTTTGGGTCATGGATTCGGGCGGATCTGAAGGGGAAGCGGCGGTGGGAACGACGGTGATCGGTGACGTCGTCGTCGCGGGTGATTCACCGTTCCTGGTGCTGTCGGGTGCGGTGGACGGAGTGTTGGAGTCGGGTGTGGCTCCCGCATCTGGGAACGACGCGTCGGGAGTGTTGAAGGCGATCGAACGAGACCGGCGCCGCCTGTACGCAGCCGAGATCGAAGCGATGGACCAGATCGACCGGCGGGCGCTCCACAAGACGGACGGCCATGCGTCGGCCCAGGTCCAGCTCCGGCACGTCGCCAAGCTGTCGGGCGCCCAAGCCTTGGCTGCCGCGCAGGTGATGAAGATGTTCCGCCACCTGCCGCTGATCAAGGCCGCGTTGTGGGACGGCGAGATCGGCATCGAACAGGTCCAGTTGTTGGCACGCGTCTACGCCAACCCCCGCGTGCAGGGCGCGATGGAGCTGCGGCAGGAACGTTTCCTGCACCAAGCGGCAACGATGCACTACGCGATGTTCGAGACCCGGGTTCGGGAATGGGAACGGCTCATCGACGAGGACGGCGCCGCGCCACGCGCCCAGGTCACGCATGAGAAGCGCAGCGCGAAGATGTCGCAGTCGCCGATCGATCTGGACTGGGAGTTCACTGCCCGGTTCGGGCCGATGCAGGGCATGCGGATCAACGACATCTTCGGCCACTACATCGCCGCCGAGTGGCAGATCGATTGGGAGAAGACCGTCGCCGAACACGGCAGCGCCGCCTGCGTCGCCCTCATGCCAAGAACCGAGGCCCAACGTCGCGCCGACGCGTTCGAGCAGATGTGTGTCGACGCCGCGGGCGCCGACGGCTCAGCGGTGCCCCCGGGGTTCTGCCACAAGATCGTCTGGCACGCCGAAACCTTCGAAGAGTTCCTGCGCCGCTTCGCCGGCGCCGCGGCACGCCCGATGAATCCCGACACCTACCGCTGCGAAACCCTCAACGGCCAACCACTCGACCCCACCGAAGCAGCCGCCAACGCGCTGGTGTCGTCGTTCCGTCGCATCGTGGTGAACAGTGCCGGTGTGACCATCGATGCCGGCCGCAAACGCCTCTTCACCGGCGTCTTGAAAGACCTCATCCGCATCCAAACCCGCGCCGGCACCTGCGTCTGGCCCGGCTGCCACGTCCCCGTCACCGCCTGTGAAACCGACCACCTCGAACGCCACGCCGACGGCGGCAGAACCAACCCCGAATCCGGGCACCCACCTGTGGGAGACACAACCTGTTGAAAGAGAACAGCGGCTACACCATCCGCCGCTGGCCCGACGGCACCTGGACCACCACCAGACCCGACGGTTCGATCATCGACCCCTGACCCCCGGCGAACGCACGAGGCCGCCCCAACGGGGCCGCTTCGACGCGCCCCTGATCGAGGACTTCTGGGACGGTCACTCGGTGCCCCCCTCCGGTTGGTGATCGGTGGCCCATCTAGATATCGCCTCGGCGATCGCTCTGGCTTCATCTGGATCGTCGTTCGAGCCATAGAGCGCGACCTTGTGCTGCCGCCCCTTCGCGTGGACAGTAAGGTCGGACCTCGCTCGGCCAATGAACCACCGGGCGGGTCTCGGTTCGCAGGTATCGACAGCCGACCGGAGGAACGTTCGATCAGGCCGAGCGACCTCTTTGACCACGAGGCGATCGGCGTCGGCAAAGACGCCGGTGAACCACGACCGCACCGAGTACCAGGTGGCGCCAGCCCCCAATGTGAAGGCGATCGCTGCGCCGCTCCACCACTCGCTAGTTCTCGGACCGTCGTCGGTTAGCCCCGACCCCAGCAGGGCTAGGCCGAGAGCGGCCATCCCCGCAGAGGCCACAGCAACACGCCAACCACGGGAGGGGTAGATCAGGACGTTTGGACCCACGGACGGCCGTTCGGACTCCTCCACTGACGAAGGATCGCAGGGCGACGAGGTCGTCGACAAGCATCCCAGAGCGCCGGATCTGAGACACCGCGATCGGTGTCACCTACCGGCACTTCGAGGAGGGTCGGTCAATCGTCCGAGGTCGGTTGCCACGGGTCGGCCACCGAGAGCCGTTCGACCTCAGCTCCTTCTGGAAGTCGTTCCAGGTCGTTCAGCGACGGGTCGCGCTCCAGCAGGTGCCCGACGCCCACGACCTTGAAACCGTCGGCGCTCTCGTCGTGATCAGCTTCGCCACACATCAGGCACAACATCCCGTCCTCGCGGTAGGCAAAGAGGACTGGCCGTTCACTTCGGAACACATGTTTGCAGACGAACGTCGCCAGGTTTGCGGGCATGGCAGCCATCGGGAACGATGATCGCGCACGAGGCGACTTGCACGACCGAGCCGTCCCCGAACGGCACTTCGGGGATAGCGGGAGTACGGCCATGCTTCCAGCCGTTTCTGCCAACATGAGCCCGATGCGAGCACTACCCCTGCTCTTTGGGTTGGCGCTGTTGGCTTTCGTGTTGCTGCGCGACGCTAAAGGTGCGACCGGCTCGGAGTGGCGTGCGGCGAGCGACGCCCGGATGCGCACCAACCCCGTACGGGGGTCGATACTTCCAGGTCTCGGACTCCTCCTCATGGGGTTAGGCGTTGGGTTGCGTTGGTCGATCGCCGTGGTGGGAGGCGGCCTCCTGACGGTCCTCCTCCTGCTGGCTTGGTGGCGGCCCGGCGGTCACAACGATGCGCGGCGAAGCACCTAAACCACACCACTGAGCACCGCGCACGCCACCATCGGCCTAGCGCCAGACCGGGACGTGCCCCCGATCGGCACTTCGGGGACACGTCAACGTTCGATCCGCAATCGCTCGGCAGTCCCGCGCTCTCCGGTTCTGTGAGCGCTGGCAGCGCTCACAGAACCAGTAGGCGGCCGACAAGACTCACACAGACCGCCACAACCGGGACCATCCCCGAACGCCGGGTACGCGACATCGCGAATGCCGTGCGACGATGAAAGTGTGCGCCGGTCAGGTGGGATTCGGATGTCGGGGTCATGAGCGACGACTGGACGCGGATCGCCGCGGCTGACCCGGACCACGTTCCCACCGATGAGCAGGCTCAACTGGTCATGTTCGAGGCTAAGGCGCTGATGCCATCGGCTGAAGATGTGAGCATCCAAGTCGCCGACGCGATCACGTTTATTGACGCTGGGGCGAACCAAGGCTCTGCTCGTTGCCCCGAGTGCGGGTCCATCCTGGGGGATGAGTGGTGGGCAGCTGAGATGTCCGACTCCTACGAGCGGAGCCGCTTCGCTGAACGCGGCGTGGTGCTGCCGTGCTGTTCTGCCGGTTCGGACCTTAACGAGTTGGACTACGGCGAGTGGCCAATCGCGTTCGGTCGCTGGTGGATCGACTGTCGGAACCCGAAGGAGGGGCGTCTCGCCGAGCACCAGATCCAGCACCTCTCTGACATGCTCGGGCACCCTGTCAGGATCGTCTACCGGCACATCTGAACTGCCACCGAGCGTCCCAGAACGCCGGGTCTGTGACATCGCGATCACCGTCCCCTACGAGGGATGGTTCGGATCGAACATCTAGGCTCAGCTCTGTGCCGTCCATCGATCTCGCTGTTGAGGCGAGCAACTGTTTGACAAGCAACTGGGTGGGCGAGGTGGACCTCTCTCAGGGGAAGCTTCTGAGCGGCTTCTCGGCTTGGTCTCTCCTCGCTGGACTGACAACCGGGGCCACTGGCCAAGCACGGTCGGAGCTCGAAGCGGTCACGATGGCTCATGACGCATCGGTCCCCAACGCCCTCTGGAGCGCCGTCGCGCCTGAGGTCGGCACCGCAGTTGGCCTCTGGGTCGCCCAAGGCCTCGAAGTCGAGGCCAGCTTCAGCGCCGTTCTACCGGCTCTGACAACAGGCTCTCTGCCCCTCGTCGAGGGCGACCTCGACCGGTGGGCGTCAGAATCGACGAATGGGATCATCACTCGGTTCCCTCCAATCGCCACCGACGACACATTGATGCTCCTGGCCACCGCGGTCGCGATTGACCTCGATTGGGACCGGCCATTCCATCCAGGAATGCTCAAGTGGCAGGGTGAAACCAGGCTGAACGGTTTGTGGCGCTCGGAGCCCATCGGTCCAGCCGCCTCCATCGTGCACGGCGAGTGCTCCATCTCGCGCTACGTCTGCGCATCGACATCACCTATCGAAGTCCACCTCGTGGCCGGCGACCAGGACGATGACCCGGCGGCGGTCCTACGAACGGCGATCGCAAGCCTCGACGGTTCACCAGAGGTGCTGCCCGCATCATCGCTTCGCCGCGGCGATGGAGCGGGGTGTCTACGGGTAGAAAAGACCCGCGGCGACCGGGACCACACCCATGTAGGGGTGCCGAAGTTCTCGCTGAGCGATTGCCACGACCTCACCGAACAAGCCGCGCTGTTCGGTTTGGAGACCGCGCGCGACATCATGACAGGACACTTCGGTCTCATATCTGATGAGCCCCTCGCAGTAGAGCACGCGGTTCAGATCGCCGTAGCTGACTTCTCCGAGAACGGGTTTCGAGCAGCGGCCACAACACTTGCTGCGGTGATGGCCGGCGGCGGTGTGCCTGACGAGACGTGCCACGTGGTGTCTGTAGTCCACGATCACCCCTTCGGGTTTGTCGCTGTGCACCGGCCGACCAACCTCGCTCTGTTTGTGGGCTGGGTCGCGAACCCCGACGCGTGCGAGCCATGGGGAACCAACTTGGAAGCGGTCATGGTTGATCCTGAACCCACAGGGTGACACTCGCCGACCATCCCAGAACACCGGGTCGGGGACACCCAAGCTCAGCGAGCGGTGGCGCTGCCGATGACGCGGTTGCCGTCGTAGAACACGATCGGACTGGCCGGGGGCGACGCGGCGGTGGGGGTCGGCCCAGTGGACCTCGTCGCCTACGACCGTCGCAGGAGCGGTGCGGCCGTGAGCGCTGACCTGGACGTCGACGGTCTCGGCGACAGGGCCGGCGACCCAGTCGAGGTCGGTGATGGGTGACGAGTCCGTCAGCAGGTCTCGTCTGGGGCCGATGGTGACGGTGGCGGTGGAGGCATCGACGGCAGTGGCGAACAGCGGTTCGGCGTTGCCGGAGACACCCAGGCCCTTGCGCTGGCCGATGGTGACCAGCTCGACGGCGTCGATGCGGCCGACCTCCTCGCCGGCGGCGTCGACGACACGGCCGGGGGTGAGCTCGACCCGCTCGGAGAGGAATCGCTCGCGGCCGCCCGAGGTGTGGGCGATGAAGCAGACGTCCTGGCTGTCGGGCTTGTCGGCGGTGCGCAGGCCCAGCTCGGCGGCGAGCTCGCGGACGCGGTCCTTGGTCATGCCGCCGAGCGGCAGCAGGGTCTGCGCCAGCTGCTCCTGGGTGAGCATGTGGAGCACGTAGGACTGGTCCTTGGCGTCGTCGGCGCCCCGGGCGATGAATCTGCTGCCGTCGCGCTCGACGATCCGGGCGTGGTGGCCGGTGGCGACCAGGTCGAAGCCCAGGGCCGTGGCGCGACGCAGGAGCTTGTCGAACTTGAGGTGTCGGTTGCACTCGATGCACGGGTTGGGCGTGCGGCCCTCGCTGTGCGCCTCGACGTAGGGGGCGACGACGTGCTCCTCGAACTCGTCGCCGAAGTTGAAGACGTGGTGCGCGAATCCCGAGCTCGATCGGCGACGCGACGGGCGTCCTCCGACGTCGGACACCGAGCAGCAGCCCGAGTCCTGCACACCACCCCAGAGCTTCATGGTCACGCCGGTGACCTCGTAGCCCTGCTGCTGCAGGAGCGCAGCGGCGACCGAGGAGTCGACGCCGCCCGACATGGCGACCAGCACCGGCGTGCCAGTCACGAGCCCGTCTTCCGCAGCCTGGCGACGGCGGCCGGGACCGCGGCGAGCGCGGCGTCCACGTCGGCGTCGGTGGTCGCATGGCCGAGCGAGAGGCGCAGCGATCCACCGGCCAGCTCGCGGGAGTACCCCATCGCCGCCAGCACGTGCGACGGGTCCTGGGCGCCGCTGGAGCACGACGACGCAGCGGAGGCCAGGATGTCGTCGCGCTCGAGCAGGAAGAGCAGGGCCTCGCTCTCGATGTCGTCGAAGCACAGGTGACACGACCCCGCGACCTTGCGGCTGCGATCGACCGTGCCGTCGGGCGCCACCGTCACACCGGTCTCGTGCGTGCCCGGAACGGCGGCCCGAATGCCGTCGGCCAGCCGGTCCCGGAGTGCGCCGACGCGAGCCACGGTCTGCGCCCGATCACGCATCGTCGTCGCGGCAGCGGCGGCCATCGCCACCACACCAGGCGAGTTGTGGGTGCCGCTGCGGAGCCCGCGCTCGTGGCCGCCGCCGAGGAGCTGCGGTGCGAGCTCGACCCCCTCGCGCACCACCAGTGCACCCACCCCCTTGGGAGCGCCGAACTTGTGGCCGGCGATCGAGATCAGGTCGGCGGGCGCAGCGGCTGTGGCCACGTCCAGCCACTCGAACGCCTGCACGGCGTCGGTGTGGAGGACGGCCTCAGGCGCCCGGGCTCGGACGATCTCGGCGATCGCGTGCAGGTCCTGGATGACACCGGTCTCGCCGTTGACCAGCCCCACCGAGACGAGCGTGACGCTGGGATCGAGCAGCTCAGCGAGCCTGTCGAGATCGACCAAGCCGAGCTCGTCCACGGCGATGACCCGACCGCCCAGCTGCTCCACCGGCACCAGGACGGCATGGTGTTCGGTGCCGGTGCACGCCACGACCCCACCCCGTCGGCCATGGACACCGAGCACCGCCAGGTTGTCGGCCTCGGTTCCGCCGGCGGTGTACACGATCTCGCCCGGGCGACAGCCCAGTCCCTCGGCCAGGACGTCACGAGCATCGTCGAGGGCTCGCCTGGCCTCGCGGGCCATCCGATGAGCACCGGACGGGTTGGCGTAGCAATCGGTGAGCATGGGCAGCATCGCCTCGATCGCTTCGGGCCGCGTCGGGGCCGAGGCGGCATTGTCGAGGTACACCACGCGGTCGCTCACGCTCCAAGGGTACTGGCCGCCGCCGTGGTCCTCCCCCGCTACGGTGCGCCCCGATGGAGGACCCCGGGGCATATGGCGACGCCTACGCCGACGTGTACGACGAGTGGTACGGGAACGTGTCCGACGTTGCCGCGACCGTCCGGGCGCTGACCGAGGTCACCTCGGGGCGTCGCGTGCTGGAGCTGGGCGTCGGGACGGGCCGGGTGGCGATCCCGCTGGCCGAGGCCGGCTTCGACGTGACGGGCGTGGACGCGTCCTCGGCGATGCTCGATCGCCTGCTGGCCAAGCCGGAGGGCGACCGGGTCCGGGCGGTGCAGGACGACATGGCGACCATGGCGGCGGTCGACGGACCCTTCGACCTGGCGCTGGTGACGTTCAACACCCTGTTCAACATCGCCACCGATGCGGGACAGCGCTCGTGCCTGCGCCGCGTTCGAGAGCTCCTGACGAGCGGCGGCTGGTTCGCCGTCGAGGCGTTCGTACCCGCCGAGGCGCCTGCCGGACCCGAGTCGGTCACCGAGACGCGCTCGGACGGCGCCGGCGGCGTGGTCGTCACCGTCAGCGCACGGGACCCGCACTCACAGATCGTCGAAGGTGTGCACCTCCACCAGCCGGCCGAGGGTCGCGAGCAGGAACGCCCGTGGCGGATCCGGTATCTGTACCCGGAGCAACTCGATGCGATGGCCGCCGACGCCGGCCTGTCGCTGGTCCACCGCTGGGCCGACTGGGACCGGACGCCCTTCGAGCCGGACAGTGTCCGCCACGTCAGCTGGTACCGCCCGGACGCGTGACCGACGCCACGGGCGGCCAGACGGGATCTGCCCGTTGGGCCCGAGCCGGAGCGAACCCCGCTCGTACCCTGGAGGCCATGGCCGACATCCGAGTATCGATCGTCATCGACGCCACACCCGACCAGGTGTGGGACGTCGTCGAGCACGTGGAGGACCACGTGGAGTGGATGGCCGACGCGGTCGCCATCCGGTTCCTGACCGACCAGCGCCAGGGTGTCGGAACCACGTTCGAGTGCGACACCAAGGTCGGGCCCGCCAAGCTGACCGACATCATGGAGATCACCGAGTGGGTCGACCGCGAGGTCATGGGCGTCAAGCACGTGGGCCTGGTGACCGGCATCGGCCGCTTCACGCTCACGCCGGCCGGCCCCGGCCGGACCGAGTTCAAGTGGGAAGGAGTCGCTGGACTTCCCGATGTGGATGGGCGGACCGCTGCGCAACCCCGTCGGGCGGCCGCATCCTCGAGGCCATCTGGCGCCGCAACCTGAAGAAGCTGAAGGCCATCGTCGAGGAGCACGTCACGGCCGAGGCCGCCTGACCCACGGCGTGTGCCGGCGACGGCGTGCGCGATGATGGCCGGGTGAGCACCACCCGCAGTCATCGGTCGTTCGTCAGCTACATCGACAAGTCCCGCGAATACTACGCCGCGCACGGGTACGACCGGCCGTACCGGTGGGCCACCCACGACGACGTGCCGTTCGCGCTGCCGGCGAAGCCGCTGTCGGCGTCCCGGGTCGGGCTGGTGACCACGGTCTTCTTCCCGCGGGGGCAGGAACCCGACGGGGTGCCGACCAGCCCGCCGAAGCGTCCGTTCGCTGCGCCGCGTGACACCGCTCCCGGGTGCACCTACACGGCGGACCTGTCGTGGGCCAAGGACGAGACGCACACCGGCGACCTCGACACCTACCTGCCGGTCGATCGCCTCGACGAGGCCGTCGCCGCCGGTCGCGTCGGGTCGGCGTCGCCCCGGTTCTACGGCGTCCCCACCGACTACTCGCAGCGGCGCACCCGCGAGGACGCCGCCGAGATCGCGACGTGGATGGCCGAGGACGAGGTCGACGTCGCCGTCCTCGTGCCCCTTTGACCGGTCTGTCACCAGTCGATCAGTTTGGTCGCACGACAGCTCGAAGCCGAGGGCATCGCCACCGTGATCGTGGGCTCGGCCCGCGACATCGTCGAAGAGTGCGGGGTCGCCCGCTTCGTCTTCACCGACTTCCCGCTCGGCAACCCGATGGGCAAGCCCGACGACGTTGCCATGCAGAGCGAGACGCTGGAGCTGGCCTTCCGGCTCCTGGAGTCGACCATCGC
>CBDHFJ010000100.1:0-7564 GCA_965262315.1 Acidimicrobiales bacterium
GACGGGCAAGGTGCCGGCGTGCCGCGACCTCGGCGCCGACCTGGCCATCGACTACACCTCCGAGGACTACGCCGAGAAGGTCCTGGAGCTCACCGACGGCGTCGGTGCCGACGTGATCCTCGACGTCATCGGCGGCGACTACGTCGCCAAGAACCTCCGGTGCGTGAAGACCAAGGGCACGATCATCCAGGTCGGCGTCATGCGTCAGGACCCGCCTGAGGTCGATCTGGGGCGCCTCCTCCGGGGTCGCCTCACCTGGATCGGCACGGTGCTGCGGGCTCGTCCGATCGAGGAGAAGATCGCGATCACCCAGCGGTTCGCCACTGAGATCCTGCCCCTGTTCGACCGGGGAGCGTGCAAGCCGGTGATCGACTGCCGGTTCCCGCTCGACGACATCGCCGCCGCCCACGACCACATGGCCGCGAACGCCAACGTCGGCAAGATCCTGGTCGACCTCTGAACCTGCAACGTCCTCTGAGGCTGTTGCAGGTTGGTCACGCAGGGTGGTGCCTCACCTCGCGCGCCCGGGCTGCCTTGCCACCTGTCGCGGTCCCAGAGTCCGCGACAGGTACGTCACGGTGGGTGGTGGACTCGGCGACTCGTCCCTTGGGCCGCGGTGCCGGTTGGTCACCGTGGGTGGCGTTCAGCCGAAGATGCGGGTGCATCCCGAGCCGGCCCACATGGCGTCGACGATCCCGTCGTCGGCGACCGTGTCGGTGAGGCCGGTCATGCCATCCACGAGGAAAATGCCGGTCTCGCTCTGGGGATCGTCAGGGAAGACCGGCTCAACGCCGTCGGTGTCGAGCCGTGAGCCGTACGCGGCTTCGACCTCGGCGACGGTGGATCCTGGCCCGACTTCGAAGAATGCGATCTCCAGGCCCGAGAACGAGGACTGGATCGACCACTCCACGAGTCCACCCTCGGGGGTGAAGCTCAGGGTGAGGTCGCCGTAGAGCACCTGCCGGAAGGGGTCCGGTGGTGACTCCGCACAGAGGTTGCTCTTCTCGGTCCACCCCGAATCGAAGCCCACGTTCAGACCGAAACGCTCGGCCTCCTCGAGCACGATCTCGGCGTCGCTGCCGAAGTCCCACGGACCGAACCCGTCGCCGCGGAGGTGGGGGACCAGGCCGCCGTCCTCGAGGACCGTGACCTCCGTCGGATCGAAGTCAGCCTGCGTCGGTGTGGGCGCCGGCGAGGACTCCGGTGTGGGCGTCGGGCTGGGCACCGGCGCCGGTGTGGAGGCCGGATCGGGTTCGGTGGTCGGCGTCGCCGCTGGTGTGGCGGTCGCGTCCGCGACTGGGGTCGTGGTCGGCGACGCGCGATCGTCGTCCGCCGCAGTCTCGTCCCCATCCCCGCGGATGGCCAGGCCGACGCCGACTGTGGCCACGGCGACGGCGAACGCCCCGAGCAGCAACCACCACTCGCGTCGAGCGAGGCCCCATCGTTTCGTCCCCGTGGGTTCCGCCATCGTCCGATCCTTGGTCACCGGTCGCTCCATTCTCGCAGTCGTTCGCCCGCCGGTCGGGGTGGGTCACCCGGCGAGGTCGATGACGGCTCCGCCCTTGGCGCCGTGGACGATGGTCAGGTGCGTGGTCGAGCCATCGGTCTCGGTCCAGACGGCGCTCATGCCGTCGGCAGCGACCGTGATGTCGAACGACCGGTCAGCGGACACCCAGTCGATCCGATCCCGCACGTTCGAGGTCGAGACGAACTGGGCGATCCAGGTGTCGCCGGCTTCGACCGCTGCCTGCAGAATCGAGAACGCCTCGGTCGGTGACTCGACCCAGGTGCCCACGGGTTGGACCCGCTCGATGGGGCCCGCTGGGCCGTCGCCCAGGTGCAGCAGATAGCCGCGCACGTCGAGGTGAATGGCACAGACCGTGTCGCTCTCGCACCAGAAGTTCGCCGTCTCCTGCGCCCGATCCAGGCCGACCTCGTATGGGTCAGTGGTCGGAGCCAGTGCCTGCATCGTGGCGATGTCGCCGGCGACGAAAGCCGCGAAGAAGTCGTGAGCGTCGATCCGGACCTGCGCCACCTGGTCGCCATCGTGGGCGACGTAGGCGTCGACGATGACCCAGTCGCCGCCGGTGTCGTCGAGCACCAGCTGCACCGTGGCTCCGAAGAGCGAGACGTAGCAGGCGGTGACGTGATCGCAGTTGGCCTGGGCCTCCGGGAACCCTTCGGGCACGGTGCCCCACCAGGTGATGACCTCGGCGGCCACGGGGGTGGTCACGTCGGCGACGAGCGAGGGGTCACCGGCGCGCATCGCCTGTTCGAACCGGCCCACGATGGAGCGGGCCTCGTCAGTGATGGTGGTCGGCGCCACGGTTGGCTCGGCCGGTTCGATGATCTCGACCGGTGGTCCCTCCAGCTCCGGTGCAGTGTCGACGACATCGGCAGGCGAGGCCGGGGCCGGCTCATCGAGGTCGGGGGGTGCCGGCTGCTCGCGGGCGTCTGGCGTGCCTTCGGCGGGCTGCACGACGACGGCCGTCGTGGGCTCCTCGGCAGGCATCTCCTCGACCAGGAGCTCGATCTGGTCCCGGATGTTGTCGTCGTCGTTGCCGGCGGTTGCCGCGGTGACGCCGATCGTGGTCCCGAGTGCGGCGAGGGCGGCCACCGTGATCAGGCCGACTCGAGCCGTGGTGATCACGCGGTTGCGGAAGTCGCTCGACTCGGGAGCCGGACCTGTGGTGGATGTGGTGATGGTGTGCTGTTCGTTGTTCATGACCCGAACGTACGAATGGGCCTCGACACCGACATGGGGGATACCCCCTACTGGCCTCGGCGGCTGCGTGAGGCCTGGTCAGCGGGGTCGGCAACCGCGGTAGGGGGATTCCCCGATGGGGTGTGGTGGGGCGCCCGTCAGGCTCGGCTCATGCACTCGCTGCGCAACGCCACCTGGTGTCCGGGATCACGTGCCCGCGATGAGCACGGCCCCCAGGATCCCAGCGACCACCAGAAGGACGGCGAGGGCAACGACCCACCGACGAACGCCGTCGGGGTCGGGTTCGGGTTCGAGGTCCGGGAGACCGATGGTGGGTCGGGTGCTGCTCAGGGGCCTGCCCGCCATCGCCGCGGCCCCGAGGGCGCACGCGTGCTTGGGGTGGACGTCGGAGACGACGGGTGCGCCGCTGTCGGCGAAGTGCGAGCGAACCAGCTCGCTGACCAGCGGCATCCGCGAGGCGCCACCGACCAGCAGGATCCGCGACAGGTCCGCCGGTTGGATTCCAGCGTTGTCCACGGCGTGCTGCGAGCACTCGAGCGTGGAGCGGAGGGCCGGCTCGACCAGCTCCTCGAGCTCGGCGCGAGTGAGCCGGACGTTCCTGCCGACCGCTCCGACCGCCACGGCGATCGTGGTGTCGGTGTCCGCCGACAGCATCTCCTTGGCATGGACGGCATCGGACCGCAGCCGCTCGAGACCGGAGCGGACGCCGGGGTCTTCGCGGTCCATGCCGCCGAGGTCGGCGTCCAGCAGGGCCCGGATGTGGCTGAGGACGGCGTGGTCCATGTCGGCACCGCCCGCTTGGTCCAGGCCGGTTGGTTCGCCGACGATCTCGAAGCCCTCGGCGGCGCGGCGCACGACGGTGGCGTCGAAGGTCCCGCCGCCCAGGTCGTAGACGAGGACGTGCTCGCCGGGCGCCAACCGGTCCAGAGTCGTGTAGTGCACGGCGGCGGCCACGGGTTCGGGCACCAGGATCGGGTCGGCCAGACCGGCAGCGCGGGCCACGGCCCGGAGGCCGTCGAGGCGGTGCCCGCCCCACGCCGCTGGATGGGTGAGTGCGGCCGAAGCGGGCGCCCCGCCCATGCGTTCGGTTGCGGTGGCCAGCACGCTCTCCAGCAACGCCTGCATCGCGGCCGGCACCGGGACCGGCACGCCGCCGAGGATCAGGGGCGTGTCGTCACCGAACCGGCGCTTGAACTCGCGCGCCAGTCCTGCGGGGTCGCTGAGCCCCCGCTGAACAGCGGCATCGCCCACGAGCGTCGAGCCGTCGGGGAGGCGGTAGATCGCCGAGGGGATCGAGGCGCCGCGGTTGCCCAACTCGAGCACCCTGCGGGCGTCGGCATCGACCGCTGCAGCGGTGAACGTGGTGCCGAGGTCGACACCGAGGGCATATGGGCGATTCGACGGCATCACGCTTCTCGGGAGGCCCTGGGTACTCCGGGGCGGAGGCCACCGGGGTGCTCAGCGCGCTGTGGCAGAATGAGCGGCATCATTATCGCTCACGAGGATCGGGACAGGCCGCATGTGACCGGTGCGGCGCTGGTCGTTCGGTCGCCTGCTGCAGGCGGGGCCGCTCGGAGTGAGCGCACGTGAGCACGGTCGGTGAGCTGGTCGCTGCGCTCCGGACCGACGGTGGTGCCATGGCGCGCTTCCGGCGCGATCCCGAGCTGTTCCTCGACGAGGCCGGGTGGTCGGGCCTGGCGCCGGAGCTCGTCGAGGTTGCGCTCACCGGTGCCGCCGAGCTCAACCCGCCGCTGCCGCGATGGGCGCCGGTCGACCTCGTTCCGGGGGTGGAGGTGCCGTCGAGTCTGGATCCGGCCCCGGTCGTGTTGTCGTCGGTGATGCCACCAGAGGATCGACCGCTCGCCGAGTTCTTGCCGCCCGACGACCTCGACGCCGCCGCAGGGGACGACCTCGAGGCGTGGTCCGACACCACGATCGTGGGTGTCGACTCGCACGACACGGTCGATGCCTACGAAGTGGCGGACGACGACCACATGACGGACGACGAGGGGCTCGGCGACTCCGACGTCGACGACGACTCGTGGTGACTCCCGCGCCGACGGTTCGGTGACCGGCCGGCAATCCGAGCCCGATTGGGCCGTTGAGCTCGAGCGACTCGTGGACGAGATCGCTCCCGGGCTCACCCCGATGTGGGCCATCGAGCAGCGTCGCGCCCGGCTGGACCGGCCGCGCCTGGCGGTGACCGGCTCCTTCAACGTGGGGAAGTCCAGCGTGGCCAACGCCTTGGCGGGGGCACAGCTCTTCACGGTGTCGGCGGTCCAGCCCGGATCTGGGGTCGTCGTGGCCAGTCCCGACGACCCCGTCGTCGAGGGGCAGCCCCCGACGTTGACTCGGGTCCGGCTCGACCCCGCCGTGCCCTTCGATCTCGTCGATGCGCCGCCGCTGGACGGTCTGGGCGGCATGATCGGCCATCGAGCCGTGGTGGCTGCCAGCCATGGCGTGGCGCTCGTCATCGATGCATCCCAGCCGCCGACCCGGCCCGAGCTCGACGAGCTGGCGTGGCTCCAGGAGCGCGGGCTGAACCCGGTCGTGGTCGTGAACAAGATCGACATGTACCCCGACTGGCGGCGGGTCGTGGACGAGACCCAACGCCTCGTCGACGAGGACGGTCGTCGCGTCGAGGTGGTCGCCGTGTCCGCCGAACTCGCTCGTCTGGCTTCGGTCGAAGGCGACGCCGCGCTGCTCGCAGACAGCCGCATCGACGTGCTCCGCTCCCTGCTCGACGAGCGCCTCGTCAGCCGCTTCGGGCGCGGCAGCGAGCGCCACCGTCGAGCCGGTGCGCATCGGGTCCTCGATGCGGTGGCTGCCGCCGCCGACAGCTCCCCACGTGTGTCCGACGAGTGGGCGCGCTCGGAGGCGCCCCGGTTGCGGCGTGCGCTCCGAGATGTGTTCACCGAGGTGGCGGGCGACCTCGACGATGCACTGGCCGCCAAGTTGCGCGAGATCCGACGAGGGGCCGACGAGACCATCGAACAGGTCGACCCGGCCTCGGTGTGGCCCGAGCTGGAGCTCTGGGTCCGCCACGCGCTCGAGCAGGCCGCGATCGCGCTGGTGGAGGAGATGTCGGCCCGGGTCGACACCGTCGTCGTCGAGGTCAGCCGCGCCATGCTCGGTGCCGGCGGTCCTGCACTCGTGCGCGAGGACACCATCGAGGTCGAGGTGGACGCTCAGACGCCGCTTCGAGTCGACCTGGAGACGGGCCGCCGGGGACTGTCGGTGGCTGCGCTGCGGTCGTCGTACGGTGGCGTGCTCATGGCGGGGATGGCCGGAACAGCGATGGGGATGGCGGTGCTCAACCCGATCTCGCTGGTCGTCGGCGCCGGGCTCGGCGCCAAGGTGATCGCCGATGATCGCAGCCGGCAGCTCGACGACCGCCGCCGAGCTGCCCGGCAGGCCGTCGCCAGGTTCCTCGACGACCAGCGCCCGGTCGTCCGGGCTGAACTCCGAGCCACGATTCGGGCGGTGGACCGGGAGGTGTCGTTGCTGCTGGATGAGGGTGTCGACGCCATGGCTGCGCTGGCATCGGCGAGCGTCACCGCGTCGGCCGACCTCGCGGCTCGCATCGAGTCGATCCGTCGCCAGGTGGAGGAGTCGTGAGCGACGCGACCGCTGCGGTCCGCGGCGTCGTGGAGGTCGCTCGGCGCCGACTCGGAGGCGAGTCGGCCGTCGCGTTGGATCGGATCGAGGCCGACCTGCACGGACCGTTGCGGGTCGCGGTGGCCGGCATCGTCAACGCCGGGAAGTCGACGCTCGTCAACACGTTGATCGGCGAGCCGTTGGCGCTCACGGACGCCACCGAGACCACCCGTTTGGTCACGACGTACCGGGACGGAGCCGCCTACGACGTGGTCGCCACGACGCCCGACGGCACACCGAGGTCGGTGGGGTTCCGCCGGGACCGGTCAGGCCTGCGCCTCGACCTCGACGACCTCGGCGGCGCGGTCGCCCTCGAGGTCAGGGTGCCGTCGCAGCGCCTGCGTGACATCGAGCTGATCGACACCCCGGGCCTCGGGTCCCCGTCGCTCACGCTGCACGATCGCACCCGTTCGTTCCTGGCGCACGATCCGACCAATCCGGGCGTGGATGCCGTCCTGTATCTCCTCCGACACCGCCACCCGGCGGGCGAGGGGTTCTTGTCCGACTTCCACGGCGGCATGGGAGCCGAATCCGCCACCGCCGTCATCGGTGTGCTCTCCCGCGCAGACGAGGCCGGCGGCGCGGGAGAAGATGCGATGGTGGTTGCCGGCGAGATCGCCTCGGGATGCGCGGCCGATCCGCGCATCGCAGCGATGTGCACCACCGTGGTGCCGGTGGCCGCACTCCTCGCACAGGGAGCGGCGCAGCTCCGAGAAGCGGATGTGACCGCGCTCAGGCGAGCGGCGGCGAGCCCGAACGACGCACTTCTGTCGGTCGACCGCTTCATCGCAGACGGCGGCCCGGACGAGGTGGACCCCAGGCGAGCCCTGGTTTCGCTGCTCGGTTGGCACGGGGTGCGACGGGCGATCGCGGCTGTGCGCTCGGCCGATGTCGACGCAGCGACGCTGGCGTCGTCCCTCGATGACGCGAGTGGGGTGCCGGACCTGCGAGCCCTGTTGCGTCGCCAGTTCGGCGATCGCCGACGGGTGCTCAAGGCCGGCGCGGCGCTGGCGGCGCTGCGCCGCCTCGGAGCCGGCGATCCCGAGGTCCTGGCCGCCGTGGAGGCCGCCGAGCTCAACGCCCACGAGCTGGTGGAGGTGGCGACCGTCGACCGGCTCCGCGCGGGTGACCACGATCTCGACGGCTCGCTCGTCGAACCACTTCTGCGGTTGTTGGGAGCGC
>CBDHFJ010000101.1:0-116192 GCA_965262315.1 Acidimicrobiales bacterium
ACGCCTCGGCGCGGCTGCGTGAGGTGATCCACGCACCGGCGAGCACGATGATCGTGCCGAGGACGGCCCACCCGCTCAGCGATTCGTCGCGGAAGACCACACCGAGGACCGCCGCCACGATGGGGATGAGGTAGGTCACGATCGACATCCTGACCGCACCGACGCGCCCACCCAAGGTGGCCGCAGCGATGTAGGCGAGCCCGGTACCGCCGGCGCCCAGGATGGCGCAGGCGATCAAGGCACCCCAGTCGAACGACGAATCGAGCAGATCGATGATGCCGAACGGGGCCGTGAACAGGGCCGCCCAGGCGAGCGCGGTCCGCAGCACGGGCAGCGACCCGTACTTCTGGGTGAGCGGCGTGTTCATGTTTGCCGCGACGCCGTAGGACATGACGGCCAGCAGCACCAGGCCGACGCCCAGGGCATTGGTGTCGCCGGTGGTGGCGGTGGGGATGCCGATGCACAGGATGCCCGCCACGCCGACGAGCACGCCGAGCGCCTGTCTCCGCACGATGGTGGCGCCGAACACCACGACGCCGACCACCAGGGTCATGATCGGCATCGCCGAGTTCAACATGCCGGTCACCGACGAGTCGATCCACTGCTGGGCCAGCGGGAACATGGTGAACGGGAACGCCATCCACACCACGCCGAGGCCGACCACGGTGGGGCGATCGGCGGCGTGGATGGGCCGTCGGGACGCCGGGATCGCCGCCAGGGTGATGGCGCCGAACGATGCCCGCAGCCAGGTGACCAGCCCCGGCTCGAAGTCGTCGAGCGCGATGTCCATGAGCAGGAAGCTCGACCCCCAGATGCCCGCTGCGATGGTGAGCAGCGCCCAGTCCAGCGGTTCGAACGAGCGCGCCTCGGCGGACGTGGTGGTGCTCGTGGTCATCGAGGCGTACGGGGGCTGGCCATGACGTCACGCTAACGGCGCGACGCGAAGATCCCCGGCGGTTTTCGGCCGTCGAGGTCAGCCGGCGAGACGGGCTCGGACGGCGGGGAGCACCTCGGTGGCGAGGCGTTCGATGTTCGTTGCCATGAAGGCCGGATCGACTCCCGGCGGGAGACCGGACGTGGCGATGTCGGTGATCCCGAAGCGGGTCACGAAGTCCACGATCTCGTCCACGCATTCGTCGACGGTGCCCATGAAGGCGTGTTGCGGGATGCCGCCCGACTCGCGCCACCCGTACTCGTCGGGCGTCTCGCTCATGAACGAGTCGTAGACCGCCATGCGAAAGCGTTCGGCCTGGCGGACGACCGGCCAGTCGGCTGTCCGGTCGTCCGTCACGTAGAACGAGCGGATGATGCCCACCCGCTTGTCGGTGGGGTCCCCGCCGGCGGCTCGGACGGCGTCACGCCATGGCTCGAGGACCACATCGGGGTGGCCCTGGGGGAGCAGATGGGTCCCGAAGCGGGCCGCTCGTTCCGCTCCCGCCGCGCTCATCGCCGCGATCCACAGCGGCGGACCGCCGACCTGGACCGGCTTCGGGTGCACATCCACCCCGCGCAGCCGGTATCGGCGGCCTTCGTAGTCGAACGGTCCGTCGCCCCAGGCCAGGCGCAGGATGTCGATGCCTTCCTCGGTCATCGAGACCCGGTTCTTCAACGGAACCCCGAACGCCTCGAACTCCGACGGCACGTACCCCATGCCGATGCCGAGCTCCATACGTCCGTTCGAGAGGTGATCCAGCACCGCCAGCTCCTCGGCCAACCGGATCGGGTGGTAGAGCGGCAGGAGGGCGATGTCGTTCGAGATGCGGATCCGTTCGGTGCGGGCCGCGATCGCACCAGCGAGGGGTTGGAAGGCCGGGAGGTAGCCGTCGGCGAGGAAGTGATGCTCGGTGAACCAGACGTGGTCGAGTCCGAGCTGGTCTGCGAGGACCGCCTGTTCCACGGTCGCTGTATAGACGTCGGTCATGGAGAGCGTGCTGTCGGGTGTGCGGCGACAGTCGTACATCACGCCGAAGCGGAGCTGCGGGGTCACCGAACGAGCGTAGGCCGCGGCCCGGGTGGCAAGCTGCGGCCATGACCACTGCGACCACCAACGATGCCGATCCCGTCCTCGCGTCGTCCCCTGCCCCCGGGGTGACCCAGCTCACGCTGAACCGGCCCGACCAGCTCAACGCGATGACCTACGAGTTGATCTCGCGGCTCCACGAGCGCCTCGACGAGGTGGACCGCGACCACGACTGTCGGGCGGTGATCCTCACCGGCGCCGGTCGGGGGTTCTGTGCCGGCCTCGACCTCAACGGCTTCGGCGTGGTCCCCGGCAACGAGGACTTCGGGCGCCCCCAGGCGGGGATGGCCACCCAGCAGCTGATCGCCGACCTCGTGCCCCGCATGCGCGACGTCCGCCAGCCGATCATCTCGGCGGTCAACGGTGCGGCCGCGGGTGGCGGGTTCGCGCTGACCCTGGCCAGCGACATCCGGGTGGCGTCGACCTCAGCCAAGTTCGCCACTGCGTTCGTGCGGCTCGGCCTGTCCGGCTGCGACATCGGCGTGTCGTGGATGCTGCCGAGGCTGATCGGCTCGGGGCGCGCCTGGGAGCTGCTGCTGACCGGGCGAGTGTTCGACGCAGCGGAAGCCGACGACCTCGGCCTGCTCACCCGGGTCGTGGAACCCGACGACCTGCTCGACACGGCGCTGCACTTCGCCGGGCTGATCGCCGGCAACTCACCGTTCGGGGTGTGGATGACCAAGGAAGTGATGTGGTCGAACCTCGAAATCCCGTCGCTGCGCGCCGGCATCGACATCGAGAACCGCACCCAGATCATGGCCAGCGGCACCGAGGACAGCCGCGCCGCGATGGGTGGCTTCCTGAAGGGCGAGACGCCCGACTGGCAGAACCGCTGACGGGTCGGCCAGGCGCTCGGCGGACGGGTCGGCCGGTCACCGGGTCAGCAGTTCAACGCAGCGGTCGGCGGCTGTCGCCGCTCGTTCGTTGAGCATGTCGGTGGTGGCGGAGCTGATCGGATGCGGGATCACCACGAACGGGTAGTCCTCCGCTCCCAACGTGCGAGCCATCAGCTCGGCGGCGCTCACGAACGCCTCGGTCATGATGCCGACCGACGGCAGGCCGAGGCGTTCCCCGGACACGGCGTCGTGCAGACTGCACGACGAGCAGCTGCCTCAATCGCCGATCCCGGCGACCAGGGCGTTCCACTGCTTGGCCCGGTCGAGGATGTCGTCGCCTGCGGGTGCGCTGTAGTTGGGCTTGGTGACCCGCTCGACCTCGCCCACACCGCGGGCGCGGAGCTCGGCCTCGAGGGCGTCGAAGAAGGGTCGGGTGCCCTGCTTGCCGTTGGAGATGATGCCCACGGTGACGCCGGACAGGTCGGGGAGGCGGTCGGCCAGCTCGGTGACCTCCACGACCTCCTCGTGGCTCGGGTTCAGGATCTGCAGACTCACGGCACCTCACAGTCGACGCAGGCACCGATGGCGACCGTGACCGCCCGGCTCTTGTGGCCGAGCCACGGTGGGATCACCATGCCGAACCCGCCGGCCGGACCGCCGGCGGCGATGACCAGCACGTGGTCCGGGTCGGGGAGTGCGGCGTATTCACGATCGCCCTTGTCCTGGACGACGGCGCCCTTGCCGACGTCGGCCCACTCGCGGCGGTGGATGCGCGCGTTCTCGTACACGTACTGACGGATGTCGGCCTTGGACCACCCCGCGGCCTCGAAGTGGATGCGCAGCTGTGGCGGGATCACCACGGCATAGTTGCCCGGCCAGATGGAGTAGTGCCGCATGTTGGCCTTGATCTCGGCGCAGTACGTGTCGAGGATCTGCTCGGGTTCGGTGGTCCACTCGTTCATGATCTGGCGGGGCGACATGGCTGCCATCACCGTGACGGCCGAGACATGAGGGTCGCCGAGGCGTTCGCCGGCCAGCGACGGCCAGGGCGAGTTGTCCTCGTCCTCGACGATGCAGAAGCTCACCTTGCCCGGGTGCCCGAACGTCGAGCGGTCGATGTCACCGGGGCGCACGTCCATGAGGTTGATCAGGATGAGGCGGACGGCTCGGCCGATGACGGTGCTCGCACGGTCGCTGGGCCCGACGGCGTTGAACGTGCCGTCCATGCCCAACTCGTTTCGAATGGGGCCGTTGACCACCACGAGCACGGCCGACCCGCCGGTGCTGGCGGTGGCACCGTGGCACAGGAACGGCTCCTGCAGCATGGCGGTCACCGCGGTGACCACGACGGGAAAGTGCTCCGGCAGACAGCCCGCCATCACGGCGTTGATCGCCACCTTCTCGGCGGTGATGCGGCGCGGGCGGACCGGCTCGATGCCGATCAGGTGGTCGGCGGGGAGCCCGGCCCAATCGAGGCAGGCTTGCACCGCGTCGGCCGTGGGCGGGACGACGGGAAGGCCGTCGGTCCAGCCTCGACGGTGGAACAACTCCTGTGCCGCGTAGATGTCGTCGACCTCGATCGATTCCGAGAGGAGCGTCACGCGGGTGAGGCTACTCGGGGCACACCGCGACGTTCTGGGTAGCGGGCGCACAGGTGTCGTCGTCGATGATCACGAGTCCGACGATCAGCGCGGCGACCAGACCGACGACTCCGAGGCCCATCGCGATGGCCGGCAGGACCTTCGAGGCGCCGACACGGCGCGCCTCCATCAGGGCGTACAAGCCGCAGAAGAGCGCAGCGAGCGAGAAGATGCCACCCAGCCAGATCAGGCCGGCGACGATCCCGATGACGGCCCACCGCCGGCTCGTGCGGGCGCGTTGCGCATCCGCGCGTTCGGGCACGGGCGACCGGAATGCACCGTGCAGCGTGTTGTGGTCGTCGAGCAGTCCCACCAGGCAGAGCGTAGATCGGGTGTTCGTTGTTCGTGCCTGGCATCGGGTGCGAACACGTGGGGGTCAGCTCATCCCGGTGGTCTTGCGGAGCGCGTCGATCCTGGCGTCGAGGCTGTCGAGGCTGCCGGCGAACAGGGGCAGGATGAGTTGATCGACGCCTGCGGCTTCGTAGGCGTGGACCATGTCGCGGTCGACGTCGCGGCGGTTGGGGCTGATGTACAGCGCGATCTCGTCGCGGGTGCGACCGGCCGCTGCGAGGTGGACGTCCAGCCGCTGGAGGTGGCTCTCGACCGCGTCGGGGGCAACGCCGTAGCCGTACCATCCCGTCCCGAAGGTTGCGACGCGGCGCAGGGCCGGCTCGCTCTCGCCGCCCACGAAGACCGGCACCGGTGACTGCACCGGCTTGGGGTTGAACTGGGCGTTGCGGATGGTGACGGTCTCGCCTTCGAAGGTCACGGGGTCGGGTCCCCAGAGCGCCTTCATCGCAGCCATGTACTCGGTCGTGTCCTTGGCGCGGCGCTTGAAGTCCATGCCGAGCGCGTCGAACTCCTCCTCGAGCCACCCGATACCGATGCCGAAGTCGACACGGCCACCGGACAGGTAGTCGAGGTCGGCGACCATCTTGGCCGTGTAGACGGGCTGGCGCTGCGGCACGAGACAGATGCCGGTGCCGAGGCGCAGGGTCGACGTGTGCGCCGCGACGAACGTCAGCGCGGTGAACGGGTCGAGCACACCATCGGGGTCACCGGGGAGGCGACCGTCCTTCGAGTACGGGTACGACGACTCGTAGTCGGGGAAGAACAACACGTGTTCGGGCACCCAGACCGTGGTGAACCCCGCCGCCTCGATGCGCTGGGCCGCGCCGACGATGAAGTCGATGGGTGTGTGGTGGCTGAACGCCGTGGCGATCCCGATCTCCATGGCCGTCGACGCTAGACCGTCGTGGGGATCGTGACCGAGAGCGTCAGGCGTCCTCGGTCCAGAGTGCTCGCATCTCGTCGCGGGTGATCCGCTCGATCCCCTGGGCGTAGTTGAGAGCGTTGCGGTGGTAGAAGCGGGCGTTCCAGGCGTTGTTCTTGCTGTTGTCGCGCTCGCCGACCTGCTTGGCCGGGACGCCGGCGATGATCGAGTTGGGCGGGAACTCCTGCCCTTCCGACACGATCGCGTGGCCCGCGACGATCGAGTTCTCGCCGATCACCGATCCGTCCATCAGGGTGGAGTTGATCCCGATGAGGCACCGGTCGCCGATCTCGCAACCGTGCAACGTGACGTGGTGGGTGATCGAACAGAGCTCGCCCACGACGGTCGGTGTGCGCCCACCCACGTGCACCATGACGAAGTCCTGGATGTTGCTCTTCGCCCCGATCCGGATCTCGTGCAGCTCGGCGCGCATCACCACGTACGGCCACACCGAGGCGCCTGGACCGATGTGCACCTTGCCGTGGATGAGTGCGGTCTCGTGGATGAAGGCCGGGTCGTCGAGCGTGACGTCGGGTCCGAGGTGGCCCATGGATCCCCCTGGGGTGCGCTTGGTCGGGGCGATGGTAATCGCACGGTGGGTCGGCGAGACTCGGTGGCATGAGTCAGGGGGCCGCTGCGCATCGCAGCTACGCCGAGCAGTCGTTGCACTACTTCAGCCGTCCACACGAACGGGTTCCCGAGGTCGACGTCGGCGGACCGGCGGCGTGGCTGGGCTCGGACTTCGCCGAGAGCGACGACTGGGTCGAGCACCTGACCGATGCCCAGGTCGGCGAGCTGGCCTCGGCCGCGCACGCGATCGTCGCCAGTGGGGTGGATCTGGAGGGGGTGACGGCGGTCGACCACCCGGTGCCCTCGCTGGCCGACGACGTCGAGCGATGGCGCGCGGAGCTGCGGGACGGCCGTGGGTTCCTCGTCGTGCGGAGGCTTCCGGTCGACCAGTGGGAGCGTCCGGTGATCGATGCCGCCTACTGGCTGCTGGGCCACCATCTCGGCGTGCCGGGTTCACAGAACCCGCAGGGCGATCTGCTGGGACACGTCGTCGACACGGGCGAGGAGGCCACCAACCCGGCGATCCGGCGCTATCGCACGTCGGGCAACATCGACTTCCATTGCGACGCCGCCGATGTGGTCGGCCTGTTGTGCCTGCGGCCGGCCATGGAGGGCGGGCAGAGCCGCATCGCCAGCTCGGTCACAGTGTTCGATCGGGTTCAGGCGCAGCGCCCCGACCTCGTGGCTCGGCTCTTCGAGCCGTTTCCGCTGGACCTCCGCGACGAACACAAGCCGGGAACGCCCCCGGCGGTGCCGATCGCTCCGTGTGCTTTCGACGGATCCACGCTCCGGACGTTCTGGCACTCCGAGTACTACCGGTCGGCCCCCCGCCACGACGAGGTGCCCGGCTACACCGACGACGAGATGGCGCTGCTCGATCTCTACGACGGCATTGCGGAGACCTCAGGCGTCTTTCTCGACATGTGGCTCGAAGCAGGTGACATGCAGTTCGTGTCGAACCACTCGGTCATCCACGCTCGGACCGCCTACGTGGATCACGCCGATCCCGAGCGAAGGCGTCACCTGCTGCGCCTCTGGCTGAGCCTCGAAGCGCCGCGATGATCCGCCGGCTGGGAGCAACTCGCCCCCAGCCCTCGCAGTTCGTCAACCGACGGGTCGCCCGGCCTGTCGCGCTCGGTGGCTGCAGTGGCGGGGCCCACCGGGGAGGGGGCTCGCCACCGAACGTGCCGGTGGTCGGCAGGCCGACGACCCCGACCGGAGCACGGCGCGTCGCCGTTGTCGGGTAGCTTCCGCCCCATGAGCGACCCCTTCGACATCGACGCTCCGGGTCCGACCTCGGCGGGTACGCGACCAAGGCAGGGCCATGGCTGAACAACCAGACGTCGACTACCTCGTGATCGGTGCCGGGGCGATGGGCATGGCGTTCACCGACGTCATCCTCACCGAGAGCGACGCCACGGTCGCCCTGGTCGACCGTCGGCCCCGGCCCGGCGGCCACTGGAACGACGCCTACCCGCATGTGCGCCTGCACCAGCCATCGGCGTTCTACGGGGTCAACTCCCGCCCGCTCGGCACCGAGGCCATCGACGCCTACGGCTGGAACAAGGGTCTGTCCGAGCTGGCGTCGGGCACCGAAGTCGTCGCCTACTTCGACCAGGTGCTGCGTCAGCAGTTCATGTCCACGGGTCGAGTGCGGTGGTTCCCGCTGCACGAGCACCAGGGCGGCGGCGACATCCGGTCGATCGCGACCGGCGAGGTCACGTCGATCTCGGCTCGCAAGATCGTCGATGCCCGTTACATGAACGTCACGGTCCCGGCGGTGAAGGCACCCGACTATGACGTCGCCGACGGTGTCACCTGCATCCCACCGAACGCGCTGTCGCGTCCCGGCGTGCTGCCGGCTGAGTCGTTCGTCGTCATCGGCGGCGGCAAGACGGCCATGGATGCGTGCCTCTTCCTGATCGAGAACGGGGTGCCCACCGACGACATCACCTGGATCCGGCCGCGCGACTCGTGGTGCCTCGATCGGGCCCGCATCCAGCCGGGCCGGGACTTCTTCGAGCTGACCGTCGGTGGCCAGGCGGCGCAGCTCCAGGCGGTTGCCGAGTCCGAGAGCATCGACGACATGTGGGAACGCATCGAAGCCGAAGGGCTGCTGCTTCGGTTCGACCCCGACGTGAAGCCGACGATGTACCGATGTGCCACGGTGAGCCGGGCCGAGCTCGAGGCGCTGAAGACGGTCACCAACGTCGTGCGCCTGGGTCGGGTGCAACGGATCGGTGCCGACGAGATCGTCCTCGATCAGGGCACGATCCCCACGTCGCCGGGCACGGTCCACATCGACTGCTCCGCGGACGGGCTGGAACGTCGCCCGATCGTTCCGGTGTTCGACGCCGATCGGATCACCCTCCAGACGGTGCGAACGTGCCAGCAGGTGTTCAGCGCGGCCTTCATCGGCCACGTCGAGGTGGCCTACGACGACGAGGATCAGAAGAACGAGCTCGCCACCGTGGTGCCCCACCCCGACACCGACGAGGACTGGCTCCGCGTGACCCTCGGCGGCCTCCTCAACTCGGCCATGTGGCGGGCGGACCCCGACCTCGCCGAGTGGCTTCGCGGCGCCCGGCTCGATGCATTCAGCTCGATCCGCTTCCCTGAGGGCGACGCAGTGCCAGCGGGTCACCGCGAGACCATGGCCCGCATCGAGGAGCACGCACTTCCCGCCGTCCTGAAGCTCCAGGAGTACGTGGCCGCGCTGTCCTAGCGCACGTGGCACGCTCGTGGGCACGCACGCGCCACTGGAGGGCCCATGACCGACACCGTCGAATCCGCAATCGAACCCGGTCCCATCCCGATGCACGGCCTCACCGAGGCCACCCACATCGGTGAGAGTGACCTGCCACACGTCGAGATCGGCGACGGCAGCACCATTCAGCTGCTCCAGGTCGATCTCAACGTGGGGCTGTGGGTGGTTCGTACCCGCTTCCAGCCCGGCTACCAGGTGACGAAGCACTACCACACCGGTCAGGTGCTGGCGGTCACGCTTTCGGGCTCCTGGTACTACCTGGAGTACCCCGATTACGTGAACACCTCGGGCTCGTACCTGTACGAGCCGGCGCACTCGGTCCACACCCTCAAGGTGAGCGACGACAACGACGACGTCACCGACGTCTGGTTCGCCATCTGGGGCGCCAACGTGAACGTCGACGATCACGGCAACGTGGTCGGGATCACCGATGCGCAGTCGGTGCTGGCCGCGTACCGGGGTCTCTGCGACGCCCAGGGCCTCGACCACTCCAAGGTCATCGTGATGGGGGAGCCGTCCTGAGCGGTGTCCCTGCCTCGATGCGAGATCTCCGGGTCACCTTCTATCGCACGCCCGAGGAGTCCCTCGAGGCCGTTCCGACTCTGGCGGCCGACGAGTTGGAGTGGCGGCCGCTTTCACCCGCACCGTCGGACTCGACGGGTGTGGCCGACGCGTTCGAGACCCTGTTCGGGCCGAACGACCACGTGAAGATCATGGTGCAGCCCTGGCGGGACGGCGGGCTGGAGATCATCGGCGGGGGAGCGGCGTGAGCAGGGTCGTCCTGATCGGGCCCGGGTCGATCGGCGGCGCCGTTGCCGGTGCGCTGGTGTCCAACGGCCACGAGGTCGCCGTCGCGGCTCGCACGCCCTTCGAGGACCTCCGGGTCGAGCACCCCGAGGGCGAGGTCGTCGCGCCTGCATGGTGCGTCGCCGAGCCCGACGGCTCGCTCGACCCCGACGCCGTCGTCGTCGCGGTGAAGGCTCACCAGACCGCCGGCGCGGCGGACTGGATCGCCGCAGCAGCGACAGGCGGCGCGCCGGTGTACGTCCTACAGAACGGTGTCGAGCAGGAGGCCACGGTCCGACCCTTCGTCGGACCCGACACCCGTGTGCTGCCCACGGTCGTCAACCTGCCGGCCCACCGGCTCGCACCGGGTCACATCCGAGTCACCGGTGGCGCGCACCTCACGGCTCCCGCCGGCGGCGAAGACGTCCTGGGCAGCCTGCTCGACGGCAGCTTCGTCCGGCTGAAGACGGTTGAAGACTGGCAGACGCCGGCGTGGATCAAGCTGATGATGAACGCGTCGCTGGGTGGCGTCGGCGCGCTGACCCGTCGGGACAACCGGGTGTTCTCGGACCCCGAGGCCAGGGCGCTGGGCGAGGCGCTCATGGAGGAGGTCGCGACCGTCGGTCGAGCCGAGGGTGCCGACATCCCCGACGATCTGCCGGCGCAGATGATCGACCGAGTGCAGGCGGCCGCCGGCGGCCATGCCAGCTCGATCGTGGTCGACCGCCGCAACGGCAACCCGACCGAATGGGACGTGCGGAACGCATCGGTCGGCCGCATCGGGCGACGACACGGCATCGCAACCCCGCTCAACGATCTGGTGACGACCCTCATCCGATTGGGTGAGCCCGAGCCCTGACGGCCGTCGCTGCGCCGGGGTACGTTCTCCGGCAACCAGATCAGACACCGGGGGGTCACATGTATCCAGGCGCGTACGCACAGCAGCATCCGGATCGGCCGGCATTCGTCATGGCCGGCACCGGCGAGTCCGTCAGCTATCGGGAGTTCGAGGAGCGGGCCAATCGCCTCGCCCATCTCCTCCGGGCCAACGGCATCGAGCGCCTGGGTCACTACTCGGTGTTCATGGAGAACAACAACCGGTACCTGGAGTCGTGTGCTGCGGGTGAGCGGACCGGGCGTACTACACCTGCATCAACTCGTATCTGACCGCGGAGGAGGTCGCGTACATCGTCGACAACAGCGAGTCGACGGTGCTGATCACCTCGGCGGCCAAGCGCGACGTGGCGTTGGAGGTGCTCGAGTCGTGTCCGAACGTCGCCCTCTGCCTGATCACCGACAGCCCTGACGACGACGGCACCGAGGTCGCCGGTACCGTCGTCCGTGACTTCGCCACCGCCGTGGCGGACTTCCCCGGCGACCCGATCCCCGACGAGAAGCTCGGCACCCCGATGCTCTACTCGTCGGGCACGACCGGTCGACCCAAGGGCATCACCCGGCCGCTCCCCGACGTCGCGCCGGCGGACGCGCTCGACCTCTTCGACTTTCTCAAGGGCCTGTGGCACTACCGGGAGGACATGGTCTACCTGTCGCCCGCGCCCCTCTATCACTCGGCCCCGCAGGCGGCGGTCGGGCTCACCCTCCGCATGGGCGGCACGGTGGTGATCATGGAGCGCTTCGACCCGGTCGAGTACCTCCGGCACGTGCAGGACCATCAGGTGACCCACAGCCAGCTCGTGCCGACGATGTTCTCTCGCATGCTGAAGCTGCCCGAAGACGAGCGGACGCGCTACGACCTGAGCTCGCTCGAGATCGCAGTGCACGCCGCGGCACCCTGTCCGGTCCAGGTCAAGGAGCAGATGATCGACTGGTGGGGCCCCATCATCCACGAGTACTACGGCGCCACCGAGGGCCTCGGCTTCACCGCGTGCAACTCCGAGGAGTGGCTCGCCCACAAGGGCTCGGTCGGCAGGGTCATCCTCGGCGAACTCCACATTCTCGACGACGACATGAACGAGCTGCCCATGGGTCAGCCGGGCACGATCTGGTTCAAGACCGCAACCGAGTTCAAGTACCACAACGACCCTGAGAAGACGGCCGAGTCCACCTCCCCCGATGGCACGATGACCACGGTCGGCGACGTCGGCTACGTCGACGAGGACAACTTCCTGTACCTGACCGACCGCAAGACGTTCATGATCATCTCGGGTGGGGTGAACATCTATCCCCAGGAGACCGAGAACCTGCTGATCACCCACCCCAAGGTCGCCGACGCAGCCGTCATCGGGGTGCCGAACGAGGATCTGGGCGAAGAGGTCAAGGCCATCGTCCAGGTCATGCCCGACGTCGCTGCCGACGACGCCTTGACCGAGGAGCTCCTCGCGTTCTGTCGCGAGCACCTGTCGCGCCAGAAGGTCCCGCGCTCGATCGACTACGAGGACGAACTGCCCCGGCTACCCACAGGCAAGCTCTACAAGCGTCTCCTGCGGGACCGGTACTGGGGCGAGGGCGCAAACAAGATCGTTTGACACCTGGTGTCGCTGCAGACCACGGACATCGTCCGCCCCTCGCTCGGACACCGTCCTGACCAGGGTGGATGACGTTCAGAGGACGGTTCGGGTGCCGATCGAGTGAGGGAGCACACGCGGCGAGCAGAGGCGGCCGGTGGCGCGGACGATGGCCTGCGGTGGGAGTGGGTCGTGTCAGCTCCACGTCCCGTCCGTCTTTGGTCGTCGTGTGGCCGGCTCGCCACGCCGGATCACCCTCGCACTAGGTTTGCCGCGACCAGACGAGGGGGTTCGTGCCATGAAGAACGACGTGACCGAGATGTTCGGGATCGACGTGCCGATCTTCGCCTTCAGTCATTGCCGCGACGTCGTCGCTGCCGTGTCGAAGGCCGGAGGTCTCGGCGTGCTCGGTGCGGTGGGGCACAGCCCGGCCGGTCTCGAGACCGACCTGCTGTGGATCGAGGACGAGGTCGGCGACAAGCCCTATGGCGTCGATCTGATCGTGCCTGCCAAGTATGCGGGCTCGGATGAGGGTGGTCTGACACGGGGCAAGATCGAGGAGATGATCCCCCAGGCGCACAAGGAGTACGTCGACGACATCCTGACTCGCTACGACGTCCCACCGCTGCCCGACGAGGACGGCCGCGGGCAGTTCAATCTCGACCGCGGCGCGCCGATGTCTGCGGCCACGGCGGCTCCGAACCTCGAGATCGCCCTGGCGCACGAGCCGGCGCTCGTCGTCAACGCGCTGGGCCCGCCGCCTCAGTTCATGATCGACCAGTGCCAGGAGGCCGGCCGCAAGGTCGGGGCCCTGGCAGGCAAGGCCCAGCACGCGGAGCGCCATGTCAACGCCGGCGTGGACCTCATCATCGCTCAGGGCTCCGAGGCCGGTGGCCACACGGGCGAGATCGGCACCATGGTCCTCATCCCCGAGATCGTCGACGCCGTTGGTGACACGCCGGTGCTCGGCGCCGGTGGGATCGGCCGTGGTCGCCAGATGGCGGCGGCGATGGCGCTGGGGGCGCAGGGCGTTTGGTGCGGCTCGGTGTGGTTGACCACCGAGGAGGCCGAGACCCACCCGGTGGTCAAGGAGAAGATGCTGACGGCCACGTCGTCGGACACCATCCGTTCGCGGTCGCGCACGGGCAAGCACGCGCGTCAGCTCAAGTCGGCCTGGACCGATGAGTGGGAGAACCCCGACACGCCGATGCCGCTCGGCATGCCGCTGCAGCCGGTGCTCATCAACGAGGCGATCGCTCGCATCGACCGCGCCGCGTTCCGCGAGGGCTCCGGGGCCGAGCAGTTGGCCAACTACTTCGTGGGTCAGATCGTCGGTTCGATGAACAAGTCCAAGCCCACCAGCACGGTGGTCTACGAGATGGTCGAGGAGTTCATCGAGGCCACACAGTCGGTCGTCACCCAGATGGAGGGCTGATCGGCAGCCCCGCGCTTGCCGTCGGTGTTTCGCCGGCGTGTCACGCCGTGCGAACACGCCGGCAGTACGCCGGGCTCACATCAGTCGGCCCATGAGGCTGAACACCTGACCGCTCGGTCCGTCGTCGGGTTGGCGGGCCAGGAAGCGGGCGAGGTCGGTGACGTCGTCGGGCTGCTTCAGCCATTCCTGCGTGCCTCGGGCGACGATGGGCTGGACATCGTCGTCGCCTCCGGCGGGCGGGAATCCTGTCATCGCCGTCGCCACCGGGCCCGGAACCAGCTCGTTCACCGCGATGTGATCGGACCGGAGTTCGAGCGCCAGGGTCCGGACCACCGATGCCACCGCGGCCTTGGACGCGGCGTAGGTGCCGAGGCCCTTGTTGGTCTGGTGGCCGGTGCCCGAGCCCACCACGATGATCTTGCCGCCGCCCGCCTCACGGAGCAGCGGCACCGCATGGGTCGCACACGACACCACGCCGAAGACGTTCACGTCGAACGTCCGGCGCCAGTCGGCGGGATCCGAATCCACCACCGGGGCTGCGGGCGGAGCCACCCCGGCATTCAGGACGGCGATGTGGAGGCCGTCGCCGGCCGTTTCGATCCTCGCGAACGCGTCGTGGACCGAGCCCTCGTCGGCCACGTCCAACTCGACCGCCGCGGCCGAGCCACCTCGGTCGGCGATCCCGTCGACCACCTCCTGCAGATCGGTCACCGTGCGGGCCGCGCACCAGACGTGGGCGCCCTCGGCCGAGTACGCCTCGGCGACGGCCCGCCCGATGCCACGGCTGGCGCCGGTGACCACCGCCACCTTGCCCGCCAGTTCGCCGTCGCCGCTCATGCGATGAGTCCTCCGTCCACGACCAGTTCGGCGCCCGTCATGTACGCGGCCTCGTTCGACAACAAGAAGATGACCGGACCCACGACGTCGTCCACTCGGCCAACTCGGCCGAGCGGAACCGATGCAGCCAGCTCGGCTCTGCGCTCGGGCGGCGTGCCGTCGAGCATCGCGGTGTCGATGATGCCCGGATGGACCGAGTTGACGCGAATGCCCATGCCCGCGAATTCCTTCGCCGCGGTCTTCGTCATGCCTCGGACCGCCCACTTCGACGCGGTGTAGGCCCCAGCCGGGTATCCCCCCATTGCCGCGATCGACGAGATGTTGACGATGGAACCACCGCCCGAGGCCTCCATCGCCGGCGCGGCTCGGCGCATCCCGAGCCACGTCCCCAGCTGATTGATCTCCCAGACGCGCTGTGTCGTCTCGGGCTCTGCGGTCAGGAGTGGCTGTGCCGCGAAGATGGCGGCGTTGTTGACCAGGCCATCGAGGCCGCCATGTCGGTCCACCGTCGTCTCCATGACCTGCGCCCACTGGCGGTCGTCGGAGACATCGAGGTGGAGATAGGACGCGCCGATCTCAGCGGCCAGCGCATTGCCGCGTTCGTCGTCGATGTCGGTGGCGATGACCGTCGCTCCTTCTGCGACGCACGCCCGCGCCTCCGCGGCACCCTGACCGTGCGAAGCGCCGGTGATGATGATGGTGCGGCCTGTGAGACGGGTCATGTGGTGATGCTAGGTTGGGGAAATGAACGCGCCGAACATTCTTCTGATCGTCTCCGACCAGGAACGCCAGCGCGACTGGTTGCCCGATGGCTATCCGCTGCCCAACCGGCAGCGCCTGATCGACGCCGGTCTCGAGTTCACGCAGTACTACACGCACACGTCGCCGTGCTCGCCCAGCCGGGCCACGCTCTTCACGGGCCAGTACATGGCCGAGCACGGGGTCACCGAGAACTCGACCGGCCCCGAGAACCCGGTGCTGTCCTATGACACGCCCACGCTCGGGCACATGCTCCGAGATCAGGGGTACACCACCGCCTACAAGGGCAAGTGGCATCTGGAGAACACCGCGTTCCCCAACATGGAGGCCTACGGCTTCGGCGACTGGGAGGGCAACGACCAGTCCTGGTGGGGACTCGCCGGTACCGGGACCGAGTACGACGGGCCGATCGCCGAGCAGAGCGCAGGCTGGATCCGAGACCACGCCGATGACGACGAGCCGTGGTTCCTCGCCGTGGGCATGGTGAACCCCCACGACATCATGTGGTTCCCCATCGACCAGCAGTGGTACTGGGAGGAGAACCCGGAGTACTACGAGATGGCGCGGAACCGGCTGAGCCAGCGCGACTGGGGTCGCAAGGACAACCTGCCGGCGTTCCCTCACGAGCTCGACCGCTGGTTCACCGAGCTGCCGGCCAACTTCGACGACGACCTCCACACCAAGCCCGAGGTGCACCGGCGCTGGATGACCCAGATGGTGCGGCGCGGTTCCCCAGGGATCATGGAGCGCGACAACACCGACATCTGGCTCAAGCATCTGGACTACTACGCCCAGTTGCACCAGCTGAACGACGCCCACGTCGGCACGATCCTCGACGCGATGGACGACACCGCCCAGTGGGACAACACGATCGTGATCTTCACGTCGGACCACGGCGACCAGTGCGGTTCGCATCAGCTGCGGTCGAAGGGTCCGTGGAACTACCAGGAGACGATGCGGATTCCCCTGTATGTGGTGGCGCCGGGCATCACCGAGCCGGGCACGAAGACCGATGCCTTGGCGTCGCACCCGGACCTCGCCACCACGATCGCCGAGTTCGCCGGCGTCGACGTCAGCGAGCGCCCCACGCTGCACGGCGAGTCGATGGCCCCGATCTTCGAGGACCGCGACGCCGCCAAGATCCGCGACTACGTCCTGTTCGCGCAGGAGTGGCCCTGGTACGCAGGCGTGGAGCACACCCGATACGCCAGCTCGGGCATCTTCGACGGACGGTACAAGTACTGCCGTTACTACGGTGTCGGCGGCGGCAACGACGCCGCAGGGATCCCCCTGAGCGGCGACAAGATGGCCTACGGGCGCGACGCCGATTTCGAGGACCACGACCACGAGTTCTACGACCTCCAGGAGGACCCGCACGAGTTGGTCAACCTGGCGATGGATCGCAGCCGCCGCGACGAGGTTCGTCGCCGGTTCGCGGAGCTGCGGACGATCGAGGACGAGACCTACGGCGCCGACTGGGTCAACAAGACGCGGGCCCCCAACGTCGCAACGTCGACCAACACGCTGTAACCGCAGGCGCGGTCAGGGTCGACCAGCGGAGCTCCGACCGCCGCAGAGGCAGCGACCGTCGACGGTTCGACCCGATCGTTCTGCCAGCGTGGTGTCAGGTCATGGTGTGTTGTGACGCTGGCAGCAGGTGGTGGTGGAGTTTCTGCCAGCGTGGTGTCAGGTCATGGTGTGTTGTGACGCTGGCAGAGGACCGGCCCGCACAGGGTTGAGCTGTCACGGTCGGCCGGTAGTCTCCAGTCGCCTTCCCCCTTCTGATCCGGCACCGGACGGAGGACCGGCATGTCGACCGCGATCGAGCGGGAGCTCTTGAGCAGAGCGCGTCTACAACACGGCGTCGTCGCCACGCATCAAGCCCGACAGCTCGGCACTCGGGCGCAGATCAATCACGAGTTCACTCGTGCGATCTGGACCGAGGAAGCGCCCCAGGTCTTCGGCGTCGCCGGTGCGGCTCGGACGCCCGAGTTCAGCACGATGGTTCGTCTGCTCAGGAGCGGGCCCGGCGCCGTCGTGAGCCACATCTCCGCCTTGTGGCTGTGGGAGGTGGTGATGGGGGTTTGGTTCGACCCGCTCCACGTCACCAGGATTCGTGGGACGAACGGTGTCAAGGTCCGAGCAGATGGCATCTCCGTCCATGAGACGCGGAAGATGCCGTCGCACCACGTCACGATTCACCGCGGGTTCGCGGTGGTCACGCCCGCCCGAGCGCTCGCCGATGTGGCCGCGCTCGCACCCATGGGCCGAGTCGAGCGGTGGCTGGATCGCGCCTGGTCGCTCCGCCTCGTCAGCTACGACGAACTCATGCGGGTTCTCGGGGACCTCAACAAGAAGGGAAGGAGAGGGATCCGTCCGCTCCTGCGCCTCGTGGCCGAGCGTGGTCCCGGCTACGTGCCGCCCGAGAGCGGACTCGAGAGTCGACTGAACTCGCTCCTGGGTCGCGCGGGCCTGCCCGGTGTGCGACGACAGGTGGAGCTCGGAGGAGAGGTGTGGCTCGGCCGGGTCGACTTCGTGGTCGATGGCGCGTTCCTCGTGATCGAGGTTCAGTCCGACCTGTATCACGCTTCGTTGTCGGCGGGTCGCGACGACGAGAAGAGAATGGCCGCCCTGGCCAACGCCGGGTTCCGAGTGCTCCCGGTGTGGGAGTCCGACGTCTGGATGCGCCCTCGTGAGGTGGTTGCCGCGGTGGAAGCGGCGATGCGCGAGTCCCGCCGCTGAGCTTCTGCCAGCGTGGTGTCAGGTCATGGTGTGTTGTGACGCTGGCAGAACGCGTGGGTTCGAGCTTCTTCTGCCAGCGTGGTGTCAGGTCATGGTGTGTTGTGACGCTGGCAGAACGCGTGGGTTGGAGCTTCTGCCAGCGTGGTGTCAGGTCATGGTGTGTTGTGACGCTGGCAGAACGCGTGGGTTGGCCAACCGGTGTTGGCGTGGCCGTCGAAGGCTAGGGGTTGACTCCGTCGACGGGGTCGCCGGCGAGGACGACGCGGTGCATCAGGCGCGCCTCGTCGTAGTCGGGCGTGGCGTAGTGGTGCACCGCACGGTTGTCCCAGACGGCCACGTCGCCCGGGGACCACTGGAACCGGCACTGGACCTCGGGGTCCTTGTACTGGTCGTACAGCATCGCGAGCAGGGTGGCGCTCTCGCGTCGTCAGTTCGTTGATGTGCTGGGTGAACAGCGCGTTGACGAACAGGCAGCGTTTACCGCTGCCGGGGTGGACGCGCACCACGGGGTGTACCACCGGGTCGGTGGGGATCGTGATGCCCATGCCCGATGCGGCTCGGGTCAGCGCGGCTCCACCGTGGTGGGTGGCGGTGAGGTCGTCGATCAACGCTTGCATCGGCGCCGAGAGGTTCTCGTACGCCTGTGAGGAGCTGGCCCACAGCGTGTCCCCGCCCACGGCAGGCAGCTTCACCGCCTGGAGCATCGAACCCCGGGGCGGTTGCGCGAGCCACGTGGCGTCGGAGTGCCAGGTGGAGATGCCGCCGAACCGGCGCCCGGCGGCCTCCTCGATCCGGTGGACGAAGGGGTGTTCCTCGCTGACGGCGGGCGCGAAGTCGAACAACTCGGGCTCGCCGAAGATGCGGGCGGCGGCCGTCTGCTCGTCCAGATCGAGGTGCTGATCGCGGAAGAACAGCACACCGTGGGCGTGCCAGGCAGCGACCAGTGCGGCCTTCGTCTCGTCGTCGACTGCTCGGAGGTCGATGTCGTCGACGAATGCGCCGACGGACCCCGACGCTGGGGTGATGGCCAGAGTGCTCATCCGTCGCTCTCCTGGGCTCGGTTGGTGGGCGTGTCCAGTTGCCGGCAGTCCTCGAGCGGTGTCACCGCGCCGCCCCCGAATCGAGTCGGGGCGCTTCGGTGACCCCAGCGGCCTCGAGTTCGGCGGCGATCGTCTCCCGGAGCCGATACTTCTGCACCTTGGTGCCCGACATCGGCCACTCGTCCACGAACCGGACGTAGCGAGGCACCTTGAATGTCGCGATCTTGCCCAGACAGTGGTTGATGAGCTCGTCTTCGGTGGCGGTCTCGCCGTCCTTGAGTTGGACGAACGCCGCGGGGACCTCGGTGTAGCGAGCGTCGGGGGCCGCCACCACCTGCACGATCGACACCGCCGGGTGGCGAGCGAGGTAGTCCTCGATCTCGGCGGCCGCCACGTTCTCGCCGCCCACCTTGAGCATGTCCTTGATGCGCGACAGGAATGTGAGGCGTCCGTCGGCGTCCATCTCGGTCAGGTCGCCGGTGTGGAACCAGCCGTCGTCGTCGATGCGCTCGGCGGTGGTCTCCGGGTCCTTGTAGTAGCCGAGGAACCGGGACACCCCGCGGTAGCAGAGCTCGCCGACGCAGGGCGGCTCGAGGTCACGGCCCGACTCGTGGTCGACGATCTTGGCCTCCATCCCCGGCACAGGGAAGCCGCACGTGTTGACCCGCTCGTCGAGCGGATCGGTCTCCACGCCGACCGAGATGAAGCCACAAGACTCGGTCCCGCCCGTGCATGACACCTGCACGGCGGTGGGGAGGCGCTCCTGCATGGCACGCAGGCGTTCGGGCACACCCACATTCGCCAGCAGCCGCAGCGACCCCATGTCTGCGGCGTCGAAGTCCGGGTGGTCGAGCACCGCCAACCAGATCGTCTCGAACGCGGGGAAGCCGACCGTCGCCTTGTGGTCGCGAAGCTGGCGGACCGACACGCCGGGCTCGAACAGGCCGGGATGGCAGAACCGAGCGCCGGACACGATCGAGGTGACCAGCACCACGATCCCGCCGATGTGGAACAGCGGAAGCGGCGACCAGAAGGTGTCGTCGGGGGTCAAGCCGAAGCGGTTGTCCGCCATGTTGGCGCCTTGGTGCAGCAGCGTGCTGTGGCTGTGCATGCAGCCCTTGGGGTTGGCCGTGGTCCCCGAGGTGTAGAGGAGGATGCACTCGTCGTGGGGCCGATTCCGGGCCTCTTCTGCGTCGACCTCGGAGGTATCGACGGTCCCGGCCATCTCCGCGAATGCGCCCCGACTGAGGATGCCGGGTGCGGGTTCTTCGCCGCCGAGCACGTAGCGCAGCTCGGGGAACCCCCCGAGGTTCAGCGGGCCGCCGGGATGACTGGCCAGTTCGGGGATGGTGTCGACCACGACGTCGGCCAACACGTCGTCGACGACCAGCACGCGCAAGTCTGCGTGATGGGCCAGGAATCGGAGCTCTTCGGCCTTGTACCGAGCGTTGATCGGGACCGCCCAGGCGCCGAGGCGCATGGTGGCCACCAGCATGGCGAGCGTGTCGATGCCGCCCATCTGCAAGATGCCGACCTTGTCGCCGCGGCCCACGCCCGAGCGCCCGCAGACCGCGTGCGAGCTCGCGACTGGTCGAGGCCAGTTCGGCGTACGAGCACTGTTCGTCGGGGAAGATGACGGCTGGGTGTGACGACTCGCGGGCCACCTGGTCGAGCGCCGCCGGGAGGGTGAGCGTCGAGATGTCACGAGCCATGGCCGTCTCCTACAACGAGGTCACCTGGGTGAAGCTACCGCCGGATCCCGACTGGGTCTTCCAGCGCAACGCATATCGTTCGATCGCGCCGATCAGTCCGTTGAGCACCAGCGACACGACGGCGAGCACGAAGACGAGCGCGAACAGCGCCTCGTAGTTCAACTGGTTCGACTGCGTGATCAACCGCTGGCCGAGGCCGCGTTTGGCGGAGAAGATCTCGCCGAAGACCGCACCCTGGACCGAGATGATCGCCCCCAGACGCAGCGCGCCGAGGATCGACGGCATGATGGCCGGCAGGGTCACCTTCATGAACCGCTGGAACGTGGACGCCCCCATGGTGGTTGCCACCATCTCGAGGTCGGGGTCGACGAGCGACACCGCAGCCTGCGTCGGCACTTGCACGACGAAGAACACGATGATGATGATCAGCACGACCTTGGACATCTCGGCCACGCCGTAGACCACCAGGATCAGCGGCAGGAACGCGATCTTGGGCATCGCGTTGAACAGGATGATGAATGGTCCGAAGATCTTGGACACACGTTTGAAGCGGCCCAGGATCAGGCCGGCCGTCACGCCCAGGATCGATGCGATCACGAACCCGGACAACGCTTCCTTCACGGTGACCCAGAAGTCCACCCAGAACAGGCGCTCGGTCAGGATCTCGGTGAGGTAGTTCCAGGTCTCGCCCGGCGCGGCGCGGAACGTCTCGGGGACGTTGGGGAGCGGTTGGATGCCGAAGATCGACAGGGAGTCCCAGCCATCCCAGATCGTCTCGGACCACCACAGCCACCACATCAGGAGCAGCAGGGCGATCCGGCCCAGCTGGACGGGGATGTCGATCCGGCGGAGCCAGTACTGGGTGGTCGAGACCTGCGGCAGCATGCCGCGCACCTCGTCCTGGGTGGGGACGCCGGGCCTGGTCGGGTCCTGATCGGCCATGTCGGCCATGTCGGCCATGTCGGCCATGTCGGCCGTGTCAGCCTCGCGGACGTCGTCAGACGATTTCATCGCGGAGCTCCTCCCAAATCCGGTGTTCGGCTTCCTTGAACTTCTCGTCGAAGCGGAGTTCGTCGATGATGCGCGGGCGGGGGAGGTCGATCATGGTGTCGGACTTGATGCGGCCGGGTCGGGCCGTCATCACGATCACCCGGTCCGCGAGCAGGACCGCTTCCTCCAGATCGTGGGTCACGAAGATCACCGTCTTGTGATCTGCGTCCTCCCACAGCTGCACGAATTCGGCCTGGACCTTCAGGCGGGTCTGTGCATCGAGGGCGCCGAAGGGCTCGTCCATCAGCCACAGGTCGGGGTCGATGGCGAGTGTCCGAGCGATGGCGACTCGCTGGTTCATGCCCTGGCTGAGCTGTGAGGGGAACGCGTTGGCGAACTGCTCGAGGCCGACCGTCTGCAGGAGCTGCATGGCCCGGGCCCGTCGTTCGGCTTTGGGAACGCCACGGATCTCGAGGCCGAACTCGACGTTCTTGCGAGCCGTGCGCCAGGGGCTCAGTGCCGAGCGGGCCAGCATGTAGCCGATGTCGCGGCTGGGACCGTCGACCTCGACACCGTGGCGTTTGACCGAGCCTCGGGTCGGCTTCAGCAGGCCGGCCAGCATGTTGAGGATCGTGGTCTTGCCACACCCGCTTGGTCCCACGATGGCCACGAACTGGCCCGCGGGGATCGAGATGTTGATGTCGTGCGTGGCCAGGACGGGCTCGTCGGTCGGCCGTTCACCACCGAAGATCAGCGTGACGTCGTCGAGCTCGACGGCCGGATGTGCGCCGTTCATGTCCCCCCTGGAAATGAGCGATTCGGTTGGTGGCCCTCACTGCCCGGCCGGCCGGCGAACCGGCCGACCGGGGGAGGGGATCTTCAGGATCAGTTGCCGGTGAAGGCGAAGTCGGCGAAGTCCTGCGGGGCGTCGAGGATGCCTCGGCCCACCGCGTAGTTGACGTTGTTCTCGAGGCGTGCCTGCTGGAGCGCCGCGTTCAGCGAGAAGCTGCCGACATTGTTGTCGAGGATCGCCTCGGCGAGATCGCCCTCCACGCCGGTGAGCGCAGTCAGGTCCTCGAGCACCAAGGCCCGGTTGGCGGGGTTGCGGATCCAGTCCATCGCCTCACGGATGCTCTGGCGGTAGACCGCCACCGTGTTGGGGTTGTTCTCCGCGAACTCGCGGGACGTGGTGAGCACCAGCGAGGGCCAGTCGAGCTCCGGCGGGCCGTCGCCGCCCCGGAGGTTGAAGGGCAGGTAGCCGATGCCGTCTGCCTCACCCTGGCTGAGCCCGGGCTCGAAGGTGATGGCCCAGTCGACCTCGCCCGAGGAGAGCGCGGCCAGCGTCGTCCCGGCGAGGCCGGTGGCGATGTAGGTGGCGTTGTCGGGGTCGAGGCCGGCCGACTCGAGGAGCTGGCGGGCGATCTGCTCTGCAGCGGCACCGCGGGCGACGACGCCCACGTTGGTGCCGTCGAGCGCTGCCATGACGCACTCCCAGTCACCCTGTTCACAGTCGATCTCACCGAAGCTGTTCGACACGATGATGTCGAAGAAGTGCGTGTTGAGGACCTGCCCGAACATGACCACGTCGAAGTCGGCGTTGCGGATGCCCAGCATGTTGTCGGGCGTGTTACCCACGAACTGCACGTCGCCGGCGATCAGGGCGGCGGCGTTGGCCGGGCCGGATTCGCAAGCGATGAACTCGACGTTGAGGCCGTTGGCCTCGAACACGCCGCGATTCGCCGCGACTGCTGCCGGCAGGCCGGAGAACGAGGGTGCCTGGCACACGCCGACGTCGGCGGTCTCGGGCACCAGCGCGTCGGGCACGATGACGTCGATGTCGGGACCCACGGCGAACTCGCCGAATTCCTGGGGTGCGGCGAGGATGCCACGGCCGACTGCGTAGTTGACGTTGTTCTCGATGCGGGCCTGGTCGAGCTGGAACGTGGTGCTCAAGCTGGCGACGTTGGCATCGAGGACCGCCTCGGCGATGTCGCCTTCGAGGCCGAGGAACGTGCCCATCTCGGCGAGGACCGCGTCGCGGTTGGCGGGATCACGGATCCACTCGACGGCTTCTCGCAGCGACTCGCGGTAGTGGAGGACGGCGTTCGGGCTCTCGTCCCAAACTGCACGTGAGGTCGTCAGCACCAGCGACGGCCAGTCCAGCTCGGGCGGACCGTCGCCGTTGCGGAGACTGAACGGCAGGTAGCCGATGCCATCGGCCTCACCCTGGGTCATGCCGGGCTCGAAGGTGATGGCGTAGTCGACCTCGCCGGAGGACAGCGCGGCCAGGGTGGTGCCCGAGAGGCCGGTGGCGATGTAGGTGGTGTTGTCGGGGTCGAGGCCGGCCGACTCGAGGAGCTGGCGGGCGATCTGTTCTGCGGCGGCACCGCGGGCCACGACGCCCACGTTCGCACCGTCGAGGGCGGTCATCACGCACTCCCAGTCACCCTGATCGCAGTCGATCTCGCCGAAGTTGTTGCTGACGATGATGTCGAAGAAGTGGGTGTCGATCGCCTGGCCGAACATGACCACGTCGAAGTCGGCGTTGCGGATGCCCAGCATGTTGTCGGGCGTGTTGCCCACGATGTCGACCTGCCGCGAGATCAGTGCGGCGGCGTTGGCCGGACCCGACGGGCACTGGATGAACTCGCCGGTGATCCCACGTGCCTCGAGCAGACCCTGGGTGACCGAGACGTGTGCCGGCAGGCCGCTGAACGACGGTGCCTGGCAGATGCGGAGGGTGTCGACTTCGGGGGCACCGAGCTCGTCGCCGGCATCGCCGTCGTCGCCAGAGCCGTCGCCGGAGCCGTCCGCCGGAGTCGTCACGACGAGTCGTCGCCGGACCGTCGTCCGCCGGAGTCGTCGCGACGAGTCGTCGCCCGAGCCGTCGTCACTCGAGTCGTCGGACGAGTCGTCGCCACCGTCGTCGCCGGAGCCGTCATCGGATGACGCAGCGTCGTCACCGCCAGAGCCGGCGTCGTCGTCATCGCCGCCGCAAGCAGCCGCGATCAATGCAAAGGCGAGCAGTATCGCCAAGAGCTTCAGAAGTCGAGACTTCCTCACCATGGATCCCCCCCAAGGGTCTGATGCGCGCAGCCTCCTGCACGCAACCTGCCAGGCAGTCCAGCATCAATTGAACCGATCGTCAATTAACCCTCCTGGAGCGCTCATGGGACCGAGGTCCCGGGAGGCGGCTGGCAGGATGCCGAAAACCACGGTGCGGAGGTCGGCGGGCTGACGCGCCACCTCGCAACACGCCGAACCCATACCCCGTGGGGCGGAATCGAGGTTTCGGGAGCGCCGCGAGTGGCGTGGACGGCCGGCGAGATCCGCGATGGCGATTCGCGGCATCCTGCTAGGTTCATCGCCGGGGTCCGACGGGCGTCGGGCGCCGATGGGGGGAGTGATGGCCGACGCAGATGTTGCAGCACGGATGGCGGCGCTCGTCGGTCGGGACCAGGAGATGGTCCGATGCCCGTTCCCGCTCTTCGACGACCTGCGGACCTCGGAGCCGGTGCACTACAGCGACGCGCTCGGCGCGTGGGTGATCACTCGCTACGACGACTGCCTGACGATTCTTCACGATCCGGTGCGGTGGTCGACACGGATGCACACCGGGCCCAAGCCCCTCAACCACGTCTTGGGTCGGCGGATGGAGGAGCTCGGGCGGACGGCCGAAGGGGCGGCGCTGGTGGCCGAGAGCACCGCGGTGATCGCTCGTGGGCCCGTGCTGGCGTCGGCTGATCCGCCCGTTCACGTGCGCCAGCGCAAGCTCGTCAACGGCGCCTTTCGTCCCAGCCGGCTCCGGGCCATGGAGCCGACGGTGCGCCGGGTGGCCGAATCGTTGATCGATGGCTTCGCCCAGCGAGGCTCGGTGGAGCTGGTACGTGAGTTCGCCGTCGGGCTGCCGATGGCGATCATCGCGAACGCGCTCGGGGTGGGCGACGACGACCTCGAGACGTTCAAGCGATGGTCCGACGACATGGTGATGCCGGTCGGCAACCAGTCACCGACGCTCGACCAGGTCCGGGGGTATCTCGAGAGCCACCGCGACTTCTCCGCCTACTTCAACGCCAAGCTCGACGAGCGCCGAGAGCGGCCCGTCGACGACGTCATCTCCGAGATCGCGAACGCAGAGATCGACGGCGAGACCCTCGAACGGCGCGAGCAGCTCAGCATCATCAGCCAGCTGCTCACCGCGGGCAACGAGACCACGACGAAGCTGATCACCGCGATCGCGCTCTATCTCGCCGAGCACCCCGAGGTCCAAGCGCGGGTCAGAGCGGATCGCACCCTCGTGCCCGCGTTGGTCGAAGAGGTGCTGCGGCTCGAGGCACCCGTCGGCGGACTGTTCCGTCAGGCCACCACCGACATCGAGGTCGGCGGTGTCGTGATCCCGGAAGGCGATCATGTCTGGGTCCTCTACGCCTCGGCCAACCGCGACGAGGAACGCTTCGCGTGTCCGGCCGACTTCGACATCGATCGGGCTGACCTCAAGGAACACATCGGGTTCGGCCATGGCCAGCACTACTGCCTCGGCGCCGGGCTGGCCAGGCTGGAGGCGACGGTCGGTACCAATGCGCTTCTCGACCGGCTCGGCGAGATCCGGCTCGGCGACACCAACGACTTCGCCTACGAGGACAGCTATCTCCTGCGAGGCCTCCGCCGGCTCCACCTCGAGTTCACGCCCCAGGGGTGACGCCGACGCCGGACCGGCCGCGTCCGCCCGAGGACCGTGGCGACGGGCAGGCCGTCAGCTGGGGCGTTCGCCCGCGAGGGTGAAGCGCTCGACCCGGCGGCGATGCGGGCCGTAGTCGTACACCGGCGCGTGTTGCGTGCATCGGTTGTCCCACATGGCCATGGAGTTCACCCGCCACCGGAACCGCATCTGATGCTCGACCCGGTGCGTCTCGCCGATGAGGTGGTCGAGCAGGCTTGCGCCTTCGTCGGGGTCCATGTCGTCGATGGACTCGGTGAACGACCGAGACACGAACAAGCCGCGGCGGCCGGTGATCGGGTGGGTCCGCACGATCGGGTGGTGCTGGGGTGGGAAGCGCTCGAGTTCGGCTGCGAGGGCATCGCCATCGAGGTGCCTGGCGAAGTTGATGGCGACCGAGTGGGTGGCCGTCCTGCCCTCGATCAGCTCCTTCACCTCATCGGACAGGCACTCGTAGGTGCGCTCCATGTTCGCGAAGCAGGTGTCGCCGCCAACCGGCGGGAGCACGCGTGCGATGAGGAACGACGCGTAGGGCGGTGCGTCGCGGAAGGTGGCGTCGGTGTGCCACGGCGAGCGCGATGTCGGCGACTCCGGATTGTCGATCACCGCCATGTCGCCCTCGGCGTCGAGGTACGGGTGTTTGTCGATCTCGCCGAAGTGGAGGGCAAAAGCCCTGTGCTGGTCGGTGGTGATGTCCTGGTCGTGGAAGAAGAGGACCTTCCAGTCCATCCAGGCGTCGTGGAGCAGCGCCGCCAGGTCGTCGTCGACGGCGGCCAGGTCCACGCCCACCACGTCCGCCCCGAGGTGCGGCGTGTACGGCTCGACGGTGAAACGTCCGTAGTCGGTCTTCATGTGTCACCCCCGGGACGACAGTACCGGAGGCCGCCGGGTTCGAGGTCGGGTCGGTGCGCCCAGGGCTCCGGCGGTACCCTCACGGCATGGCACGTCGAGGGCGACCCCGGGGAACCGACAGCGCGCAGACGCGTCAGCGCATCATCGATGTCGCCCGCGAGCAGTTCGCCAGGCGGGGCTATGCCGTCACCGGGATCGCCACCATCGCGGCCGCGGCCGACCTCGCACCGAGTGCCGTCTACCACTACTTCGACGGCAAGGTCGAGCTCTACGAGACCGTGTTCGAGACCACCGCCGATCAGATCTGGCAGTCGTTCCGCTTCGATCAGATCGCACATGACACGTTGCTCGAGGCCCTGGAGGACCTGCTGGACGCGTCGACTCGCTTCGGGCCCGAGCAGACCGTCTACAACGACTTCCTGGCGATGGTTCCGATGGAGGCGCGTCTGCACCCGGAGTTCGCGCATCTCATCGACCGCCGGTCCAAGTATCAGGACGAGACCTTTGGCGCGCTGGCGGACCTGGGCCTCCAGACCGGTGAGCTGGCGGGCATCGAACGTCAGGTCGCGGTGGAGATGATCCGCTCGGCGATCATGGGCTCCTTCCTCGAGCGTCACTTCCGGCCTGCCCTGCAGGCCGACAGCCTCGTCGGGACCAAGGAACTGTTCCGCCGCCTCCTCCGCTGACCAGCACGCCGCGCACCGCCACGGCCACTGACAGCCGGTGAAGGCCCGAGCCACCCTTCTGCCAGCGTGAGCGCACGTCATGACGTGACGGCACGCTGGCAGAACGATCCGGTGGGCCTACTCGAGCGCGAGGCCGATCTCGCGGAGTTCGTCGATGCGCACCTCTTCGGCATCGGGCGCGTATTGGCCCGGCTCGTAGTGGACCCGGTGGATCGTCCCGGTGTAGGGAAACGACCCGTGTCGTTCGTAGAGCTCCCATGAGACGGGCGAGCGACGGTCGAGGCCCACGTCGATGCCTTCGTAGGGCAGGAAGCCGAAGATCTGCATGAGGCCTCCGGCGCTGATCCCAGCTGTCCCGTCGGCGCTGATGTCGACGTTCCAGACCCTTCCGCCGGGCGCGGCCACGTCGACGACGATCTGGCGGCAGGTCCCGGGCAGCGGCATCGGGTCGAGCCGGCGGGGCACGCCGGCTTCGTTGATCTCGAACCAGAGCCGGCCGTCCTCGATCCACACCACGTAGCCGGCGTCCTGGCCGCCGTGTGCGACGAGGATGCCCTGGTCGCCCGGCTGGTGATCGAGGTCGATCGTGATCGTGAAGGATCGGCCGGCGATGATGCGCTGCGATCGGTAGCGCTCGATGGTCGGAGACCCCGGCAAGATCGTGATGGGGTGGGTGAGTGCCGCATGGTCGGGTGGTCGCAGGGCACGGACCAGACGCGTGCCCTCGTCGAGCGGGTACACGCGGTTGCGCCACGCCGCCTCGTCCCAGGCATCGATCATCTCGGCCAGCTTGTCGGGCCGGGCCTCGGCCAGGTCGTGGAGCTGATTGATGTCGGTGGCCACGTGGTACAGCTCCCAGCGGTCTTCGGAGAACGGGGTCTGGTTCTCGTGGAAGACGACCGCCTCCCAGCCGTCGCGGTAGAAGCCGCGGTGGCCGATGCACTCGTAGTACTGCTCGTTGTGGGTGCTGTCGGCGCCCGAGTCCGAGAACGTCGAGGCGAAGGAGCTGCCGGCGAGCGGCTCGGCCTTCAGGCCGTTGCGTTCGGTGGGCAGCTCCAGGCCGAGCACGTCGACCAGCGTGGGCAGGATGTCGGTGATGTGGGCGTACTGGTCCCGCACGACGCGGTCCGACGCGTCGATCCCGGACGGCCACGACAGCACGAACGGGACCGAGTGGCCACCGCGGTGCGTCGTGATCTTGTAGAGCCGGAACGGCGTGTTGCAGGCCATCGCCCAGCCGCGGGGGTAGTGGGGCCACGTCGTGGGGCCGCCGATCGGGTCGAGGTCGTTCGCGATCTCGGACTCGATGACGCCGGTGCCGCCGAAGCTGAAGTACGACGTCGTCCCCTTGCCCCGACCCTCGCGGGACGCTCCGTTGTCGGAGGTGAAGATGAAGATCGTGTTGTCCAGCTGGCCGAGCGCGTCGAGCTCGTCGCGGAGGCGGCCGACGCTGTCGTCGATGGTGTCGACCATCGCCGCGTAGACCTCCATGTAGCGCGCCATGACCCGGCGCTCGTCCTCGGGGAGCGAGTCCCAGGCCTCGACTTCCTCGGTGGGTTCGGTGTTGCGCGGCGGGAGTTCTGTGCCCTCGGGCATGATGCCCAGTTCGATCTGGCGGGCGAGCCGCTCCTCTCGGAGTCGGTCCCAGCCCTTCTCGTAGTTGCCGCGGTGCCGGGCGATGTCCTCGTCCTTGGCGTGCAGCGGGGCGTGCACGGCGCCGTGCGCGTAGTAGAGGAAGACCGGCTTGTCCGGGTCCGCCGTCTTGACCTCGCGGATCATGCGACAGGCTCGGTCGGTCATGTCGTCGGTGAAGTAGTAGTCCTCGGGGTACTCGTCCACGTCCACCGGGCTGTTGCCCTCGTACAGCATGTGCGGGTGATGGAAGTTCGTGAGTGCTTCGAGGATCCCGTAGAACTGGTCGAAGCCACGTTGCAGCGGCCAGGAGTGGTTGTCGCCCGCCACCGACAGGTCCTGTTCCCGGCACAGATGCCACTTGCCGACGGCCATGGTGGCGTAGCCGTTCACCTTCAGGACCTCTGCCAGCGACGGCTGATGAGCCGGCAGCTCCGAGGCGTACCCGGGGAAACCGGGGTCCGCGTTGGCGACGAAGCCCATCCCGGCCGCGTGGGAGTTGAGACCCGTCAGGAGTGCAGCCCGCGTCGGCGAGCACAGGGGGGTCACATGGAAGTTGGAGTATCGGATGCCCGAGTCCGCCAACGCGTCGATGGCCGGCGTGTGGATCTCGGAGCCGTAGCAGCTGACGTCGGAGAAGCCGAGGTCGTCGGCCAACACGATCACGATGTTCGGCGCGCCCGGGGGCGCCGTCGGACGCGACGGCCACGATGGTTCGGACGTGGCGAAGATCGTTCCGACCTTGCCCTCGAATCCGGGGTAGTGCTCCCGCTGCCGTGGATCGATGTCGACCATCGCTCGCCTCCCGGTGGAAATGTTCAGAGCGTTCAGTTTTGGCGAACGTAGCAACACTGACCGTCGCGTGCATGCGAGCGGCCGGGTGGCGGTGCCGACGCGATCCGCCTGCTGCTGGCAACCGGACCAGGGAGGGCGACGGTCGATCAGTGGAACGCAGCGCCGCCGTCGAGCGAGATCGTTCCGCCGGTGAACCCGGCGCCCGCCTCGGACGCGAGGTGGACGGCGAACGCGGCGATCTCGTCGACGGTGACCGGTCGCTTCAGTGCGGTGTCACCGCAATAGTGCTCGATGAGGCCGTCCACACCGTCGACGCCGAGTGCGCCTCCAGCACGCTCGTACACCATGTCGGTGATCACCAGGCCGGGACAGATCGCGTTGACCGTCACGCCGTCGGTCCCGACCTCGCGCGCCACCGCCTTCACGAAACCGTTGATGGCGTGCTTGTTGGCGGTGTAGCCGGCGACGTTCGGCTTGCCCTCCTTGCCCTCGATCGACGAGATCGCGATGACGCGGCCCCATCCTCGAGGGACCATGTGGCGCAACGCGGCCCGCGTGCCCCAGAAGGTGTGGTTCAAGTTGAGGTCGAGCTCGTACTGCCACTCCTCGTCGGTGAGGTCGATCACGGGTGCCGGTTCCTTCACGCCGCCGGCGTTGAGGACCATGATGTCGAGCTGACCGAAGTGGTCGATCGCCGTCTGCACGAGCCCTTCGACTGCAGCCTGGTCCGTGGCCGACCCCTGGTGGAACAACACGTCGTCGCCGCCGCCGATCTCGGCGATCGCTGCCGCGCCTTTCTCGGGGTCGCGTCCGTTGATGACGACGCGTGCGCCTTCGGCGAGAAACGCCTCTGCGATCGCTCGTCCGATGCTGCGCGTCGATCCGGTGATCGCAGCGACGCGGCCGTCGAGTCTTCCGTTCATGTCAAGCCTCCCAGAGCTGGCCGTGGTCCCGAAGTGCTTCGATCGAGCGGCGGGCCACGGTCCTCGCCAGCTCGGCCACCCGCGGTTCGTCGGGGTCGCTGATGACCGGGAGCGCGCACGCGATCGCCAGGCCGTAGTGCATCGACTCGGCGTACCCGGCCCGCACCTGGTCTGGGTCGAGGGTCAGGCCTGCCGCTGCGAGATTGGCGCGGTAGTCCTCCAGCAGTGCGTCCTCGTGCTCGCGCCGCACCTCGACCGGCAGCGAGGACGAGAGGAGGTAGGCCAGGTCGAACGCAGGTGGGCCGACGCCACAGCCCTGCCAGTCGACCAAGGAGACCGACGCGCCGCCCGGGCTGAAGAGCAGATTGTCCGCCCGGAGATCGGAGTGGATCAAGGTCGATGGCAGTGACGCGATGACGCCGAGCGCGTCGACGAGGCGATCGGCGAAACTCTCGCCGAGCCTTTGCTCGGCTCCGGTGAGCTCGTCACCCAGGACGTCGCACAGCCGACCCCACCCCGCTCGGACCAGGCGATGGAGGTTGCTCGTCCGCCCGGGACTGTCGAGCCGCGGCAACCAGTCGAGGGCGAGGACGCGATCGTCCTGCCACCACCGCGCGTGCAAGGCGCCCAGCTCGGCCAGGACCAACGACGCCTGATCGGCAGACAGGCCCACGACCTGATCGACGTCGGTGTCGGTCTCGACCAGGTCCTGCAGTAGGCAGAAGTGGGCGGTGTCGGGGTCGTACCAGGTGCCGTGGCATCGCGGCGCGGCGACCGGTGTGTCGGGAAGGAGTTCGTCGTAGAAGCGCAGCTCGCGCTCATTCGTCCGACCCTGGCGAGCGGTGGTCAGTGCCTGCTCGCGGTCGGCGGCGAACTTGGCCACGACGGATCGGGGCCCGGCCTCGGTCACCATCTCGACGACGAAGATCTCGCCGAGCATGCCGCGGTCGGCGCCGATGCGGCCGGTGGTGAACGATCGGACGACCACGCCGAGGGCATCGCTCAGGAAGCGTTCGTCGAGTTGGTGGGCGGCAATCGGGAACGGAGGCGGGTGCAGCACAGGTCGATGTCAGACGTGGAGCGTCAAATGTTCGGTCCGTTCATTTCGGCGAACCTAGCACCGCCCGCCTGCGAGGCCGCCATCGTGCTGCCACCGTGGGGCATCCTGGCTGACACGCGCCCCAGAAGGGTTCGAGGCTGGCGTGGGCCGGCATGCCAACGTGGGCGCATGGGATTCGGTGCCCTACAGTGAGGAAAATGTACGGACAATCGGTGCTCCCGATCGGCGCGGCCTGACGTGCGGCTGAGCGCGCCGAGCACCGGTGACATCGTCGCCGGGGTGTCCGTGGCGTTGGTGGCGTTGCCCCAGTCGCTCGCGTACGCCGAGTTGGCGGGTATGCCCCCGCAGTACGGGCTGTTCGCATCAGCGCTGCCGTCGCTGCTCGCCGCGCTGTTCGTTTCGTCGCGGTACCTCCAGACCGGACCCGTCGCCCTCACGGCGCTGCTGACCTTCGGCGCGCTCGAGAGCCTGGCGGAGCCCACGACCACCGAGTACATCGAGCTGGCCGCGTTGCTCGCGTTGCTGGTCGGCGTCTTCCGGGTCGTTCTCGGACTCGTACGGCTCGGCAGCGTGGCCTACCTGTTGTCCGAACCGGTGCTGGCGGGCTTCACCACCGGCGCCGCCATCCTGATCGTGTCGTCGCAGATCCCCCGGTCGTTGGGCGTGGAACCGGGCGACGACGGCGTCCTCGTCGAGGCGTGGAATGCCGTCACCGACGTGGGGGCATGGGAGTGGGGAGCCATCGGCTTCGCCGGGGCGACGATCGCGATCGTGCTCGGCGGGCGCAGGATCCACAAGCTCTTCCCAGGTGTGCTCGTCGCCGTCGTGGTCGCGGTGGTCGTCAGTGCCGCCACGGGGTACGACGGTGCGGTGGTCGGTGACCTCGACGTCGGCTTCATCGAGTTCCGCTTCGACTTCCCGTGGGGTTCGATCGGCGACCTGGTGGTGCCGGCCATCGCCATCGCGCTCGTGGGCTTCGCGGAGCCCTCGTCGATCGCCCGGACCTTCGCAGCTGAAGAGCGACTGCCCTGGGATGCCAACAGGGAGATGGTCAGCCAGGGCGTCGCCAACCTCGCCTCCGGGTTCTCGGGCGCCTTCCCCGTCGGCGGCTCGTTCTCACGCAGCTCGTTGAACCGGCTCGCCGGCGCCACCAGCCCGTGGGCCGGTGCGATCACCGGCGCCTTCGTGCTGGCCGCCATCCCCCTGGTCGCGCTGATCGAGGATCTGCCGAGCAGCGTGCTCGGTGCGGTGGTGATCGTCGCGGTCGTCAAGTTGATCGACGTCCGCCGACTCGGGCAGCTCGCCACCGAGTCCCCGGCCCAGAGCATCGTGGCACTCGGCACGCTCGGCGCCACGCTCCTCTCGTCGCCGCGGGTCGAGCGTGGCGTGTTGATGGGCGTCGGATTCGCCGTGGCCGTTCACCTCTACCGCGAGCTGACCGTGACCGCGAGCAGCACCGTGCGGGGCGACACCCTCTGCGTCGAGCCGCGCGGTGTGCTGTGGTTCGCGACCGTGCCCCAGGTCGAACGCCTCGTCCGGCGCGAGCTGGCCACGGCGCCCGAACTCGACACGGTGCTCATCGACCTCGCCGGTGTGGGTCGTCTGGACTACACCGGGGCCGCGGCGTTGGGACGGCTGCTGACCGAACTCCGCCACGCCGGAGTCCGGGTCAGCGTGGAGAACATCCCTCCTGGCGCAGCTCGGGCGGCGTCGGTCCACCTCGTCGAGCCGGACCCGACCGACCTGCCCTGACACGATTCTCTCCGCGAGTCGCATTGCGTTTCTTGCTGTGGAACAATTCGACCCGCAGCTGTGGCAGCGGTCACAGTGCGGGCACGTAGGTGCCGGCCCGGTTCGACGCAGGTGGAACCCGGGGGGGACAACTGATCAGGGGGGAACAGCAGCAGATGACGGCCGTCTCCGATGCCGTTGAGACACCGACCGGCGAGGACGAAGAGCCGATCCTCGTCGTCACGGATCTCCGGACGCGCTTCGCCGTTCCCGCAGGAGCGGTGAAGGCCGTCGACGGCGTGTCCTTCAGCCTGGGCCGCGGCCGCACCCTGGGTGTCGTGGGCGAGTCCGGTTCCGGCAAAACCGTCCTCTCGCGTTCGGTCATGGGCCTCAACGTGGCCGCCAACGCCACCACCACCGGCTCGGTCCTCTACGACGGCCAGGAGCTGGTCGGCAAGAGCCCCAAGCAGATGAAGCGCCTGTGGGGCGACGACATGGCGATGGTCTTCCAGGACCCGATGACCACCCTGAACCCGGTGGTCAAGGTCGGCCGCCAGCTCACCGAGCACATGCGGCTGCACCTCGACATCTCCAAGTCCGAGGCCCGCACCCGCGCCGTCGAGCTGCTGCGCTCGGTGCGCATCCCAGAGCCCGACGCCCGCTTCGAGAACTACCCGCACCAGATGTCGGGCGGCATGCGTCAGCGCGTCTGCATCGCGATGGCGTTGGCCTGCAGCCCCGACCTGCTCTTCGCCGACGAGCCCACCACGGCCCTCGACGTGACGGTGCAGCACCAGATCCTCAACCTGCTCGCCCAGCAGCAGCGCGAGCGCCACATGACGATGATCCTGGTCACCCACGATCTGGGCGTGGTGGCCGGCCGCGCGGACGAGATCGCGGTCATGTACGCGGGTCGCATCGTCGAGAAGGCACCCACGGCCGCACTGTTCGCCAACATGCGCCACCCGTACACGCAGGCGCTGATGTGGTCCATCCCGAAGACCAGCCAGCCCAAGCACACCCGGCTCAACGCGATCGCCGGCCGTCCGCCCGACCTGATCAACCCACCGAAGGGCTGCAAGTTCTCTCCTCGCTGCCCCTACGTGCAGGACCGCTGCCGCGAGGAAGAGCCCGAGCTCACCGCCGCGGTCGAGAACGGCCACGAGTACCGCTGTCACTTCCCGGTCGGGACGGCGGCAAACGAGGAGGCGTTCCAGGCCAACCTGGCCGCCGGGCTGCCCCAGGCGCTCGCGGTGACCGGCCAGGTCAACGCCACCGAGGACATCGTCGACGTCGCTGTCGACCTCACCGGGTCGGGGGGCAACTGATGGCCGGCACCGGTACTGCACACCTGCGCGACGAGGCGGACGTCCTCCTCCAGGTCGAGAACCTCGTGGTCGAGTTCCCGGCCGGTCCGGGACGCACGGTCAAGGCCGTCAGCGGGATCAGCTTCGACATCGCCCGTGGCGAGACCATGGGCCTCGTCGGCGAGTCCGGGTGTGGCAAGTCCACGACCGGCAAGGCGATCCTCCAGCTCCCGCCGCCCACCGACGGCAAGGTGCAGTTGGGCAGCGTGGACCTGACCAAGCTCGCGCCGTCCAACCTCCGTGCCCGCCGCACCGACATGCAGATGATCTTCCAGGACCCGATCTCGTCGCTGAACCCGCGACGCACGGTCGGCGAGATCGTGGCCGAGCCCCTCGCCGTGTGGGGCCCGAAGGATCGCGACGCACAGTGGGAGATCGTGAGCTCGATGCTCGACGCCGTGGGCGTCGACCCCGACGTCGCCCGCTACAAGCATCCGCACGAGTTCTCGGGCGGTCAGTGCCAGCGCATCTCGATCGCACGTGCCCTGGTGCTCGAGCCCGAGCTCATCATCTGCGACGAGCCGGTCTCGGCCCTCGACGTGTCGGTGCAGGCGCAGATCCTGAACCTGCTCGAAGACCTCAAGGCCGCGTACGGCCTCACCCTGGTGTTCATCGCCCACGACCTGGCGGTGGTGAAGAACATCTCGGACCGGGTGGCGGTCATGTACCTCGGCAAGATGTGCGAGGTCGCCGACTCCGACGAGCTGTACCGGCAACCCGCGCACCCGTACACGGAGCTGCTGCTCGAGTCGTTGCCCGAGCCCGACCCGGGGATCCAGATCGATCTCGAGGTCACGTCCGAGGGCGAGCTGCCGTCGCCGATCAACCCGCCCTCGGGTTGCCGGTTCCGGACCCGGTGCCCGTACGCCACCGACATCTGCACCACCGAGGAGCCGCAGATGCGCAAGGTGGCCGACGACCACTACGTCGCCTGCCACCACCCGCTGGTGGCCGTCGCCGAGTCCGCGGAGGTCGCGCGATGAGCGCCGCGACGCTCCATGACGGCGATGTTGCGATGCTGCGATCGCGACGCTGTGTCGCCGGTCACAGCTGCTACACCATGATCGCGTCCCGTATCCGCGGGGCACACGAGTCGTCGGGGAACACCCGGTGAACACAGGAGGAGGGGGTCTCAACCTCATGAGAAATCGACATTTGTTGCGATTGCTGGCATTGCTGCTCTCGTTCGCGATGATCGCCGCCGCGTGCGGCGGTGACGACGACGACGAGGGCACCACGACCGAAGACGGCTCGTCAGAGTCGGCCGATGGCGGTGGTGGCGACGAGCCGGCGGACGAGCCCGACGAGGAGCCCGACGAGGAGCCGGCTGACGAAGACGCACCGATCGAGGCCGGATCGACGGCAGAAGGTGACGTCGACACCGAGGTCGAGGCCAGCGAGGACACGGCCCAGCAGGGTGGCGAGCTGATCATCGGTCTGGAAGCCGAGATCAACGGTCTGCGTCCCACCGAGGACACCTGTGGTTCGCCGTGTTACAACATGATGAACACCATCTACGACAAGCTGATGGAGTCCACCGCCGACGGCGACCTCGAGGGTTGGCTGCTCGACGACATCACGCCCAACGAGGACTTCACCGTCTGGACGGCCAATCTCAAGAGCGGGGTCACCTTCCACGACGGCACCCCGCTGACCGCGCAGACCATTGCGGACATGTTCCCGATCCAGCAGGCGGGCGCCCAGTCCGCCGGCCAGATCTCGGCGTCCGGCCTCGCCAATGTCGAGGCCACCGGTGATCTCGAGGTCACCTACACGCTGAGCCGCACCAACTCGGCCTTCCCGGCCTACCTGGAGCGGGCGCAGCTCGGCATGGTGTTCGATCCCCGCCAGGGCGCTGACCTGGAGGCCTGGGGACAGGCCCCCAACGGCACCGGTGCCTTCATGTTCGTCAGCCGTGACCTCGACAACGAGACCATCGTCGAGCGCAACCCGAACTACTGGGTGACCGACGCCAACGGGGTCCAGCTGCCATACCTGGATCGCATCTCGTTCCGGCCGATCCCCGACGAGGGCACCCGCCTGGACGCGACCATCTCTGGCACGACCGACGTGGCCCACACCCTGCGACAGGGCACGATCCGTGACGGCCGGGCCGCCCGCGACGGTGGCGAAGACGTCATCCTGTACGAGTTCCAGGGCAACAACGTGGGTGGCGGCATGTTCAACGTGCTCGTCCCGCCCTTCGACGACCTCCGTGTCCGTCGGGCCCTGACCAACATGAACTCCCAGGAGAACGTGATCGAGGCCCTCGGCGGCACCGGCATCTCGTTGCCTGGTACCCAGTGGTTCAGCCCCGACTCGGTCTGGTACTCCGAAGATGTCGCCGCCCGGTGGAACGAGCTCAACGGCTTCGACTTCGAGGCCGGCGTGGCGCTGCTCACCGAGTACGTCAACGACCCGGAGCGCTCCGATGGCAAGGCCGTGGGTGAGCCCATCGACGCCGAGCTGTCCTGCCCGCCCGATCCCACGCTGATCGCGGCCATGCAGGTGCTCGAGCAGACCTGGTCCGCCTCGGGCCTCGTCAACATCGAGCTCACCAACTACGACCAGCAGAGCCACATCGACTATGCCCTCGGCGCCGACAACGGCTTCGTCGGCCAGCACACCACCCACTGCTGGCGTGTTTCCGCCGACCAGGACCCGTCGACGTACCTGAACGCGGCCCTGGCGCCGCCGACCGCCGAGATCGCCACCGAGCTGGGTCTCGACCCCGCCTCGACGGTGTCGCCGCTGAACTGGTCGAACTACTTCGACGCAGAGCTGTTCGGCAACCTGACCGCTGCCACGCAGACCGACGACTTCCAGACCCGGTACGACCTCTACGAACAGGTGATGCTGAAGCTCACCGAGGACGTTCCGATCTGGTTCTCGGGCCACACGGCGACGGCGTTCATCACGGGCTCCGACGTGCGAGGTCTGAACAGCTGGACACTGCCCAGCGGCACGCTCGGCATCGGGTTGCCCAACGTCGAGGGCCGTTGGCACTCGGCCTGGATCGCCGGCTGACCAATCCGTGAGCACCGGGGGGAGCGATCGTCAGATGGAAGACGTGAACGCGAAGAGGCATGGGGCCCGCCGGCCCTCTTTCGAGAGGGCCGGCGATGCGTAAGGTCCTGGCCGTCCGCTTCGGAAGGCTGGCCGCGACACTGTTCGCCGTCACCTTCCTCTCGTTCCTGATGACGTCGCTCCTCCCGGGCGACCCGGCGGTCGCAGTGCTCGGCCAGGAGGGTGTGCAGGACCAGCAGCTGCTCGAAGAGACCCGCGAAGAATTGGGGCTCAACGATCCACTGCCGGTCCGCTACTGGAATTGGCTGAGCGATGCGCTGACCCTGGATCTGGGTCAGTCGTTCATCACGGATCAGGACGTGTGGGAGACCATCAAGCAGCGGGTGCCCGTCACCGCTCAGCTGGCGTTCATGGCCATCATCATCGCCCTGGTGTTGGCTGTCCCCATCGGGGTCCTGGGCGCCTACCGGCAAGGGAGGTGGCAGGACAAGACCACCTCGGCAGCCGTCCAGGTCGCGCTGTCGGTCCCGAACTTCATCACCGGCATCTTCTTGATCTGGCTCTTCTCGGTCCAGCTCAACTGGTTGCCGGCGTCCAACTGGAGCCGCATCAGCGACGGGTTGGGTGACAACCTCAAGACCGCCATCCTGCCCGCCACGGCCCTGGCGATGACCCAGATGGCGATCTTCTCCCGGCTGGTGCGATCGGACATGATCGCCACCCTGAAGGAGAACTACATCCTGGCGGCCCGCTCCAAGGGGCTCTCCGACGGGTACATCCTGCGGCGCCATGCACTGCGCCCGAGTTCGCTCAGCCTGATGACCATCGTGGGCATCAACTTCGGAGCGTTGCTCGGTGGCACCGTGGTCATCGAGTTCCTGTTCGCCATCCCGGGCCTCGGCCAGCGTCTGATCAACGCCATCAACCAGCGCGACATCCTGGTGATCCAGGGCATCACGGTCTTCGTGGCCGTGGTCTACGTGCTGATCAACACACTGGTCGACCTGCTCTACATCGTGGTCGACCCCCGCATCCGGAGGGGAAGCTGACATGAGCACCGACTCGGGTGTCACCCCGAACATGCAGACCGAGGCCGACTTCCCACGAGAACGGCTCTCGCCCGTCTCCACGTCCGTGGGCACGACGCCGATCGGCCAGAAACCGAAGCGCCAGAGTGCGTGGAAGACCTTCAAGTCCATGCCGATCCTGGTCAAGATCTCCGCCATCTGGCTGATCCTGATCGTGGGGCTCGCCATCTACGCCAAGCTCGACACCTCGGTGTTCAACGGCTCGCTGCCCCTGAAGGACCCGAACCTGCAGACCAACAACTTCAACCCCGCGACGGGCGAGTTCGGCGACGGCGAGCCGATCGAGAAGCCGTCGGCGCAGCACTGGCTCGGCACCGACGCCATCGCCCGCGACACCTTCGCCCGCATCGCCCACGGCGGCTGGGTGTCCATGATCGTCGCTCTCGTCGCCGCCGGCTTCGGTGTGGTCGTGGGTGGCTTCCTCGGTGCCCTGGTGGGCTTCGTCCGGGGCAAGACCGAGATCGTGATCATGTCGCTGATCGACGTGATCCTGGCCTTCCCGGCGCTGATCCTGCTGCTGGCGCTGGTCTCGATCTTCGAGGTGAGATCGTTGACGCTGATCAGCCTCGTGATCGGTGTGCTGTCGATTCCCGCGTACACCCGCGTGTCTCGCGCCAACAGTCTCGCGATCTCGAACCGAGAGTTCGTCACCGCCGCTCGTGCCATCGGCACCAGCCCGTCGAAGATCCTCTTCCGAGAAGTGATCCCCAACGTGTTGCCCACGCTGCTCTCCTACGCCATGGTCGCGGCGGCGTTCGTGATCGTGGTCGAGGGTTCGCTGTCGTTCCTCGGTCTCAGCGTGCAGCTGCCCCAGTCCACATGGGGCAACATGATCAACCAGGCCCGCCGCGACATCCGTCTCGACGTGTGGCAGGTGCTGTGGCCGTCGTTGGCGCTGACCCTGACCGTGCTGTCGCTCAACCAGGTCGGCGACTGGTTCCAGCAACGCTCCGCCGTCCGCGACTCCGCCCTGTAGGTCCCGTTCCTCGGTCGCCCCGATGGAGACCACGGGCGGCCGGCCCTCAGCCCGCTACCGCATGCCGTCGCCCACCCCGACGCCGTTCGATCCTGGGGTCGAGGGTGTGCATGGCGAGGTCGACGAGGGCGTTGAGGGTGGCGGTCACCACCACGAAGTAGGTGGTCAGGGCCAGGAGCATGTGGAGGTCGCGGGCGGTCGTGGCCTCCAACACCACTTGGCCGAGCCCTGGGAGGCCGAAGATGATCTCGATGATCATCGTGCCCGACAGCAGGGCGCTGATGTTCAGGCCCACCACGTTCAACAGTCCCAGCGATGCCGGTCGCAGGGCGTGGCGGAACAGCACGTATCGGGTGCCGAGGCCCTTGCCGATGGCGGCGGTGTAGAAGTCGGCTCGCATGACCCGCAGCACGTCCGCTCGAACGATGCGGGCGACGATCCCGACCTCGGCCGAGACCAGGGCCGCGACGGGCAGCGCGAGGTGGCGCAGGTTGTCGGTCGGTGAGTTCGTCAGACGGACCCACCCGGCCGCCGGCAGCCACTGGAGCTGCAGCGCGAACACCCAGATGAGGATCACCGGGGTGATGAACACCGGGACCGACTGTGCGAGGCCGAAGCCCGTGTTGAGCACGTCGCCGGACCGTCTGCCGGCGCGTGCTGCCGCCCACAGGCCGAGCGGGATGCCGATGAGGAGCGTCACCGTCACGCTCACCAGCATGAGTTCCAGCGAGATCGGGATCCGGGGCCAGATGAACTCGCCGACGGGTGTGTCGCCCCGCGTGCTGATGCCCCAGTCGCCGCGGACCACGTCGGCCAGCCAGTGCAGATGCCGGACCACCACGTTGTCGTCGAGGTGATACCTGTCGACCAGGACCTGCTGTCGCGGCGAGTCCGGCGCCTCGATCGGGATGAGCACCGTCCTGAACCCGCCCCTGATCGACATCTCGATCGCGAGGGCAACCAGGAGTGTCGCAGCCAGAATGGTCGCCACTGTCCGCGCCGCGAACCTGGTCAGGCCCATCGCCCACGAGGCGAGGGCGGGCAGTCGCGGCATGGCGGGCAGTGTCTCACACCCTTCGCGCGGAGGGCCTGCGAGACTCGTGCCATGGCCGCTCCGACCTCGGAACGTATGGACGACGTCGTCCTGCCCAGAACCGTTCGAGCGCCGCTGGTCGCCGTCCTCCGACGGGTCGGTTTCGCCGTGGCCCTGGTGCTGTTCGTGGCCATCGTCGTCCGGCTGGGGCGCGACGGGTACGTGGACGTGACCGGTGACGACATCGGGATGCTCGACGCGTTGTACTACGCGTCGGTCACCGTCACCACCACTGGCTACGGCGACATCACAGCCGTGAGCGAGGGGGCGCGTCTCGCGACCATCCTGCTCATCACCCCGGCCCGGATCGTGTTCCTGATCCTCGTGGTCGGGACCACTGTCGAGGTGCTGACCGATCAGTCCCGACGGCTCATTCTCACCAGACGTTGGAGGAGACGCGTGAAGGACCACGTCATCATCTGCGGGTTCGGTTCCACCGGCCGGAGCGCGGCCGACGAGCTCCTGAACCGCGGGACCCAGCCGGGGGAGATCGTGATCGTCGACGTCGACCCGGACGTGATCGCCTACGCCGCGGTCAACGGCTTTGTCGCGGTCCAGGGCGACGCCACCCAGAACGCGGTCCTCGTCCAGGCGGCGATCGATCGGGCCCGCGCCGTCGTCGTGACGCCCAACCGCGACGACACCGCCGTGTTGGTCACGCTGACCGCCCGCAAGCTCAACGGCGAGGCACACATCGTCACGGGCGGGCGCGAGCGGGAGAACCTCGACCTGCTGCGGCAAGGCGGCGCCGACGAGGTCATCGACTCCACGGCGGCCGTCGGCCGCATGCTGGGGTTGGCGACCGACGCTCCCGAGGCGGTCCGGGTGCTCGACGATCTGCTCGACGGTGGCGGCGGCCTGGAGGTCGCCGAGTGTGACCCGGTCACCGGGGCCGAGGGGGCAGCGCTCGTTCCCAGCGGGGCCACGCTCGTGGCCATCGTGCGGAACGGCGTCCGCCTTCCTCCCCACGAGACATCAGCCGACGCGCTGCGTTCGGGGGACCGGCTGATCGTCCTGCGCGAGAGCGCGCACAGAGGGCCCCGACATGGCTGACGAGTGCCGAGGTCCCGGTCACGCCGGTTGCTTCTGCCACCAGGCGGCCCTGGCGACGGTCACGGGCGACGACTGCTGCGGCTGACGGTGGCGCAGGTCACCGCTGTTGTGTCGGCCCGCTGACAGGCCCGCAGTGCGCCACCTTGGCATGCTGCTCGTCTGCCCAGCACCCACGACAGAAAGGCGGGCGAGTCATGTCAACCGGTGTCCCACGCCGACCCCAGGTTTCGATCGATCGAGTGCCGACGGTCCGCCGGAAGCGGGCGACGGTCACTCCGGCGCTCGAGACCTTCGCACGGGCAATGCGAGAGCTGGCGACGTCGCGTCCGAAGCGGTGACGCTGACGATCTGAGGAGGTCTCACCCCCGAGCAGCGAGCCTGTCGACGATGTCGTCGGCGACCGCCTCGGGGGTGAGGCCCGTTGTCGGCACCTGTTCGAACGCCCCGTAGCCGGCCATGCGCTGGTCGAGCAGGGCGCCGATTCGGGCCCGGACGTCGTCGCCGGCCAGCAGCGGCCGCTGGTCCGCCTCGGCCACCAGACGTTCGAGCAGGGCGTCGACGTCGGCTGCCAGGCAGAAGACGCGCCCGGTGCCGGCCAGCGCTGCAGCCGCGGTCTCGTCGAGCATGAGGCGTCCGCCGGTGGCGATGACCATGCCACGGGCAGCGGCGAGCGAGGCCGCCACCTGGCGCTCCATGTCGCGGAAGGCCGCTTCGCCGAGCTGCTCGAAGATCGCGGGGATGGGGCCGTGCCGTTCCTCGATCACGTCGTCGGTGTCGACGAACACCCGGTCGAGGCGTTCAGCCAGGAGTCTGCCGACCGTCGTCTTGCCCGTGCCCATGAAGCCGGTCAGGACGATGTTGGGCGCCAGGTGCGGGGGTGGTGGAGGGGTGGTCATGGGCTCGGCCCGAGTGTATTGATCGAAGGCGGTGAGTCCCGGCACGGGCGGCTTGCCGGCCGTTAGGGTCGGCCCCATGCGCGTACTCACGTCACTCGGGACCACGCCCCTGCGCGGCGCCGGCGAGCGGGCCGCTGCCGCCGAAGCCGCCGGGTTCGACGGCGTCACCACCCAGGAGAACCGCCACGACCCGTTCCTTCCGCTCGGCGCCGCGGCGCTCACGACCGAACGGGTCGCATTGGCCACCAACGTGTTGATCGCGTTCCCGCGGAGCCCGATGGTGGTCGCCAACGCGGCGTGGGACCTCCAGGCCATGTCGGGAGGCCGGTTCGTCGTCGGACTGGGCAGCCAGGTCCGGGGCCACGTCGTGCGCAGGTTCAGCTCGGAATGGCGGGCGCCCGCGCAGAAGATGCGTGAGTACGTCCAGGCGCTCCGAGCGATCTTCGCCTGCTGGGCCGACGGCGAGCCGCTCTCCTACGAGGGCGAGCACTACCAGTTCAGCCTGATGACGCCGAACTTCACGCCCGAGCCGCTGGAGGTGGCGCCGCCCCCGATCCGCATCGCTGCAGTGGGCCCGCTCATGATGCGGGTCGCGGCCGAGGAGTGCGACGGCGTCATGCTGCACGGTTTCGCCACCCGCGCCTACCTCGAGAACCAGGTCCTGCCCAACGTCCGTGCCAGCCTCGACGCCCGCGGGGTGGCCATCGAGGACTTCGAGATCAGCGGCGGCGGGTTCGTCGCCACCGGCGCCACCCAGGACGACGTCGACCGCATGTACGAGTGGATCCGTCAGCGCGTCGGGTTCTACGGGTCGACGCCGTCGTACTGGCCCGTCTTCGAGGAGCACGGTCTCGAGGATCTCGGGCATCGCCTCAACACCATGTCCAAGGCCGGCCAGTGGGACGAGATGACCGGACTGATCGAAGACGACGTGGTGGACCTGTTCTGCGCCAAGGGCACGCATGACACCATTGCGGCGGCGATCGACGAGCGGTTCGGTGGCGTGGTGGACGTGGTGTCGCTCGACGCAGCCACGCCGGCGTCGGTGATCGCAGAGATCCAGAGCATCGGCGGCTGATGATGGACCGCGGTGTCCCCATCCTGGTCGTCGGCGGCGGCATCGGGGGCATGGCGCTGGCGCTGAGCCTGCACGATGCCGGCTTCTCCAGCGTTCGGATCTTCGAGTCGGGCCGGACCACCTCGGAGCTCGGGGTCGGGATCAACGTGTTGCCCCACGCGGTGCGTGAGCTCACCGAGCTCGGGGTGGCCCAGGATCTGGAGACCCGTGCGGTGGCCACCGCCGAGTTGGCCTACCACTCGACGCATGGCGTGCGGATCTGGGGCGAGCCCCGAGGGCGGGCCGCCGGATATCGCTGGCCGCAGCTGTCGATCCATCGCGGGGTGCTGCTGCGGGGTTTGGCCGACGCGGTTCATCAGCGCCTCGGCCCCGACGCCGTCGCCCACGGTCATCGGTTCGAGGGGCTGCGCCACGTCGGGGACGAGGTGGTTGCGTCATTCGCCGATCCCACGTCGGGAGCCGCACTCGGCGAGGTCTCCGGCGCCGTCCTTGTCGGCTGCGACGGGGTGCACTCGACGGTGCGGCGCCTGCTGGTCGCCGACGAGGGTCCGCCGCTGTGGAACGGGATCACGATGTGGCGCGGCGTCACCCGGGCCCCGGTCATGCTCACGGGCGCGACGATGATCATGGCCGGCCACTTCGACCGCCGGATGGTGGTGTATCCCATCGAGCCGCCCACGGAGCGGGGTCAGCTCATCAACTGGGTGGCCGAACACCGCGGCGACGACGCCCGACCGATGCCACCCCAGGACTGGAGTCACGAGGTCGACCGGGACCAGGTCCTGAGCGTCTTCGGGGACTTCAACTTCGACTTCTACGACCTGACCGCGCTGATCACCGGCGCCGACGCCGTCTATCAGTACCCGATGGTCGACCGCGAGCCGCTCGACACGTGGCGCAACGGCCGCTCGACGCTGCTGGGCGACGCCGCCCACCCGATGTATCCGGTGGGCTCCAACGGTGCATCGCAGGCGATCCTCGATGCCCGACATCTGGCACGTGCCCTTGCGCTCGAAGCGGACGTCGACGCCGCGCTGACCCGCTACGAGGAGGAACGACTCCCTCCCACTGCGGCCATCGTGCGCGCCAACCGCCAGGTCGGTCCGGAGCGGTGCATGGAGATCGTTCACGAGCGGGCGCCCGACGGCTTCGACCGCATCGACGACGTGATCTCCAGGGACGAGCTCGAAGAGATCGGCGCCACCTACCGTCGGACGGCCGGTTTCGCGGTCGACGAACTCAACGATCGCCCGTCGCTGTCGGTGCCCGCCGGCTGACACGGGTGGGGAGGCGGACGCATCGCCGTGCCCGTCGAATCGGTCTGAACCTCTCAGGAGACACCAATGGCACACATCACCCCTGAAGAACACCTCGCCGACGTCCTGTCCCGGTACGAGCACTCGCCGAACGAGCGGCTCGCCGAGATCACCCGAGCCGCCATCTGTCATCTCCATGCCTTCGTCGCCGAGGTCGGGCTGACTCGTGACGAGTGGTTCGCCGGCATCCAAGCACTCACCGCCACCGGTCAGCTGTGCGACGACAAGCGCCAGGAGTTCATCCTGCTGTCGGACACCCTCGGCGTCTCGATGCTGGTCGAGATGATCAACCACCAGGCTGCCGAGGGTTCGACCGAACCCACGGTCTTCGGTCCGTTCCACGTGGACGGCGCGCCGGAGAAGGCCATGGGCGAATCGATCGTGGTCGATGCCATGAGCGGCGACGAGCCCTTGGTGCTGACCGGCACCGTTCGGAGTCTCGACGGCAGCCCGATCGAGGGTGCGACGCTCGACGTCTGGTCCACTGCGTCCAACGGGTTCTACGACGTCCAGGACGGCGACCAGAGCGCGATGAACATGCGGGGCATCTACACCACAGGCGCAGACGGATCGTACGAGATCGCGGCCGTCCGTCCGGTCGCCTACCCGATCCCGGGTGACGGACCGGCGGGCGAGCTCCTGTTCGCCAACGGCCGCCACAACTGGCGCCCGGGCCACGTGCACTTCGTGGTCGCCGCGCCCGGACACAAGACGGTGATCACGCATCTCTTCGACCACGAGTCCGATCATCTCGACGCCGATGCCGTGTTCGGTGTCCGCGATTCGCTCGTCGTCGACATGTCCGGGGGGACCTGCGAGTACGACTTCGTGCTCGAGCCGCTCTAGCCACCGACCCGAGGAGGCCACGAACGGTCGTGCCGATCCGAGCACGGCATGGCCGTCGGGGCCTCAGCGCCGCTGCGGACCGGCGGCTCTTGCCGTGGCCGGGAGTCGCCGGGAACGGCTCGGGTTCGTGCGGCTACGCCAGCATCGAGCGCAGCATCCACGCGGTCTTCTCGTGGACCTGCATCCGCTGGGTCAGCAGATCTGCTGTCGGTTCGTCGTGTGCGGCGTCGACGAGCGGGAAGATCGAGCGGGCCGTGCGGACGATCGCCTCCTGGTCGGCCACGAGGCGCCGGATCATCTCCGTGGCATCGGGCCGGTCGTCATCCTCGGGGATCACCGACAGCTCGGCGAACTCGCGATAGCTGCCCGGTGCCGGGGCTCCGAGGGCACGGATGCGTTCGGCGATGAGGTCCACCGCCTCGGCCAGTTCGGTGTATTGCTGCTCGAACATCAGGTGCAGCGTGTTGAACATCGGCCCCACCACGTTCCAGTGATAGTTGTGCGTCTTCAGATAGAGCGTGTACGTGTCGGCGAGCAGTCGGCTGAGGCCGCCAACGATGGCCTCGCGGTCCGCGGTGGGGATGCCGAGGTCGAGGGTGGCGACCGTGGTGTCGGTGGTTGCAGGCATTTGGGGTGTCCGTCCTTCGCTGAGGGGTGTGCCCTCAGGATCCTCGACCCCAGACGAGAAGTCCAACAGATCGTCACGATCATGACGATAATCTCGTACTATGGAAAGACCGACCCTCCGGCAGCTCGACTATGTGGTGGCGTTGGCTGACCACGGGCACTTCGGGCGTGCCGCCGAGGCGGTGTTCGTGTCCCAGCCGGCACTGTCTGCCCAGGTCCGGGAGCTGGAGGAACGGCTCGGTGTCCAGCTCTTCGAGCGCAACCGCCGGGCCACCCGACCAACCGAGGTCGGGGCCGAGGTCGTCCACCGGGCCCGGGCCATCCTGCGCGAGCTCGGCGACCTCATGGCGGCCACCGCAGCGTGGCAGGGCGACCTGCGGGGGACGGTGCGGATCGGTGCCATCCCCACCATGGCGCCATACCTGCTGCCGACGGTGACCGCTGCGGTGCGTGGCGCCTGGCCACAGGTGTCGGTCGAACTGAGCGAGTTGCGGACGGCAGAGCTCGTTGCAGGGATCTCGGAGGGCACGCTCGACCTCGGGCTGTTGGCGACGCCCTACGAGACGGGCGCTCTCGCCGTGCGGGAGATCGGTGTCGAGGACTTCGTGCTGACGGTCCCGGCATCACACGAGCTCGCCGGCTCGGGGCCCGTGTCGGTGTCGGTCCTGGCCGGTCTCCCGGTCCTGTTGCTGGAGGAGGGCCACTGTCTGCGGGACCACGCGATGGCCGCGTGCAGTCTGGCCGGCTCCGTCGAGCACGCCGAGGTGCGGTCAGCCAGCCTGTCGACGCTGAGCCAGATGGTCGCCTCCGAGGTCGGTGTCACCCTGCTGCCGGAGTCGGCGCTGCCCGTGGAGGTCCGGCCGGGCAGTGGGCTCGACGCCGTGCGCTTCGAGCCGCCGGCACCCGGGCGGAGCGTCGCGCTCGCCTGGCGCCGGAGCGATCCTCGGGAGCCGTACTACGACACCCTCGCCGAGGTGCTCGCCGGCGCGATGTGACGCTCAGCTCCGCAGGTCGGTGACGACATGGCGCGGGTCGATGTCGCCGAGCAGCGACAGGCGGAACTGCAAGACCTCGGCGCGGACCGCACCTCCGATCACGGCTGGGTCGGAGGCGGCGAACGCCTCGGCGTCGGCGCGATCCTCGGCTTCGAAGATGGTGATGCCGTAGCCGCTGCCGTCGGCGTGGACACCCGGGCCGGCCAGGAAGACACGGCCGCGGTCGACGTTGGTGCGCAGATGCGCATAGTGCGCCTCCATCGCGGCGGCCTCGTCGGGGGTGGGCCCCTCCGTCAACATCTCGGGCCGGGTCGGTTCGATGCGATACAGGAACAGCTGCCGATCGCTCACCGATACAGTCTCGCGTGCGCGTCAGTTGGTGGCGACCGTGACCGCCGGCGGTGTGGTCTCGCCGATGACCAACACCAGCCAGGCCACGATCACGCCACAGATGGCGGCCAGAGCCAGGGCGGCCGCACCGAGATCGCCCAACGCACCCACGGCGCCGACGATCAGTGGACCGAGGATGCGCCCGCCGTCCTGAATCGCTCCGATGCCGGCCAGGAACGGGCCCGGCGCATCGGCGGGCGCGAGGTCGCTGCCCAGCGTGAGCATCGTCCCTGCGCTCATCCCGTTGCCGACCCCGATCACCGCACCACCAGCGACCACCATGCCGGCCGATTCGGCCAGGCCCACCAACACCAGCCCCGCCGCGATCAGCGCGACCGACGGGATGATGGCGTACAGGCGGCCGAATCGGTCCATCAGCCAACCGGCCACCGGGAACAGGAGGGCATCGGCGCCGGTGGACACGGTGACGACGGCGCCGATCTCGGTGGGGGAGAGGCCGAGCTCGTCGCCGATGAGCGGGACGACCACGAACCGTCCTTCGCGGACCGTCATCATCAACATCGGGACCACTCCCGCGACCAGGAGCAACCGCCAGTGTCGGCGGACGCCCTCGATCAGGCCGGCGCTCGTGCGGGCGATCGCGGACTCGCGCAGGGGCGGGTCCGATGCGCGCAAGGTGGGTGGGAGTCCGATCAGGCTGAGGACTCCGGCGGTGGCGAAGGTCGTCGCGAACCCGAATGCGTCGGCCAGCACGCCGCCCAGCAGCGGGCCCACCAGCAACCCGATGCGGAACGAGCCGCCGATCAACGACATCGCTCGGCCGCGCACCCCGTCCTCGACCCGCCGGGTCACGTAGGTCTGCCGCGACAGGCGCATCGCGCCGTTCGCGGCACCGGTGGTGATCCGAAGGGCGAGCAGGGCGATCACGCTGGTCGTCAGGCCCACGGCGGCGGTCGACGCCGCCGTGAGCAGCAGCGCCCACACGACCACGGTGCGTTCGTCGAAGCGGGAGAGCAGGCTCCCCGCCGGCAGCGCGCCGGCCGCGGCGCCGATGCCGATGCCGGCCAACACCACCGAGGTCTGCCCCAGGTTCAGGCCCTCCTCGGAGAGGTACAGCGGCAGGACCGGCACGAGCATCCCGAGCGCGAGCGTGTTGGCCACGACCGGGAGGTACACCGGAAGCACCAGGCGGCGTAGGACATCGCGAGCTCGGATGGTCACGGCGCGACGCTACCGGTCGCAGGTCGGCCGACCCGAGTTACCAGGTGGCGGCGTGGTCGAGGTCGAAGACCTCTCGCATGCGGGCATGCAGCGCCGCGAAGTCAGCCGAGCGAGACTCGCGCTGGTTCTGGGCGGGCGCCGTGACCGACGCCCAGTCGACCGGGCCGAATCGCTCGTCGACCGCTGCCTTCCACGCGTCGAGCCGGGAGGACAGCGGCGCCGATGCGACACCGGTGGCCACCGCCTCCTCCTCGCCGGCGACACCTTCGAAGAGGCCCAGCGCGGGGCCGACCAGGCTGTCCCGTGCGGCCATCAACCGGTCGCGGGCTTCCGGGTCGGTCAAGAGCGCGTCGAGGAGTGAGTCGGCGTGGCGGCGATGGAATGACTCCTCGCGGCCCGCCCGGACCGAGACTTCGGCGAGGGGTGTCAATGAAGAGTCGGCCACCAGGTCCCAACGGTGCTGCTCGGCGAGGTCGTACATCCAGTGGCGGACCAGAGCCTCGGCCCAGTCGTCACCGGCTCGTTCAGCCAGCCAGCAGGACCGGTACTCCCCCTCGGCCCGGAAGAACGCCAGCCGATCGATGGCCACGTCGTCGTCGCCGACGAGCAGCTCGTAGAGCAGGGCTGCGTGACCCAGTTCGTCCTGGCCGATGCTGGCGAACGCGAGGTCCTCTTCGAGGAACGGTGTGACCCCGATCCACTCCGTGTGCTGCTGGCCCATCAGGTGCTCGTCGTCGGCGAACGCGAGGATGAACTCCCGGATGCCGGGGGAGATCTCGGTCATGTGTCCTCCCGCTTGGCGCGGCGCCGCTCGGCGACGGCCTGTCCGTCGTGGTGACGGTGCGGCTTGTCGGCGTTGGGGGCGATGAAGTCTGGCTCCTCTTCGAGGATGTGATCGCGGCGGACCAACCAGAGGTGGTCGCCCTCCCCGCGGCGCACGTAGGCCTCGCGGGCCAGGAGCAGCGCCAGGTCGTCGGTGGCAGCATCGAGCGCGCCCGCGTGGCGGAACTCGTCCTTGCCCTCCTTCTTCAGAAAGACCTCGTAGGTGGCGGTCATGAGCGCATCACCTCCACGGTTTCGGAGCAGGACGGGCAACGGTGGACCGAGCGGCACCGGCTGGGACCGAACAGCGATTGCTGCACGGTGCGGGCCCCGCAACGCGGACACGGTGCAGCCTTGGTGCCGATCTGAATGGACACGGTGAACTCCCGCGCCATCGTGCTTCGGGCGTCGGTGCTGACCCGGTCGACGGTCCAGGCCGGCGAACGAAGCCACTCGACCTCGACGTCGGTGATGCCAGCGACGGCCGCGACTGCGCCTGCGACCTCGTCGGCGATCATGCCGAGGGCCGGGCACCCGCTGAACGTGGGGATGAGGCCGATGTGAGCCCGACCGTCGGTGACGTCGAGGAGTTCGAGTAGGCCCAGGTCGACGATCGAGACCCCGGGGTACTCGGGGTCGTCGACCCCGGCGACGGCTTCGTGCACCGCGAGCATCAGCGCCGCGTCAGACACCGGCCGGCACCCGATCGAGCGCAGTGCGGACCCAACGGGTCCGCTCCCAGTTGTCCCTGGCCTCGGCGATGCGGCGAGCGGAGTCCGGGCCGCCCTGGCGCATGGTCTGCTTGAGAGGCTCCCAGTCGATTTCGCCGACGACCCACCTGCCTGTCTCGTCGTCGTGGCGGAGGTCGGGGTCGGGGATCGTGAAGCCGTAGCTCTGCAGCAGCGGCACGAACTTCTGGATCCACCGGTCACGGAGGATCTCGTTGCGCTCGGACTTGATGTGCCAGCGGAGCAGCACGTCGTTCGGTTTCGAGTCCGGGCCGAAGAGCTGCATGGCCGGCAGCCACCATCGGTTGAGCGACTCCTGGAAGAGGTCCCGCTGGACCTGAGTGCCCTCGGCGATGCGCATCATGCGGTCCTCGCCGAGGCGCATGTGGAAGCCCTCCTCGGAGATGATGCGCTTCAGGATGCGGCGATAGGGCCCGTACGAGCAGTTCTTGAACACCGCCTGCTGGCTGGCAAGGGCTGCGGCGTCGACCAGGAAGGCGATGGCGACCTGGTCACCCCAGGTGACGGCCTGGTAGTGGAACACGTTGTGGAAGCGGCTCTTGCCGGCGAAGAGGTCCTCGAGCATCTCTTCGCGGGTCTTGATGCCCATGTCGGCGGCGACCATGTAGAGGAGGTGGCCGTGGCCGATCTCGTCCTGGGTCTTGGCCAGGACGGACATCTTGTGGCGGAGTCCCGGGGTGCGGGGGATCCAGTCCCGCTCGGTGAGGCCGCCCATCAGCTCGCTGTTGGCGTGCATCTCGATGAACTGGAAGACCGCCTGGCGGTAGGCGTCGGGCATGTCGTCGTCGACCTCGACGATGCCGCCTTCGTCGAGGAATGCCTCGAACTCCTCCATCGACCGCCACGTGCGCGTCATGGGCTCCTCCGCTCTCGAGCTCGTCGAAATGATACAGATTGCATCCAGTGCCGGGCAAGAGCTGTATCATGTCGCTGATGGTGGCGGTCGCCGATCTCGTCGATGCGTATGCGTCCGATCCCCGCTCCAGCGCCCGCGTGCTCCTGGCCACGATCTTCGGCGACGCGATCCTGCCCCGTGGTCAGGAGGCAGCAGTTCAGGCGCTGGCCGCGCTGATGGCGCCCACGGGTGCCAGCGAACGGCTGGTGCGGACCTCCCTCCATCGCCTGGCAGCCGATGGTCTGGTCACCGCCGAACGGCGTGGGCGACAGAGCTTCTACCGGGTTGCCCCCGAGGCACGAGGCACCTTTGCGGACGCCGACGCCAGGATCTACGCCGGGCGGCCGGGTGCCTGGGACGGCCAGTGGACGGTCGCGGTCCTCGACCCCGACGGGCCGGGGCGCGATGCGATCCGGACGGAGTTGCGGTGGTTGGGCCTCGGCGCGGTGAGCCCCGGCGTCCACGTCTCTCCCACCGTCGACGTGGCCACCGTCGAAGCCGCGCTGGCTCGACACGAGAGCCCGCTCGTGCTGCTGCTGCGTGGGCCGTCCACCTCGGCGGTGACCGTTGGTGACGCGGCCCTGCTGGCAGCGGTCGACCCGCTGGGCGACATCGACGCCGCGCTGCGGTCGCACGTGGACCGATTCGGACCCTTCGTCGGTGTCAGCGATCTCGACGCCGCGTCAGCGTTCGTCCTCCGGTCGCTGCTCGTCGACTCCTGGCGCCGCATCGTGCTCCGGATGCCCGATGTCCCTGCCGAGTTGGTCCCAGAGCGCTGGCTGGGGCAGGTGGCACGCGACGTGACCGCCAGTGTCTATCGTTCGGTGGTCGACGCCAGCGAGGCCCACCTCGACACGGTGCTCGGCCCTGCGGTGGTCGACCATTCCGCCCGGTTCGCTCCCTGAGCATCCCCGTCCAGGCGGGCGAGTCACCAGCGTGCGCGCAGGGGCTCCCAGCCCGCACCGCCTGCAGCGCGGCGTCTGACGCGTCGCAGCCGTCTCGCAGATGCAGGCGAGCCTTCGGTGCCCGGGACGACGTCCCCGGTCGTCACGGGTGGCCGGCGAAGGTCGGCTCGGGCCGGCCGGTGACGCCAACGTCGTCGAGCACCAGCAGCGAGCCGGGTTCGACGCCCATGTGCGGCTGGTCGGGGCCGTGCCCGAAGCCGATCGAGGTCACGAACAGGGTGGACGAGTCCGGCCCGGCGAACGCCGGCATCGTGGGCATGTGCAACGGCAACTCGATGCGTCGGTCCAGGGTGCCCTCGGGCGTGATCCGGGTGAGGGCAGCGCCGCGCACCTCCGCCGACCAGTAGCAGCCCTCGGCGTCCAGACAACCGCCGTCCGGGTTGCCCGGCAGGTCGGCGAAGTCGAAGAACACCCGACCGTTGCGCCGGGCGCCGGTCTCGACCTCGTAGTCCCACACGAGAATCTGGCCGGTTCGCGAGTCGGCCCAGTACATCCGGTCGCGGTCGTCGTCGAACGCCAGGGCGTTGCTGACGCCGATCTCGTGTCGGAGCTCGACGTGGGAGCCGTCGGATTCGACGCGATGCAAGATGCCGGTCATCGGGCCGGCGCGGCGGTCCTCGGTCATCGAGCCGATCACGAATCGACCAGCCGGATCACACTTCCCGTCGTTGAGCCGGTTGCCGTTGTCGGCCGGTTCGAGATCGGCGAACGGCTGGAAGGTCGCGGTCTCCCAGTCCACGAAGCCCACCTGGTGCTCCATCCCCACGACGAGCCGACCGGGGGTTCCGGTGAACGAGAACGCTCCGGGTCGGCCGGCGAGCACACGCGTGTCGACCGCGCCGCTCGACGGGTCGAGGCGGTGGATCGCCTTGCCGTCGATGTCGGCCCAGTACAGGGCCTCCTCGGACGCGGACCAGACCGGGCACTCCCCGAGGGCGTCAGCCTCGTGTGCGACGACGTCGATGTCGACCACGCCCGTGACCTCAGCCGTCCCCGTCGTCGTCGGGTCCTTCCAACAGCGACTGGATGAAGTCGGCTCGTGGGATGGCCGGCAGGGTGGTGATCTCGACCGTCCCCCGCGACGCCAGGTTGACGGACAGTCGAGCGACGGTCTCGTTGTCCGGCCCCTCGATGATGGTGACGAAGTCGTAGTTGCCGAGCGTGGCGTACTGGGCGACGACCGAGCAGCCGAACTCGCCGATCTCGGAGTTGACCGCGTCGATGCGGGTCGGGTTCTCCGCGAGGGTTCGGCCGCCTTCGGCGGTCAGTCGGGTCAACAGGACGAAGGTGGCCATCGGAGACTCCTGCGTTCTCGGGTCGTCAGACGGTACCTCACGGGCCACCCGTCGGAGCGGCCGATGCGGGCCGCGGTCGCAAGTGCTGCAGGGCGTCGATGCGTCGGGAAGGAACCGGCGGCTCGGGGGGTTCGGGGTGCATGGCACCCCCCTCGGACCAATCAGCCGTCCTTCGCTCGACCGCGCGTCGCCGCAGGCCGCTCCGATGGTGGGCTGTGGTCGCCGCGGTCGCCGTCCTCGCCGCCGCGTGCGGAGGCGACAGCTCGTCCGAGACCGCGGGCGGCGACGCCGAAACGACCGTCGGTACCGGTGCTGCCGAGCCCGACGCGCCCACCGTTGATGAGGTCGCCCCGCCCGCACCCGTGGAGGCCCCCGAGTCCGATGCGACCGATCTGTTCTCACCCACCGAGACCACCGAGCCGTTCGACCTCAGCGGCGGAGCGGCCTCCAGCGACGAAGGAGTCGTCGTCGACACCGACGACCCTCGGAGCCGACTGGTCGATCTGGCCCGTCAGGTGAGCGAACCCTGGCCCACCGACTGGACCAGGCGCACGATCGAACTGGACGAGTTACTCGTCGGCCTGCCCCGCCTCGATCCCCGCGACGGCATCCCGCCCATCGATCGCCCCCGTTTCGAGGCGATCGCCGATGCCACCTGGCTCGGTGACGCCGAGCCAGGCGCTCTCGTTCGTCTCGACGGGGAGGTGCGCTTCTACCCATTGTCGATCCTGACCCGCCACGAGATCGTCAACGATCGCATCGGCGACATCCCCGTGGCCGTGACGTTCTGTCCGCTCTGCAACACCGCGCTGACGTTCGACCGCCGGGTCGACGGCGAGGTTCTGCGATTCGGGGTGTCGGGCCTCCTCCGTAACAGCGATCTGGTGATGTGGGACGAGGGCACGACCTCGCTGTGGCAACAGATCACCGGCGAGTCGGTCGTCGGCGCGTTCGCCGGAACCCAGCTCGATCTGATCTCGACCTCGATCGTCTCCTACGGGGACGCGGTGGCGGACTTCCCGGACGCGCTGTCGCTGTCGCGCTCCACCGGGTTCCCGATCGACTACGGCGCCAACCCTTACGTCGGCTACAGCTCGAGCGAGCGGCCCTTCCTGTTCGACGGGGAACCGGATCCCCGATTCCCCGCCCTGTCCCGGGTGGTCGGGGTCAGCATCGACGGCGTGGAGAAGGCCTACCCCTTCCCGTTGTTGGTCGACTCGCCTGCGGTGAACGACCAGGTCGGCGATGTGCCCGTCGCGGTCTTGTGGGGCGGGGACACGGCCGACGCACTGGCCGGGCCGGTGATCGCCGACAGCCAGGCGATCGGTACCGGTATCGCGTTCGACCGCCGCGTCGGGGATCAGGTGCTGACGTTCTCGGCGATCGGAGACGGTCGCTTCACCGATGCCGAGACCGGGTCGACCTGGTCGCTGCTCGGTCTGGCCCTCGACGGTCCACTCGCAGGCGAACAGCTCGACGGGGTGACTCACCGGAACGAGTTCTGGTTCGCCTGGGCGAGCTTCTTTCCCGACGGGGTCGTCTACGGCTGACACCTGGACGACCACTGTCCGCGAGGTGGTCGTGACGCGGGTCTGGCTGCCACAATCATCCTTTTGGCGAGTCAGGACCCGGGGAGACGGGGGAGGGTGCATGGATCAGGAACAGGTGGCGGATGTGGTGAGTCCGCATATCAAGGGACGTCCGACCGTCGACTATGTGTTGCGCACCGTCCAGCAGAACACCCTGCAGCTGTCCGCGATGGCGGATCAGAAGGCCAGCGTCGTGCTGGGCGCGGCGTTCGTGATGGCGACCATCGTCTTCGGTGATCTGACCGGCCTCCAGGACTCGAACGTCGAGACCGTGCTGCTGGCCGTCACCGCGGTGCTGTCGGGCGTGCTCGCGGCCCTGGCGGTCATGCCCCGCATCATGGTCGGCGGTCAGAAGGCCGAACGGCCGAACCTGCTGTTCTTCGGGTCGGTCGCCACCATGGACCGCGACGACTACATCTCGCAGATGCGGCACACCCTCCAGGACGACGATCGGGTCTACGAGGCGATCATGGACGACATCCACCAGGGGTCGCAGGTCTTGCTCAGCCGCAAGTACCTCCTCCTCAAGCTGAGCTATGCCACGCTGATCGCGGGCATGGTCGCGACCCTGGTGGCGGTCCTGGTCACCTGACGGCGCGGGTAGGCCGGGTCGCTGTGCAAGCATGCGGCCATGGTCGATCGGATCGTCGTCGTACGCCATGGTGAGACCGAATGGTCCCGGGCCGGGCGCCACACGGGGCGAACCGACATCCCCCTCACGCCGCTCGGCGAACAGGAGGCCAGCCTGACTCGGGCCAGTCTCGGTGGTTGGACCTTCCGGCACGTCTGGGCCAGTCCGCTGCAGCGGGCGCAGGCCACGGCGACCCTGGCCGGGTACCGGCCCGAGTACGACCCGACGCTGCTGGAGTGGGACTACGGCGAGATCGAGGGTCGGACCAACGACGAGATCACGGCGGACCGGCCCGGCTGGTCCAAGTGGGTGGACGAGGTGCCCGGAGGCGAACACGTCGAGGACGTCGGCCGCCGAGCGGACGCGTTCCTGGCGCGGGTGGCCGGCGAGGTCCCCCAGGGCGACGTCGCGGTGTTCGCGCACGGTCACCTCCTCGCGGTGCTGATCGCACGCTGGCTGGGTCTGCCCGCGGCCGAGGGGCGACGCTTCCCCCTCGAAACCGGGTCGATCTCGGTGCTGGGCTCCAAGCGGCAGGATCGGGTGCTCCACCAGTTCAACCATCGCTGCGGCGACGACCTCGACCCGGCACCCGCGCCGGACTGACGCCCCGCCCCGAGTCAGCGACAACCAGCGACGTGGTGGGCGCGCCGGGTGGCGGGTCGGTTCAGCCGCTGACGCCCATCAGGCGGGCGATCAGGTTGCGCTGGACGTCCGATGTGCCCGAGTACACCAGCCCGCCCAGGGCGTCGCGAACCTCACGTTCCACCTCGAAGTCGACCACGTAACCGCGCGCGCCGTGGATCCGCGCCGCGTCCAGCGCGTTGGCCGCGATCGCCTCACTGGCGACGAGCTTCGCGACGGCGGCGGCCATGGTCGCCCGCCGTCCGTCGCCGATCATCGCGGCCGCCCGGTAGAGCTGGAGCCTGGCGGACTCGTGGCGGGCCTGCATCTCGGCGAGACGGTGCGAGACCGCCCGGAAGGCGCCGATCGGCTGGTCGAACTGGCGGCCGGTGTTGGAGCGTTCGACCGCCTCGCCGATGACCCGCTCGAGCGCGCCGAGCTGCGACGCGAACACCAGGACGGCCTGTCGCCGGGCGCATCGGCGTGTCGCGACCGCCGTGTCGCTGATCAAGCCGGACGATGCGGCCAGGCGGGTCACGGTCCGGTGGGACGGTACCGACGACAGCCAGCGGCGTCCGCTGCGTGCATGGACGCCGACCAGGGCCGACCGGACCGCCGTGTCGCTGCGGGGGACGAACGGGTCGGGACCCCGTGGCCGGTCGCCCCCGACGTCTCCCGCCTGGTCGTCGCCGACGGTGTGACCGTGGCGTCGGTCTGGCGTGGCTGACATCGGACGCGGTCGGCGACGGTCTCCCCGGCCATGTGGCATCGTCTGGGCATGACGCCGCCACTGCCAGCACTGTCACTCGCCGCGGTCCCGGGCCGCCGGGCCGCCACCCTCGAGCTCGCGAAGGAGATCGAGCGTCGCGGATACGCCGGGATCTACTGCCCGTCGTTCGGCGACGGGATGGGTCTCTGTCAGGCGCTGGCTCAGGCCACCGAGACCATTCCGTTCGGCACCTCGATCGCCAACATGTACACGCGACACGTCGCGGACTACGCCCAGTCGGCCTCGTTCATCCACGAGATCTCCGGCGGCCGCTTCCGTTTCGGGATCGGCGTGTCGCACGCGCCGATGAACGATCGTCTTGGGGTGTCGACCGGACGGCCTCTCGCCGACACCCGAGAGTTCGTCGATCAGCTCCACGCCCAGAAGCGGATCGGCGACCTCCCCCCGATCGTGCTCGCGGCGATGCGCGACAAGATGTGCGCGCTCGCAGCCGAGATCGGCGACGGCATGGTCTTCGCCAACTCGGCCCGCAGCGCCCTGCCCGGGACCCTGGAGCGGTGGCCCGATCCGGGTCGCGACGACTTCTTCATCGGCGGCATGATCCCCACGTGCGTCTCCGATGACCGAGACGCGGCGGCTGCGGTGAACCGGCGCACGCTCACGATGTACGTCGGCCTGCCCAACTACCGGAACTACTGGAAGGACTCGGGCTACCGCGAGGAGATGGAGGCCATCGAAGCCGCCATCGCCGCGGGGGATCACGACGCCGTTCCGGGGCTGATGAGCGATGAGTGGCTGAGCGACTGCACGTTGTACGGCTCGGCATCCGAGGTGGTCGAGGGCCTCGAAGCCTGGTACGACGCCGGCCTGACCACACCGATCCTGGTGCCCTCCTCGGCGAGCGGAGGACAGATGAAGGCGTTCGAGGAGTTGTTCGACGTGCTCGGCTGACACCGGGGAGCCGTCCCTCGGCGGTGTCGGTCACGAACCCCCCCCAAACCCACCGGAGGTCTCTCATGCCCGTTCCCCTGCCCACAGACGACGAGGTCGACCTGACCCCACCGTCGGCCGACGAGACGCGCGCCAACGCCATCCTGGTGCTCAGCGCGACGCGGACCGCCGACGGCAACACCGAGTTCCAACGGTTGCTGGTCGAAGCCACCTTCGAGGCGATGACCGGCAACCGGGTCGACACGTCGGACCTGCCGGTGGTGACGGCCGACCAGAGCGCCGAGATCCTGCGCCGTCGTGCCGCCCCGTACCGGATGCGGATGGTCCACATGATGGTGTTGACGGCCCTGGTGCTCCGGCCGCTGCCGCCCGAGGTCGCAGACCGGGTGGCCGCATTCAGCCACGAGATGGGCATCGACGACGATCTGCTGCGCACCGTGCAGCAGTTCGCGGACTCGGATCACGCGCTCGCTGCGGTCGACTTCGAGCGCAACGGCTACACCGCGGACTGGTCGGATGAACAGACGGCGGCGCTGCACACGTCCGTGCCGGTCCGCGGGTGGGACGCGGACGAGGACGACCCGGCGCTCGCTGCGGCGTGGGCCGCGTTGGCCGATCTCCCCGACGGAACGCTCGGGCGCATGGTGCACGACTTCTATCGAGCGCGCGGGTTCGCGTTTCCCGGATCTCCGGGGTCGGCGCCCCCGCTGCTCGCGCAGCATGACTGGGTCCACGTGCTGGCGGACTACGGCACCAAGGTCGAAGCCGAGCTGGAGGTGTTCGCGTTCATCGCTCGGGCCAACGACGACCCGCGCGGGTTCTCCCTGCTGGCGATGGTCGTGAGCCTGTTCGAGACCGGTCATCTGGCCGAGGGCGCAGGCCTGTTCGAGGCGTTCCCGGGCCAGCTCTCCCTCGACGGCATGACCGTCCGCATCGGCGATGCCATGCGACGCGGTGCCCTGAGTCACGGCGAGGGTGACAGCCCCGACGTGGACTTCATGGCCGTGGACTGGTTCGCCCATGCCCCGCTTCCGGTCGAGGAGGTCAGAGCGCGGTTCGGCGTCGTCCCCAAGTCGGCCGGCGCCGTGGCTGCCGGCTCGGTCGGCCCGTGGGAGGCCGGGGGCATCTCGGAGGCTCAGCTCGCGATGGGCCACCGGCTCGCCGAGCAGCTCGGCGTGGACTACGACGGCTTCGGCGCGACCGTCTGAGGGTGACCCGGCCGGAGGTCAGCGACCCTCGAACTCGGGCTCGCGTTTGTCGACGAAGGCCTTGGATGCTTCGAGATGGTCTGCCGTGGTCCCCGTGTGACGATGGTGGGTGGCCTCGAGTTCGAGGATGGTGGTCAGGTCCGATGTGACCGCGCGGTTGATGTTCTCCTTCATGTACCGGTACGCGATCGGCGGTCCGGCCGCGAGGCGGGCGGCCGTGCTCCGCCACGTCTCCTCGAAGTCGGCGGCACCCACGACGGTGTTGACGATGCCGAGATCGAGCGCGGTGGCCATCGTCATGCGTTCGGGCATGAAGTAGAGCTCTTTGGCCTTGGCGGGCCCCACCAGTTGCGTCAGGAACCAGGTGCCGCCGTAGTCGCCGGCGAGGCCGACCCGGGCGAACGCGGTGGTCATCACCGCAGTGTCGACAGCGATGCGGAGGTCGCACGCCAGCGCGAGCGACAGGCCTGCCCCGGCTGCCGCGCCCGGGATGGCTGCGATGGTGGGTTTGGGCATCGAGAACAGGACGCCCGAGGTCGACTTGTGGTTGTGCCGCTGGGCGTGGACCCCCTCGTCCCAGCTCCCACCGCCGCTCCCGGCGCCTCCGCCTTCGGCGAAGCCCTTCACGTCGCCACCGGCGCAGAAGGCACCCCCGGCGCCCGTCAGGACGACGCAACGCACCGCCGGGTCGAACTCCACATCGGCCAGGGCGCTGGCGAGCCCTGCCAGCATGTCGCCGGTGAGTGCGTTGCGGCGCTCGGGGCGATCCATGGTGATCACCGCGACGCCGTTGTCGTCGATCTCCGCGGTCAGGTGGGGCGATCCAGTGTCGATGCTTCGGCTCATGCCACGGTCCTACAACGAGTACACGAACGGCCGCAAGCTCTGGCGGCTGGCAAGGACGACGCCGGGCATCGCGCGGACGATGTCGCGGTTGCCGGCGTGACCGGTTCCGCGCACCGTGGGTGGGGGCTGGCGACCGTGCCGGGCGCCGGTCGGAAGTGGCCGATCAGATGGCGTGGTCGGCGGGCACGTCCAGGCCGTAGTGGCGGTAGGTCGCGCGCGCTTCGTCGGCTCGGGGAGCGATCCGCTGCTTGGTGCGCGGGGCCGCGTCGACCCGGTCCTTGGAGTACGGGACGACGAGCTCGTCACCGTCCTCGGACACCGAGATGACCGGGACGAGGTGTTCGCCCTTGCGCCAGCCGGTCTTGACCACCAGCCATTCGGGACGGAGGTTGGACGGTCGGAGGATGACGTCGCGGACTCTGCCGATGGCGGCGCCGGTCTCGGTGAGCAGCTGTCGATCGACATAGCTGGGGACGAGGGCTGAAGACATGGTGACCTCCCTGCTTCCGCCGCCGATGCGGTGGAAGGGTTCGAGGCCCGCGCATGTCGAACATGACACATTCGTCATGAAAACGCAACACATGCCGCGCTGGCGCCAGACGCTCTGGTCAGGTCGCCGCCGGCGTCGAGGTCCTGGTGGCGGAGATCTCGGGCAACAACTTCGAGAGCAACCAGGTCGCGACCAGGAAGCCGGCCGACGTCCACAGCGCGGCCGCGAGCCCACCGGCCAGGTACACGACGCCGGACAGCAGGGTGCCGATGAGCCTGCCCGCAGCGTTCGCCGAGTAGTAGAAGCCGACGTCCATCGCCACGTCCTCGCCGTCGGAGTACGCCAGGATCAGATAGGAGTGGATCGACGAGTTCAGCGCGAACACCATGCCGAACACGATCAGGCCGCCGATGATCGCGACCTCGGCCCACAGGTCCGCGCTCAACATCGCGGCGATCGTCACCGACACCGCGGCCAGGACCAGTGCCAAGCGACGCGCGGCGCCGACGTCCTGGGCTGCCGAGCTGCTCAGCACCCGCGGCGCGGCCGACTGCACCATGCCGTACCCGATGACCCAGGCGGCGAGAAAGGCGCCGATGCCTTCGTGGCTCCAGCCCAACTCCTCGTCGAGATAGATGGGCAGCGCGACCACGAACCAGATGTCTCGGGCCCCGAAGAGGAAGAAGCGGGCGATCGAGAGGCGATTGATCGCGGTCGACTTCGAGAACACGGCGCCGAACGGTTTCGGCTGCTTCGATCGGCCGATGTCCTGACGGAGCAGGAGGAGGACCGCCGCCAGGACCACCACCAGTGCAACCGCCATGATTCGCAGTGCGTCGTCGAACCCGACCCATGCCAGCAGTGCGCCACCCACGAAGAACCCGACCCCCTTCAGCGCATTCTTCGAGCCCGTCAGGATCGCGACCCATCGGAACAGGGCGGACTGGTGCTGCTCCTCGTTGTCCCCACCGACCACCAGCTTGATGGCGCTCTTCGAGCTCATCTTGGTCAGGTCCTTGGCGATGCCGGACAGGGCCTGGGAGCCCATCACCCAGACCACCGACAAGGCCTCGGCCCAACTCGGATCCTCGAGCGACAGCAGGAACAGCGCCACCACCTGGACCGCCAGGCCCGCGTAGAGCGTGCGGTTGAGGCCGAACCTGGACCCGACCCAGCCGCCGACCAGGTTGGTCACGATCCCGAAGAACTCGTAGAAGAGGAACAGGAAGCCCAGCGTCACCGGGCTGTAGCCGAGGTCGTGAAAATGGAGCAGGACGAGCGTGCGCAGCGCGCCGTCGGTGATGGTGAAGGCCCAGTAGGCCGAGGTCACCAGCGCGTAGTTGCGGACGTTCACGTCGAGATCCTCAGAGCGACGCCGCGACCGTGGCCGTCAGCTCAGCCATGCGATGCACGTAGCCGTACTCGTTGTCGTACCAGACGAGCACCTTCACCATGCGCTCGTCCACCACCATCGTCGAGGGCGCATCGACGATGCCGGAGCGAGCGTCGTTGACGTAGTCGGCGGACACGAGGGGCCGGGTCTCATACCCGAGGATGCCCTTCAGGGGTCCCTCCGCAGCCTCACGGAGGAGATCGTTGACCTCGTCGGCAGTGACATCGCGGTCGAGTGTGAACACGCAGTCACTGAGCGATGCGTTCAAGAGGGGGACGCGAACGGCGACGCCGTTCAGCTTTCCCTGGAGCTCGGGGTAGATCAGCGTGATCGCCGTGGCCGACCCGGTGGACGTGGGGATCAGCGAGTTCAGCGCCGATCTCGCCCGACGCAGGTCCTTGTGGGGCGCGTCCACGATGACCTGGGTGTTGGTCACGTCGTGGATGGTGGTGATGAGACCTCGTTCGATCCCGATCTGCTCGTGCAGCACCTTGACCACCGGCGCGATGCAGTTGGTCGTACAGGAGGCGGCGGTGACGACTCGATGCACGTCCGGTTGATAGCGGTCGTCGTTGCAGCCGACCACGATGTTGATTGCTGCGTCGTCGTGGACGGGCGCGGCGACGACCACCTTGCTGCACGCCGCGGTCGAAGTACGGCTCGAGCGCGTCCATCGTCTTGAACTTGCCCGGACGACTCGATCACGACGTCGATCGCCATGGTCGGCCCACGGGACGGCGCCCGGTGTGTCGTGGGACGAGTAGGTGACCCGGTGACCGTCGAGCACCATGGCGTCGCCGTCGGTGGTGGCTTCCCGCTTCCAGCGACCGTGCACCGTGTCGAACTGCATCAGGTGTGCTGCGGTCTCGACGTCGCCCTTGATCTCGTTGACGTGGACGAGCTCGAGCTCGGGTTGGTGCGCGAGGGCGCGAACGACCAGACGGCCCATTCGACCGAAGCCGTTGATTCCGATACGCGTCGCCATGGGTGCGACCGCTCCTTGAGAACTGGGTGGGCGAGCCCGCAGGGCCTGGGTCGGGGCCGCCCACAGCATCGCAGACCCGGCATGGATCGGCACGTTGACGTGCGGTACCGCCCGTAGGATCGAGCGATGGCAGGAGCGCCCGTGCCCAACCTCGGGATCCCGGTGGTGGACGTGAGTCGGTTGGTCGCCGGTGCGGACGACGCGGCAGCGGCTGCAGCGATCGACGCCGCGTGCCGGGACGTCGGCTTCTTCCTGATCGAGGGTCACGGCATCCCCGTTCGGCTGCTGAACCAGCTCGAAGCGGCTTCGGTGAACTTCTTCAACCAGTCCCGGACCCGCAAGTCCGAGGTGGCGATGGCCCACGCCGGCGCGGCGTGGCGAGGCTGGTTTCCGGTCGGCGGCGAGCTGACGTCAGGGGTGCCGGACGGCAAGGAGGGGTTCTATGTCGGGCTCGATCATCCGCCTGACCATCCCCGGGTCCTCGACGGCACTCCACTCCATGGGGCCAACCTGTTCCCAGCCGACCCCGCAGCGTTCGGCCGGGCGATCCGGGCATGGCTGACGGCTGCGGTTCCGGTGGCGACGGCCGTGATGCGCGGCGTCGCCCTGGGTCTGGGCCTGCGGGCCGACTGGTTCGAGCGTGAGCTCACCGCCGACCCGACGATCCTCTTCCGGGTCTTTCACTACCCCCACGATCCCAACTATCGCTGGGGCGTGGCCGAGCACACCGACTACGGCCTGCTCACCCTGCTCGCCCACGACGGCACGCCCGGGCTCCAGGTTCGCAGCGCCGACGAGTGGCTCGACGTCCCGGCCGACCGTGAGTTGCTGGTCTGCAACATCGGCGACATGCTCGACCGGCTCACCGAGGGCCGTTACCGGTCGACGCCACATCGGGTCCGTCACACCAGTGGGGGTTCCCGGTACTCGTTCCCGCTGTTCTTCGATCCGTCCTGGGACGCCGAGGTGGTGGCCCTGCCGCTGACGGGCTCGCCCCCGGCGGACGACACCGCCGATCGGTGGGATCAGGCGAGTCCACACGCGTGGGAGGGCACGTACGGTGACTATCTCACGGCCAAGGTCGCCCGCGTCTTCCCCGACCTGTTCGCCGACCACGCCTGAGCGACCGGCGACCGGTGCTCAGCTCGACGCGATGACGTCGCTGAGCCGTTCGGTCAGCTCGAGGTGATGACGTCGCGGCGGTGGCTCAGCGGTCAGCTCGAGGTGATGACGTCGCGGAGGCGCTCGGCGTTCTGGCTGATGCCGGCGACCGCCTGACCGAACCCCGCCGACTGCTGCACGGTCTGCTCGGTGCTCTCGGCGATGCCTTCCATCGCCTGCGCAATGGAGTCGGTCACCACGCTCTGCTCCTCGATGGCCGCAGCCACCGACTCGTTGGACTCCTCGAGTTGGGAGACCCGCTCGGCGATGTCAGCGAGTGCGGACACGCTGGCTTCGGCGGCCAGACGCATGGAGCTGATCCGTTGCTCGATGTCGGTGATCGAGTCCGCGGTGGCCGAAGCCAGTTGCTTGACTTCGTTCGCCACCACGGCGAAGCCCTTGCCGGCGGCACCGGCCCGGGCGGCTTCGATCGTGGCATTCAGCGCCAGCATGCGGGTCTGGTCCGAGACGCTCGTGACCAATTCGAGAATGCGGCCGATCTCGTTCGCGAACTCCTGGAGCTCGGCCAGTCGCTCCGTGCCCATCTCTGTGACCTTCACGGTCTCGCGGACCATGTCAGCGGTGGTGGCCGAGGAACGGGCGATCTCGTTGACCGCGCCGCGGAGTTCGGTGGTGGCGGTCGCGGTCGAGGTGGCCAGGTCGGCTGCCTGGCCCATCTGGAGCTCGACGTCCTCCCACGTGCTCGAGACGGTGTTGGCCGCTTCGCCGAGCTCGGTGAAGGCAGTGCCGGCCTCTCGGTTCCGGGCGCTGACGTTGTCCCAGACCACGATGTAGCCGTGGCGAACGCCGCGGTCGTCGGTGATGGCGTTGATGCGGGTGCGGAGGGTGACGCCCCCGAACTCGAACACCGCGATCCGCGGCAGGGCCGTCGGATCGGCGAGGATCCGATCGATACGGCCGGGATCGGCATGGAATCGATGAATCGATCCGTTGAGCAGCTCTTCGATGGGCAGGCCGAATGCGGCGTTGATCGCCGGGGCGAGCTCATCGAGCGTTCCCGCCGCCTTCCGGTTCATCCAGACCAGGTTGAGGCCCAGGTCGGCGATGAAACAGTTCGCGTTCAAGCTGTTGAGTGCGGCCTGGAGGGGAGTCGACCCCTGCAGCGCAGCGGCGATGTCTCGCTTCGCAGCCCGATTGCCGAAGAGCGTGGAGACCATGATGGTGTCGTGCCTTTGTACCCGCCGGACGTCCCGTGGGTCGCTCGACCCATCCGTCGTGACACCAATCGGTCGGCGTCGGATGCTCTTGACCGGTGGACAGTGTCCCCGGACGGCGTCCCTGTAGGCACGGCTTCGGGGTGCTCACCAGGCGAAATGCCGGGGCGGACACCGCCGAGTGGGGGTCATTCGAGCGTGGCGTAGTTGGTGGAACGGTCGTCGGCGACGTCGCCGCGCACCTCGGCGGCGGCCTCGCGCAGGGCCACCAGGTAGGTGTCGATCACGCCCGTGTTCGAGTTCGACACCGTCGAGTGCAGCGAGTCAGGCGGGGTCTGGCGATCGTGGAACCAACCTCGTCGTTCCAGGGCGTCCGCAAGGGCGAAGACGTCGATCGGCACCTCTGCGTCGGGGTCGGTGGCCATCGCCACCAGATGGAACCGGCTGTCACCGAGGATCCTGATCCCGGCGACCTCGGCGATCCCGGCGCGCATCTGGTCGGCGTTCTCGAGGGTCTGGGCGGTGAGTCGCTCGTAGCCCTCGATCCCCAGGTGCTGCATGACGGCCCATGCGGCGGCCATCGGCAGGCCCGATCTGGTGCCCTGCAGATTGGGCGACGCGTAGAAGCCGCCGAGCCAGTCGTCGAAGACGAAGGTCTGGTAGCGGCGCAGGTCCTTGGTGCGATGCAGGATGACCGACACCCCCTTGGGGGCGTAGCCAAGCTTGTGGATGTCGGCCGAGATCGTGGTGACGCCCTCCACCCGGAAGTCCCAGGGCGCCACCTCGTGGCCGAGCCGTTCGACGAACGGCAGTACGAACCCGCCCATGCACGCGTCGACGTGGCAGCTGGCCCCAGCGTCGGCCGCGATCGCGGCGATGTCCGGAATCGGGTCGATGACCCCCTGCGGATACTGCGGGGCCGATCCGACCATCAGCACCGTGTTGTCGTTCACGAGGTCGGCCATGGCATCGACGTCGGCGGTCCAGTCGTCGAGCACCTTCGTCTTGTGCAGTCGGAGCCCGAAGAGATGTGCACCCTTGTGGAACGCCGCGTGTGCTGACTCCGCCACGATCATCTCGGGCTCGGTGATGTCCCGCTCGGCTCGCCCCCGCTCGCGAGCGGCCTTGACGGCACACAGGATCGACTCGGTGCCGCCGCTGGTCAGGAAGCCGGCCGTCGTCTCGGGGCCGTTGAGCAACGCTGCGGTCCAGCTCACGACCTCTGACTGGATCTGTCCGAGCGAGGGGAAGGCTCTGGTGTTCAGTGCATTCTCGTGGAGGTACATCGCCGCGGCCTTCTCGGCCACCTCGTGCACTCCCGGGCCGCCGTCGTAGACCATGCCGAAGGCGCGACCGTCCTCCCACTTCACGTCGTTGACGCGCTTGGCCGCGAGATCGGCGATCACCTCGTCGACCGGCCGACCGTGCTGCCCGAGTTCGTGTTCCATGCCGCGGTCATAGGCGATGACAGGGGCCGGCGCAATCGATCGCGCCCGCCGCGCAGGGTGCGGACCGCCGACCAGCACCAGACCGGGCGCCGCTGCGGTGGCAAGCTGGCCCGATGGAGATCACGACTGAACGGGTGCAGCTGGCCGACGTCGAGTTGCAGTGCACCGTCGCAGGGGAGGGGCCGCTGGTCCTGTTGCTGCATGGCTTCCCCGAGCTCGCGTATTCGTGGCGTCACCAGATCCGCGACCTGGCCGCCGCCGGGTACCGGGTGGTGGCGCCGGACATGCGTGGCTACGGAGCGTCGGACCGTCCTGAGGCCGTCGAGGACTACGACATCTTCCATCTCGTGGGCGATGTCGTGGGCCTGATTCGCCATCACGGGGCCGAGCGGGCCACCGTGGTCGGTCACGACTGGGGTGCGCTGGTGGCCTGGGCGACGTCGGTGTTTCGGCCGGACCTGTTGCACGGGGTGTGCGGTGTGTCGGTGCCGTTCCTGCCGCACATGAGCCAGAGCCTGCCCACCTTGTTGCGGGAGAGCGTCGGCCCCGACGGCTTTCACTACATGCTGTATTTCCAGGACGTCGGTCCGGCCGAGACCGAACTGGAAGCCGACGTCTACCAGGCCATGCGGACACTGTTCTGGACCGTGTCCGCGGACATGCCCGAGTTCGCGTCGTCGGGCGAGGCCACCCGGACCACGTTCCTGCCCGACCTGGAGCTGCCCGAGGGCCTGCCGGGTTGGCTCTCCGACGGCGACCTGCTCGCCTACGTTCAGGCCTTCAGCCGCTCGGGCTTCGCCGGCGGCATCAACTGGTACCGGAACCTCCATCGCAACTGGGAGCTCGGCTGGCCCTGGCACGACCGCGGGGTGGCGGTCCCGGCGATGTTCATCGGCGGGTGCCAGGACCCGGTCCTGGCGGGCAGCGCACCCGTCGAGCCGGGTCACCCGATGCTCGGGTACCAAGCGGCCTACGTTCCCGACCTCCGGCTGCGGCTGATCGACGGAGCAGGCCACTGGATCCAACAGGAGCGCCCCGAGGAGACCTCAGCAGCCTTGCTCGACTTTCTCGCCGAGCTGCACTCGTGAGCGTCGACGCGGAGGTCGTCGTCATCGGGCGAGGCATCATCGGATCGCCCGCAGCCCGACACCTGGCCGAGGCCGGTCGCGACGTCGTCCTGATCGGGCCCGATGAGCCGGCGGATCGGCGAACGAGTGCAGGGCCCTTCTCGAGTCACGCCGACGAGGGGCGGATCACGCGCATCGCCGGCCGCAATGAGGTCTGGACCGCGCTGGCTGCCCGATCGGTCGAGCGGTACGGAGACATCGCCGAGCGGTCGGGCGTCTCCTTCCACGAACCTCGCGGCGTGGTGGTGTCCTACGACGACGCGGACGAATGGGTGGTGCGCGCCGGTGGCTGGGGCAGCGACGCCCGCCTGGTGACCCCGTCCTGGGTCCGAGAGACCACTGGCATCGAGCTGGGGACCGACCAGCCGGTGCTCTTCGAGGGCCCGCCGGCCGGTTGGATCAATCCTCGTCGCATGGTCTCGGCGCAGACGGTCCTCGTGGAGCTCGCCGGTGGTCGGGTCATCCGGGATGCGGTCACCCGGCTCGAACCCAGTGCCGGCGGCGTGACGGTCTCCGGACCCTTCGGGTCCGTGACTGCGGCTCGGGTGCTCGTGGCCACCGGTGCGTTCGGTGGTGGGCTCCTCGGTGAGAGGTTGGAGCTGCAACGTCGTCCGCGGACGGTGTTGATGGCCGAGTGCGCTCCCGACGAGCGCTTGCCGAGCCTGATCCTCCAGGGGGCGCCCGACGACCGGTTGAACGGGATCTACTGGGTGCCGCCGATCCGGTATCCGGACGGGCGGACTCGCCTCAAGATCGGGGGAGACCTGAAGCGGTTCGATCCCTTGGGCCCCGAGGATCTCGTCGCCTGGTTCCACAGCGACGGGAATCACGTGGAGATCGAGGCCCTCGAGCACAGCCTGCGTGCCCTCCTACCGGCCGCGGAGTTCGGCGACCTCGCCCGGGCCCCGTGCGTGGTCACCGGGACCGCCACGGGCCTGCCCTACATCGGCTGGGTGGACGATCGCGTCGCCGTGGCAATCGGTGGCGGCGGTTCGGCGGCCAAGTCCGGTGACGAGCTGGGTCGCCTGGCGGCCTCGCTGCTTGCCGACCTGCCCTGGGACAGTCCGCTCGACCCCGCGGTGTTCGCCCCGGTGTTCGCGTCCTGAAGAAATTCGTACACGCGCTCCCACTAGGCCCGCGAGCGTTTGTACCCTCGTTCTCATGCGCTCCACCCGCCTCCTCGTCGCCCTGGCCGTGGCCTTCGCGCTGGTGGCGACCGCGTGCGGCGGCGGCGACGCCACAGGCGCTGCGGGTGCGACGGCCGAGAACGGAACCGACACCGGCGCCATCGTGTTGCCGACCACCGATGGCGGGCAGCTCGACTTCAACGATCTCGAGGGCAAGCCGGCGCTGCTGTGGTTCTGGGCTCCGTGGTGAACGAGCTGCGTCCGAGAAGCCCCTGCGGTCGCAGCGGTGCACACCACCTACGGTGACGAGGTCACCTTCGTCGGCGTCGCCGGTCGAGACGACCTGGGCGCCATCGAGCGGTTCGTCGACGGACGAGGCGTGAGCGGGTTCCAGCACGTCTTCGACGACGAGCTCGAGATCTGGCGGGCCTACGGCGTGACCAGCCAGCCCGCCTGGGTCTTCATCGACGCCGACGGCAACGCCGAGACCCTGATCTCGGGGCTGGGCGAGGACGGACTGCGCGACCGGGTCGAGGCCCTGCTCGCTGCCTGACGACGTGCCACGGCATCACATGCCGTAGGTGCCGTCGAGGCGCACCTTCCAGGTTCCGGCGGCCACGGTGCCGCCGTCGACCGGGATGGTCGAGCCGGTCACGAAGCTCGCCAGGTCCGACGCCAGAAAGCAGATCACGGCTGCACATTCCTCGGTGGAGCCGACGCGCCGCAGCGGCGTGGGGTGCAGGCCGTCGATCAGGGCACCCGAGTCCGAACCGAGCGCGTCGTCGCCGGGGGTGGGGATCATGTCGGGTGCCACACAGTTGACCCGGATCGCCCGACCGCCCAGCTCGACGGCGAGTGTCTGCGTCAGTTGCTGGACCGCTGCCTTCATCGCCGCGTAGACCCCGAACCCGGGCGCGGCATGGAACGCTTCCACCGAGGTCACGTTGACGATTGCGCCACCGTTGTTCATTCGGGGCACCCCATGGCGCACGCAGCTGGTCACGGTGCCGAAGTTCTCGCTCACCAGCGCGTGCTCACCCTTTGCGGACACCCCCTCGAAGGAGGACCAGAATCCGCCACCGACGTTGTTCACCAGCACGTCCAGCGGTCCGAGCTCGGTCTCGGTGCGCATCAGGAAGCGCTCCACCGCCGCGTCGTCGCGGACGTCGAAGACCTCGGTGACCACGCGTCGCCCCCGTGCGTGAGCAGCGGTGGCTGTCGATGCGAGGCCGTCGGCGTTGCGATCGCAGATTGCCAGGTCGGCGCCGAGGTCGGCCATCGCCAACGCCGTGGCCGCACCGATGCCCTGCGCCGCGCCGGTGACCACGGCGACGCGGCCGTCCAGGCGGAGTCGTGACTCGTCCATGGTTCAGGTGTCGGCGCCGGCCTCGCCCATGTAGTGGTCGAGCCACTGGTGATAGTGGGTGACCCGGATCTCCTCGTCGCTCAGCAACGCGGTGTCGAATCCACGCGATCGCATGCCGGCCTGCACGTCTCGGATCAGATGGATGTCCTGATCGATGGTGATCGTCATCGTCTTCTCGCCCGAGATGATCTGCTCCTGGGTGAAGTGGTCCCGGGTCGGACGCTCACCGGTGTCCGGGCGGGGATCCCGGCGCGGCGTGAACGACAGCGAGCCGGCGCTCTCGGTGCCGCCGTCGGGCATCATCATGAGCGTGTACTTGTCCCACCAGCACTGGTTGGGGTCGGTGGGATGGGGTCGGGCCCGCATGATCAGCGCGTCGTCGGGTTGGATGGTGATCATCGTGTTCGGGAAGAAGTTGAACTGCACGATGTCGCTGAGCTCGGCGTCGCTCAACCGGTCGTAGTCGTACCCGAGCTCCGGCCCCTTCTTGCGGCGCTCCTGCTGCACCGCTTCGCGCACGTCGAGCACGCGGCCGCGGAAGTCCTCGGGATCCATGCCGAGCATCTTCATCTGGTGCGCCATGTGCGGCGTCGGCATCTCGGGGATCGGGAGCTTCGAGTTCACGGTGAACCCATCGATGAAGACCCCGGTGTGGCCCCGCTTGTACAGGCCGATCTCGGCGGTGGGGCAGTCGAAGATCGTGGCGTGCTGAGGGTGGATGTGTTCGACGTGGTACAGCTCGCCGAAGTTGTCGAACACCGCCTTCCAGTTGCAGTGGAGGCTGACGGTCTGGTCGTTCACCAGGGTCATGTCCTGCACCCGGTACTGGTCGATCAGATCGGGCAGCGGGCCGAGGAACTCCTTGAGGTCGGGCCCGTCGTCGTCCATGCACACCCAGACCATCCCGGCCCAGACCTCGCAGCGGACCCGCTTCAGCGAGCGCTCCGCACAGTCGACGCCCTCGGGGAAGCGACCCTCGTCGGGCACGACGACCAGCTCGCCGGTGTTGGCGTACTCCCAGCCGTGGTACGGACAGACGAAGTTCTTCACCCAACCCATCTCGTTCACCATGATCCGGGCGCCCCGGTGCTGGCACACGTTGTAGTGGGCGACGATCTCGTTCTCGTCGGTGCACGAGATCGACGATCGACTCGGTGCCGAGGTTGAACACGAAGTACTCGCCCGGCTCGGTCACGTCGCAGGCCAAGCCGGCCACGAGCCATGCCTTCGGCCACACGCGGTCCCATTCGGCCTGCATGTAGGCAGGGTCGGTGTAGCGCCGGGCCGTGATGGGGCGTGGCGCTGCGGGCGACTGCCAGTCGGCCCCGCTCCGTGGTGCAACGTCGGTCATGGCTTCCCCCGGTTCAAGGTGCGGCTCCATCTTGCCACCTCGATTCGACGCTCACCGCCGGCGGATGTGGAGCACCCGGGTCCCGACGTGTGGAGGCGGGCGGGACGCGTGCCTCGGCACGGACCCTCCAAGGGTGGTCTCGAACGACGCCCCCCACCGCCGGAACCTCGGTGCCTGGGGGCCGCTCCACCGGCGGGCGGCCGGGTCCTGCAACACCAGATGGGCAGACACCAGAAGTGGCACGGGTGCGACGAGGGGCCGGAGCAGTGGGCCCTTGACGCTGAACGGCGGTTTGGCCACCACGTGGAAGGGTCGGCCGGGTCCTGTCGAAGGTCCGCGGCGTCAGCTCGCACGACCGTGGCCTCGTCGCCGAACCGTCGTCGGAGCGCGTCGGCCCGGCCCGGATGGAGCTCGACGGCCACGACCCGGAGGTCGGAGCGGAGGAGCACGGAGACGAGTGCCTCCCCATGCGCCGAGCGGTGCGCCGAGCGCGTCACACCGTGGTGGCAGGCTGTGGGACATGAGCACGAGACGGTTTGCGTTCATCCGCGCGATCAACACCGGGGGCCGCCGGCTGACCAACGACGAGGTGGTGGCACCGTTCGTCGCCATGGGTCTCGAGGACGTCTCGGCGTACCAGGCTGCCGGCAACGTCGCGTTCCGCTCCGAGGCCTCGCCCGACGACCTCACGCCCGGGCTGGAGACCGCACTGGCCGAGGCCTACGGTTTCGACGCGCCGACCTTCGTCCGGACTGCCGACGAGATGGCGGACCTGCTGGCCACGGCGCACTTCACCGACGAGCAGGTCGCCGCCACCGAAGGTCGGGTGCAGTGTTCGTTCCTTCGCACCGAGCCGAACGCCGCACAGCTGGCGATGCTGGCCGACCTGTGTCCTGCCGAGGATCTGAGCACGGTCGCCGGGACGCACTGGCTGTGGCTGCCACGAGCGGGCATCAGCACGTCGGCCATGCCGGTCGGTCAGGTCGAGCGGACGCTCGGTCCGATGACCATGCGCACGATGGGCACCCTCGAACGCATGCAGAAGAAGTTCGTCGACTGACACCGCCGCTGCGGGGGGTCAGTCGACGGGGGCGACTCAGAGCGCGCCCAATTGACCGCCGTCGAGGGGCACACCACTGGCGTTGATCATCGACGCCGCGGGTGAGCACAACCAGACGACGGCCTCGGCGACGTCGGCGGGATCCACGAACGCCGCTCGCGGGTTGAGCGACCCCAGTGCGGCGGCGACGGCCTCGGGCCCCTCGTCGATCAGTGGCTGGGCCACTGCGGTCGCGGTGGGCCCAGGCGCGACCGCAACCACGCGAATCCCGCGGCCCACGTACTCCAAGCCGGCCTGACGTGTCAGCCCCAGGACCCCGTGCTTGGCCGCCACATACGCCGGGCTGGCGCGAAGGCTCCCCCGGAACGACACCGTCGACGCGTTGTTGACCACCACCCGGTCACCCGTGTCCGGGGCAGGGAGCTCGATCATCGCGGCGAGCTCTTCGCGCATGCATCGGAACACCGCCGACAGGTTGGTGGCGAGCATCTCGTCCCAGGCGTCATCTGGATAGGTGTGGAAGTCGTGCATGCGATCGAAGATGCCGGCGTTGTTGAAGGCGATGTCGAGCGAGCCCAGCTCGGCCACCACGGTGCGCACCGCATCGGCCACGGCGGGACCATCGGTGACGTCGAGCGCGAGGAACCTGCCGTCACCTCCCGCCTGGACGATCTCGGCTGCGATGCGGTTGCCGACGTCCTGGCGTCGGCCCGTGAGCACCACCCTGGCGCCGCCGGCAGCGAGCCGGCGGGCGGTGGCCTCGCCGATCCCCGAGGTCCCACCGGTGATCAACGCGACCCGGCCGTGCAGGTAGGCGTCGGTCACGCCGTGTCCCGGAGCGAGCGCAGGTGGTCGTTGAGGAAGGTGCCGTTGGGGTCGAGCTCGTCGCGAACCCGCCACCAGTCGTCCCACCGTTCGTGCATCCGCTTCAGTGCCGCCCCTGATCGGTAGTGGACCTTGCCCCAGTGGGGTCGACCGTCGTGGGCGCCGAAGACCTCCTCGCAGGCTCGGAACAGCGGTTCGTCGTCCTCGCGCGCATCGACGTGGATCGAGATGGTCACCGTCGGCCGTTCGTAGGCAACTGACATCCAGACGTCGTCCGCAGCGAGCGTCCGGTACTCGACCGGCCAGCCCATCTCGGGGAAGTCCGCTCTGAGCATCTCCCGCAGGGCCTCGAGGCACGGCGGCCCGAGCTCGAGGGGCATGGCGTACTCCATCTCGGTGTGGGGCCACGTGCGGTGGCTCGACAGCACCTCGTGGGACCAGCCGCAGCGGCTGCCCTCGTCGCCGATCGGGTACTCGGGGTGGTCGTCGGTCTCGTCGGTGGCCTTGGCCACGATCATGTCGGTGGTGGGGAACCAGAAGAACTCGAAGTGGCGATGTCGATGCACGATGTCGCTCAGCTTCGGCAGCATGTCGTCGAGCGGCTCGGTGAAGCCCGACTCCCGGAGGCGGTAGGCCTCCCGGGCCTGGATCTCGACCTCGGTCACGATCCCGAAGGCGCCCAGGTGCTGGCGGGCCGCGCTCCAGAGCTCGGCGTTCTGGTCGGCGGACGCCCACACGAGGTCGCCGGACGCGACGGCGATGCGGAGGCCGGTGACCGCCGCACTGAAGTTCTGCAGCTCCGAGCCCGTGCCATGGGTGCCGGTCGCGGTGGCCCCCGCCAGGGTCTGTCGGTCGATGTCGCCCTGGTTGATCACGCCGAGGCCGGCCTCCAACAGGGGCATCCCGAGACCGTGAATGGTGGTCCCGGCTCGGACCAGGGCGCGGTGCCGCGGGGGGTTGATGGAGATGACACCGTTGAGACCGGAGACGTCGACGATGGTGTCGTCGGTGGGCACGAGTGGCGCGTGGCTGTGGCCGGTACCGACACAGCGGATGGTCGATCCGGCCCGATCAGCGTTGGCTGCCAGGGCGGCGGCATCGCTCTCGGTGCGGACATGATGCACGGCCGTCGGCTCCGCCCGCAGCTTCCCCGACCAGTTGGACCAGCGCTCCATCCCGAGAGTCTGGCAGAGCGACCGGAGGGCGGCTCAGCGCTCGGTCAGGGCCGCCAGGAGTTCGGCGTGCATCCGCGCCGGTGGCCCGGGCCCGTGCCGTCGAGACCGTGGGCCGTGCTCAGTGGGTGAGGGCCTTGATCTCCTCGCCGGGGGCGGCAGGGACCGACAGGTGGCGCACGGCCACCTGGACCGCCGGCCCGATGGCGACGAGGAACCAGATCGTGCCCCACCCGATGGTGCCACCCAGGATCAGGCCTGCGATCAGCGCTGAGGCCTCGACCGCGAAGCGGGCCTTCCAGAGCGTCACGCCACGCCGTTCCATGGCGGTCATGATGCCGTCGCGTGGGCCGGGTCCGAGTCGGACGCCGAGGTAGAAGCCGGACCCGAGGGCGACCACCAGCGGTCCGAGCAGGGTCATCGCTGCTCGGAGCCACGGATTCGTCGGGTCGTCGAGCACCCACAGGGTGGCATCGAGGGAGAGACCGATGATGAGGACGTTGCCGAGTGTGCCCAGCCCGATCCGTTCCTTCAGCCAGATCATCGCCAGCAGGAGGACCGCTCCCACGGCGATCACGGCGCCGCCGATGCTCAGGGGAGTCTGTTCGGCGAGACCCTGATGGAAGACGTCCCACCCGGGCAGTCCCCAGTCGCCGGCGACGCTCAGCGCCAGCCCGGCTCCGAAGACCACCAGGCCCAGCACGAGCCTGGGCACACGACGGAGTTGGACGGACCAGGGAAGCACCCGGCGCACGATAACCCTGGGCTCCAGAGACGGCACCGGTGAGCGGTACGGTCTTCGGCGTGATCTCCATCGATGCTCCTCACGCCGGCGCGCTCCTGGTCGAGCTGCGCGAGACCATGGCCACGATCCCCGAGCTCCCCGACGGTCTGCGGCCGGGCAGCTTCGAGGAGGCCTACGCGATCCAGGACGAGCTCCGACGACAGGGCGGATGGGGTCTGGGTGCGCTGAAGGTCGGCTGCACCAGCGAGTTCGCGCAGCAAGCCCTGGGGATCGACAGCCCAGTGGTTGGTGCCGTCGCTGATCACCTCACCTTCGGCCCCGGCTCGGACGTGCCTCGGTCGCTGTTCCACCACGACCCCCTGCTCGAGGGCGAGTTCGCCGTCCGCCTCGCCGTCGACCTGGAAGACGTGGCTCAGATCGGCGACGATCCTCGGGCCGTCGCCGACGCGGTGGCCATGTCGGTGGAGCTGATCGCGTCCCGTTTCGACAAGGTGCTGGGCGCCTCGGGGCCCAGCACCGTTGCCGACAACGTCGCCAACGGTGGTCTGGTGTTGGGGGAGGCCTCCGAGCCGCACCCCGACCTGGCCGCCCTGCACGTGGTGCTGGCCGCCGACGGTGAGCAGGTGGCGACCGGCACGGGCGCGGCGGTGCTCGGGGACCCCTACGAGGCCTTCGCCTGGGCGCTGCGCCATGAGCTGGCCGCCGGACGGCCCGTTGCCGCGGGTACGTGGGTCACCACGGGCACGTGCACGGGCATTTCGCCCTGCCCCGTCGGCGCGACGGTCAGCGCCACCTACGACGAGCTGGGCACCCTGTCGTTCACCCTCACCGCCTGACCGATCAGCGGCGGTGTCGCCCCGCGCGCGGTCGGGGCCCGATGCGCTCGGCGACCTGGAGGTCGCGTCGCCCCGGACCCCTTCGCACCCGAACCACGGGTGGGCTCGATTCGGCCCGGTCAGAAGAGCTCGGCCACCTCGCGGAGCGGGCGAGTGCCGTCCCAGGTGTCGGCGGCTCGGCGGATGAGGCTGAAGAGACCGACGATGCCGTCGTTGCGTTCGATGAGCTCGAGCATGGCGCCGGTGTCGGCCGAGGTGTCGAAGTAGCAGATGTTGCTGCCGGCGCCCATGTCCATCGCGACCTCGTACCGCTGCTCGAGCCGGGTGCGATCGGCGGCGTAGTCGTCGGACCACACGCCCACGTGGTGGAACGCCGTCCGATCCGGAGCCACCAGGTCGTGATAGACGTTCGGCGCGCTCGAGGTCACGTCGATGAGCTCGATCTGCCCTTGGGGGCTCTCGGCCCACGCGACCCGCATGGTGAGCTCACCCGGGCCGCCGCGGTAGGCGAAGCCGTCTCGGGAGGCGGCATCGACTTCGCTCACGAAGAAGGGTCCGACCCCGACCTGGTTCGCCCAGTGGTCGACGGCGACGTCGAGGTCGGGGACGTGCCAGGCGAACTGGAATGGTGGGGTGCTCATCCCTTCGCCCGCCCCGCATAGCCGAAGAGCTTCCCCGCCACCTTGCGGATCTGGATCTCCTCGGTGCCCTCGGTGATCCGGTAGCGGCGATGGTGGCGGTAGATGTGCTCGAACGGCATGGCCCGGCCGTAGCCGACGCCGCCGCAGGTCTGCATCGCCCGGTCGGCTGCGTCACAACAGAACCGGTTGGCCCGGTAATTGCACATGGCGACCTTGTCGGTGATCTCCATGTGGTCGATGCCCTCGTCGAGCTGCCACGCGGTCTTGTGGATCAGGGCCCGCAGCATCTCGGCCTCGGTGTAGAGCTCGGCCATCGGGAACTGGATGGCCTGGTTCTGCGAGAGCGGCTTGCCGAAGGTGGTGCGGTTGTTGGCCCATTCGACGGCCACGTCGATGCAGTGGAGCCCGGCGCCCAGCGACGATGCCGCTTGGCGGATGCGGTTCTCGTGCACGAAGAGCTGTGCCGTCTGCAGGCCTCGGCCCTCCTCCCCCAGGATGTCGGCGTCGCTGACTCGGACGTCGGTCAGGGTCACGTGTGCGTGGTCGGTGGGCATGTTGAACGTCCACATGAACTCCTCGACCTGGAAGCCGGGGGTGTCCACGGGGGTGATGAAGCAGGTGATGCCATGCCCCTCGCCGGGATTCCCCGAGGTGCGGGCGAAGATGTAGTCGTGGCTGGCGTGGTGCAGGCCGGTGTTCCAGTACTTCTCACCGTTGATGACCCACTCCTCGCCGTCGCGCACCGCGGTGGTCTCCATCCACGTGGCGTCGGAGCCGTGATTGGGCTCGGTGAGGCCGAACCCGATGCGAGCCTCGCCCGCGAGCATCTTCGGGATCCAGGTCTGCTGCTGCTCTTCGGTGCCGTAGCGCTCCATCATCAGCACGGTCACCAGGTTGCCGACGATGGAGTTCTCGTTCTGGAGGTCGTTGTGCAGGCCCAGCCCCTTGCGGGCCAGGTGCTCGCGCACGATGGCCATGTCGAGGTTGGTGCCGTCCCTGCCGCCGAAGCGCTCGGGTAGGTGGTACCGATAGAAGCCGGCCTCGTCGGCGGCCACCCGCATGCGACGCAGCAGCGCCTCCCACTCGGCGTTGGGGAGACCGTCGCGATCCCAGTCGGTGCGGCTGTCCTCGCGCCGATGATCGAAGAACCGGATGTTGTCGTCCTCGTTCTCCATGGGCTTGATCACGTCCTCGATGAAGCGATCGAGGTCGTCCAGGAGCTGTTGCGTCTTCGCCGGGATGTTGAAGTCCATGCCGCCGAACGTACTTTGAAGCGCGCCAGCGCGCCCGTTCGAGGCCCGGTCCTGGCCGACGACGTTCAGTCGTCCGGGTCGTGCCGATCGCGCTCGGCGCACTTCTCCTCGTGCAGACGAGTGGCCATCGCCAACGCCTCGGCCCGCGTCCGGAGCCGGAACACGTCGTCGCCGTCGATCACGAGATGGTCACCCGTCACGGGGTCCTTCGTGTACAGCATCCGGCACCTCCTCTCACTCCCTTGGCCCATCGGTCGACAACGGTCCGCTGTGATGAGCAAACGACCCTGCGCACCAGGGTCGAACGACCCGGTCGGGGACGGCGCGTTCGCTGGCAGCATCGGCGGGTCGGGTGGCTGACAGGCGACGTTCGCTGACGACCCCGGGGCCGCGTGAGTCAGATCGAGACGATGGCCGGGTCACGCTCGTCCACGCTGCCGCGTAGCCGTGTCGCCCGGAATCGGTGTGGCGGTGAACTCGCGCGGGAGCTCGGATCAGTGCTTGAGGAGGAAGTCGCCCGTCATGTCGGCCGCGCCGCGGTAGAGCGGGGTCAGCAGCCGGGTGTGGAACAGCCACTCGCCGTCGACCCGGACGTACTGGTCGTCGTAGAACCCGTACATGGCGACGGTCGACTCGTCCGGCATGTGGAGGAACTCACCCACGTACCAGCGGCCGGTCCCGGTGCCTGCGGCGGCGTCCAGTGTGGTGGTGCCGTTGTAGTAGACGTGGAAGACCTGCGGGATGCCGCTCATGATGGAGACCCAGGTGTCGCCGATCGTGTCGCGGCCCTCCACCTTCGTGCGGCCCATGTCCCAGACGCCGTCCGGCGCCCACGTGGACTTCCACTGCTCACCGTCGAACCGGCACACGGCGTCGGCGTAGCGGTGGATCAGATCCTGGATCTCGGTGTCGGGCATTGCGTCTCCTTGGTACGAGCTACTGGCTGATGGGCTTCCACTGCTGGGTGGCGTCGTCGAACTCCATCCACGCGTTCAGCTCCGGGTCCCACTGGATGTAGGCGTTGCGATCGACGTCCCACTTGGGTGCCGAGATGCCGTCAGGCTCCGGGGTGGCCGGGGCCGCGGAGGCCTCTGGCGGTGGAGGGGTGCCCTCGGGCGGTGCGACGAAGCTGTCGGGCGGCGCGATGGGCTCGCCGATGGGAGGCGCAGCGGCCCCGCCGGGGGGAGGTGGCGAGAAGCCACCCTGGACCGGGGGGAAGCCAGTGGCGGCCACCGGCTCGGTGGTCAGGCCCGGCACGACTGGCGGTGTTCCCACCGAGGTCTTGTCGACCACCAGCGTCTTGGCGACCATGTCGCCCACGCGGCGGTGACCCTTCGAGACGATGCCGGTGATCAGACCGACGAGCGGAAAGCCGAACGGCTGGCTGTCGACGATCCACAGCAGGGTGCGGCCGAGGTTCTTGCCCCAACCGGCCAGCTCGCCGGTCTGCTGGTCGACCACGCGGAGTCCGACGATCAGCTTGCCGGGGGAGCCTCCGGCCGCCGAGCTCACCACCCAGTGCATCAGCAGCCAGGCGCCCACCGAGATCAACACGAAGGCAGCGAAGTCGCCGCCCTCCGCGAAGATCACCGTGCCATCGGAGTACTCGCAGAAGAAGCGCGTGTCGATGTCGCACGGGTTCTCAATGTCTGCGAGCGCCTCCAGCCCCGGGTTGGCCGCGATGTCTTCGGCTGTGGGTGGCCACTCGTCGGCACCGAGGAAGAAGATCGCGGCCACCAGCGAGATGACCCCCGCGATGACCAGGTCGATCACGTAAGCGCCGATGCGCTTGCCCATCACAGCAGTGCTGTCCACGGTGGCTCCTCTCGGTGGCTCGGAACAGGTTGGCACGTGGGGTCGCTCGTGGTGAACAACCCCCGGTGACGCTCAGGTCGTTCGATCGCCGACGTCCACCCAACCGCCGACCCGCCGCACCATCAGATCGATGAAGGACTCGTCTCGTCCCTGCACGTCGGTCTCGATGACGTCGCCGCTGCCGACCATGCGGTGGGCGAGCATCTCCTTGGTGATCGTGCAGTCCCCGCGCAGCGCGTCCCAGGAGTAGTCGGTGACCCCGGCGGCGACGAGTTCGTCGTGGTACGTGCGCAACAGCGCCTCCTCTTCGGCGCGGTGCTCGGGGTTCAGGGCCGTGGTGATGAAGTAGGCGACGTCCCAGCCGGCCCGCCCCCACAGCATGAGCTGGTAGTCGACCACGACGATCTCGCCGTTGTCGCGGAAGAGCACGTTGTCCAGGCGGTAGTCGCCGTGGAGCACGGTCCAGGGCGCCTCGACGAGACCGTTGCTCAGCGAGAGCAGGTTCTCATCGACGCTGTCGAGCCGGTCGACCAACCGCGGGTCGACGATGTCGCTGAACCGGGACACGAACTCGGCGCGGTTTCGGCGGTAGCCGGCCTGGAACACCTTCGGTGTCCGGTTGAGGGGCCACAGCAACTTCTCGCGCTCGAGGAGGTCGCGACGCATCCAGTGGTGTGCGTGGAACTGTGCCAGGACCCGCAGCGCGGCGTGGGCGTCGTCGAGGCTTCCCCCGTCGAACTGTTCGGCTGGGCGGGCGTCGTCGATGTCTTCCATGACGAGGAGGAACCGCCGCATGGCGCTCTCGGGCAGCTTGAGCAGCCGGTCGATCATCCACTGGACGCCCCGCATGGGGAGCCGCTCCAGGAGCCACCGGACGACTTCGCCCAACCATGGCGCCGGGTTCTTGTCCATGTCGCTGTGGATGTGGCTCGGCATGGGGAGCCCGACGTCGTCGGACAGGTCGCGGTAGACCAGGATCTCGCGCTCGTACGCCATGAGGCCCTCGCCCAACGCACGGTTCGCCAGGACGCTCGAAGGCAGCTTCACCACGACGGATCCGGGCGCGTCGGGCTGTGCCGGCTCCCAGGTCAACGTGGTCCGCAGCAGGTCACCGACGAACCCGATACCGACGCCGATGCGCTCGTGTTCGACCGCCACGACGCGGGCGCCGCCGGGCCGTTCGAGTGCGCCGTCGAACCACTCGGCCGTCAGCTCGTCGACGGACTGCGGGATGTGCCGCTTCTCTCCCATTCGATTCCCCCCTGGGTGGAGGCAGCGTAGTCCGGGCGCGCACTGCGGGTCTCGGGGAGGTGTCGCGGCCGTCTCAGCGCAGGGCGGCTTGGACCTCGCTGACCTGCAGGAGGCCCAGGCCCCGATGGGCGAGGACGTCCGAAGGTGCGGTGGCGAGCAGGTGGCGGAACCGGTCGGCTCGGTGGGGGGTGGACACCAGCTCGGCCAACGGTGCCTGTTGGACGCGGATGGTGAACAGGATCCAGCCGCCAGGCGGCGTCAGCAGTCGGAGGGTTTGTCGCTCACTGCGGATGATCAGGTCGTCGAGCGCTCGGGTGGCCGGGATCACCGGGTCGCCACCGGCCGGTCGATCCGGCTGGAACAGCGACGGGTCGGGATGGACGAACCAGTTCCTCCGCCATGCGGGCGCTTCCCCGAGGCGGTCGAAGAACGTGTCCACGCGTGCGGCCAGTCGACGCTCGTACCCGGTCACGGGGCCGTGGACCTCGGTCACGTGTCGGCCCAACTTGTCGGCGAGGCGCCACCGAGACGGGAAGCAGAGCGACGCCGCGGACAGATGCCATCCCGAAGGCCGCCGATCCATCAGGCAGAGGTCTTCCTGCACGCTCCGACCGGCGCGGTCGAGGGGGTGGAGGCCGGTGCCGTCGACGAGCTCGACTCCTGCGGCTTCGATGAGCTCGGCGGTTCGAATGGCCGCAGTCCATGCCTGCGCCTCGGCGGCGAAGACCTCGAGGTGTCGGTCGGCGCACAACGAAGCCTTCAGCGCGAGCTCGGCCTCGCGTCGTTCGTCGACCACGAGCCAGGGGCGGTCGCCGAGGGCGCGCACGCCCATGCTGACGGGGTCGGCCTCCGGATCCAGGTCCAGCTCGTCCAACCAGGACGACGCACTCGACATGACCGAAGGATCGCACACCACCCCCTGCCTCGGCCCCAGGACCGGCAGTACCCTCGCGCTCGGACCCGAGATCTGAGGGAGACGGACGTGGACACGTGGCAGGGGGATGCGGTCGGGCTGGTCGAGGCGTTCCGGTCGGGCGAGCGGTCGCCGGTCGACGAGGTCGAGGCCGTGCTGGCTGCGATCGACCGGTCGGAGCTGAACGCGTTCTCCTTCGTCGACGCCGACGGGGCCCGCGCACGGGCGGCGGCCGCGGACACTTCGTTGCCGCTCGGCGGGGTGCCGATCGGCATCAAGGAGCTCAACCAGGTCGAGGGGTGGCCGCACACGTCGGCGTCGCTGGTGTTCGCGGACCGGACCGCCACCCAGACGTCCACGATGGTGCGCCGACTGATCGAGGCCGGCGCCAACCCGGTGGGACTCACGACGGCCAGCGAGTTCGGCGGGATCAACGTCAGCACCACGCCATTGAACGGGGTGACCCGCAATCCGTGGGACCCGGAGGCCACCGTCGGAGGCTCGTCCGGCGGGAGCGCCGCGGCGGTCGCAGGCGGGATCGTCACCCTGGCCACCGGCGGGGACGGCGGCGGCTCGATCCGGATCCCGGCCGGCTTCTGCGGCCTCGTCGGGATGAAGGGAACCGCCGGCCGGATCCCGCGTGGGCCCAGGGCGACCATTGCCCCCATGACGGTGGTCGAGGGGTGTCTGGCCCGCAGTGTGCGCGACGCCGCCCGCTGGTACGACGTGTGTGCCGGCTTCGACGCCCGGGACCCCTACAGCCTCCCGAAGGAGGACGACTGGGAGGGGCGGCTGGGTGGTGTCGACCTGGCCGGCAAGCGAGCGGTGATCGCTCCGGAGCTCGGGAACGCCATCGTGGCCCCGAAGATCGTCGAGCTCGTGCAGGAGGCAGGTCGTCGCCTCGTGGCCGATGCGGGTCTGGAGCTGGTCGACGTCCCGATCGAGCTGCCGAAGACCACCGCCGCCTGGTCGATCGCCAACCAGGCCGGTCTGTGGCTGTCGCTGCGCGAGTTGTGGCCGGACTGTCGGGACCAGATGACCAAGGTCATGGCGCTGGGCCTGGAGTTGGGGCTGGAGCACATGGATCTCGCCCGGGCGGCCGAGGTGGAGGAGGCCCGCACTGCGGCCAACGAGGCCATGGCCGCGATCTTCGACCAGGTGGACGTGGTGATCGCGGCCACGAACCCGGACGTGGCGTTCCCGGCCTGGGTCGAGGCCAACAACCGCGTCGCGGGCGAGCGGGTGCCCGGCGGGAACAACGGCGCGCTGACGATCCCCGCGAACATCTCGGGGAACCCGGCGATCTCGGTCCCCGCCGGATTCGTCGACGGACTCCCGGTCGGCATGCAGCTCATGGCATGTCAACACCAGGACCGGCTGCTCTTCGACCTCGCCCGGGTGGTGGAGGAGACCTGCCCCTGGCCGCTGGTGAGCACCTCGTGATCGTCAGCGGCGGCGAAGCCCTCGTCGACCTGGTGCCGGAACCGGTGCCGGGCGGCGGCCCGATGAACGTCGCGATCGCCGCCACCAGGCTCGGCGTCGCCAGCGCCTTTCTCGGGCGCGTGTCGACCGACGCCCACGGCCGGCAGATCTGGGACCACCTGCGCGCCAACGGCGTCGACCTGCGGCTCGCCGAGCGCGGCGACGAACCCACCGCCAGAGCCATCATCGAGCACACGCCAAAGCTGCAGTTCCGCTTCGAGGGCGACGGCACCGCCGACCAGGCCCTCACGTCGGCCTCGCTCGAGCCGATCGGCCCCGGCCCGCACATCCTGCACGGCGGCACCCTCGGGCTGTTCCGGGGTCGAACCGCCGAGGTCCTCGCCGACGCCGCAGAGCGTCACGACGGCATCGTGTCGCTCGACCCGAACGTGCGGCCGCAGATCATCGACGACCGGGCTCGCTGGGACCATTTCCACGACCGCTGGGTCGCGTGCTGCCACGTCTATCGGGGGTCCGACGAGGACTTTGACTGGATCTGGCCCGGCCGCACGGCGGAGGACTGCGCCGCCGAGCTGCTCGAACGAGGCGTGCGCGTCGTGATGTTGACCCGGGGCCCCGAGGGAGCCGTGGTCTTCACCGCGGACCATCGGATCGCCGCGCCCGGCGTGGAGGTGGTCGTGGTCGACACCGTGGGCGCCGGTGACACCTTCGTCGCCGGCGTGCTGGCCTCGCTGGCCGACCGGGGTCTGTCCGGCGATCCGTCCGCGCTGGCAGCGCTGACCCAAGCGGACTGGGCCGACATCGCCGGCTTCGCGGGACGGGCCGCCGCGATCACCTGCAGCCGCCCCGGCGCCGATCCGCCGACGGCCGCGGAGCTCGGCGTGCCACCGCTCGGCGGCGGCTGAGCCTCAGTAGTCGATGCCGGCGCAGACCTCGCAGGTCTCGCCCTCGTGGGTGGCCGCGGCCGCGTCGGCATCGGCCTCTGCCTGGTACTGCGGGGTGTCGTGGCGAGCCACGCGGTCGTCCTCGGTGGAGGTCTCGCCCGACGACGACGTCTGCACCCGCATGACGCCGTCCTTCCAGTCGTCGGTGTCGGCCCAGACGTGAGGCAGGTCGACGATCTGGCCGGGTTCGGTGAGGTGCAGGGCCTCGAGCGCGGAGCGCACGATGCTGCGGTTGAGCTCCGGCTGGCCCACCCGGCCCGAGGTGTGCCCGAGCGGGAAGTCGAGGAACACCGCTCGCGGAGGGTTCGCTGCGGCGGTGATGTCGCGTGCGCTGGTGAGGCTGACGGTCGGGATGCCGGCCGCCTCGAGCTGACGTGCGATCAGACCCACGGTCTGATGGCACACCGGTCAAACCGGGACGAGCACGACGGCTTGGATCTGGTCGCGACGGCACCGTTCGACCAGCGTCGGCGCCAGCTCGTCCCGAACCCGGCGCTGGGAGTAGATGCCGCCCATGCAGGTGAACAGATGCGGGGCCAGCTCGCCGATCTCACCGTCGGCGGCGATGGCGCGGAGGGCGTCGATGGGAAAGACGACGTTGATGTCCCGACGGGCATCGGTGAGGTCGTAGGCGAAGTGGGTGGCCCGCAGGTCCTCGGTAGCGATGTCGGAGGGGATCGCCCGGTAGGTCAAGTCGTCCTTGTACGTGAAGGCGGTCTGGCCGACCGCGTACACGCCGCCGGTGGCGATGACGCCGACGCGCAGCTCGGACAGCGGCGCCGGCAGCGTCGCCATCGGCGGGTCATCGGGGTTGTGGGCCCACGCGTAGCTTCCGTACCCCAGCGCCTCGTACTGGGCTCGGGTGCGGTCGATGTAGCGGATGGGCGACTGGCGGCTCATGGCCCCAGTGTCGCGCCGGCTCAGCGCCAGCGCTCCTCCGCCTTCTCCTGCAGTCGGGCCGCGAGGACGGGGTTCGTCTCGGTCAGCTTCTCGAAATCCCACGTCATGAGCTTTGCGACTCGGCAGGTCTCGGTGGCCTTCACGTCGGCGTTGCGGCGCTCTCCCCGCACGAGGCCGACCTCGCCGAAGTGGTCGCCGGGCCCGAGGGTGGCGAGGTGCTCGCCATCGGCCGAGACCTCGACGGCACCTTCGAGCACGAGGAAGAACGAGTACGAGAAGTCGTGCTCCTCGGTCAGCCGTTCGCCCATGAGCGCACGGTGCTCGTCGAACATCGCCGCACACTGGTGGAGCTGGTCGGGCTCGAGTCCGGAGAACAGCTCGAAGGCCAGCAGATCACTTGCGTTCACGACGACACTCCCGAGTCGGACCGTTCCTGGGCCGCGGGAGACTAGCAGGGCGGCGTACGACCCAGCGCGGCCCCGGCGGACCGGGAGATGATCGAGCCCGCGGCCGAGGTGAACCTGTCACGGTCTCAGAGACCGTTACAGGTTCGGTGCCGGGGCGGGGGCGGCCGTCAGCTGTCGCGGAACTGCACCAGGCCGCCGCCGTCGAGGACGATGGCCTGGCCGGTGATCCACGAGCCGGAGTCGGCTGCGAGCCACACCGCGGCGGCGGCGATGTCCTCGACCTCGCCGAGGCGCTCCAGCGGATAGGCCTTGGCCACCTCGTCGCCGCGCTCGCCCTCCCACAGCATGCGGGCGAAGTCGGTCTTGATCAGGCCGGGACAGATCGCGTTGACGCGAACCTTGGGGCCGAGCTCGGGCGCGAGCTGCTTGGTCAGGTGGATCAGCGCAGCCTTCGTGATGTCGTAGACACCCAGCATCGGGTTGGTGCTGAGGCCGCCCACCGACGAGATGTTCAGGACCACGCCACCGTTGTCCTGCATGTGCTTGCGCCACGCGAGCTGCGTCCAGAACAGCGGTGCGGTCAGGTTGACCTCGAACGTCTTGTCCCACCGGCCCATGTCGACGTCGATGGTGGGTCCCGCGTAGGGGTTGGTGCCAGCGTTGTTCACCAGGATGTCCACGCCGCCCAGCTGGGAGATGCAGCTGTCGATGACCCGCTCAGCGTCCTCGGGCTTGCCCACATGACCGGCTTCCCAGAGGCACCCGTTCCCGATCTCGGCGGCGGCTTCCTCGCACGATTCGGCTTTGCGGCTGGTGATCATCACCTTCGCCCCGGACTCGGCCATCGCCGTGGCGATGCCCTTGCCGATGCCGCGGGAGCCACCCGTGATCAGTGCCGTCTTGCCGTCGAGTCGCAGATCCATGGCGGGGGAGAGTAGTAGGTCGTGCTTGGGCCGGTCGGCGGCGTGGCACCCGCCGACGTGTCAGGCTGGCGGGGTCGAGGAGGACCTGACGATGACCGCGATCGAACCCGCACCGTGGCACCTGCGAGGCAACTGGGCGCCGGTGCACGACGAGCTCACCGAGACCACACTGCGTGTTGACGGCGCCATCCCCACCGAGCTCGAAGGGGTCTACATCCGGACCGGGCCGAACCCCTCGTCGGGAAGCTCCCCGCATTGGTTCTTCGGTGACGGCATGGTCCACGGTGTCCGCCTCTCGGGTGGTCGGGCCGAGTGGTACCGGAACCGCTTCGTGCAGACACCCAACATCACCGAACCGCTGGACGACCCCATGTCGTCGATCGGGGATCTCACGCGGGGCACCGCCAACACCCACGTCGTGGTCCACAATGGCGAGATCCTCTGTCTCGAGGAGGGCCACTGGCCCTGGCGCATCGACGGGGAGCTGAACACGCTCGGCTACCAGAACTACGGCGGTGCCCTGACGTGCTCGATGACCGCGCACCCGAAGGTCTGCCCCGAGACCGGCGAGCTCATCGCCTTCAGCTACTTCGGGTTCGAGCCGCCCTACCTGACCTACATCAGGGTCAGCCCCGACGGCGAGGTCACCCAGCTGGAGGGCATCGACATCCCGAACATGGTGATGATGCACGACTTCAACGTGACCCGGAACCACACGGTGTTCATGGATCTCCCGCTGTGCTTCGATCTCGAGGCGCTCGACTCCGGGGTGCCGTTCCGGTTCGACCGCGACGCCGGCGCCCGGTTGGGCGTCATGCCGCGGGCCGGCACGAACGCCGACGTGCGCTGGTTCGAGATCGACCCCTGCTACGTGTTCCATCCCGTGAATGCGCACGAGGACGGCAACCGGATCGTGCTGCACGTGTCCCGCCAGCCCGAGGCGTTCGGCACCAGCAACGACGACTACGCCGAGGTCGGCCGCTTGTGGCGGTGGACGATCGACCTCGAGACCGACACGGTGACCGAAGAACAGGTCGACGATCGTCCCGGCGACTTCGGTCGGGTGGACGATCGCATGGTCGGCCTCGATGCGCAGTACGGCTACCTGATGGCGATGGCGGGGGAGGGCAATGTCGAGGAGCCGGTGTACGGCTCCGCGTTGTGGAAGTACGACCTGCGCAGCGGGCAGTGCTGGGAGCACCAGCTCGGCGACGGGGTCCGCGGCGCCGAGCCGGTCTTCGCTCCCGCCTCCGAGGCGGCGGGCGAGGACGAGGGGTGGATCATCAGCCTGACCCACGACGAAGGCTCCGGCGAGTCCCGCCTGATCATCGTCGATGCGCAGCGCTTCGACGCCCCGCCGGTGGCCGTGGTCCACCTGCCGCAGCGCGTGCCCTACGGCGCCCACGGCAGCTGGGTGCCCGACGCCGAGCTCGCCTGAGACCGGAGATCAGTCGATCCAGCGGTCGATGATGCGTTGGATGCGGCCGGTGGCCTGGAGGTCGGCCAGTGCCGCGTTGATCGGTTCGCGCAGGGTCGACCCCTGCGGGAGCCCGAACGTCTCGAACTCCTCGTAGAGCACGTCGCCGGCGGCCCGGATTCCGAGGTCGGTCCCGATGGTCGCCAGGGCGAACGGGTTGGCGACGAGCAGGTCGTGCTCGCCGGACGCGACGGCGGCGAAGGCATCGGCCTGGGTCGGGAAGCCGGCGATCGTCACGCCCTCGTTCTCCAGGTACGCGGCGAAGGTGGAGCCGGCGACCACCGCGACGGTCCGGTCGCCGACCTCCTCGATGCCCTCGATGCTCTGCCGGGCTCGACCCTCCTCGAGGTCCGAGGTGACTTGGGAGACGAAGGCACCGACGAGGAAGAGGCTCGCCAGCATCGCCACCATGGCGACCAGCCGCCCGCGGGTCGATCGCGGTGCCGTGTCGCCGTAGCCGACCGTGGTGACGGTGACGGCCGCCCACCAGGTGCCGTCCCACGCCCCGCGCGGCCAGGAGCTGTGGAAGTCGGCGAACCCCTCCTCGTCGGTTCGTTCGACGAGCCAGATCAGGTGCCCGAGGACGATCAGGCCCAGCCCGGCGAAGAGCAGCACGCGGAGCGCCCCCGAGCCAACGAGGGTTCGCACGAGCGAGCGGCCCGTATCGGTGCGTTCGTGCACGCCGAGCTGGGGGCCGGAACGGATGACGGCCGAGGAGAAGTCGAAGCGCGCTTCCCGTTCGGCTGTTGGCGCCAGCGGCGCCACCGCCACGTCGGCCGTTCCGCTCGCGAGGCGGTCGAGCATCTCGGGGAACGTGTCCGCCCACTCGACTCGGTAGTCGAGATCGAGTGAGGCGGCCACGTCCTCCCAGATCTCGAAGTAGAAGCCGTCGACCAGGTCACCGTCGCGCACGACGAACGGCTCGATCTCGGTGGTGACGACGACCAGCTCCTCGCCTGTCGGCTCCTGCGCCGGTCGGGCCCCCGCCGGTGCGGCCAACGCGCACAGTCCGATGGCCCCCAGGGCGACAGCGACCGCGAGAGCCCGGGACCTCGTCGACATCGCCCCAGTGTGGTCGACGGCGGGGGTCAGCGGGCTGTTCGTTGTGTTCACGAACGTCGGGATGGGCGCAGCGTCGACGGCGGCCGGGAGAGCCGGTGCCACCGACGCGCACACGGGGGACCACCGGCTGACCGCGGCGCGGTCGGCCCCGGATCGGCGACGGTCGGGTCGCCGTGGTTGAATCGTCCCGTACGCGCCGACCGACGGGAGCCCTGCGATGGCCATCGACTTCACCCTCACGCCCGAGCTCGAGGAGATCCGCCTGCGGGTCCGGACGTTCGTGGACGAGGTGATCCGGCCTGTCGAGAACGAGATCGAGGGCAAGGACGGGGGCGAAGGCATCGCCGGTCGAGCCCGCATCGAGAAGCTGATCGACCTGCGCAAGCAGGCCTTCAAGGCCGGCATCTGGCTGCCGCACATGCCCGAGGAGTGGGGCGGCATGGGGCTCGGTCACGTCGAGCTCGCCATGGTGCAGGCCGAGGCCGCCAAGTCCTATTACGGCCCCTGGGTGTTCAACTGCCAGGCGCCCGACGAGGGCAACATGCACACGCTGCTGCACTGGGCCACGCCCGAGCAGGCAGAGAAGTACCTCAAGCCGCTGTGCGAGGGCACCACGTGGTCGTGCTTCGCCATGACCGAGCCCGAGGTGGCCGGTTCGGACCCGACGCTGATCCAGACCAACGCCTACGAGGACGGCGACGAGTGGGTGATCAACGGCCACAAGTGGTTCATCTCCAACGCCCGCCGCGCCAACTTCGCCATCCTCATCGCCCGCACCGAGGAGAACCCCGACATCCCGCAGGCCGCGAACTCGGCGTTCATCATCGATCTGCCCAGCGAGGGCTGGAACGACGTGCGTGAGGTCGAGACCATGCACGGCGGCACCGGCCACAGCGAGATCGTCATCGAGGACCTGCGGGTCCACAAGGACCAGATGCTCGGCGGTCGGGGCCAGGGGCACCTGCTCGGTCAGTACCGACTGGGTCCGGCCCGACTGGCGCACTGCATGCGGTGGATCGCGCAGGCCGAGACCGCGCTGGACATGATGGTCGACCGCTCGCTCAACCGGTACGCCCACGGATCGCTGCTCGCCGAGAAGCAGGGCATCCAGTGGATGATCGCCGACTCCACGATGGAGCTGTACCAGGCGAAGCTGATGGTGCTCCACGCCGCGTCGAAGATCGACGCATCGAGGCTGGACGACAGCGTGGACTTCAAGGCCGAGGTCTCCATGTCCAAGCACTTCGTGGCCAACATGTTGAACCGGGTGATCGACCGATCGATCCAGGTCCACGGCGCGCTGGGGTACTCCACCGACACCCCGCTGGCGCACATGTACCAGCACGCTCGCTGGGCGCGGTTCGCCGACGGTGCGGACGAGGTGCACCAGATGCGGATCGCGCAGCGGACCATCGCCGCCTACACCGACGAGGGCTCCACCCGCCGCGCCACCGGCGACCTGCCCATCTGATCGGGTCCCCGCGTCAGCGCGGGAGAATTTCCCCTTGCTGGCGCGGTTCGCTAGCGTGGCTCACCAGGGCGGACGACGGGCGGAGCGTTGTGCGGGTGATGGGGCGGTTGATGTTGGCCGCGGTCGTGGTGACCGCGTTGGTGGGCGTCGATGATTCGTGGGGGTGGGGTGACCAGCAGCCTGCGGGCCTGGACTCCACAGACCACGACGAGTTCTTCGACGCGCTCGTGCCCGGGTATCGCGCCGAAGGGGTCATCGGCAGCGAGTTGCTGTTTCGGGACGTGAACGGCGACGGCTTCGACGACTTGATCATGGGAGCGCCGGAGGCCTCGGTCCGGGGTCACGATCGTGCCGGAGCCGTCACCGTGATTCCCGGAGGCCCGACTGGCCTGGTCCCGTCCGAGCGGCAGCGGTGGACGCGAGCGCGCCGAGGTGTCGACGGCGCCGCGCGCCCCGGCCAGGCCTTCGGCGAGGCCGTGGCCACCGGCGACTTCGACGGCGACGGCTTCGAGGACCTGGCAGTCGGGGCTCCGGGCGCCAGCACTGCTCGGTCGGCCAGCACGGGCGTGGTGCACGTCTTGTACGGAACTCCGGACGGGCTGACGGCCCGAGGCGATCAGCGGTGGCACGAGGGCGTCGACGGCGTGCCCGGGCGACGTGGAAGCGGCGATCGGCTCGGCAGCGAGCTCGCCGCCGGCGATTTCGATGGCGACGGCTTCGACGACCTCGTGATCGAGACCAGGGACGGTGCCGACTCGGTGCCCGCGCTCCTGGTGCTCCGAGGGGGGCCCGCCGGCCTCGATGCGAGGGGGTCGCGCCTGCTGACCGAGGTGCCTGCCGGCATGCCGGCGCACACCCTCGATCTGGCGACGGCACTCGCGGTGGATCTCGACGAGGACGGGTTCGACGAGTTGGTGCTGGGCAGTCCTGGCGAGGACGGGATGGTCGGCGTGGTGACCGTGTGGGCGGGCTCGGCCGCCGGGCTCGACGTCCGCTCGGTCACGCGGCTGGACGGCGGCTGGTCCACGCCGAACCTGGGCCTGACGCTGGATGTGGCCGACATCGACGGCGACGGGTGGCTCGACCTCATCGCCTCCGCGCCGCACAAGCTGCGTGTCGCACGCGGCTCCGCCGAGGGGCTCGGCCCGGCATTGTGGGACCACTGGCCCTACCACCTGGGGACGTGTTGCTGGGGCAGCAAGGGTCACTTCGTCCCGGTTTGGACACCGGGGGAGGTGGTCGTCGGGGACTTCGACGGGGATCGCCGGCCGGACGTGGTCGTCGGACGCCGGTGGGCCGGCCTGTTCATGCGGGGTCAGGACGTCATCCCGGCGTGGGGCGTGAGCCTCCCCCACTGGGGGGAGGGCGTCCGGGCGGTGGGTGACCCGAACGGCGACGGGGTCGACGACGTCGCCTCCTACCGTGTGAACGACGGTCGTGCGAACCCTCAGACCGGCGAGATGCTCCCCTTCGTGAGCGTGCGGTACGGCACGCGTACGCCGACTTGCGGTGGCAGGCCGGTCACCGTGTTCCTGGCTCGTGGCGACCGGCCGACCGACGGCGACGACGTGATCCTGGGCACGCCGCGAGCCGATCGGATCGCCGGCGGTGCGGGCGATGACGCGATCTGCGGTGGGGGCGGCGACGATCGGATCAACGGCGGTGACGGCGACGACGTCATCTACGGCGAAGGTGGAGCGGATCGCCTGAACGGAGGCATGGGTTCGGATCGGCTGTACGGCGGATCGGGGACAGACCGCCTTGCGGGCGGCGAGGGCGATGACATGCTCCACGGCGGTGACGAACCAGACCGCCTCACCGGTGGTGCGGGCCACGACGCGCTCTTCGGTGAGCGCGGCTCGGACACGCTCCTCGGCGGCCCGGGTGACGACGTGCTCTCCGGCGACCGGTTCGAGGACATGCTGCGCTTCGGGCTGGGGGTCGAGGACGCCTGCGACGGCGGAACCGGCGAGGACAGGATCTCGAACTGTGGCGCCGTCTTCGAGTTCCGTCCCGCGTCAGCGCGGGAGGTCGTCGACTTCGGGGTGGGGGACGCGGTGGGCGTGAACACCCAGCGCGTCGACGAGTCGTTGGGCGTCGTCGGGGACGAGCCGCTTCCAGGGGGTCGCGAGCAGGGCCCAGCGGTCGTCGGCGAACTCGATGACCAGGAAGCGTGAACGCATGCCGTGGCGTTCCTCGTCCAGCCACCGCACCCGTGTGGTGGTCATGGGAGCGCGCCGGATGATCGACTTCGGGCGCCCGGACAGCCGGCTGCGGTCTGCCACGACCAGGTCGTGGCTGGTGGCACCGAGGTAGACGCCATCGCCCAGTCGGGCCGAGATCGCGTGGTCCTCGGCTTCGGGAGCCAGGCGGGCCTGGAAGGCCCTGGCGACCGGTGACGGGTTGGCCCCGTCAGCCTCGGCGCCGGCGCCGAGTCTCCGGTCCTTCGCGCGCGCGAACCCCTTCGGCCGGTCGACCAGGATCGCCGCCCGGACCCGCGCGTTCGCCAACTGTTGGAGACGCTGCGCGTCCCGACTCTGTCCCATACCGCCGTGCCCGCTGTGTTCCGCCGTTGCCACCGGAAGGTAGCAGAGCTCGCCGGGCGCGCTCCGACAGCCGGGACCAGTGACCTGGGTCGGCTGCCGGTGGATCAGGCCGGACCGCCCAGACGGTCAGACGGCGGGGACCGGCGCCGGTTGGGAGGCAGCGCGGTGGGTCGCCGGGGACCCGGTTGCCGGCGGACGCGGATCACCGTAGATCTCGGCGAAGGACTTGAACATCGTTCGGTCGACGCGTCGGTGGACGTGGTGTGGCCCGATCTGTGCGGCGTCGGTGCACCCAGCGGCGCCGACGAGCTCCAGGAAGGCATCGACGGTCTCCTGGTGGAACCGCGCGATACGCGGCGCCTTGTGCGCGACCACGAGGGCCGTGCTCCGACCCGGATCCTGGGTGGCGATACCGACCGGACAGTCGTTGTGGTGGCAGCGACGAGCCTGGATGCAGCCCATGGCGAGCATCATCGCTCGGGCGGAGTAGCAGGCATCGGCGCCGAGCGCGAGGCACCGGATCATGTCGAATCCGGTCGCGACCTTGCCCGCTCCGATGACGGTCACCCGGTCTCGCACGCCGCGCTCGACCAGGGCCCGGTGGACGACGGCGAGTGCCTCGCGGAGGGGGAGGCCGACGTAGTCGCTGAGCTCGGGCGGCGCAGCGCCGGTACCACCCTCGGAGCCATCGATGGTGATGAAGTCGGGCCCGGCGCCGCTGGCCACCATCTCGTCCACCACTGCTTCGAACTCGGCCACGTTGCCGACGCACAGCTTGATGCCGACGGGCTTGCCGCCGGAGAGGTTGCGGAGCAGACCGATGAAGTCCATGAGCCCCGCTGGGCCGGAGAAGGCGTCGTGTGCGGGAGGCGACAGCACGGTCTGGCCGACCGCGACGCCGCGGATCGCTGCGACCTCCTCGGTGACCTTCGCGCCTGGGAAGGATGCCGCCGTGGCCCGGCTTGGCGCCTTGCGACAGCTTGATCTCGATCGCCTTCACTGACGGGTGTCGTGGCTTTGTCCGCGAACGCCGCCGGGTCGAAGGCGCCGGAGACCGTGCGACAGCCGAAGTAGCCGGTGCCGATCTGCCAGATCAGGTCGGCACCGCTCTCGAGGTGATAGGGGCTGAGGCCACCCTCGCCGGTGTTGACGGCGAAGCCGGCCTCGGCGGCTCCCAGGCAGAGCGCCTGCACTGCAGGGGCGCTGAGCGCCCCGAAGCTCATACCGGCGCTGTTGAGCAGCGAGGCCGAGTACGGCTGGGTGCAGTGGGGACCACCGATCACGACCCTGCGGTTCGTGGGTGCCGGCAGCGGCTGCATCGAGTGGGCGAGGAACTCGTGTCCCGGCTCGTAGACGTCCTGTTGGGTGCCGAACGGCAGTTTGTCTCGGTCACCCTTCGCCCGCTGGTACACGACGGCGCGGACCTCTCGACTGAACGGCGCGCCGTTGGTCTCCGACTCCACGAAGTACTGCTGGATCTCCGGGCGGATCCGCTCGGCCAGGTAGCGGCCGTGTCCGAGGACGGGGTAGAGCCGGAGGATCGAGTGGGAGCGCTGGATACAGTCGTGCAGCCCGACGGCCACGATCAGGCCCACGGGAATCAGCGCCCACAGCGCGGGCGGCCACCACAGCAGGCCGACAGCGCCGATGGCCGCCGGGATGATCGCGGCGAGGATCAGGAACGCGCGACGAGGGGTCATGAGCCGCCGGCTCCGCCGGGCGTGGGTCGCATGCGTGCGACGGGGACAATGGTGGTCATCGGACTGCCTGGGTCGAGTGATCGGCGTCGTGCACCCTTGTCCCGACGAGGCACGTCCTCATGTTCATCGTCGGACGAGCGCCTGCGATGTTGAGGGGGCCTCAGGTCGCCCCCTGGGCTGCCGACAGAACTGGAGAGCAGAACGTGCCGTGTCGATGCGACACGAGGGACAGCACGCGGACCTTCTGTCGATCCGTCATGCCAGTGCCCACGTCGGTCAGCCCATCCGTCGCCCCCACCCGATCGGTCGGAGCTGCAGCCCGGACGATCACCACCGACCTCACCGGTCGAGCCCTGCTGGGCGAGCCGACGCTGAACAAGGGGACGGCGTTCACCGACGGAGGAGCGGCAGCTCCTCGGCCTCGAGGGACTCCTCCCGGCCCGCGTGGAGACACTCGACGAGCAGTGCGAGGCCACCAGGGATCGCTACGACGACCTCGAGTCCGACATGGCGCGTCACATCTTCCTGCGAGCGCTCGAAGACACGAACGAGCTGCTGTTCTACGCCTTCCTCGAGCGCCATCTCGAGGAGCTGATGCCCATCGTGTACACGCCGACGGTCGGCGACGCCTGCCGGAGGTTCAGCCACATCTATCGTCGACCCCACGGCCTCTTCCTCAACATCGACCAGCGCGACCGGATGGCCCAGCACCTGCTCTCGGTCGAAGGACCGGTGGACGTGATCGTGGTGACCGACGGTGAGCGGGTGCTCGGCCTCGGCGACCAGGGCATGGGGGGCATGGGGATTCCGATCGGCAAGCTGTCGCTCTACACCGCCGTGGGCGGGCTCGATCCGCGCCGGACGTTGCCGGTGCTGCTCGACGTGGGCACCAACAACCAGGAGTTGCTGGCCGATCCCATGTATCTCGGCGTGCGCCACGAGAGAGTTGACCGGTGATGAGTACCACCGGTTCGTGGACGACTTCGTCGGCCTGGTCACGCAACGGTTCCCGGGTGCGGTCCTCCAGTGGGAGGACTTCGGAGGACACCACGCCCACGATCTCCTGCTGCGCCACCGCGACCGCCTTCCGAGCTTCAACGACGACATCCAGGGCACCGCCGCCGTGGCGCTGGCCACGGTCCGAGCTGCCGGTCGCGCCGCGGGGCTCGACCTGGCCGGCCAACGCATCTGCATCGTCGGCGCCGGTGCCGCCGGCTGCGGCATCGCCGAGATGATCCATGCGGCGTTGCGGGCTGACGGGGTCGAGGATCCGCACCGGCATGTGGTCCTGACCGACGAACACGGGCTCGTGCACCGAGACCGGTCCGACCTGGTGGGCGCCCAGCGTGTCCTGGCAGTGGACCCTGCGCCCTTCGCCCGTCAGCCCGCCGGACTCACCCACCTGCCGTCGGTCCTGACGGCGCTGGGGGCCACCACCCTGATCGGCGTGTCGGGCGTCGGCGGTCTCTTCGACGCCGAGTCCGTCCGGGCGCTTCGACCCGGGCCGACCGGGGATCGGATCGTGCTCCCGCTGTCGAACCCCACCAGCAAGGCCGAAGCCACGCCGGCCGACGTGCTGTCATGGACAGACGGCCGGGCCGTCGTGGCCACCGGCAGCCCCTTCGATCCGGTGCCCGTCGGGGGACGGGTGCAACGGGTTTCGCAGGCGAACAACGTCTACGTGTTCCCGGGGCTCGGCCTCGGCGCGGTCGCTGCTCAGGCGTCTGCGGTCACCGATGCCATGGTGATGGCGGCCTCGGACGAGTTGGCGGCGCTCAGCCCAGGGGCTCGGCTCGACGGTGTGCTGCCCTCGCTCGGCGACGTGGCGGCCGTGAGTCGCCGGATCGCCGTTGCCGTCGCGCTGGCGGCGGTGGCCGAGGGGGTGTCCCCCCTCGACGCCGAGCTCGTCGAGGCGGCAGTGGCCGAGCGGGTCTTCACGCCGACCTATCCCGACCCTGCGCCCCTCGATGAGGCCTCGCTGAGCTTCTCCCGGCGAGTGGGGGCGCCTGCGGTGCGCAGTGAACGCTCGGAAGCTGTGTGAGACCGCCCGTCTCAGTTGCGGTCGAGCGAGGAAAGCGTCGTCACCGGCTCCGGGGTGACGAGCTTGCGGGCCCGGGCGTCGTCGACGAACCAGCTCGCACCCCCGGGCAGGGCACCGACGCGGAGGCCGGCCGAGCCCGACGACAGGGTCGAACCCTGTGCGGTCCAGCCGGTGACTTCCACCCCGTCGATCAGGATGCGTGAGTCGCCCAGCTGATCGGTCCAGATCTCGACCTTCACCCAGGTTCCGGTCGCAGGTGTGCCCGCAGCGGCGGCGTCGGTCGACTCGGTGACGCCAGCGCGGCTCCGGAGCTCCCAGCCGGACGGCGATGTCAGTGCCGCCTCGTACTGGTCGGTCGGAGCCAGGCCGGCCCGCGTCCCTGCGTCGAGGTCGACGCCGCTGTCGGTGCTCATCCACCACCACGATTCGAAGACCAGGCCCGGTTCGTCGATCCCGGTGGCGACGGCCCAGGCGGCGGCATCGGCGCCGGCCGTCTGGGGCGCCTCGAGGGCGAAGCCGCCGGAGCGGGTCTGGGTGCCGCTGACGGTCCAGACGCCGGGCGTGGAGGTCTGTTCGGCGCCGACGGTGACAAAGGCGGCGGGGTCGTCCACGACCCGTTCGATTGCCGCGATCTCGGTCGCAGCCACTGCGTCGTGGCGCACGGTCACGTGGTCGACGCGGCCATCGAACGGACGGCTGAGATCGGACCGGTTGCCCACGGTCATCGTCGTGCGGGGGTCGGTGGCCAGCACGCCGGTGGCCGCGACCCGGTCGGCCTCGCTGCCGTCGACGTAGAGGACCAGCTCGGCACCGTCCCACACCGCAGCCAGGTCGTGCCAGGCGCCGGTCCCGACCGTGCCGCCTCGCGCCGTCGCCGGAGCACCACCCACGCGCACGACGGCGACTGCTTCGCCCGTCGTCCCGTCGACGCTGAGCTCGTAGACGACGTCGCCGCTGGAGTCGAGCTTGGAGATGACGGCGTGCTGAGCGCCGGCGGCATCGAGATGCACCGACGCCGCCATGGTCACGGCCCCCGACGTGATGTCGAGCGCGGGACCACGGAGGCGGCTGGTGCCGCCGGGGAAGTCGATGGCGTCGCCGACGACGCCGGCCTGATCGGCCGCGGCCGCGCCGAGACGAACCGCGTCGGACCGACGAACACCTGCATCGAGCAGCGTGGCCGCAGCCTCGCTCACCGCCGTGGTCGCGTTGGAGAACTCCGAGGTGGAACGCAGGGGACCGGTGGCCGAGGCGGTGGCCGACAACACCGCGCCCGAGGTGCCGCCGAATGGCTGGACGAAGCTCACACTGCCGCCACCGGGATGCGTGACGTCGAAGCTGGTGATGTGGTTCTGGCCCTCGCCGTACCCGGAGGGGTCGGCGCCGGTCGGGTTCTCGTAGACGTCGATGCGGTAGGTGCCGGCTGCCACGTCGAGCAGCAATTCCAGCGTCGTCACGCCACCGTCGTTGACGGCGTTGATCAGGACCGGAGCGTTGGGGGTGCCATCGAGGTCTCCGGCGTCGTTCGCAGTGACCCCGTCCTCGTCGTGGTCGATGCCGAGTCCGCCGTTCGCGAAGATCGAGTTCCCGATGATCGCAGGGTCGGTGGTGTTCGCCTCGACGCTGATGCCCGGCCCGTCGCTGTTGGCGATGATGTTCGCGTCGCCGGGCGAGGTCCCGCCGATGATGGTGGAAGCGGAGTTCCGGACGAGGATACCGAAGTCGGCGTTGGGCAGGTCGGCCGTCCCCGTGAGGTCGGTGCCGATGCCGTTGCCGGTGACGGTGGCGTCGCCTCCCACGATCGCGAGCCCCTCGTCCCAGTTGCCGATCACGTTGCCGGTGACGGTGGCTGTGCCGGCGATGAAGACCGCGGAACTTCCCCCGAGCGCGTTGGTCAACGTGGCATCGACCCCGATGAAGTTGTCTTCGATGGTGGCCGTGGTGCCGACCGCGACGTCGATGCCCTGGTTGGCGCCGCCGATGACGTTGTCGGCGATGCGGTGGTTCGAGCCGCCGGCGATGGCCACGGCTTGCCCGACGACGAGGAGGTTGGTCGTCGAGTCGGCCGATGTGGCGATCAGGTTGCCTTCGATCACGGCGTTGTCGCCGAACAGTGCGATGCCGGATGTGTCGGCCCGGCCGATGAGCACCCGGTCGGCCGGGTCGGTGCCACCCACCACGAGATCGTCTCCGGAGCCGACGATGCCGTGACCGTTCGAGTGGGCGGTCACACCAGCGGCGTCGGTGCCGAGCGCCACCGCAGTGATGATCGCCCGATCGCCGTCGACCTCGATGGCGGTCTCGGCCCCCGCATCGAGGAAGTCCCGGATGACCAGACCACTGATCGTCACGTCGTCCGCCTGGACTCGGAGGGCGTCCGCGCCGGTCGGGGTCGCCGCGCCGTCGATGACGAGGACCTGCGTCCAGTTGAGCGGCTGGGGAGCGGGGTTGGTGTTGGCCACGAAGCCGGGCTGGGTGGTGCCGTCGAGGGTGACCGTGTCGGTGATGGCCGGATAGCCGGTCGCCGGCGTGAAGGTCCACACGCCGCTGGTGTGGCCGGCGTCGGCGGTGGGGATGTCGAACCAGATGGTGTCCACCGGAGTGGTGGCGTCATTGGCTTCCGCGATGGCGGCTCGCAGGGTGCACTCGTCGGCGCCGACGGCGTTGGTGGCACCCGTGTCGCACTGGCCGTCGCCGACCGAGACGTCGGTTGCGTCGGCGGTCGAGTTGACGATCACCAGATCGGGGGAGGGCACGGCTGGGGAGTGTTCGGACGTGTTGGCGTAGGTGCCTCCGCCGAGATCGCGCGTGCTGGTGGCCGTCAGAATCGTGGCCGGCGAGGTCACCGTGACCTGGAATGTCTCGGCACCGGAGCCGGTGTGGGTGACGGTCGCCCCGCCCAGGAACGTCTCGCCCTCACCGAAGCCGCTCGGGTCCGCCGTGCTGTTGCCGAACACCTCGATGCGGTGGTCGCCCGCGGTGGTGTCGAGCTCGAGGTCGATGACCAGATCACCGCCGACACGCTGCACCCGGCCGATGACGGGTGTGTTGGGGATGCCGTCGAGGTCCCCGGCGTCGTTGGCGGTGGGGCCGTCGTCGCTGCGATCGATACCGAGCCCGCCGTTGTCGGCGGTGGCGTTGCCGAGGACCGTGGCGCCGGAGTTGGCGATGCCGGTGGCTCCGTTGTCGGTGACCGTGTTGCTCTCGATCGTCACGCCGGTGACGCCGGCGAGCACGTTGATGCCGCGGTCGGTCGCGTCACGGATCGTGTTGCCCAGGCCCGGCGACCCGATCACCGAATCGTCGCCACCGCTCACGACGCGAACGTTGTCGGACCCGTTGCCGAGCAGCGTCGAACCGTTGCGGCTCACACCGATCTGGTTGCCGGCGACCGTCGCTTCGGCAGCGAGGCGGACGCCGATGTCGCCGTTCCCGGAGATCGTGTTGGCCAGGTCGGCGAGGCCGCCGATCGTGACCGCCCCGGACCCTCCCGTCACCTGGATGCCGTGCGACCCGTTGGCCACCGCGGCCGTTCCGGTCGGGTCGAGGCCGATGATGTTGCCCTGGATGGTGGCGTCGTCCGCCACGGTGATTCCGACGCCCGTGTTGCCCGAGATGACGTTGCCCAGGCCGGCGCCGCCGACCGTTGCGCCCGATCCGCCGGCGGTGAGCCAGAGGCCGTTGGCGTTGGGGTTGGCGATGCCGTCGAGGTCGAGACCGATCCAGTTCTGCTGGAGTGTCAGGCCGGTCGCCGAGCTCTGCGTGCGCACGCCGGTGTCGGTGAACCCGCCGATGGCGAGGCCGCGGATCGTCGTGGCGGATGCCTGGATCTCCATGCCGTGCGTGCTGGCACCAGCGGACCCGCCATCGAGGAGGACCACAGGACCCGTCACCGCGGACCAGCCGGTCTGGGTGGTGGCGTCGATCGTGACGGCGGAGGTCAGCACCGGCAGTGCAGAAGTCGGGGCGATGGTCACGTCGCCGCTGACGTTGCCGCTGTCGCTCGTGGGAACGGCGAACTCGATGGTGGTGACGGCGGCCGAGGCGTTCGCTTCTTCGATGGCGGCGCGGAGCGTGCACTCGGCGTCGCCATCGCCGTTGAGCGCGCCGGTGTCGCATCGCCCGTCGCCGGGGGTGGCGTCGCCGGTGTCGGCAGTGCTGTTGACGGTGGCCACGGTGGCGTCGGTGACGGTGAAGGTCTCGCTGAGCTCGGATGTGCTGCCATGGGTGCCGCCGCCGAGGTCTTCGGTGGCAGTCAGCGCGATGACGTCGCCGACGGCGCCGGAGTAGGTCACCGAGAATGTCTCGACGCCCGAACCGGTGTGCGTGACGGTCGTGGCATCCTCGAACGTCTCGGCCTCGCCGTGGCCCGAGGGGTCCGCGCCAGACGGGTTGGTGAAGATCTCGATGCGGTAGTCGCCGGCAGGCACGTCGAGCTCGATGTCGACGGTCACGGTGCCGAGGAATGCACCGGCATGGCGGACCTGCGGGTGGTTGAGGAGCCCGTTCGGCCCAGTGTCCACGTCGCCGGCGTCGTTCGCAGTGACCCCGTCCTGATCGAGGTCGATGGCCAGCCCGCCCGAGCCGACGATCGAGTTGCCCAGCACGGTGAGGGCGCCGGTCGAGCCGGAGCGGTGGTCGATGGCGTCGGCGGTGGCGTTGCGAACCGTGTTGGCGTCGCCGATCCCGGTGCCGCCGAACCGCACGGTGGCATCCTCGCGGACCTGGAGCGCATCGGAGATCGGCAACGAGACGGTGAGCGTGGCGTCGGTGCCGAAGAGGTTGCCGACCACGATCGCAGTGGCTGACCCGTCGACGCGGATCGCGCCGGCGGGGAGGTTGCCGAACTGGTTGTTCCGAACCGTGGTGCTCGAGGTGCTGCGAAGCCGCAACACGTAGTCGGTGCCCGGGTTGGTGAGCGCCGTCGTGCCGTCGGCGGCCACGCCGAAGTGGTTGTTCTCGATGAGGCCGCCGGTCGAGGTGCCGGTGATGACGGCGTCGTCGGCTTCGGAGGACACCACGTTGCCGTCGGCGTCGGTCGGCCCGCCGAACGTGAAGTCGTCGCCGCTGACCTGGAACGCATGGGGCGTGGTCGTGGTGGTGAGGGCGCTGACCACGGTTCCGGTCGGGTCGAGCCCCAGCCAGCTGGAGCGGACGGTCACCCGGTCGGCGCCGACCTTGATCTGTTCGTCGGCGAACCCGTAGATGGCGAGTCCCGCGACGGTCGAGTCGTCGGCGACCAGCTCCAGGCCGTCGTCGTCGTCGTTCGGCGTCGCTGCGTACCCCGTGCCGTCGAGACCGATGACGGGGTCCGCCGTCCACCCGGACTGGGTGGTTCCGTCGATGGTGACGGGGTCGGTGAGGTCCACGAACGGGCCCGAGGTCGGGCTGATGGTCCAGACCCCGGCGCTGTGGCCGGCATCGCTCGTCGGGATGGCGAACTCGATGGTGTCCACGACCGGCGAGGCGTTGGCCTCCTCGATCGCGGCTCGCAGGGTGCACTCGGGTTCACCGCTGACGTCGCCGCCAGTGTTGCAGTCGCCGTCGCCAGGGGTGGCGTCCGATGCGTCCCCGGTGCTGTTGACGGTCGCCGTGTCCTGACCGGGGACGGCGAAGGATGCTGCCAGCTCGGAGGTCGACCCGAAGATGCCGCCGCCGAGATCCTCGGTGGCCGTGGCCGAGAGGTCCAGTGCCGGCCCGGTCACGGTGTGGCTGAAGCTCTCGTCGCCGCTACCCGTGTGGGTCACGACCACGGCGCCCAGGTAGATCTCGGCCTCGCCGTGCCCGCTCGGGTCGGCTCCCGACGGGTTCGAGAAGAACTCGATGCGGTAGTCGCCGGCGGGGACGTCGAGGTCGAAGTCGATGTCGACATCCGTGCCGCTGGGTGTCGCCGCGGTGATGACCGGGAAGTTGAGGTAGTCGTTCGGGCCGGTGTCGGCGTCGCCGGCATCGTTCGCCTGAGGGATGCCGTCAGGGAAGCCGAGCTGGATCCCGAGGCCGCCGCTGCGGGTGATCGAGTTCCCCAGGATCGTTGATCGGGAGGTGTCGTAGCGGGTCACGATGCCGCCGCGGGTTGCGTTGCGGATGGTGTTGCCGTCGCCGGGATCGGCGCCGCCAATCGTGACCAGGCCGGTTCCTGCAACCCAGAAACCGTTGTCGCCGAGAACGACGTCGCCTCCCAGCTCGTCCACCCCGAGCACGTTGGCCGTGAACTCGCCGGTTCCGCTGGAGAACAGGCCGAGGGTGGAGATGCCAGCCGGCGAGTAGGTGAAGCGGTTGTCGTGTACGACGATGCCGGTGGCAGCCCCGCTCGTCGTGAGGAGTGACGAGCCTGGCGTCGTCGAGGTGACGCCGTCGGGGAGCACGCCGAACACGTTTCCCTCGACCCGGGTGCCCGATGCCGTGGAGTCGAGTCGGACACCACCGTGACTGCCGGTGCCCGCGAAGCGGTTCGCGTCTGCGGCGCCGGTCCCGCCGATGAGGGCACCGGCACCAGCGTCAACCAGGACATCGGCGCTCCCGATGGGCGCACGGGTGCCGTCAGCGGCGATACCGAACCAGTTGCCGGCCACGGTCACCGCGTCGGCCGAGACGACGATGCCGTCGTCGGGCCAGTCGATGATGGCCAGGCCCGAGACCGCGGAACTCGCTGCCTGGAGTTCGAGTGCGTCGTCGGTGGCCGAGGCCCCGGCCCGGGTGGTGCCGTCGAGGACGACGATCGGCTGATCCACCCAGCCGCTCTGTGTCGTCGCGTCGATCGTCAGGGCCGTCGTGATTGCCGGCAGCGGAGCGCTGACGGGCTCGATGACCCAGTGGGTCGGCGAGCCCGCCACGTGGCCGGAGTCCGACGCCGGGATCGCGAACGCGATCTCGGCCACGGGTCCGGCATTCGCCTCTTCGATCGCGGCCCGCAGGGTGCACTCGGGGTCGCCCTCGCTGTTCGTGCTGCCGGTGTCGCACACGCCATCGCCGGCCGAGGCGTCGCCCGCGTCGCCGGTGCTGTTCACAGTGGCGGTGGTGTCGACCGCCACGGTGTACGCAGCCGACAGCTCCGACGTCGAGCCGTAGGACCCGCCCCCCAGATCTTCGGTCGTCGAGAGGGTCACCACGTCGCCCGAAGCGCCGGTGTACGAGACCTGGAACGACTCCGAGCCCGAGCCGGTGTGGGTGATGGTGGTCGCGACTTCGAAGGCCTCGGCCTCGCCGTAGCCGCTGGCGTCGGCCCCCGACGGGTTGGTGAAGATCTCGACTCGGTAGTCCCCGGCGGGGACGTCCAGGTCGAAGTCGACGGTGACCGTCGAACCGGCGGCGAGGGCCAACGTCGGTACGGGGTGGTTGAGCAGGTCGTTCGCTCCGGTGTCGGCGTCCCCCACGTCGTTGGCGGTCACGCCGAAGCCGTCCTCGGTGCCGCCGATCAAGTCGATCGCCAGGCCACCGTTGTCGACGATGGTGTTGCCCAACACGTGGCTGCCCGGCGAGGTCACGACCTCGATGGCGTCACCGGTGTTGTCGGCGATCAGGTTGGCCTCGCCCGCTCCGGTGCCGCCGATGGTCGCGGAGTCGCTGAAGCCGTCGAGGCGGATGCCGACCGCGTTCGGCTGGGCCGTGGTGCCGTCGGGGAGGCGGCCGATGGTGTTGCCCTGGATCACCGCCCGGTCGGACGACCACAAGAAGATCGCGGCAGCGGTGGCATCGACGATCACGTTGGGCTCACCAACCGCTGAGCCGCCGACCACGGCGTCGTGCGCGGAGTTGATGATGCGGACACCGTTCTCCGGGGCCACTGCCCAGGTGCTGACACCGTCGGCTCGCACCCCGACCCAGTTGCCTTGGACCACGGCGCCGGCGTCTTGGATGGCGATGGGGCGCGTGTAGTCGCCGATGCTGAAGCCGGCGATCGTCGTTCCCACCCCGAGTTGGGCGTGGATGCCGAGGGTCGCCGACGTTGACGAGCCGTCGATCTCCACAACCGGCGTGCCCGACCAGCCGGGCTGGGTGCGAGCGTCCAGGTCCACGGCCGATGTGAGGTTCGGGAACGTGCCGGTCGGGGTGATCGTCCAGACGCCGCCGCTGTGGCCGGTGTCGGTGACGGGGATGTGGAAGTCGACAGTGTCGATGGTCGCCGAAGCGTTGGCCTCCTGGAGGGCGGCCAGCAGGGTGCACTCGGGGTGGCCGGTCGAGTTCGTGCCCCCGGTGTCGCAGACCTCGTCGCCCGGGCTGGCGTCGCTGCCGGTGCCGGTGGAGTTGACGACGATGGTGGTGGTCGTGGCGGTCACGGTCTCGGAGAACTCCGAGGTACTCGACAGGGGCGAGTTCCGCAGGCTGGCCGTGGCCGACAAGAGATCGCCGGCGCTGCCGGCGAACGACGCGGTGTGACCGGTCAGGCCGGTCGAACCCTTCACCACGGCGTGGCTGCCCACGTACACCTCGCCCTCGCCGTAGCCGGAGGCGTCGGCTCCGGCGGGGTTGGTGTAGAAGTGCACGTCGTAGGTCCCGGCCGGGCCGTCGAGGAGGTAATCGACGGTCAGGGTTCCGGGGCTGGACTCGTCGGCCAGCACGATGACCGGGAAGTTGACCAGATCGTTGGGGCCGGCGTCGAGGTCGTCGGTGTCGTTGGCGGTCACCCCGTCGTCGTTCAGGTCGATGCCGAGGCCACCGTTGCCGGCGATGCTGTTGCCCTGGACCTGATTGTCGGTCCCGGCGGTGGCCAGCACGGCGATGCCGGCGCCGGTGGCGTTGGTGATCACATTGGCTTCGCCGGCGCCCAGGCCGCCGATGTCGGCCTCGTCGACGTTGGAGCCGAGTTCGATGCCCGCGCCGCCCAGCGTGAAGGTCTCGGTCTGGCCCGCGTCGGTCCCGACGACGTTCCCCTGCACGACGGCGCCGTCGTGGCTCTGGATCTCGATGCCGGCCTCGCCCGAAGGGCCGACGACGTTGTCGATGATCGAGCCGCCCGAACCCCAGCCGAATTCGATGCCGTCGCCGTCGTTGGGGATGGGTGTGGTGCCGTCGGCGCCCACGCCGACGAGGTTGCCCTCGACCACGGGCGCGACCATGGTGCCGCTGCCCACGTAGATGCCGTCGTCGCCGTTGCCGGCCACGACGTTGGCATGGGCCGCAGTCGGCCCACCCACCTGCGCGTAGGACGACGAGTTCACGATGAAGAGGCCATCGAAGCGCAGGCCGCGATCGAGGAGGCCGGTCACGTCGGTGCCGATGTAGTTGCCGACGAAGGTGCCGCGGATCGAGTCGTTGAACCACGACAGTCCCCAGTCGCCGGAGGCGATGACGTTGCCCTCATTGGCGCCGGTACCGCCGACCGTCACGTACATGGCGGTGTCCGCGTAGATGCCGTACCGGTTGCCGGCGGCCGTGGTGCCGTCGCGCTCGAGACCGAGGACCATGCCGGTGATGGTGTGGTGGCCGCTGTCGGAGATCCGCATGCCGAAGTCGTCGTAGGAGTTGATGTTGAGCGCGCGGATCACGCTGGCGTCGGAGCCTGCATCCAGGTGGATGCCGACGACGCTCGAGGTGCCGGTGCCGGACCCGTCGATCACGATCACCGGCTGGTCCACGTACTCGGCCTGGGTGGTGCCGTCGATGGTCACCCGCTCGGTGATGTTCGGATAGACCGAGGCCGGGGTGAACGTGAATGCATCCGGGCCCGCCGTGTAGCCGGGGTCCGACGTGGGGATGGCGAACTCGATGACATCCACTGCGGTCGAGGCGTTGGCTTCCTCGATGGCGGCGCGCAGGGTGCACTCGCCAGGGGTCGTGGTCTCGCAGGTTCCGTCGCCCGGCGACGCATCGCTGGCATCGCCGGTCGAGTTCACGACCACCGTCGTCGACGGAAGGTCGGTGGCCGTCAACAGCACGAAGACCGCGCCTTCGTTGAAGCCACCGGCGTCGCGGTACTCGACGCCGACGGCCAGGTCGGCGGTCCCGTCACCGTCGATGTCGCCCAGACCGGTCACCGACGATCCGAAATAGTCGGTGTCGGCGAGCGCGGCGGTCAGGCCGCCGGCGGTGTCGCTGATCTTGGCGTTGCGCCCAACCGTGCCGTCGGGGTTCAGGAACAGGATGTGGATCGCGCCACGGTTTGACGAGCTGGCCCCGTCGTCGTCGGCGGTGGCGCCGACGGCCAGGTCGGGGGTGCCGTCCAGGTCGACGTCGCCGATGCCGGCGACGCTCTCGCCGAAGTAGTCCGAGTTGTCGAGGTCGGTGGCCAGGCCGCCGGTGATCGAGCTGATCTTCTGCTCGCCCTTGACCGTGCCGTCGGCGTTCAGGAACAGCACCCAGACGGCGCCCCGGTTGGAGCCGCCGTCATCGGTGTAGCGGGCGCCCACGGCCAGGTCCGGGTTGCCGTCGCCGTCCACGTCACCCAGGCCCGCGACGTCACGACCGAACTGATCGCTGGTGGCGAGTGGGCCACTGAACCCGCCGACCGTCGGGCTGATCTTCTGGATGGTCTTCGCGGTGCCGTCCGTGTTCAGGAACAGGATGTAGACGGCGCCCGCCGAGGCCAGATCGTCGTCGCCGTAGGCACCGACGGCGATGTCGTTGACGCCGTCGTCGTCCAGATCGCCCAGGTTCGTGACCGCGCCGAAGTAGTCGTACTGGCCCAGCGTGGGACCGTTCCCTTCCGAGTGAGAGATGAGCTGCTCGGCCTTGACGGTGCCGTCGGCGTTCATGAACAGAATCGCCACGCCACCGCGACTCGCCCCGCCGTCGTCGTCGTCGTACGCACCCACGGCCAGGTCGGGAACGCCGTCGCCGTCGATGTCACCGATGCCGGCCACCGAGTCGCCGTACCCGTCGCCCACCTCCCACGTCATCGTGAGGCTGCCCTCGAGGTTGCTGATCTTCTGCTCGCTGCGAACGGTGCCGTCGGCGTTGAGGAACAGGACATAGGCCGCGCCGGAGCCGCCGTTGGTGTCGTCGTCGCCCGGTGCGGTGGCGATCAGCTCAGGGATGTCGTCGCCGTCGAGGTCGCCGATGCTGGTGACCGCGGCGCCGAAGGAGTCGCTGCCGCCCAGCGTGGCGGTGAGGCCACCCGAGCCGGTCGTGATCTCGACCTCGCTGTCCACCGTGCCCAGTGATCCCGCCGTGAGCGGGGCGTCGAGCCAGTCCGGCTGGCCGTCGCGGTCGGCGTCGAGGGCGTCGCGGGGGTCACCGTCGCCGTTGGGGTCGGCGTTCTCGGAGGCGGTGGGGGTGCCGTCGCCGTCGTCGTCGGGGTCGAGATGGTTGGGGGTGGTGTCGCCGTCGGTGTCGCCGTACTGGGTCTCCCAGCAGTCGAGCAGGCCGTCAGCGTCGGAGTCGGGTCCACATCCCGCTGACAGGTCGAGGATGTAGACGGCACCACGGGCGCCGCCTCCGTCGTCGTCGAGAGGTACTCCGACAGCGAGATCCACTGCGCCGTCACCGTCGAGGTCGCCGATGCCCGACACCGAATCGCCGAACCAGTCCGTGTCGTCCAGCGCCGCAGACAACCCACCAGCGGTGTCGGAGAGCTTCTGCTCACTCTTGACGGTGCCGCTGCTGGTGAGCGTCAGCACGTAGACCGCGCCACGATCCGTGCCGCCGTCGTCGTCGCGAATGGCACCGACGGCGATGTCGGGCGTTCCGTCGCCGTCGATGTCGCCGATCCCGGCGAGCGAGCTGCCGAACGTGTCGGAATCGTCGAGGGTGGTCGTGAGGTTCCCCTGGGTGTCGCTGATCTTCTGCTCACTCTTGACGGTGCCGTTGGTGTTCAGGAACAGCACGTACACGGCGCCTCGGTTGGCCCCGCCATCGTCGTCGCTGCCCGATCCGACGGCGATGTCGGGTGTTCCGTCGCCGTCGACGTCGCCGACGCCGGCAATGGATCGGCCGAAGTAGTCCCAGTCACCGAGCGGCGTGGTGAGGTTGCCTTGGGTGTCGCTGATCTTCTGTTCAGCGTTGACCGTGCCGTCGGGATCGAGAAAGAGGACGTACGCGGCGCCGCGGTCGCTGCCGCCGTCGTCGTCACTGTCTGCCGTGACCGCGATGTCGTTGGTGCCGTCGCCGTCGAGGTCGCCGATGCCTGCGATCGAGAGGCCGAAGAAGTCGGAGTCGTCGAGGGGGGTGGTGAGGTTGCCCTGGGTGTCGCTGATCTTCTGTTCGGCCTTGACGGTGCCGTTGGTGTTCAGGAAGAGCACGTACACGGCGCCGCGGTCGCTGCCGCCGTCGTCGTCGCCGTTCGCGCCGACGGCGATGTCGGGCGTTCCGTCGCCGTCGATGTCGCCGATCCCGGCAACGGAACGGCCGAAGTAGTCGGAGTTGTCGAGTGTGGCGGCGAACCCGCCTTGGGTGTCGCTGATCTTCTGTTCGGCCTTGACGGTGCCGTTGGTGTTCAGGAAGAGCACGTACGCGGCGCCGCGGTCGCTGCCGCCGTCGTCATCGTTGCGGGCACCGACGACGATGTCGTTGACGCCGTCGCCGTCGATGTCGCCGATCGGGGCGACGTCCTCGCCGAAGCGGTCATCGTCGGCAAGCGGTCCGGTGAGGCTGCCAGAAGCGGAGGAGACCTTCTGCTCGTCGGCGACTGGCGTGGTCGACACGCCGGCTTCGGTGTCCAACCAGTCGGGTTGCCCGTCGCGGTCGCTGTCGAGTGCGTCGCGGGGGTCGCCGTCGCCGTTGGGGTCGGCGTTCTCGCCGGCCGTCGGCACGCCGTCGTCATCGTCGTCGGCGTCGTTCTCGTTGGCGAGGGTGTCGCCGTCGGTGTCGCCGTAGAGCTCCTCCCAGCAGTCGTAGAGGCCGTCTGCGTCGGTGTCGCTGGTGGTGCACGGGACGGTGAAAGCAGCGGAGAACTCCGACGTCGATCCGTAGGAGCCGCCGCCGAGGTCTTCGGTGGTGGACAGGGTGACGGCGTCGCGGGCCGAGCCGACGTAGGTGATCTGGAAGCTCTCCGATCCGGACCCGGTGTGGGTGATGGTGGTGCCGTTTCCGAACACCTGGCCTTCGCCGTGACCGGTCGCGTCGGCGCCGGACGGGTTGGTGAACGCTTCGATGCGGTAGTCACCCGCCGGGACGTCCAGGTCGAAGTCGACGGTGACGGTGCCGCCCGCCACGGATGCGGCGGTGATCACCGGGTAGTTGAGGAGGTCGTTGATGCCGGGGTCGGCGTCGAGGACGTCGTTGAGGGTGACGCCGTTGTTGTCGATGTCGATGCCGAGGTCGGTGTTGGCGTAGATCGAGTTGCCGAGGACGGCGATGTCGTCGGCAGCCCCGTTGACGTTGACCAGCTGGACGCCGTCGCCCACGTTGTTGGCGATCACGTTGCCCTCACCGGCACCCGTACCGCCGATCAGCCAGTCCTGGCCGGTCGTGCGAACGGTGACGCCGCCCTCGTCGCGGGCGGTGCCATTGGGCACGCTGGTGGTGCCGTCGGCGCCCACACCGATCTTGTTGGCCTGGACGATCGTACGAGACGGCGTGTTGCCCCAGCCGTTGATCCCGGCGTATCCGTTGCCGGAGATGACGTTGCCGTTGCCGGGCTCGCCGAGAATCACGTCGTCTTGACCGTCCATCAGCTCGATGCCCTCTTGGCCGTTCCCCAAGGCGGCGTTGCCGGTCACGTCGGTGCCGATTCGGTTGCCGACGACTCGACTCCGGTGCGCGTTCTCCCGGATCATGACGCCGTCGCGGTTGTTGCCCGAGATCAGGTTGCCCGACACCACAGCATCGGCGCCGCCCAACTCGAGACCGACGTCGCCGTTGCCCATTGCCACCGTGCCGGTGGCGTTGGTCCCGATGTGGTTGTCGGCGATGGTGACCCGATCGGCAGTCGAATGCACGTCGATGCCCTCGTCCGGGCTGGAGTGGAGGGCGAACCCGCGGATCGTGACATCGTCACCGTGGACCAGCAGGCCATCGCCCGCACCCTGCCCGGAACCATCGATGGCGACAACCGGCGTCGAGTAGCCGGTCTGCGTGCTGGCATCGAGCACCGTCGAGGTGGTGATGGTCGGGAGGGCGGAGCTGGTGTTGATGGTCCACACGCCGCCGCTGTGGCCCCCGTCGGCGACGGGGATGTCGAAGGTGATGTAGGTCGTGTTCGCGTCGGCGTTCGCCTCTGCGATGGCGGCCCGGAGGGTGCACTCGGTGACCCCGGCGGCGTTCAGTTGCCCTGTGTTGCAGCTGCCGTCGCCGATCGACACATCCACGTCGTCGTCCGTCGAGTTCACGACGAGCGGAACGCTGACGCTCACCAACAGGTCAGGCACGAACGTGGCGTAGAAGGGGCCGTCCAGGCCGCCGGTGCCACTCGTGATCACGTCGGCGACATAGGCGCCGGTACTTCCGACGTACCGCTTGAGCTCGTCGGTGTTGCTGCTGCCGACGATCAGGTCACCGTCGGGGGCGATCAGCATGCCGCTCGGCCAATCCACGCCGCCCGAGGCTGCGGCGATCAAGTTGCCGAGGTACGCACCCGTGGTCGCGTCGTAGCGCTTGACCTCGTCGGTGTTGGACGACGTGACCAGCAGCTCGCCGGACGGGGCGACGACGACGGCCTCAGGGTTGTCCAGACCACCGCTCGCTGCGCTGACGAACACGTCGATGAACGCGCCTGTGGTTGCGTCGAAGCGGTGGACCTGGTCGCCGGTGTACGACGGGATGTAGAGCCTGCCCGAGTCGTCCATGTCGGGCTGCCCCGGACCGGACAGGCCAGAGCCGGCGATGAAGTTGTCGATGAACGCACCGGTGGTGCCGTCGTAGCGGCGCATGGTGTTCGCAGTCCAGTCGCCCACCAGGAGGTCGCCCTCAGGTGTCCACCACAGCGCATTGACCGAGGCCAGGCCCCCCGTGCCGGCTGCGACGAAGGTTCCCAGCCACGACCCGGTGGTCGGGTCGTACCGCTCGACCGAGGTCGACGACCACCCGCCCGCGTACAGCAGTCCATCCGGTCCGATCGACGCCGAGTAGCTCGAGTCGATCGGCGAGGCGGTGTCGAACTGGAACCGCTGGGCCCCGGTCTCGATGTCGTAGCGCCCGATGTGGTCGGTCGCGTACGCACTGGGCACGATCAGGTCGGCGGTGATCCAGTCGCCGTCCTCGTCGGTGACCTGCACCACCACCTGGCGGAGCGCGGCGACGGTGTAGGTGTGGGTGTCGGTGGTCGGCAGACCGCCGATGACGCTCTCGACGGTGCCGTCGCCCCAGTGGATGGCGTACCCCGTGACCGTGTCGGCGCCGGGGTCGGTGGCGTCGATGGTGACCGTGAGCGGCTCGCCGACCGCTGCGGCCCCGGCGCCGGTCACGGTGACGGTGGGTTCGGTGTTGGCGACCAGGATCGTGGTGGTTGTGGTGTCGCTGTCCACACCGTCGGTGACCCGGAGCCCGATGGTGTGCGTCCCGTCGTCGTCGATGCCCCAGGTCTGCAATGTGGCCCAGGTGACGGTCGGGGTCTCGCCGGTCACGTCGCCGTAGGTTCCGTCGTTGTCCAGGTCCCACTGGAAGGTGAGCGGGTCACCCTGCGGATCGATCGATCCACTGCCGTCCAGCGCCACGCTGTCGCCCTCGGCGATGTTGTATGCCCCACCGGCGTCGGCGATCGGGGGTCCGGTCGCTGACGTCACCGTGACGGGGACGGAGAACTCCGAGGTGGATCCGTAGGTGCCCGAGCCGTTGACATCGGTCGCGGTGAGGGTCAGTTCGTCCCCGGGTGACGCGGGCACCTGGATCGTGAACGATGCCGCGCCGCCGCCGGGGTGGGCGATGAGTGCGTGGCCCACGAAGTCCTCGCCCTCGCCATTGCCGCTGGCGTCGATGCCACCCGGGTTGGCGAAGGCATCGATGCGATAGGTCCCGACAGGGACATCGAGGTCGAATGTGACGTCGGCGGTTCCACCGGATTCGATCGCGGAGGTCGGCTCGGGGAAGTTGCGCAGGTCGTTGGCACCGGAATCGCCATCGAGGGGGTCGTTCGGAGTCACCCCGTTCCCAAGCAGGTCGATGCCCAGCGACGCCCCGCCGTAGATGTCGTTGCCGACGATCGACAGCGATCCGGAGCCGGCATCGATCTGGACGTTGATCCACGTGCTGTTCGCGAACACGTTGCCGTCGACCGGGTCAGGGCCACCCAGGGTGCCGTCGCCGGACGCGTCCGTCCAGATCGCCTGCGCACCCCCGAAGTCCAACGTACCGCTGGGGTCGGTGCCGATCGTGTTCGCCCGAATCACGTACGCGTTGGCCCCCCCGCTGATGGCGATGTTCGCGTTGGTGGCACCGCCGATGAGGTTGCGCTCGATGACCGTTCCCGTGCCGCCGAAGAATGCGATGTTCTCCGAACCCTGCCCGGGAGCCACGGTGCCGCTCGGCAACACACCCAGGTGGTTGTCGGCGATCGTGATCCGGTCGGCATCGGTCGAGATCGCGTCGTTGGGGAAGTCGACGATGGACAGACCGGCGACCACCGAATCGCTCGCGCTGCCGGTGAGGCCGAGGCCGATCTCGCTTGCACTGAATGACGAGCCGTCCAGCACGATGACCGGTGTCGTCGAGTAGGTGGGGGGCCGACGTGCCGTCGATGGTCACGGTCTCGCCGATCCAGGGAACTGCGAGCCGGACACGTTGATCGTCCAGATGCCGCCGCTGTGCCCACCGTCGCCGGTCGGGATGTCGAAGGTGATGATGTCGGCGTCCGCGGCCGCGTTCGCCTCCTCGATCGCTGCCCGAAGCGTGCACTCGGGTTGGGTGAGCACGTTGAAGCTGCCGGTGTTGCACGCGCCGTCGCCGACGTTGTTGTCGCCGGCGTTCCCGGTGCTGTTGACCTCGAAGCCGGCGCTGACGCGAACCTGCTTGTCGGGAAGGAAGGCGAAGCCCGAATGGTCCTGCGGGCGTGGTGGCGGTCACGCGGGCACCGAGCGAGCTGCCGGTGGTGCCGTCGAACCGTTTGAGCTGTTCAGTCCCGTAGTCACCGACCCACAGGTCGCCGTCGGGTCCGAACTGGACCGAGTGGGGCATGCTGAGCCCGCTGCTGACGAAGGTTCCGACGAGCGCGCCGGTCGAGCCGTCGAACTCCTTCACGCTGCCGTCGGAGAACATCGACAGGTAGAGGTTGCCGTCGGGCCCGATCGTGCCACCCGACGGACGGTCGCCTGGCGAGGCCGTGGCGAAGATCCCGATGTAGGCGCCGGTGGTCCCGTTGTACTGGACGACACGGTCGTCGTTGCTGTCGACCACGAGCAGCGTGCCATCGGACGCAAAGACGATGGCGGCGGGGCCGTCGAGGTGGGTGTTCCCCACGAACTCGCCCACGTACGCGCCGGTGGTGCCGTCGTACTCCAGGATCTGTCCGGAGTCCGCACTGACGACGTACAGGTTGCCGTCCGGCCCGAACGCCAGACCCTTCGGGCCGTCGAGCCCGCCGGACCCTGCGGACACAAACGTGTCGACGTAGCTGTTGGTCGCGGGGTCGAAACGGACGACCGTGTTCGAGTCCAGCCCCGTGACGTACACGAGCCCGTCCGGTCCCACGGTCAGCCCGTAGGGCGTGGTCAGGGCACTGGTCGACATGCTCCCCGTGTTGGCGCCCGAGACCGACGCATACCGGCGGACGTTGTTCGCGGTGTCGAACATCGCCACCATCGCATCGCTGGCGGCCCAGGTGCCGTCCTCGTT
>CBDHFJ010000102.1:0-7001 GCA_965262315.1 Acidimicrobiales bacterium
CGGCCGATTTCGTGGCCGCCTTCGACGACTTCCTCGACGCGTTCGGTGCCCGAGGGCCGAACGAGTGGGAGACCGCGTGCGAGGTGTGGGCCACGGATCATGCGCTGCCGCTGACGCTGGTCGATCGCATGCGGACCACCAACGCGGACCACGACCCGTCGATCCGTCACGACCAACTGGCCGCCGAGCGCGACGCCGCCATCGCCGATGCCAGAGCCCGCCTGTCCCGAGGGCAGCGTTGGCTGTTCGATCGGGCGCTGCGGTCCGCCACGCTGCTCTCCCAGTCGCGGGAACGGTCGAAGACCACGATCGTGCGCCTCATCCACGTGGCCCGACTGCTGACCCGTGAGCTCGGTGCTCGCTGTGCCGCCCGGGTCGAGGGCGGCGACATGAAGGACATCTGGTTCACCGCTGCCGATGAGCTGGAGGCCTATGTGGCCGACCCGTCGGCGTTCGTCGACGTGATCGCTGCTCGTCGTGCTGCCCGCGATGCCCTGGCCGCCCGAGTGCCGCCGTTCGTGTTCGAGGGGGCGGTCCCCGACCCTTCGACATGGCCGTTGCGCGATCAGGTCCCCGCCGGGGAGGCGCTGGATGTCGGTGCGACCCTCACCGGCTTGGCGGGCTGTGCCGGCGTGGCCGAGGGGCGGGCCCGCGTGGTCACCGATCCGGCGGATCCGGGCGACCTCGGGCCCGGCGACGTCTTGATCGCCCCGCTGACCGACCCGTCGTGGACACCGTTGTTCGTCCCGGTCGAGGCCGTGGTGGTCGACGTCGGCGGCCAGATGAGCCATGCGGTGATCGTCAGCCGCGAGCTCGGGCGCCCCTGTGTGGTGGCAGCCACGGGAGCGACTGGGCGCATCCCCGATGGGGCGCGGGTTCGTGTGGACGGCACCGCTGGGACCGTGACCGTGGTGGCGGGACCATGACCGAACCGATCCGGTGGGGCATCTGCGGCACGGGCGCGATCGCGTCCGAGTTCGCCACCGCGCTCACACGAGTCGACGACGCTGAGTTGGTGGCCGTCGCTTCCGAGGACGCCGACCGAGCCGCGGCCTTCGCGGGCGATCACGACGTGCCTCGGACCCACCTCGGCTACGACGCCATGGCCGATGACGCTGAGGTCGACGTCGTCTACGTCGCGTCCACCCAGGAGCGCCACGTCCGCGACGTGCTGCTGTTGTTGGAGGGCGGTCGGAACGTGTTGTGCGAGAAGCCGTTCGCGTTGAGCGTTGCCGAGGCGCGCACGATGATCGACATGGCTCGCGCGTCCGACCTCTTCCTGATGGAGGCGATGTGGAGCCGCTTCCAGCCGTCGTACCGGAAGCTGCGTGAGCTCGTCGACGGCGGCGCCATCGGTGAGCCGCAGCGGGTGGAGGCCGACTTCTCGTTCATGGTTCCCGACGACGAGCGGTCCGATCATCGCCTGTTCGACCCGAGCAGGGGCGGGGGTGCCCTGCTCGACCTCGGCGTGTACCCCGTGCACCTCGCGCACGTCGTGCTCGGTCCCCCGACGGCGGTGGCGGCGCAGGCCGAGTTGACCGAGCGTGGTGTCGACGCCTGGACGAGTCTGCTGCTGACCCACGACGGCGACGCGTCGTCGCTGTTGAGTGCGGGCATCACGGTCAACGGGTCGTTGTCGGCGCGCGTCGCCGGCACAGAAGGGGTCATCCGCCTGGACCCGTTCATGCACGTGACCACCAGGCTCACGCTCGAGCGCGGCTTCGAGGCACGGAGCACGTTCGAGTTCGAGGACCCGAGCCTGCACCACCAGGTGCCCGAGGTGCATCGTTGCCTCCGCGAGGGCATCGGCGAGTCCTCGGTCATGCCGCATGCCGACACGCTGGCGATGCTCGAGACGCTCGACGAGGCCCGTCGACAGATCGGCCTCGTCTACCCGACCGAATGACGTCCTGGTCCGACGACTTTTGCCGAGTGCTCGCCGACGCGCTCGCAGCCGGTGCCGACGCCGAGCGCGCCGCCGGGCAGCGCGCGTACCTCCGCGACCAGTTCCCGTTCTTCGGGGTGTCGTCGCCCGAGCTCAAGGCGATCCTCTCCGACGCGCTGCGGGCCACGGAGCGCCCCGGACCCTTGGACCTCGAGGCGTTCGCCCGTCAGGCCTACGAACAGCCGGAGCGGGAGTGGCACTACGCCGCCGTCAAGGTGCTGCGCCGCCACGCCAGACTCCTGATGCCGGACTCGGTGCCACTGCTCCACCACCTGGTCACCACGCACAGCTGGTGGGACACGGTGGACGAGATCGCCTCGCACCTGGCAGGCACGCTGGTGCAGCAACACCCCGACACCGTGGCGGTGATGGACACGTGGGCGGCCTCGGACCATCTGTGGCTGGCCCGGACGGCCATCCTCCACCAGCTCCGGTTCAAGGAGAACACCGACGTGGACCGGCTGTTCGGCTACTGCCTGGACCGGGCGGACGAGGCCGACTTCTTCTACCGCAAGGCGATCGGGTGGGCACTGCGCCAGTACGCCAGGACCGATCCCGACGCGGTTCGCGCCTTCTGTGACACCAACGAGCACCTGCTGTCACCGCTCTCGCTCAGGGAGGCGCGCAAGCACCTGGGCGAATAGGCCCCGCGGATCGGGTCGGGAATGCGCGAACTACCCTCGGCGTTGGCGGGGCCGAACGAAGGGCGTTGTTTGAAACCATTCCTCCTGTTGGCGGTTCTGCTGCTCCTGGCCGTGGGCTGCAGCAGTGGCGACGATCCTGGTACCCAGCAGATCGAGCCACAGGTGGAGGACGTCCTGGCCACGTCGGCAGACGCCATGGCCGAGGTGGAGACGGTCCGGTTCGACATCGTGCGCAGCGGCGCGCCGGTCTTCGTCGACGCCGCCGAGAGCATCGCGGTCGACGCGGTCACCGGCACGGTCGAGGTGCCCGACCGGGCCGAGGCGTTGCTCACCGTCACCATCGACGGGTCGGTGAGCACCCAACTCGGCGCGGTCGCCGACGCCGACGGCACGCTGCTCAGCAACCCCGTCACGGGTGAGTTCGAGCCGCTCCCCGCCGGCTTCGACCTGGATCCCCGGCAGTTCTTCGACCCCGTCGGCGGCTGGCGGCCGTTGATCGCCGGGCTGGTGGACGCGACGTACATCGGCCAGGACGACCGGGGCGGCCAGCGGTACCACGTGCGTGGCACTGCGCCCGCCGAGCGCATCGAGGCCGTCACCGCCGGCCTCGTCCGGAACCAGGACGTGGTGGTGGACCTCTGGATCGACCCGGTCACCGGGCTGGTCAGCGCCGTCGAGTTCGACACGGTGTTCGATGACGCCACCAGCTCGTGGGTACTCGAGCTGGCGGGGTACGACGGGCTGACGGCCGACGAGGGCGGGTCGCCCTGGGCGACCGCGGGGATCGTGGCTGCGGTGCTGATCGGCCTGGCCGTGATCGTGGCCACGGTGCGACCCATGCTCGCGGGGAGCGGTGCGCCGAGGGCTCCGAGCCCGAGGGCTCCGAGCCCGGTGGCTCCCGCGCCCGGCGGCGCCCCGGAGCCCGATCCGGTTCGCACCGGCAGAGCCTCGCCTCGGGCGGTCCTGACGATCGTCGCGTTCTCGGTGTTCGTGGCCGCCGATGACCTCACGGTGGTCTCGACGATGCTCCGGCCGATCATCGGGGACCTGGGGTTGGTACTGCCCGACGGGCTCGACGACGCCGCCTGGATCGTCAACGTGTACCTGATCGCCTTCGTGGCGGTGATGCCCATCGCCGGGCGGCTCAGCGACGTGATCGGTCGGCGGAACACATTCATGGGGGCGTACGCGATCTTCCTGGTGGGAACCACCCTGATTCCGCTGATGGACTCGCTCGGGCCGTTCCTGGCCGCCCGGGTACTCACGGCGATCGGTGGCGGTGCGATGGTCCCGGTGGCGCTGGCCGTGGTGGGAGACGCGTATCCCGCAGCCAAGCGCGCCCGCGCGTTGGGCACCCTGGCCGCGATCGAGACGCTGGGTTGGGTCTGGGGTCCGATGTACGGCGCGATCCTCGTCCGCTTCCTGTCGTGGGAGTGGCAGTTCTGGCTGAACATCCCGCTGGCGCTCGGCGGCATGGCCGCGGTGTGGTGGGCGCTGTCGGGACACGACCAGGGCCGGCGAGCGACCTCGCTCGATTGGCGCGGCGCGGTGTTGTTGACCGCGGCCCTGGTGTCGCTCAACCTGGCGCTGCTCGGCAACGCCGAGATCCAGAGCGTCACCGGCTTCGACCAGCTGACCGGCGGCAGCGGCTTCGACTTCCGGCTGCTGTATCTGGTGACCTTGGTGGCGGGCGGTCTCTTCGTCCTGCACCAGCGCACCACCGAGGACCCGCTGATCGACCGCTCGGCGTTCCGGGGGCGGAGCCTCCAGATCGCGCTGGCGGTGAACTTCATCGTCGGCGCGTCGCTGGTGATCTCGATGGTCGACGTGCCCATCTTCGTGAACGCGGTGGAGATCGACGTCGAGGACTCGGCGGTGGTGGCCGGCTGGGTGCTGTCCGCGCTCACGGCTGCCATGGCTGTCACGTCCTACCTCGGCGGTCGGCTCACGGCCCGATCCGGGTATCGGCTGCCCATCGTCGGCGGCATGGCCGCGGCCGTCGGCGCCTACGTCCTGATGGGTCTCACCTGGGACGTCGACACCTCGTACTGGGTGCTCGCTGCCCAGCTCGGGCTGTTGGGGGCCGGGCTCGGTCTGGTCTCGGCCCCGACGTCGGCGGTGGTCGTCGATGCCGCCGAGCCGGACAAGCGAGGTGCGGCGGCGGCGACCCTGATGGTCGTGCGTCTGATGGGCCTGAGCGTCGGCCTGTCGCTGCTGACCGCCTGGGGTCTGGCCCGGTTCAACGACCTGCGCAACGGCATCGAGCTGCCGGCCATCGACGACCCCGGCTTCGAGGACGCGGTCATCGAGGCCCAGGGCACGCTCACCGCGCAGGCCATCGCCGAGACGTTCCTGGCTGCCGCGCTGGTCACGGCACTGGGTCTGGCGCTGGCGTTCGCCATCCGCAACCGCACGAGTGACACGGCGGAGGTCGCGCCCGTGCCCGAGAAGGCGCCCATCCCCGAGGGGTGGGAGCCGACGCTCGACGACACCGACGAGTTCGCACCGGTGGCCGCGATGGCTGCCACCGAGCTGGAATCGACTGAAACTGGAGTTCCCATGTCCTGGCTGCAACGCCATTCCGGGGCCGTGGTCGGCGTCCTGGGGGCGCTGATCGTGTTGGCCTTCGTGTTCATCGCCGTCTTGTTCGGCCGGTTGAGCGACAGCGAGGACCAGTTGGCCGACACCGCGGCGGAGCTGGAGCGCGTCGAAGCCGGGGCTGCGCTGTTCGCCTCGCAGGTCACCGGCTTCCAGGAGCAGTTGACCGAGCTGTCACCCACCATTTCGGCCGGACTCGACGAGGCGATCGCCGGACTCGACGAGTTCGCGGCGTCCACCATCGAGTTCGAGGTCAACATCGACGAAGTGGTCACCATCGACACCCAGGTCGTGATCGATCGGGAGCTGTCGGTGCCGATCTCGGAGAACCTCCCGATCAACGAGACGTTCGAGACCGAGATCGAGGTGGACACGCCGCTCGGCTTCTCGGTTCCCCTGGACGTGACGGTGCCGGTCGACATCGAGGTCCCGGTCGAGCTGGACCTGGACGTGGTGGTGAACGAGACGATCCCGGTGCAGGCCACGGTGCCCGTGCAGCTGGACATTCCGATCGCCATCGAGGTGGCGGGGACCGAGCTGGCCGAGCTCGCGGCCTCGCTGTCGGACGGGTTGCGGTCCCTCGACGAGATCGTGGCCGGCCTGGGCGGCGGCTAGCGCGTCGCCTGGCGCGCCTTCGGGGTGGGGACGATCGCTGCTGCAGCGGCGACCGCCACCGAGACCACGGCGCAGCCGAGGAGGACGGGCCGGTACGAGTCGGCGACGTCGTCGCCCACGGCGAGGATGAGCGGCCCCACCGCCGAGGCGGCGACGCTGATCGCGGTGGCCACGCCTCGGATCGCGCCCACGTGGCCGATGCCGTACCACTTCGGATAGAGCGCGCTGCTGAGCGCCGACATCGATCCGGCGGCGGTGCCGGTGACCAGCCCGTAGAGGATCGCGAGGCCGCCGGGCTCGGTCACCGTCGCCATCACCATGCTCCCGCCCATGGACATGGCGGCGAAGATGAGCAACAAGCGACCGGGGGCGCGGTCGGTCAGCCACCCCATGACGAACCCCAACGTCACGCTGCCGACCATCTGCGGGATGAAGATGGCGGCAGCCTGGTCTTCGGAGAGCCCTCGCTCGGCCAGCAGGTCGATGTTGTGGAAGGTGAGCCCGGTGATGAGAGCGCTGGTCAGCGCCTGGCTGGCGGTCAGGGTCCAGAAGGCGGGCGTTCGCACAGCCTCGGGCACGGTGAACGAGCGTCCCCTGATCGTGGCGGCCTCGTGTGCGGCCGTCGCGCCGTCGGGCTGTTGTCCGATGTCCTCGGGCCGGTCGACGATGCCGAAGCGGGCGATCGGGACCACCGTCACCAAGATGCCCCCGGCGAGGATGACCCAGGCCCAGCGCCAGTCGACCCAATCGATCACGGCACCGAACGTGAGTGGTGCCATCGACATGATGGCGATGGTGCCGGTGCTGGCGAGTGCGAGTGCAAGGCCCCGTCGGCGCTCGAACCAGATGGCCACGCCGGTCTGTGCGATCAGGGTCAGTGAACCCTGACCCAGCATGCGCAGGCCCACGAAGGCGATCGTCAGCATGACGATGTTCTGCACCGTGGCGGTGAAGGCGATCATCGTGGCGAAGCCGAGGCCCACGACGGTCATGGCGTGCCGGACGCCGCGGCGGTCGACCCAGCGCCCGATGGCGGGGAGTGCGGCGGCACCGGTGAGGGTGCCGATGAGGTACGCGGTGGAGATCGCGGACCGCGAGACACCCAGGTCGTCGATCATCGAGTCGATGAAGGCCGACACGCCGATGGTCTGCCCGGGTGCCGTCAGGCCGGCGGCCAGCGTGCACCACAGCACCATCCA
>CBDHFJ010000103.1:0-8228 GCA_965262315.1 Acidimicrobiales bacterium
GACGGTGCACGGATCCGCTCCCACAGCAGTCGTCTCAACGACATCACCCCGCGCTTCCCCGAGCTCGACGGTCTGGCGGGCGCCCTCGCCGTCGACGCCGTGCTCGACGGCGAGCTGGTGGCACTGGGCGACGATGGCCTGCCCAGCTTCAGCCGACTCCAGGGTCGCATGCACCTGGATCGGCCGTACGACATCGCCCGGAAGGCGGAGACCATCCCCGTGGTCTACGTGTTGTTCGACGTGCTGGCCGTGGACGGCACCGAGACCCTGTCGCTGCCGTACGACCAGCGGCGTCGCCTCTTGGAGCAGCTGGTCGAGCCCGGCACCGCGTGGCAGCTGGCCAGCGTGCACGACGACGAACCCGAGGCACTCTTGCAGGCGGTGGTCGACCGCGGCATGGAGGGCCTCGTGGCGAAACGAACCGGCTCCACCTACCAGCCCGGAGCCCGGTCGCCAGACTGGGTCAAGGTCAAGCCGAGACGCCGTCAGGAGCTCGTGGTGGGCGGCCTGCTGTCGGGCGAGGGTGGGCGCGCCGGCTCGGTGGGTGCCGTGCTGGTCGGGCACCACGACGCCACGGGCCTCCGCTTCGCCGGCCGGGTCGGCAGCGGCCTCACCGACCCCGAGTGCCGGGCGCTGCTCGAGCTGACACAACCCGCTGCGCGTTCGCCGTTCGTCGACGCGGTACCGTCGGTCCCCGGCCGCACGATCACCTTCGTCGAACCGGACCTGGTGGTCGAGGTCGCCTTCGGTGAGTGGACACCGGACGGCAACCTGCGCCACCCCGTCTACCTGGGTCGTCGCCCCGACGTCGATCCCGCCCACGTCCCTCGAGAGCCGGACCCCAGCCCATGACCATCACCGATCACGACGAGGGCATCGCGGCCGGTGCTGCGCCAGGCCGCAATGTGGGAGACTCGTGGACAGTGGGGCGCGACGATCAGATCCAACTCGAGCTGCCGGCATCGCCCGAATACGGCCGCGTGGCTCGCATCGCGGCTGCACATCTGGCGCTCCGCCGCGGGTTCTCCCTCACCGAGATCGACGACCTCCGTCTGGTGATGGACGAAGCCGCGGTGATGCTGCTCGAAGCCGGGCGCAGCGACGAGCGCCTGGACATCACCTACTCGGTCAACGCGGACACGGTGTCCGTCGATGCCAGGATCGTCTCCGCACGCCAGGTCCCGCTGTCGACCGAACGGGTCGAGCGGTTCTCGGAGCTGGTGGGCGAGCTCATCGACGAGTACACGATCGACGCCGCCGAGCGCCGACTCACCCTGACCAAGACGCGCGTCGGCTGATCAGGTCAGCGACCGGTGTGGCCGAAGCCGCCGGCGCCCCGCTCGGAGTCGGTGAGCTCGTCGACCTCGACGAAGGTCACCTGCTCGACGCGTTGGATGACCAGCTGTGCGATGCGCTCGCCTCGACTGATCACGAAGTCCTCGTCGGGGTCGGTGTTGATCAGCAGCACCTTCAGCTCACCGCGGTACCCACTGTCGATGAGGCCGGGTGTGTTGAGGCACGTGACGCCGTGCTTGGCGGCGAGCCCGCTCCGCGGCTGGACGAAACCTGCGTACCCCTCCGGGATCGCGACGGCGAGCCCGGTCGGGACCAGGGCACGGCCTCCACCCGCCGGCAATGTCAGGTCCTCTGCCGCCAGCAGGTCACATCCCGCATCGCCGGGTTTGGCGTACGCGGGAAGGGGGAGGTCGGGGTCGAGTCTCTTCACGGGCAGGTCCACGCTCGCACCCTAACCATGCGCGCCGAACGGCGGCGGCACCCGGGCAGGGTGGCTGGACATCGGCTCCGACTCGCCTGCTGGTCCTTCCCGCTCGTTAAGGTGGGTCGCCGTGCTTGCCTGGATGGACCTGGAGATGACCGGCCTCGAGCCGGGCCGCCACGTCATCGTCGAGATCGCCACCCTGATCACCGGACGACGACCGTCCGAACTCGTGGCCGAGGGCCCCGACCTGGTGGTCCACGCCACCGATGCCCAGCTGGCCGAGATGGATGACGTGGTGATCGAGATGCACACCCGCAGCGGTCTCCTCGACCAGATCAAGGGGTCCACGCTGAGCCTCGAGGACGCAGGCGCCCAGACGCTCGCGTTCCTCCAAGCAGCACATTCCCGAGGCCCGCACCGTGCCGCTCTGTGGCAACTCGATCGGGACCGACCGCCGATTCCTGGCGCAGTTCCTGCCCGAGATCGAGAACTTCCTGCACTACCGGTCCATCGACGTGTCCACGGTGAAGGAGCTCGCTCGCCGGTGGCATCCCGCCACCGTGTCCAAGGCACCGTCCAAGGCGGGCGGCCACCGGGCCATGGACGACATCAAGGAGAGCCTCGCCGAGCTCCAGCACTACCGGGAGGCGTTCTTCCTCCTGCCGCCGTCGGAATCCTCCGGGGCCTGACCCGACGATGACCGAGGACGCCAACCCCCGGCCCCGACGACAAGAGCAGGAACCGGCCACCGAAGAGGTCGACGAGGTCGCCCCCGGCGTGATCCGGACCCAGCTGCCCATCAATCTCCCGGGGCTCGGTCACGTCAACTGCTACGTCATGGAGGACGAACGCGGCATCGCCGTGGTCGACCCCGGCCTGCCCGGCGAGGAGTCCTGGCGAGACCTCACCCACCGACTGAAACTGGCGGGCTACCGGACCGACGACATCCACACGGCGGTCATCACGCACTCCCACTTCGACCACTTCGGTGGTGCGGCCCGCATCCAGGCCGAGACGGGGGCCGAGGTCGTCACCCACGAGAGCTTCTCGGTCACGTGGGGCGGCAAGGAGGTCGACCTCGAGGACGAGGACTCCAGCGCCTGGGTCGAGCTCACCGAGGAGGAGCAGGACGCGGAGATGGAACGCATCTTCGCCGAGCGCCTTCCCTGGGGGACCCAGCGCACCCGGCCCGACCAGGAGGCGTTGGACCGGATGAAGAAGATGGGCCGGTTTCGCGATCCCAGAGAGCGGACGCCCCGCCCCACGATGCGGGTCGAGGACGCACAGGTGATCTCGCTGGCCCGACGAGAGTGGGTCGCCCCTGCACACCCCGGGCCACACCCACGACCATCTCTGCCTGTACGACCCCGAGCACGGCGTGATGTTCTCGGGCGACCACGTCCTCCCCACGATCACGCCCCACATCGGTGCCTTCACGCCCGACGTGGACCCGCTGCGAGAGTTCTTCGAGTCGCTGGAGAAGATGTACGCCTACGGCGACGTGACCACCGTGCTTCCGGCGCACGGCCATCCCTTCTCGGACCTGACCGGCCGGGCCGGCGAGATCGTCGAGCACCACGAGCACCGCCTCGACATCATCCGTGACGCCACCCGCAAGCTCGAACACGGCACCGTGACCGAGTTCATGCGGGTCATGTTCCGAGAGCGTTCCTGGGGCGACATGGCCGAGAGCGAGACCTACGCCCACCTGGAGCACCTCCGAGTCCTGGGTGAGCTGCGCCGTGACGACCCCGAAGGGGTCGCCCACTACATCCCGGCCGACGACACCTGAGGTCCACCGCCGTCCTGGTCCGGCCATCGCGCGCCCTTTTTGTGCCAGGGGCGCGTTAATCGCTTGACACCTTTTCGGCGGAGTGGTCCTCTGGACCCCGCACGTCGCCTCCGGGCGTCGCGCACCGAAGAAGACCACCGTCGACCGGGCACGACCCCGGACCCCGACGCCGGACGCAGAAAGGACAGGCAGATGGATATTTGTGCACGCCAGCTCGGCGCCCACGCCAACTGTGTGTCCGCGCGCGCCCTCGCGACGAATGCCGCCATGTGGCATGCCGTGCGCACCGAGGGCATTCCGACCGTGGGCACCGGTTTCAAGCCCTACGACCAGCGGCCGAAGGAGAGGCTCCCCTAGATCTGCAAGACAGATCGAAACGGAGAGAAAAGCTCCCGAGGCCGCCGGATCAGATCCGGCGGCCTTTCTCGTTTTTCGCCCGCCTTCTGCCCGGGTCCGACGGTGACCCGAACACACGTCCATCCAGCAACCACCCATGACGACACACAAGGAGCAGCGAACGATGATCGCTTCGCTGGAAATCACAACCGAGAGCTGGCACGCACTGGCCCGATGCGCAACCGAGCCCGGCCTGGACAACGACGTCTTCTTCTCCGAGGAGCTGCAGGACATCGCTCAGGCCAAGACCATCTGCGCCGACTGCCCCGTCATCGCACCCTGCCTCGAGGGCGCGATCGAGCGGCGGGAGCCGTGGGGTGTCTGGGGCGGCCAGCTCTTCATGAACGGCAAGGTCCTGATGGTCAAGCGGCGTCGGGGCCGTCCGCCCAAGACTCCTCGTCCCGAGGATCAGATGCCGGTCGTGCCAGTCCCCGAGCACCTGCAGGGGCTCCTGCGGACCGCCTGAGACCAGGCATCTGCCTCCCGGTGAGGAGACCCGGGCAACGGCTTCACGCGAGCCCGGTCGCCCCTCACCGTTCACGAGCGCCCGAGCGTCGCCCCGACGGGGAGCGGCGCTCGGGCGGCAGGTGACCACCATCGAGATCCGCACGGACGCCGACCCGGTGTCCGGCCAGAAATCTGTGCGATCGGAACCCTTTCGGGAATGGGGTCGTTGACACACTGTGTTTCAGCGACATCTCGTGTTTCGGAGGCGCTGCACACCTCCGGCACGGTTCCGATCCCCCGGTCGGGACCACTAGCGTCGTTTCTGCCATGGCTCTCACCGAACCCCCCATCCCCACCCCCGGCGAACTCCACGAAGCCGAAGCCGGCCGCCGCCGCGCCATCTTCGGTCTGGTCTTCGGCTTCCTGGTGGTGCTGGTCATCATCGTGACCGTCCAGTGGATCACCGACAGCGAGGACACGACAGGTGCCGGTGAGCCGCTCCCGGACCTCGTCTACACCACCCTGGACGGCGCGGACTTCCCGATCCTGAGCATCGAAGGCCAGCCCACCGTGGTGAACTTCTTCGCCTCCTGGTGTGCCCCGTGCCGGGCCGAGATGCCGGACTTCGAGGAGGTCCACCTGGCCACCGCCGGCGAGGTCGCTTTCATCGGGGTGAACACGCGCGAGACCGACATCGACAGCGCCCGTGACGTGGTCGAAGACACCGGCGTCACCTACACGATCCTGCTGGGCGACGACGGCGGCCCGAACTCGCTGTACCAGCACGTGACCGATCTGGGCGTCATGCCCACCACGGCGTTCATCGACGCCGACGGAACCATCGTCGAGGTCCACAGCGGCGTGTTGAACGCCGAGGACCTCCAAGACCGCATTCAGGAGTACTTCGGCTGATGTTCGACGTCGACCTCGCCTTCCCGCTCTCGGCGGGCCTCGTGGCCGCCTTCAACCCCTGCGGCTTCGCCATGCTGCCCGCGTACGTGTCGTACTTCCTGGGCCTCGAGTCCGACGACGAGACCAACATGGCCAAGAACGTGATCCGGGGCCTCGTGGTCGGGCTCACGATGACGCTGGGCTTCATCGCCGTCTTCGGCCTGGTGGGGATCTTGACGTCGACCATCGTCAGCGAGGGTGCGATCAACTCGCGCATCCCGTACGCCACCGTCGGGTTCGGCGTCCTCATGGTGCCGCTCGGCATCGCCATGCTGCGCGGGTACGAGCCGAAGCTGAACATTCCCCGTCTCCAGCTGGGTGGCGGAAGCAGCCAGTTGCCGTCGGTCTTCCTGTTCGGCGTGTCCTACGCCGTGGTGTCGATCTCCTGCACGATCGGCATCTTCCTGTCGGTGGTGGCGTCGTCGTTCGACGACGGCAGCATCGCCGACGGCACCGCCCAGTTCGTCGCCTACGGCGCCGGCATGGGACTGGTCATCATGGTGCTCACGATCGGCGTGGCGCTGGCCCGGAGCTCGGTGGCCACGAACATGCGGAAGGTGCTGCCCCACGTCAACAAGATCTCGGGCGTCATGCTGGTGCTGGCCGGCATCTATCTCACCATCTACGGCTGGTGGGAGATCCAGGTGCTGGACTCCAACGACGACCCCAACCCGTTCGCCGACGCCGTCGTCGGTCGCTTCGACGACGTGCAGGCCCGCGTGACCACCTGGGTCAACGACGTCGGCGCCGGCCGGCTGGCACTCGGCCTGACCGTCCTGATGGTCGGCATCCTCACCTGGGCGCTGACCTCGACGCTGACCAAGCGCAACGATCGCCTGGCCCTGCGTGGCGCCTTCGTGGCGGTCTGGGCGCTGATCGAGGTGCTGCGCTACGACTTCGACCTGCTGGTGCTGCCGCTGCTGCGGACCATCGCCGACATCCCCGAGCGGGTCGGCAACTGGTTCACCGATCCGTGGCGCTTCCCGGTCCTGTTCGAACTGCTGGCCGCAGCGATCATCGGTGCCATCGTCTGGTTCTGGGCCCGCCGCCGGTTCGCGGCCTCGGCGCGGACGACCGACGCCCCGGGTGACGCCGACGACGAGTCCACCGACAGCCTCCTCCCCGCCTGACGCCTGCCGCCGCTCGACCCCGCGGAGGCGGGTGGCGGCCGCTACCGTCGTGCCATGCTCGCCGCCTTGCTGGAGCGCCACGACGTCACCGAAGAGCTGGATATCCGGTCCCGGCTCGGGTTCATGGCGTACCACGGCGGGTCACTCGAGAAGACCACCGACGCCATCGCCCGCGAGGCGGCCGAGTTGGCCGGCGCGTCCTACTACGGCGTGGTCCAAGAGGACGAGGATCCCACCCACATCGCCAGCACCCGAGTCGTGCCCGAAGACAGCGAGGCCCTGGCCTCGTTTCTCGACCACGTCGACGTGGTGCTCACCATTCACGGCTATGGGCGCGAGCACCTGTTCCACTCGGTGCTCCTGGGCGGTCGCAACCGGGCGCTCGCCAACCACGTGGCCGCGCACGCCCGCTTCGCCCTCCCCCGCTTCACCTTCCACAGCGACCTGCGGGAGATCCCCAAGGAGCTGGCCGGCCAGCATCGGATGAACCCGGTCAACCGGCCTCGCCACGGCGGCGTCCAGATCGAGCTCCCGCCCACCATCCGCTGGAACCGAGCCGAATGGGGCTGGTCGGACCACGGCTCCATCGGGCGGGCGCCCCAGGTCGACACCCTCATCCAGTGCCTCGCTGCCGCAGCGCGGAGCTGGCCCCTCCACTGAGCGCGGCGAGCCGAGGAGGCCCCGGTGACCGAACTCCAGGGTGCGGGCATCCGACTCCGACACACCGTCGCCGAGGACCGTGACGCCCTCGTCGCCATCCGGACGACACCCGAAGTTCGACGCTGGTGGCGGGGCGACGACCTGGCGGCCGAATTCGGAGAGGACCTGGCGGACCCCGACGTCGAGCGCTTCACCATCGAGGACCTCGAGGGTCGGGTCGTCGGCCTGATCCAGTTCGCCGAGGAGGAGGACCCGGACTACCGCCACGCCGGCCTCGACATCTACATCGACCCGGCCGTCCATCGCCGCGGTCACGCGCTCGATGCCATCCGCACCCTGGCCGCTCACCTTCTCGGGGACCGCGGGCATCATCGACTCACGATCGACCCGTCGGCGGACAACCTTGCGGCGGTCGCCTGCTACGCCAAGGCGGGCTTCGAACCGGTCGGGGTGATGCGGGCGTACGAGCGACGCGCCGACGGGACGTGGGGCGACGGTCTGCTCATGGAGCTGGTCGCGGAGGACGCGGACGCGGCTGGATAGGGTCGCGGCATGGACTTCCGGATCTTCATCGAGCCTCAGCAGGGCACGACCTACGACGACGTGCTCGCCCTGGCCACCGCCGCCGAGCGCCTGGGCTTCGACGGGTTCTTCACCTCGGACCACTACCTGCGCATGGGCGACACCGACGGGCTCCCCGGCCCGCTCGACGCCTGGACGACGCTGGCGGGCCTCGCCCGTGACACGGAGCAGGTCCGGCTCGGCACCCTGGTCACGCCGGTCACGTTCCGCCATCCCGGCTCGTTCGCGATCCAGGTCGCGCAGATCGACCACATGAGCGGCGGCCGGGTCGAGGTCGGGCTCGGCGCCGGTTGGTTCGACGCCGAACACGCAGCAACCGCCATCCCGTTCCCCGAGCTCGGCGAGCGCTTCGACCGCCTCGAGGACACGGCGGACATCCTGACCGGCATGTGGGACACCCCCGTGGGTGAGCTCTTCTCGTTCAGCGGCCGCCACTACACGGTCACGGACTCGCCGGCGCTCCCCAAGCCTGCGCAGTCGCCCCGACCCCCGATCGTGATCGGCGGTGGCGGCCGGAAGCGGACGCCGCGCCTCGCCGCCACCGTCGGCG
>CBDHFJ010000104.1:0-6760 GCA_965262315.1 Acidimicrobiales bacterium
CGGCGACCGCGACCCCGAGCGCGGCCGCGCGGCGGCGCACGAACCAGCTCCCGACGACGCTGACCATCGGCACGTACCCACAGGCGACCGCGAACCCGACCCCGAGGCCGTACGTGAGATAGCCGAGCCAGATGCTCTGGACGGCTGCGGTGGCGAGCAGGCCGCCCACGAGCGAGGCGGCGGCAGCGATGAGGACCGGCCGGGGGCCGACGCGATCGGCCCACCGGCCCGTGAACAGCCCGAGGATGAACGAGAGGCTGATCGTGAGCGAGAAGAAGAACGCGGTCTGTCCGGAGCCGACGTCGAACTCCTCGCTCATCGCGTCGAAGAAGGCGCCGAAGCTGTAGGCGACGCCGAAGGTGGCGAAGGTCGAGGCGACCGCTGCGGCCGTGACCAGCCAGCCTCGCCGGGAGTCGAGTTGGGCGTCGGCGGTGGCGGTCACGCCGGGACCCTACTCCCGGCGCCGTCAGGTCGGCGTCAGATCGAGGGCCGCGTCATCGGGTCGATCAGGCGGGGCCCTGGGAGCGGACTCGATCGACGGTGGCGATGGCGTCGCGGAGTTCGGCGAGCCAGTCGCCCTCGTGGTCGGCCACCAGGCGGACACACCAGCCGAGGGCGTCCGAGCGGCTGCGGGCGACACCGGCGGCCACCAGGGTGTCGAGGATCTGGCGCTCGCCGATCCGCAGCCGGGTCATGACCGGCACCGACAGGTGGGTGAAGGCCGCTTGGGTCTCGCCGCAGGCCGTCGCCCAGGAGACCTTCCGCGCGAACTTGGCCTCGGCGCGCGAGGCGATCTTGACCCGTGCGTCCCGGGTCTCCTCTCGGAACCACTCGATGTGGCCGAGTTCGCGTCGCTCGCGGTCGCCGTCGCCTGCGTCGTCCACCTCGTCCGGCCCGGTTTCGGGGTCGATCAGGGTGCCGATGACCATGATCTCGTCGCGGTCGACGAGCACGCGGAGTGCGGAGAACCACGTCTCCGGGACTTGGGCGCGAAACCATTCGGTTGCGTGGTCGGTGGTGAGCTGCGGCGGCTCTGCGGCCATGTCGGGTCCTTCGGGGATGGGTGCGGGCGTGGGGGGCGGTGGGAATGCGCGGCGTGCATGTCCTGTTGAGATGTAATCATGTAATTCTGCTAGCGGCAAGGCGCACCTCGTGCCCTGTCGCGTGATTGGGAGGACGTCACCCATGGCTGACACCGACACCACCCCGGAACCCGCCGACGAGACGCTGGGATCCACCGTTGACAACGCCCGAACCCTGCCGCTCATGCCCGTGCCCGGAGGCGTCGTCTACCCCGAGATGGTCGTGACCATCGCGCTGGAGAGCGATGAGAGTCAGGCCGCCGCTGCGGCCGCGACCGACGACCTCATCGTGCTCGTGCCCCGCATCGACGGCCGCTTCGCCGGCGTCGGGTCCATCGCCCGGATCGAGAACCGCGGCACCCTTCGCAACGGGCTGCCGGCGCTCACGATTCGCGCCACCGATCGCGCCGCGATCGGCGTGGGTGTCATCGGGACCGGCGCCACGCTGTGGGTCGAGGCGACGCCGCTCGCCATCGAACCCACCAGCCGGACCCCCGGCCTGGCCGAGCGCTACCGCGACATCGCCAACCGACTGCTCGAGCGGTTGGGCGGCGGGCGGCTGTCGGCCGTGCTGCCCGACGGTGACGACCCGTCGGCTCTCGCGGACACCATCGCCTACTGGCCGGACCTCGCGGTCGACCAGCGGGTGGAGCTGCTGGAGACCGTCGACGTCGATGCCCGCCTGGAGCTGGCCATCGGCTGGGCCGAGACCGCCCTGGAGGAGGTCGAGGTCACCCGCAAGATCTCCGAGGATGTGGCCAGCTCGCTGGAGAAGGACCAGCGGGAGGTGCTGCTGCGGCGCCAGTTGGCGGCGATCCAAGAAGAGCTGGGCGAGGGGCAGGCCGACGTGATCGGCGAGTACCGGGAACGTCTGGCGGCCCTGGGGGACGACCTGGCGGTGACGACCCGCGAGGCGATCGAGCGCGAGCTCGACCGATTCGAGCGGGTGGGTGAGCAGAGTCAGGAGGGGTCGTGGATCCGGACCTGGCTCGACACCGTGTTCGACATCCCCTGGGCCGAGCGCAGTGCGGACAACCACGACCTGGCCGGGGCGCGGGAGACCCTCGACGCCGACCACAGCGGCCTCGACGACGTGAAGGAGCGCATCGTCGAGCACCTGGCTGTGCGCAAGCTCCAGGCCGAACGAGGCGCGGAACCGGCACCCGGGCGCCGCTCGGCGGCGATCCTCACACTGGTGGGGCCGCCCGGCGTCGGCAAGACCAGCCTGGGTGAGTCGATCGCCTCGGCCCTCGGTCGCTCGTTCGTCCGCATGGCCCTCGGGGGTGTGCGCGACGAGGCAGAGATCCGTGGTCACCGCCGCACCTATGTCGGGTCCCGGCCCGGCCGTCTGGTGCGAGCCCTGAGTGAGGCGGGGACGATGAACCCGGTCATCCTCCTCGACGAGATCGACAAGCTGGGCGCGGACTGGCGGGGCGACCCGAGCTCGGCGCTGCTGGAGGTGCTGGATCCGGCTCAGAACCACAGCTTCCGCGACCACTACCTCGAGTTCGAGCTGGACTTGAGCGACGTGGTCTTCATCGCCACGGCCAACCGCCTCGACACGGTGCCCGGTCCGCTGCTGGATCGGGTCGAGGTGATCGAGGTCGACGGCTACACCGACGACGAGAAGACCGTCATCGCCCAGCGACACATCCTGCCTCGGCTGCGCGAGACCATGGGCCTGACCGACGACGAAGTGGTCATCCCCGACGAGCTGATCGCTCGTGTCGCCGCCGACTGGACCCGCGAGGCCGGCGTCCGGAGCCTCGAGCGCAAGCTCGCCACGCTGTTGCGCAAGGCCGCGACCAAGCTCGCTTCGGGCGAGGCTGGGCCGATCACCGTCGCGGACGGCGACCTCGAGGATCAGCTCGGGAAGCCGATCCCGCGCGAAGCACTGGAGGACCGGACCTCGGCACCAGGGGTCGCGACCGGACTCGCCGTCACCGGCGCCGGTGGCGACGTGCTGTTCGTGGAGGCGACCGCCATGGACGGAGACCCCGGGTTGACCCTGACGGGCCAGCTGGGCGACGTGATGAAGGAGTCGGGTGAGATCGCCCGGTCGTTCCTGCGGTCACAGGCGGCCGACCTCGGCCTGGGCGACGTGGAGCGCCGGTTCCACGTGCACTTCCCGGCCGGTGCCGTTCCCAAGGACGGGCCCTCGGCGGGCATCACCATGACCACTGCCCTCGCAAGCCTGCTCTCGGGCCGTCGTGTGCGCCCCGAGGTGGGCATGACCGGCGAGGTGACCCTGCAGGGCAAGGTGCTGCCGATCGGTGGGGTGAAGCAGAAGTTGCTCGCCGCGCACCGTGCAGGACTGAAGGAGGTCATCCTCCCGGCGCGCAACGGGGTCGACCTCGACGACGTGCCCGATGCAGTCCGAGAGGATCTGACGATCCACTTGGTCACCGACGTCCGCGACGTTCTCGACCTGGCGTTGGAAGCGGCCTGAGCCCGGTTCAGCTCGCGCGGATGCGGCCAGGTCGGGGCGCCGGCGCCTCGGCCTGCGCCCATTCGCGGGAGGCCGCGGCGATCTCGTCGAGTGACGGGCTCGAGGCGGCGGCCCTTCGACGTCAGGCCGTAGCAGGCCGTCCCGTCGTGCTCGCAGCGGCGCACGATGCCCTCGGTTTCGAGTTCGCCGAGACGGCTGGTCAGGAGGCGGTCCGACAGGCCGGGGATGCGATCGCGGATGTCGCGGAACCGGTGGGGACCGGAGGCCGCCAAGACCTTCAAGATCACACCGCTCCACCGGCGACCGAGCAGCTCGACCGTGTGGTGAAAGTGCGGACAATACCGATCGTCATCCATGGCGTCGTGGCTGCGTTCACCCCCCGAGAACCGAGTGCGACCACCATAGGTCGGCGCTGAAACCCGTGCTCGGCGGCTGCGTCCTCAGGCCATCGCCGCCAGGATCGTGGCCACGTCGTCGGGGGTCGTCCGGGGGTTCACGAAGCAGAAGCGGAAGATCGGCTCGCCCTTGAAGCGGCTGGGCACGACGAAGGCGGTGCCGTCCTCCATGGTCCTGACCGACCAGGCGGTGTAGTCGTCGGCGTCCCAGCCGATGCGGCGGAAGGCCACGACCGACAGCGACGGCTCGTGGACGAGCTCGAGATGGGGCGCGGCTTCGATCTGTTCGGCGGCCGAGGCGGCGACGTCGAGTGTGATCTGAACGGCCTCGGCGTAGGCGTCGGTGCCGTGGGTGGCGAGCGAGAACCAGAACGGCAGGCCGCGCACCCGGCGGGTGAGATGGATGGCGAAGTCCGACGGGTTGAAGTCGCCCCACTCGTCGAGGAACGCCAGGTAGCCGGCGTGCTGGGCGTGGACGGCCTGGGCCGCACCCGGCTCGCGATAGAGGAGCGCGCAGCAGTCGAACGGGGCGAACAGCCACTTGTGGGGGTCGACGATGAACGAGTCGGCCAGCTCCAGGCCGTCGAACAGTGGCCGGGCCGACGGTGCGGCCAGCGCGGCGCCGCCGTACGCGCCGTCGACGTGGAACCAGACGTCGCGCTGCCGGCAGACCTCGCCGATCCCGCGCAGGTCGTCGATGATCCCGAGGTTGGTGGTGCCGCTGGTGGCCACCACGCCGGCGACGGCGGAGCCGTGCTCGTCAAGGACCGCGGCGACTGCGTCGCCGTGCATGCGGAGGTCGTCGCCCACGGGCACGAGCACGACGTCGGCGTCCATCACCGCAGCGTTGGCCTTCACCGACGAGTGCGACTGCGACGACGCGAGGAACACCCACCGGTCGGGGCGCTGGCCGCCGTTGCGTTCGAGCGCGTGGCCGCGGGCGGCGACCATGGCCGACAGGTTGCCGACCGTGCCGCCGGGCACGAACACGCCGCGGGTGGTGTCGGGCATGCCCGCGATCCGCGTCACCCAGTCGAGGGCCTGGTTCTCGGCGAAGACCGCACCGGCGCCCTCGATCCAGGACCCGCCGTAGATTGAACAGGCCCCGACGATCAGGTCGAACAGTACCGACGTCTCGGTGGGCGCCGCCGGGACGAAGGACAGGTAGCGGGTGTAGTCGACCGACAGCGACGCCTCGTGCAGCACGTCGATGAACAGGCGAAGCGCCTCGTCGCCGCCGATGCCGGCCGGCGTGATCGTCTGACCACACGCTTCCTGGAGCTCCGCCTCGGTCTTGGCCTCGCCCAACGGGATGGGGTCGAGCTCGATGCGTTCCTTGGCGAACCGGAAGATCTTGTCGGCGAGCTCGTCGATTTCTGGGGTGTGGTGATGCATGATGCTCGGCGGAGGCGTGTCAGAACAGTGCGTTGAAGCGATCGTCGAGGCGGTCCTCGACCTCGACCGGCAGGCCGCCCCAGGTGAAGAGGCGGCGGCGGGTCTCGTCGTCGGGGAACAGGATCGGGTTCTGCGCCAGCTCGGCTGCGTCGCCACCGAGCGCCAGCAGCTCCTCGCGGACGCCCAGCACGGGGCTGATGTACTGCACCCAGTTGGTGATGCGGGCGGCGTTGGCCGGGTCGTAGACGAAGTTCATCCATGCCCCGGCGGCGGCCACGTTGCCCGCGCCGCGGGGAATGACCATGGTGTCGAACCAGCGGACGGCCCCCTCGTCGGGGATGACGAACTCGATGTCGGGGCGGTCGGCCTGGAGGATGACCGAGTCGCCCGACCACGCCATGGCGATCCACAGCTCGCCCGAGGAGAGTCCGTCGGCGAACTCGCCGAAGGTGACCTGGGAGATCTGGCCCGACGCCCTGGCTTCCTCGAACATCTCCAGGCCGGCCGACGCCGTGGCCTCGGTGGGCCGCGACGGATCATCGCCGTTGAGGAGCATGCCGAAGGGCACGGTCTCGCGCATCTCGCCGATGATCCCGACCCGGCCGGCGAAGGCGGGGTCGAAGAGGTCGGCGATCGAGGTGATGGGCCGGCCGGTCAGGGCCGGGTCGTAGGCGATGCCGGTGATGCCCGCTTGCCACGGCATGTGGAAGCGGGCCCCGCGGTCCCAGGGCTGGGTGAGGTACGCCGGGTCGATGTTGACGTGGTTGGGGATGATCTCGATGGGCACCTGCTCGGCCCAGTCGCGCGCCACCATGCGGGCCGCCAGCCAGAACGTCGGGGTGATGATGTCGTACGGAAGCCTGCCGCCGGACCCGAGCGTGGGCACGATCAGGTCGTTCCACGCCGCGATGTTGTCCTCGTAGGAGTCGTCGTAGGACACGAACAGCCCCAGCTCCTCCTGCATACGGCTGATGGTGCCGAGCGTGCCGTCCTCGTCCGGGTCGATGTAGAGCTCCCAGTTGAGGACCGAGAGGTTGCGGCTGCCGCCGAGGTCGGGCGAGCCGCTGAGGTCTCGGGACGCACACCCGGCCAGCGACAGCAGTCCCAGGGCGCCGGCGCCGGCCAGCAGGTCCCGGCGTCGCAGCAGCGATGGGCGTCCGGTCATCGTCGGTACTCCGCGATTCGGAGCTGCCAGCCCCACAGCGACAACAGTGCGGCCAGCAGCGGCAACAGGATCATCCCCGGGACCAGCAACCGGAGCCGGTCGTCCGCGTTGGCCAGGCCGTCGACGAACTGGGTGCGGTTGTCCGACAACACACTCTCCACCGAGGTGTTGAACCCGTTGAAGTCGGCGTTGCCGGGGCCGATCGCGGCAGCGACCGCCGCGGTCTGGTCGCCGCTGTCGGTGGCGTCCCGGATGGCTCGGCTGGTGTCGAGGT
>CBDHFJ010000105.1:0-234765 GCA_965262315.1 Acidimicrobiales bacterium
GTGCGGCGTCGGAACTCCGGGTGCAACCTGGTGGCGATCTTGAGCACCCACGTCGGCGGCGGCTTCCTCGGGGCTTGTCGGGAGCGATGAGCGGCACGACCCGGGTGTAGGTGAAGCCGTGGACGAACCGCATGTGCACGGTCGAGGCGGGGACACCGTTGACCGGGAACGATCGCCGGTACGCGGCCTCCATCCCTCCTCCATGAACGCTTTCATGATCGGTGTGGCGCCGCCGGGGAAGTGGGAACGGTCCAGCTCCCAGAATCCGGGTCCAGGTGGGGTGAAGGTCGTCGTCATGGGCCCTCCAGATCACCTCCACACTGCTCGGTCCGCGATCCCGGGCGCACATCGTGGGTCGATCGGACCGACGCCATACATCCACCCGGGTTCCGGCCGATGAGTTCAGCGGGGACGTCGGGCCCCCGCGGGACCTCGGAGGATGGCGGTGCGCTGGTTCAATCCAACCTTGTCGCGGCAGGCGAGACTCGTGGCGTCGATGGCGCTGATCGCGTCGGTGGTGGCGGTCGCTGCGCCGGCCGCGACGGCAGCGGCCACCTGCCTCGGACACGAGGTCACGATCCAGGCCGTACCCGGCGTTCCGACGATCGGGACTTCCGGCGACGATGTGATCCGGGGCACGAACGGCGCGGACGTGATTCGAGGCAACGGTGGCAACGACCGCATCTGCTCCCGGGGTGGCGCCGATGACGTCGACGGGGGCGCCGGCGACGACCGGATCCGGTTGGGTGGCGGCGACGACACGGCGAGCGGCGGTGGCGGCGACGACGAGATCTTCGGCCAGCGCGGCAGTGACATCCTCATCGGGAGCGCTGGCGACGACCGCCTCGTCGGCGGCGGTGGGGCCGACGACCTGGTGGGTGGGCGAGGCCGCGATCACCTGCTCGGCCAGGCGGGCAACGACCTGCTGCGGGGCAACGCCGCGAAGGATCGGCTGGAGGGCGGCAAGGGTTCCGACCGCATCGAGGGTGGCTCGTCGGCAGACGTGCTCCTCGGTGGTTCCGGGCCGGATCTGCTGGACGGCCAGGGGGGCAACGACAGTTGCGTCGGTGGCGCCGGATCGGACCTGCTGAGTCGGTGCGAGGCGACCACGGCGCCCGCGCCGACGCCCACACCGACACCCGAGCCGGATCCGACGCCGACCCCGACGCCCGCAGAGAACGACGAGCCGAGCCCGACTCCGACTCCGACGCCAACGCCGGTGGACGACGCGGTCGAGGAGTTGCAGGCGTACATCGAGACTTCGGTCATCGGCGCCTACGGGGGCTCACACCCGTGGCTGCACACCGCTTGGGACTTTCTCGAGGCGGAGGGCACGTCGAAGGTCGAGGACCTGCAGAGCGGCATCGCCGGCACGGTGAGCGTGACGTGTGGGTGGAGCTCGGTGGCCCTGGGGTACTGCGGCAACACCGTGCTCACGATGGACGTGGCCGCGGTGACCAACGTCGATGTGATCATCCACGAGCTCGCACACGTGCTCGAGGTGCCGACCGGCGTTCTCGCCGATCCCGGTCCGATGGGCATGGCGCAGCTGTACTTCGGCATCGAGTGGGCGTCGGCCTGCGACCCGTCCGAGGTCTTCGCTGACACCCTTCTCCACCTGACCAAACCGGATGCCTGGCTCGCGTACTACGCGTTCGCCTGCCCCGCGCTCCCCAGCGAGCCGACGGTCGAAGCCGAGACCGTCATCCTCAGCGTGCTGGCCGGCGAGGATCCGACCTGGTTCGCTGACACCTACGCCAACGGGACCGAGGCCTGGGCCGCCGTCATGACGCTCGGCACCGTCGATCGTCTCCGAGTGGTCACCAACCTCGCCGGTGAGTTCGGTGGCTACTGCTCGGTGAGCAACACCATGAGCACGGCGTTCTTCGGCGGCACCGACCCCAATCCCTGGGCGGACGACGGCTGCTGATCAGGCGCCGGTCTCGGGCACGGTCATGATCTCCCACAGGTGGGGATCGGGACCGCCCCGGAAGTAGAAGCCGCGGCCGCCGCGGCGCCGGTTGATCCGGCCGTCGTCGGACGAGCGCGGTCCCGACCCGTAGGTGAGCTCGTCGCCCAGCACCCGCTCGAAGATGGCGTCGAAGTCGTCCTCGTCGACGGCGAAGGCGTAGTGGAGGCTGTCGATGTCGTCGGGCTCGGCGTCCGCGAAGTCCAGTGTCAGGTGCTCGTTGACCCGCACCTGCGCGAAGTGCCCGGGCCCGTCGTAGGGCAGGTCGAAGATCCGGGCGAAGAAGCGCGCCGCCTGGTCCTTGTCCGCCGACGGGATGATCGTGTGGTCGAGGTGGATCGTCATGCCCCGACCGTAAGACTTCAACCAAAGTTGAAGTCAAGGCACTGGGCGAGTTTCGGTTCGACGGGCCCGGTAGTCTGGTCCGGTCGTGCAAGCGTCCCGACGAATCCTGCACCTGTTGGGGTTGGCCGGGTGACACGCGCTTGCGCAGCCGCAGCGCGAGCCTCTGGCGAGCCTGCGGATTGACAAGGAGGAGTGCGAGAGCGGCCGAATCGGCACGCTTGGAAAGCGTGTGTGGGGAAACTCACCGTGGGTTCGAATCCCACCTCCTCCGCCAATCGACCGTCGTGCGACGGCGCGGGGCCGGCGTTGTTGCCGCGAGCACCGCCAGCTGTCCGGGGTGCATCATCCTGTGATCCAGTCGACGAGGAGGCAGCCATGTGGGACGAGCGGTATGGGACCGACGACTATCTGTTCGGGACGGAGCCGGCGCAGTTCCTCTTGGACCACGCTGGGGTGATGGCGCCGGGTAGCCGGACGCTGGTGGTGGCGGACGGCGAGGGCCGGAACTCGGTGTGGTTGGCTGCGCAGGGCCACGACGTGGTGGCGATGGATGCCTCGCCGGTCGGCCTGGTCAAGGCGAGGCGCCTCGCCGAGCAGCGCGGCGTGGAGGTCGACTTCCACGAGGCCGACATCATGGCGTGGGAGTGGGAACCCGACGCCTACGACGCCGTGGTCGCGGTCTTCATCCAGTTCCTGAGCCCGGACGATCGCCCGGCCGTCTTCGCCGGCATGCAGCGGACGCTGCGGCCCGGCGGCCGGTTGCTGGTCCACGGGTACCGCCCCGAACAGCTCGCCTACGGCACAGGCGGGCCGCCCATCGCCGAGAACATGTACACCGAGGAGCTGCTCGCCGAGGCCTTCGAAGGGCTCCATGTCGACCGGCTGGCCGCGTACGACGCCGAGATCGTCGAGGGCACCGGCCACGTCGGGATGTCGGCGTTGATCGACCTGGTGGCCACCAAGCCAGGCTGACCGGCGGGCCCGTCAGACCGAGCTCCGCTCACGCCCCGGGTCAGGTCAGGATCGGCTTCAGGCGCTCGTGGGCCCGGCGGGTTGCCTCGACCACCGAGTCGGTGCCGCCGGTCGAGGCCCAGTGGAACATCATGGCGTCGAGGCCGCCCATGTAGGCCCCCGCGATGACCTTGGCGGCCTCCTCGTCGTGGCCGCCGTGCTTCATGGCCAGCTCCGCCATCCGCTTCAGCCACTCGGCGTTGGCGACGCCGGCGACGTTGAGCGACGGGGCCTCGTCGAGAATCGCGTACGCGCCCCGGACGAGCTCGATGTCGGCGTCGATGTGGGTGGCCACGGCCAATGCCGCGGTCTCCACGGCGGTCAACAGGTCGGCGTCGACGGGGAGTGCGGCCACAGCGGTGTCGTACGCGTCGAGCCAGCGGTTCGGGATCTCGAGGACGACGTCCTCCTTGGTGGGGAACCGCCGATACGCGGTGCTGCGCGACACCCCCGCGGCCCGGGCCACCTCCTCCATGGTGACGTTGGCGAAGCCACGCTCGGCGAACAGGGCGAACGCGGCGTCGACGATGTCGGCTCGGGTCTGGGCGTGACGTCGTTCGCGGAGGCCGGCCATCGTCACAGCCTAGGTGACTGCTGACACGTTGACTCAAAGTGAGACGTTGTGTCAAATTGGGGGCATGGCTCCCACGACCCTCATCCCGGATCTCACCATCGACCGCGCCATGCCGGACGCCCCGTTCGCCGAGCGCCACCACCGAACCGTCGACCTCCCGGTCGACCGGGTCTGGCCGGCGTGCCTCGACGTCACGATCGGGGAGGTCCGAACCATGGCACCGCTCATGGCGCTGCGAGGCCTGCCCCGACTGCTCAGCCGCAAGCCCTCCGAGCTCGACATGGACGCCCGGACGTCGCTCCTCGACGCCTTCGCCGCCTCGGGCTTCGTGATCCTGCGTCGCGACGCCGCGCCGGTCGGTGGTCGAGCGAGCATCCTGTTCGGTGCCGCGGGCCGCTTCTGGTCCGTCACCGAGAACCACCCGGTGGCCTTCGACTCGCCCGCGGACTTCCTCGCATTCGCCGAGCCAGGGTTCGCCCGGACGATTGCCCGCCTCGACGCCGTCGACCTCGGCAACGGTCGGACTCGGATCGAGACCGAGACTCGGATCGTCGGCACCGACGCCGCCTCCACCCGCAGATTCGCACCGTACTGGGCGGTCATCCGGCTCCCCAGTGGCCTGATCCGCCGCAGTTGGTTGGCCGGAATCGATCGGCGTGCCCACCGATGAGCGCGCTGGACTACCTGCCCCGGCGTGCCGACGGGCTCCCACCGGGCCAACGCGAGGTCCGCCGCATGCCGCGGTTCTCGGACAAGCCGCTGCGGTGGGCGCCCGTGCCCGGGCCGGTCGAGTTCACCGTGTCGGTCGAGGGCGACCACGTGGCCACCATCGCCGGCGATGACTGGAACCGCTTCGAGCGAGTCGAGGAGACCAGCGACTTCCATTGCGTCACCACCTGGTCCCACCGTGGCCTCCGCTGGGGCGGTGTGCGATTCCTCGAGGTCGTGGAGTCGGTGCTCGGGGCCGACCTCCCCGATCACCTCGTCGTGCACGCGGCCGACCGGCAGTCGGCGATCTTCGTGACCGAGGACGTGGCTCAGCCCGATGTCCTGCTCGCGACCCATCTCCACGGGCAGGAGCTCGACCGTCGGCACGGCGCGCCCCTCCGGTTCGTGAGCCCCCGGCAGTACGGCTACAAGAACGTCAAGCACGCCACCGGGGTCGACTTCGTCCACGCCGAGCCGACCTCCACCCTGGGGCCGAAGGAGCACCTGCGGGCTCGCGTGGCCGAGGAGGAGCGGCACGCCACGCTGCCCAACTGGGTCGTGCGCGTCCCGTATCGCCTCACCGTGGTGCCGACGGCACTGGCGGGTGACCGGGGTCTCCGTCGCTCGCCGTCGGCGTGACCACGACGCGGCTGCCGCGGTCGTAGGTGACGTAGTTCCACGCCCAATTGACCAGCACGTTCGCCCGGTTGCGGAAGCCGATGAGCATCACCAGATGGAGCGCCAGCCACGCCAACCATCCGATCGGGCCGCCGAGCCGCAGGCCCGATGGCAACTCGGTCACCGCCGAGTGTCGGCCGATCGTGGCCATCGATCCCTTGTCGCGGTAGACGAAGGGTCCGGGGTCGTCGGCGGCGCCGACGCGATGGGCCACGGTGGCCGCCGCGTGCCGGCCTCCCTGGACGGCGACCGCCGCCACCTGGGGGAGTGGTCGACCATCCTCGGTCGGGCTCGCGGCGAGGTCGCCGATCACGAGGACGTCCGGGTGCTGGGCGACCGCGAGTCGATCGTCCACCACGATCCGGCCGGCCGGGCCGGTCTCGAACGGCCCGTGTTCGCCGATCGGGTTGGCGCGAACCCCGGCCGCCCACACGAGGGTGTGCGCCGGCACCGTGGTGCCGTCCGCGAGGTGGATCGCGTCGGCATCCACGGCTGCCACGGCGGCGTTGGTGACCACCTCGACCCCGAGCTTCTCGAGGCTCGCCCGGGCCCGCGTCGACGATCGCTCGGTGAACGTTCCCAGGACCCGATCGGCTGCCTCGACCAGGACGATCCGAGTGCGGTTGACGTCCAGCGCCGGGAAGTCGCGGCGGAGGACCCGGTGCACCAGCTCTGCGAGGCCGCCGGCCAACTCCACGCCGGTGGGCCCGCCGCCGACCACGACGAACGTGAGGGCTCCCGTGTCGATCAGTGTCGGGTCGGCGTCAGCGGCCTCGAAGCGTCTGAGCACGTGGTCGCGCAGCGCCACCGCGTCCGCGGCACTCTTGAGGCCGAAGCCGTGTTCGTCCACTCCCGGGACGCCGAACGTGTTCGTCACCGCGCCGCATGCGAGGACGAGCGTGTCGTAGGACAGCTCGTGGCCATCGTCGAGCACCACCCGACGGCTCACCGCATCGACGGCGTCGACCCGCCCGAGGCGAACCCGGACGTTGCGTTGCCGATGGAACACGCCGCGCACGGCGTGGCACACGTCGTCCACGTCGAGGCCCGCCGTGGCCACCTGGTAGAGGAGGGGCTGGAACGTGTGGTGGTTCCGGGCGTCGACCACCGTGACGTCGACCGGGAGGCCGCGCATGGCTCTGGCGGTCGCGAGACCGCCGAACCCCGCCCCGACCACCACCACGTGATGCCGACGTTCCATGTGTCCTCCGATGCTTGTGAACCACTTCACAAGCATCGGCTGGGGATGTCAACCCGATATGTCGGTCACCAGGACTGACCCGGCTGGTACGTCCCGATCGTCCACTCGTGGCCATCGGGATCCCGGACCCGGGAACGCCACGTTCCCCACTCGGTCTGTTCGGGCGGGTAGACCTCGGACGCGCCGAGTTCGAGCAGTCGGGGGTGGAGCTCCTCCACATCGGTCACGACCAGGTACACGCCAGGCGCTGCACTGGGCACGATGTCGCCGCTCCCGCCCATGACGACGGCGTCCTCGCGAACCAACTCGACGTGGACCAGCGCACCGTCGTCGCCGCGTTGTTCGGTGGTGACCTCGAAGCCGAGGCCGGCCGTCAGGAAGGCGAGCGTGGCATCGGCGTTGCGGAACGTCAGGTACGGCACGATGGATCCCATGAGCGAACCCTAGGACGTTCGCGGGCGACGCTCGATGGTGAACCCGAGGATTCCCGCGTTGTTCACCGAGCCCGAGGCGTGGCTGGATCTAGGCTGCCGAGATGGCAGAACGTGATGTGGAGAAGGACGTCCCGGTCTCGCAGTTCGTGGAGACGTTGCGACGCCTGGCGGACGCCCTGGAGGCCGGCGAGTCGTTCCGGATCCAGGTGCAGAACAAGCGGTTCACCGTGCCCGCCGACGCCGCGATCGTGATCGAACACGAGGTCGACGGGGGCCACGAAGAGTTGGCCCTCGAGCTCCAGTGGGAGACCCGCGACTGAGCATCGTCCGCGGCGCTGCTCACCAGTCGTCGACCATCAGCTCCGTCTCCTCGTCGGCAGCGCGGACCCTAGTGGTGCGCTAGGTAGTCGGCGGCTGCGAGCATCCGGCGGCCCACGGGTTGGAGATCGATGGCCGTCGCGACCAGGCCTGTCGACACCCGTTCCGCCGTCGCCCACTCCCAGATCGCTGTGGCGTCGGTTCCGGTGACGTCGGCCATCGCGCGGACGACGGTCCACGGTCCGGCGGCGAGAAGCTCGTCCGGGTCTTCGCGCACGATGATGCCGAGATCGCATTCGGGTTCGGCGATCAGCCCGTCCGGGTCGACCAGCTTCCAGCCGTTGCCCGCCCGCAATGTGTTCCACTGGTGGACGTCGCCGTGACACAGCACCGCTCGACTCGGATCGTGCGCTGCCGCCCGCGAGCGGGCCGCCCGGACGGCGTGGTCGATCGCTGCAGCCGAGCATGGGCGGCCCAGGCGCTCCCACTCGTCGGGGATGTAGGCGGCCAGCCACTCGGCCTTGGTCCGCCCGTCGGGCAGCTCCAGGCCGTCCGGGGCAGGCCGCCAGACCTCGGCGGCGACTCCGACCAGGACGCGCCAACGCTCCTGGACGGGGAGCCCCAGGTCGAACATCGACGCCCCGAGGCGTTCCAGCAGCAGTGCCGAGCGTTGCTCGTCGAAGGCGAGGAGCTCGACACAGCCGTCACCCGCGCACGCCGCGAGGACCGCCGCCTCCTCGGCGGCGTTGGAGCCGTCACGCGGAACCAGGAGCTTCAACACGGCCGCGCGGCCCTCGGCCGTCACCGCCTCCACCACGTGGGCCTCGGTTCCGCCCGGGATCGACCGACCGATCGTCAGGCCCCAGGCCGTGGCGAGCTGGTCGATCCAGGCGTCGAGCCGCTCCAGCCACGCCGCGTCTCCGGTCTCGATCGCCTTGTTCCGCACCACCTCCGCCACATCGGCCACCCGCGGATGATGCCACCACGACATTGCCGTCCGGGCCCGATTTCACGCGATGGCCGGTCCCGGCAGCCTCCCGATACCATGGCGAGACACCCGCTTCGGGATGTGACGACCGGGTCCTGTGCAATGAGGACCCGTGAACCGAGTCAGGGCCGGGAGGCAGCAGCTCTCAGCGGTGCTCCTCGTGTGCCGCAGATCGCCTGGTCGTCACTTCCGGAAGCGGGTGTCTCGCGTCAACACCACCGCGCGCCGCGGTCCGGTCGCTGCGGACCGTGACGACGGTCGGGGTGCGGACAGTCGTCGGGCCCAGGGCCGAATTCACTTGTCCACAGGCGCGTGGTTCACTTTGGGCGCGGGCTGACACGCAACTTCCAACCACTGGGCAGGCTGGAGCATCATGCGGGGAATCGGATCAGTTGTGGTTGCCATGGCGCTCGTCGCCAGCGGTTGCACTGTCGACCTCGGAATCGAGGTCACCGACGAGCTGGGCAACCCGACCGTGATTCCCGTGAACGCCGAGTCCGCGTCGTTGGCCCAGGAGGCCGAGGGCGCGGAGGACACCGCTCCGCGCGGGACCGACGAGACCGCCGCTCCCACTGTGGTCGCGGCCGCTGAGGAGGACGCCTCGGCACCTGAGGCCACGCCAACCGGCGACGTCCCGGCCGAGGACGCTGCTCCCACGCCGACCTCGACCGTCGAGACGTCGACGCCGACTCCCGAGCCCGCGGTCGGCGACGCGGACACCACCGACGACACGCCGGCCACCGGAGGCGACGCCGACACCTCCGATCACCTCCGACGACGCGGCAGCGGTCGGCGAGGAAGAGGCCACGTCCACGCCGTTGCCCAGCGGGCCCCCGCCGAGCGAGGACTCGACGCCGACGCCGACGCCGACGCCGACCCCCATCCCGGCGCCCCAGGCCACCCCCACCCCGGCGCCGATCGAGTTCGTCGTCGGACCGGAGGCCCCATTGCTGGGCGTCGCGCTCGGCAGCGACGCAACGACCGCCATGGAAGTGCTCGAGGCCACGATCGGCGAGCCGGACTACGACTCGGGTTGGTACATCGGGTGTCCGCTCGACGGCGACGAGGACGACGAACGCCTGGTCCAGTGGGGCGACCTCAACGTCTACTTCGACCGGTCTGACGGCACCGAGGTCATGCGGGCCTGGGGCTACGACCTCCGGATCGTGGACGGCGGGTTCCCCGAGATCGACCTGATCGAGTTGCCCGGTGGCGCCAAGATGGGCGACCCGGTCAACGAGGTCGCCGCCGCCGCCGGGCTCGAGGTGCGCTACGACGACCTCTTCGAGATCAACCGGGTCGGCGAGGCGGGCTACGAGATCCTCTCCGACGCGCCTCCCGGCGCCCCGGTCTGGGGCGTCTTCGTCCCCGGGATTCCCACCTGCGAGTGACCCCGGCGGGCCGTCGGGGGCACCCGGTAGGCTCGCCTCGATGGCCTACCAGTCGCTCTATCGCCGCTACCGATCCGGCCGCTTCGGCGAGCTCGTGGGCCAACAGCACGTGGTCACGGCGCTCAAGAACGCCATCACCGAGGACCGTGTCGGGCACGCGTATCTGTTCAGCGGGCCCCGCGGCACCGGCAAGACCAGCACGGCGCGCATCCTCGGCAAGGCGCTGAACTGCACCAACCTGGGTGACGACGGCGAGCCCTGTTGTGCGTGCGAGTCCTGCCTGTCGTTCCAGCAGGGCACGTCCTATGACCTCCAGGAACTCGACGCCGCGTCGAACAACGGGGTCGAGGCGATCCGGGACCTGATCGCCAAGGTGGCGCTGGGGTCACCCGGGCGCACCAAGGTGTACATCCTGGACGAGGTCCACATGCTGACGGCGGGTGCCGAGAACGCGTTGCTGAAGACGCTCGAGGAGCCGCCGGACCACGTCGTGTTCGTCCTGGCCACGACCGAGCCCCACAAGGTCGTCCCCACCATCCGGAGCAGGACGCAGCACTACGAGTTCGAGTTGATCCCGGCTCAGGATCTCGAAGCGCATGTCCGCTGGGTCGCCCAGGACGCCGGGCTCCAGGTCGACGACACCATGGTCGACTACGTGGTGCGCGCCGGCAAGTGGTTCGGCCCGGGACACGCTGTCGGCGCTCGACCAGGTGGTGGCCGCGGGCGGTGTCCCACGGGGCACCGACGTCATCGACGAGATCATGGCTGCGCTGGCGGCCGCCGACGCCGGACAGGTCGTGGCCGGTGTCAACGAGGCACTGAAGGCCGGCCGCGATCCACGGGTGATCGGCGAGGACCTCCTCGCTCGCCTCCGCGACGCATTCCTGTCGTCGATGGGTGCGTCGCTCGACCATCTGTCGGACGCGCAGGCCGAGACCGCCCGGGCCACCTCGTCGACGATGGGGCCCGCGGCGATCACGCGGGCGCTCGAGCGCATCGGGAGCGCGCTGATCGAGATGCGCCAGGCACCCGACCCCCGCGTCGACCTGGAGGTGGCGCTGCTGCGGTTGAGTCGACCCGACCTCGACACCGACCTGAGCAGCGGTCGTCGCCCGCCTCGAGCGTCTCGAACAGGGGGGCGTGGTCGCTGCTCCTCCACCCGCCGCTGGCGCCACACCGGCGCCCGCGACGCCGGGTGCGCCTGCCGCGCCGGCCGACCCGGTCGCCGAGCCGCCGGCTGTCGCCGAGGCGCCGGCCACCGACCCTGCCCCCCGCCCGAGCGGCGGTCGACCGGCCGATGGTGCTCGCGCTGCGCTTGCCGCCACCCGCGGCGACCGGCCCGCGCCGACGCCTGCCCCGGATCCTCCTCCGGGCGACGATGCCCCCGGCCGATCGCCTCGCCCCACGCTCGGCGCCACCCGAGGAGCGGCTCGCGACGACGCTCCCACAACCGAGCCGGCACCCGAACCACCCGAGCCCGTCCACCAGCCGGCCCCAGTCGAGCCTGTTCACGAGCCGGCCCCGGTCGAGCCTCCACCCGACCCGGCGCCGGCGCCGACACCCGGCGGCGGCCCGACCCTCGGTGGCCTCGAGGCAGCATGGGACGACATCAAGGCGTCGCTGCCCGGCAGGGCCAAGTCCCGGTTCAGCGGTGGTCGCTTCATCTCCGTCGACGGTGCCACCGTGGTGTTCGGGCTGCCCAACGCGATCCACCGCGATCGCTGCCAGGAGTGCGTCGACGACGTCCGAGCCGCCATCTCCTCGCACCTCGGGACCACGATCGAGCTCACCCTGGTGGTCGACGGCGACGCACCACCGCCCGTCGCTCGAGCCGCCGACCAACCGGCGCCTGCGCCCACGGTCGAGTCCCCGGCGGAGGAGGAAGAGGTCATCGACCTCGACTCGCTCACCGATGCGTCCGCCGACGCGGCCGGCGGCATCGACCTGCTGACCGAGGCGTTTCCGGGTGCCGAGCTGATGGATCAGGATCCCGAACCCCAGAACTGACGACGGCAGCGGCACGGAACTGTCCTCGCGGTCTGCCAGACTGAGCTCTCCGTTCCGCCGTCTCGAGGTCTCCACATGAGCGACCAGAATCCGCCCCTCGACATGAACGCAATCCTGCAGCAGGCCCAGCAGATGGGCGAGCAGCTGATGGCCGCCCAGCAGGAGGCGGCGGCGCAGGTGCACGAGGGCCAGGCCGGCGGCGGCGCGGTGAAGATCACCATGACCGGCAGCTTCGAGTTCGAGTCGGTCAGCATCTCGCCCGCAGCCGTGGATCCCGACGACGTGGAGATGCTCCAGGACCTGGTCCTGGCCGCGCTCAACGACGTGATGGCGCAGGCCGGCGAGGCGCAGGGTGGTGGGGGCATGGATCTCGGTGGTCTCGACCTCGGCGGTCTGCTCGGCGGAGGTGGCCTCGGCGGCCTCCTCGGCCCGGGCGACTGACGTGGTCTCGGTCTACACGCCGGCCGTTCAGACCCTGATCGACGAGCTCGGCAAGTTGCCCGGGGTGGGCCCCAAGTCGGCCCAGCGGATCGCCTTCCATCTGGTCAAGCTGCCCGAGGCAGACGCGCTCCGGCTTGCCGATGCCGTCCGCGACGCCAAGGCCCGGGTCCGGTTCTGCGAGATCTGCTTCAACATCAGCGATGAGCTGCGGTGTGAGATCTGCGCCGACGAGCGTCGGGACCAGACGCTGGTGTGTGTGGTCGAGGAGCCTCGCGACATCGTGGCCATCGAACGCACCCGGGAGTTCAACGGCCGCTATCACGTGCTCCAAGGCGCCATCAATCCCATCGACGGCATCGGCCCCGACCAGCTCCGGGTCAAGGAGCTGCTCGACCGGCTGCGGACCGAGCAGGTCCAGGAGATCATCCTGTGCACGAACCCCAACATCGAGGGTGAAGCCACGGCGATGTATCTCGCACGGCTGATCGAACCGCTCGGCGTCACGGTGACTCGGATCGCCTCCGGCCTGCCCGTGGGTGGCGACCTCGAGTACGCCGACGAGCTCACCCTCGGCCGAGCCCTCGAGGGTCGCCGCGCCGTGGATGCGGGCTGATCAACCCAGACGGATCGTGCGGGTGATGGCCACCGCGTCCAGCAGCGCTCGATCGTGGGAGATCAACAGCAGCGTTCCGTCGTAGCCGTCCAGCGCAGCCTCGAGCTGCTCGATCGCCGGCAGGTCGAGATGGTTCGAGGGCTCGTCGAGGACGACGAGGTTCACCCCCTTGGCTTGGAACAGGGCCAACGACGCCCGAGTCCGTTCGCCGGGTGACAGGGTGCGGATCGGCCGAGCCACGGCGTCGTGGTCCAGGCCGAACTTGGCGAGCAGCGACCGTGCCTCGGCCATGTCGAGGCCGGCCTGGGCAGGGAACACGTCGACCAGACGTTCGTCGTCGGCGAGCCACCCGCCCCGTTCCTGGCCCAGCACGCCAACCACCACCGACGGGCCGACGCGGCACGTGCCGCGGGTCGGCGCGAGCTCACCGAGGACGGCGGCGACGAAGGTCGACTTGCCGCTGCCGTTGGGCCCCGCCAGATGAATCTTCTCGCCCCACTCGATGCACTCGGTGATCGGCCCCAGGACGAAGTCGCCCCGTTGAACGACGAGGTCCTCGGTCTCCACCACCACCGCACCCGAGCGCGGGGCGGTGGCCACCGTGAACCGGAGGTCCCAACCTTCCCAGGGCTTGTCGACCACCTCCAAGCGTTCCAGGGCGCGGTCGGTCGCCCGGGCTCGGCCTGCCAACTGTTCGGTTTGGTCCATGGCCCACCGTCGGCGGAACTTGTCCCCGTCGGCGGGACGCTTGCGGGCGCTGCTCACGCCGCGGTCGACCCACTCGCGTTGGCGCTGGGCCGACGCCCGCAGCCGGTCGCGCTCGTCGACGTAGCGTTGGTGCGCGGAGACCGCACGGGCCCGAGCGGTCTCCCGCTCGTCCAGGTATGCCTGCCAGCCGCCGTGGAAGAGGGTGGCGGTGTGGTCGTGCTCGTCGATCTCGAGCACGGACGTGACCGCGTGTTCCAGAAATCGGCGGTCGTGGGAGACGACGACGAGGCCGCCCGCGAGCGCACCAACCCACCCCTCCAACACCGCGAGCCCGCCGGCGTCGAGGTTGTTGGTGGGCTCGTCCAACAGGGTGACGTCGAACCGGCTCAGCAGCACCGTGGCGAGACCGACGCGAACCGCCTCGCCACCCGAGAGCGACGCCGTGGCCTGGTCGAGGACTCGGCCAGGCAGCCCGAGTCGGCGCAGCGTCGTCTCCACGCGTCGATCGAAGTCGGCGGCGCCCGCTGCCGACCACGCATGGAGCGCCTGCTCGTAGCGCTCAGCTGCGTCCTCGGAGCCATCGGCGAGGCCTGCGGCGGCTGCCTCGAAGGCGGCGTCGGCCGCGGCCACGCCGGTCTGTGTCGCCAGGTGGTCTCGGACACTGCGAGTCGAGCGTTCCAGCTCCTGGTCGACAAGACCGACGCGCAGGTCAGCGGGCCGACGCACGACCCGGCCACGGTCCGTCGGACTGGCGCCTGCCAGGACCCGCAACAGTGTGGACTTCCCCACCCCGTTGGGCCCGACCACCGCCAAACGGGTGGCGGGCCCGATGGTGAGGTCGATGTCGGCCAGGACCGGTCGATCGGCGCGGGTGAGCGAGATCTGGTGGGCGTTCAGGGCGAACGAGGGTGCGGACACGGGTCACCTCCGGCTCTCGACGCATGCCGTTCGGCGATGCGGCGGATGGGTGTACCGGTCTCACTTCACGTCGGCCACGCTACCGCGGTGCCCGCCCGGCGTCAGGCGACATTGGCCGAAAACGGCCGCTGCATCGTCGCTTCGGCCGAAAACGGCCGCTGCATCGTCGCTTCGGCCGAAAACGGCCGAAGTGCCACCTCACTGAGTCGGGCGCGGGCGGACAAGACCGACAGGACAGCGAGATGGCACCTCGACGTACTCACAGGGGATGAGCAAGATGATGCGGTGACACCACCTGGTGGGATGTCATCCCCTGTTCGAACGTTACGGTCACATTACGATGTAACCGCAGCGTCGTCAAGAGGGAATCGCAACATTCGTAACAAAGGGCTCTGACCAGGCCAAACGTGGCCGAGGTCGGGGGTTTCGGGGCGCGACGGCTCATGTGACGGGCACCGCCCGAAATGTGACGAAACGTCCATCCGGCGAGGTGAGGCCGGACGACGGCCGGGTTCAGCCGGCGACGCGCAGGAGGAGGGCGTCGCCCTGTCCGCCGCCGCCGCACAGCGCTGCGGCGCCCGTCCCGCCCCCACGACGCTTGAGCTCGTGGGCCAGCGTCAGCGCCAGGCGATTGCCCGAAGCGCCGATGGGGTGGCCGAGGGCGATCGCGCCGCCGTTCACGTTGACCACGTCGTCAGAGATCCCCAGGTCGGTCATCGAGGCACACGAGACGGCGGCGAACGCCTCGTTGATCTCGAACAGGTCCACGTCGGCCAGCGTCATGGCACTGCGCTCCAGTGCCTGGCGGATCGCTCGCGACGGCTGGGTGAGCAGGCTGGTGTCGGGGCCGGCAACCTGGCCATAACCGACCAACTCGGCCAGGGGTGTCACCCCGAGTCGCTCGGCCACCTCGGTGGTGGTGATCACGGTTGCCGAGGCACCGTCGGAGATCTGCGAGGCATTGCCGGCGGTGATGTTGCCGGCCTCGGCGAACGCCGGGCGCAGCGCACCCAACGACTCCATGTCCGTGGCGGCCCGAATCCCCTCGTCCTTGTCGACAGTGATGGGGTCGCCTCGACGTTGGGGGATCTCGACCGGGATGATCTCGTCGGCCAACAGGCCGTCCTTGGTGGCGCGGGCCGCCCGATCGTGGCTCGCGGCGGCCACCCGATCCTGCGCCTCGCGGTCGATCGAAGCCGACGCCGCGTAGCGCTCGGTGCTCTCGCCCATCAACTCCCGCTCGAGCGCACAGAACAACCCGTCGTGCTGAATGGCGTCGAGCATCTCGGTGTTGCCATAGCGATACCCGCCTCGTGCGCCGGGCAGTAGGAACGGGGCGCCGGTCATGGACTCCATGCCACCGGCGATCACGATCTCGGCCTCACCGGTCTGGATCATCTGGTCGGCGAGGTGGATCGCGTTGAGGCCGGACAAACAGACCTTGTTGATGGTGGTGGCGGGAACCGACATGGGGATGTCGGCGCGTCGGGCGGCCTGACGCGCCGTGAGCTGGCCGGTACCGGCCTGCAGGACCTGGCCCATGATCACGTAGTCGACCTGGTCCGGAGACACACCGGCGCGCTCGAGTGCCGCTCGGATGGCGATGCCACCGAGATCGGCGCCGCTCAGCGACGACAGGCCGCCGCTCAGCTTGCCGATCGGCGTACGAGCGCCGGAGAGAATGACCGTACCCATGCCCAGACCCCCTGGGAGACGACGAATGCCTCGTCAGGTTACGGCAGTGGGGACCAGGGACGCTCAGTCGTCACGCGCGAGGTCGCCGCGGACGGGTCCGCGGCGACGTGTGCTCGCTCCGACCAGCGTCGGTGTGGTCGAGTCGGCTCAGTTGGCGCCGTCGCCGTCGGTCACGCGCTCGACGGCGTCGCGGACCATTGCCGCCAGCGGGTCGTCACCGAGCTCGTCGTCGCTCTCCTCGAAGAAGGACGACTCGGGGTCCGCCTGGGCGACTTCCGCCGACGTCACGAGGTTCGCGGCGCCGGTGTCAGCCGGCTCGGTGGCCCACGGGTCGGTATTGGTCGACGGAGACCACGCGCCGTCGCCCGAGCTCCACGAACTGGCCGACCCGTCGGCATCCTCGTCGGCGCCCCAGGATGCCGTGGTCGCCGGTGCGTCCTCGGCTGCGGCTCCCCAGGAGTCGCCTGCGTCGCCCTCGGAGCTGCCCCACGATGCCGTGGCGGCAGGTGCTTCGGACGACCAGCTCTCGGTGGTCTCCTCGTCCGTGGTGCCCCAGGCATCGGCGCGCTGGTCGTCGGCACCCCAGGAATCGGTGGGTTCGGTGGTGGGGTCGTCGGCACCCCAGGAATCGGTGGGTTCGGTGGTGGGGTCGTCGGCACCCCAGGAATCGGTGGGTTCGGTGGTGGGGTCGTCGGCACCCCAGGAGCCGGTGGGTTCGGTGGTGGGGTCGTCGGCACCCCAGGAGCCGGTGGGTTCGGTGGTGGGGTCGTCGGCACCCCAGGAATCGGTGGGTTCGGTGGTGGGGTCGTCGGCGGTCCACGCGGAGGTGGTGCTCGAGTCGTCGCCCCACGAGGTCGCGGCCTCGGCCGCATCGTCGGCTGCGCCCCAAGCATCGGTGGTGCCGGACGGGGCCTCTTCAACCGCGCCCCAGGGAGCCGGCGTTTCGTCGATGGCCCCGTCAGCCCAGGCCGCTGGGGCCGGTGGGCGATCGTCCATGGCGTCGTCGGCGTTGGACGCGTCGACGTCTTCCCAGAGGTCGGTCAGCGGAGCGTCGCCGGTCTCGGCGAGGGCCTCGACGTCGGCGACCGGGGGCGGGGGCGGCATCGGCGGCGGGTCCGCGAGCTCGCTCTCCGGCTGGTCGGCCTCGTGGTGGTCAGCCTCGGGCTGGTCGGTCTCGTGGTGGCCGGTCTCGGGCTCGGCGAGTGTGGCTTGCACCGGCGCGATGTCGTCGCCGGCCGGAACGGCCGGTTCGTTGGAAACGTCGGCGTCGGCCTCGTGCGGCTCGTCGGCTGCCTCCATGGCGGCGGCCGGCGCCTCGTCGGCATCAGCGAACTCGGCGACTGGAATCGGGTCCGGCATGCGGGGCTCGGGCATCTCCGCCGGCGGCTCGGGTGACGCCGCGGGCTCGGCCAGCGCCAGCTCGCCTGGCTCGATGGTGGGATCCGAATGGTTGGCGACGGCCTGCTCGAAGTGCTCTCGGGCACGCTCGAACTCGCTGGAGGTGATGTTGATCCGCGACAGGAGCTCGCGCTCCGCGCTCTTCACCGCTTCCCAGCGCTCGGTGGCGTCGTTGGTCAGCCGGTCGTACTTGGCCGCGGCGTCCTGCTCGGCACGTTCCCGCATCTCGGTGGCTGCGGCCTCGGCGTCCTCGCGGATCCGGTTCGCGTAGGCGACGGTCTCGGCGCGGAAGCTCTCGGCCTGCTGCTCGGTGGTGCGTCGGAGCTCGTCCACCTGGCTCCGGACCTGGCGGACGTAGGCATCCGCCTCACCCTTGTGTCCCGTCGCCCAGTCTTCGGCGTCACGCACGATGGCGTCCGCCGAGCGCTGCGCGGCCTCGAGAACCTCGTCGACATGTGAGCCGACCACGGCGATGGTCCGCTTCGTCGGTTCCACCTGGGCCGGGGGCTCCTGCGCGGCCACCGGCTCCGGCGTCTCGCGCTGCGCGGCCTCCAGATCGATCTGGAGTCGTTGCACGTCCTGCGCCACCTTCTCCAAGAAGGCGCTCACCACATCAGCGTCCACACCGCCCTTCTTGACGGAGGGGAACGACTTGGCACGAATCTCATCGGGCGTCATCGCCATGACAGGTCCTTTCGGTCACTCGCCGAAGGCCGCCACCAAGGCCGCGACGAGCTCGTGGGCTCCCACGGCGCCGACCCTAGCGGTCGCACGTGGGAGGATGTGCCGAGCATCGGGCATGCTCGTTCGGGCTGCAGGAGCAGCGGTGAAGGACGTCGGTCCATGGTTGTCACCATCGGCGTGCCCCGACGGGACTTGAGCCGATCGGATCATGGAACCGGGGAATCCTCCCCAGCGGGTGCCCTCGTGTGCGGGTGTGGCAGACTCCGCGTCCATGCGCGTCCACCTCGTCGACGGAACCTATGAGCTGTTCCGCTATCACTTCGCCCTGCCGCACCATCAGACCGCGTCCGGGCAGCACACCGGTGCGGTCCGCGGTGTGCTCGGCTCCATGGCGCAGCTCCTCGAGGACGGCGCCACCCATGTCGGTGTCGCCACCGACCACGTGATCGAGTCGTTCCGCAACGACCTCTACGACGGCTACAAGGACGGCTCGGGGATGGAGCCGGAGATCCTCTCCCAGTTCCAGTTGCTCGAGGACGCGTTGGAGTCGGCCGGCTTCTGCGTCCTGGCGATGGTCGAGTACGAGGCCGACGACGCCCTCGGGGCCTGCGCTCGCGTCGCCGCCGCCGACTCGCGTGTCGACCAGGTCATGATCTGCACGCCGGACAAGGACTTGGGCCAGTGTGTCACCGACGATGGTCGCATCGTGCAGTACGACCGCCGGAAGCAGATGCTGATCGACCGTGACGCGGTGATCGAGAAGTTCGGCGTTCCACCCGAGTCGATCCCGGACTACCTCGGCCTCGTCGGCGACACCGCCGACGGCTTTCCGGGCCTCCCGGGCTGGGGGGCCAAGTCGGCTTCGACCGTGCTCGCCCGCTACGGACACATCGAGGACATCCCGCTCGAGCCCGGCAAGTGGGACGTCAGTGTCCGGGGGGCGGCCAAGCTGGCGAAGACCCTCGCCGATCTCCACGACGACGCGCTGCTCTTCCGGCGGATCGCCACCATCGAGTACGACGCTCCGACCGTCGGATCGGTGGACGAGCTCGAATGGCAGGGTCCCGGCGCCGACTTCGCCACGCTGGCCGCAGACATCGACGCACCGGCGCTCGTCGACCGGTTCGCCCGTCTGGCCGAGGGGCGGTGACGGGCCCCGACGCCGGCACCCGTCGCGTCGGCCTGCTGCTGGCGTCGACCCTCTTCGTCCTCCTCGGGTTGCCCGAGGGAGTGCTGGGCACGGTCTGGCCGTCGCTGCGCGAATCGTTGGACCGGCCGGTGGAGTCGCTCGCATGGCTGGTGGCCGGCTACACGGCCGGCTACTTCGTCTCCACCCTGTCCGCCGGTCGGACCCAGGATCGCGTGGGTGTGGGCCAGACGGTGGCGCTCGGGGTCGCGGCGACCGTGGTGGGCCTGGCGCTCTACACCGTCGGTGACCTGTGGCCGGTGGTGGTGGCTGCCGCCTTCGTCCTGGGGTGCGGTGGGGGTACCGTCGACGCCGCCCTCAACGCCTACGTGGCCATCGTGCATGGGCCACGGGCGATGAACATGCTGCACGCGATGTTCGGGATCGGGGCGACCGGCGGCCCGCTCCTCGTGACCGCGGCGCTGTCACTCGACATCTCCTGGCGTTGGGTCTACGCGTCGCTGCTGGCCGTCGAGCTCGTGATGCTGGCGCTGGTGATCTCGAGGCGGCCCGCCCTTGATGTGCCTCGGTCCGCCGACCACCGCGACGACGCCGACGCCCGCATGCGGTGGCGAGTGCTCGGCCCGATGCTCGCGTTCTTCTTGTTCTACGTGTCCGTGGAAGCGTCCTACGGGCAGTGGTCCTACTCGGTCCTCACCGATGAGCGGGGTGTCTCCGACACCGTGGCCGGCTGGGCCGTCGCCGCGTTCTGGGGTGGACTCACCGTGGGGCGGCTCACACTCGGCGTCGTCGGCCACCGCATCGATCCCGAGCGCCTGCTCGGAGCGAGTACGGCCGGCATGGTCGCCGGTGCGGCCCTCTTCTGGTGGGACCCCGTCGCCGGGGCCGACCTGCTGGCCCTCCCCGTCATCGGTGCCGCGGCAGCCGGGGTCTTCCCGGCGCTCGTCCTGCTGACACCGACCTGGCTGGGGGAGCGGCAGACGGGACGCGCTGTCGGGTACCAACTGGCCGCGTCCTCGGTGGGTGTCATCGCCACCAGCGCGGTGCTCGGTGCGCTGGTCCGGACCGTCGACCTCGGCGTCGTGGCCCCGACCCTGCTGGCCCTGTCGGTGGCCATGGTGGCGGCCAACGTCGTGACCCAACGGGTCGCGTCCGGTCTGTGAGCGCTGTGTGGGCCGTCTCGTGACCGGCCAGAGGTGTCCGCAGACCGGTATCCGGCTCGACGCCGTGCCGACCCACGCTCAGTCGAAGACCCGGTCCATCCGGTCGAAGCGTCGCCGAATGAACTCGCGGCTCTCGGGGTGGGTGAACAGATAGAGCTGGTTCTCGCGGATGCCCTTCAGCACCAGGTCGGCGGCGACATCGGGACCGAGCATGTCACCCGCCATCTCCTCTTCGTCGACCTCGGGGTACGCCTGCGACGCCGGCCCGCCGTAGTCGTCCTGGCGGTTCCGTCCCGACGCGTCGATGTTGGTGGCGAGTCGCATGGGGCACAGCACCGAGACGCCGATCTCGTGCGGGCGCAGCTCACGCCACAGGACCTCGGACATGGCGACCACGCCGTACTTGGCGACGCAGTAGACACCAAGCCCGTCATTGGGGACGACGCCTGCGAAGGACGCGGTGCTGGCGATGTGTCCGCCCTCGCGCTGGTCGATCATGCGGGGGAGGAACGCCTCGACGCCGTGGATCGGCCCCCACAGGTCCACGTCGATGCACCACTTCCAGTCGGCGTGGGTCATCTCGGCGATCGGTCCGCCGACCGCCACGCCCGCGTTGTTGAACAGGAAGTGGCAGCCGCCCAGCCGATCCCACGCGGCGTCCGCCAGCGCTTCGACCGCCGCCAGATCCGTGACATCGGTGACGACGGCCTCGACCTGGACCCCGGCCTCGGCGACCTGGTTGGCTGCGTCCCGAAGCGTCTCCTCCTCGATGTCGGCCAGCACGAGATGCATGCCCTCGGCGGCCAGTCGGTGGGCTGTCGCGAGCCCGATACCGGAGGCGCCACCTGTGATGACGCCGACCTTTCCCTGCAGATCGTCCATGTTGCGGACGCTACCGCGTGACCGGCGCCGCAGACCGGGGAGTACTCGGCCGCAGTCGAGGCCGTCGAGCTCTGGGACCACGTGGTCGCACTCGCGGCCTTTCCCGGGCTTCGCGGAGATGAAGCGCTCGCTGCGCGAGCGGCCGCAGCTGCGATCGTTCGGGGTCGAGTCCGGCGACGTGGGCGTCGAGGAGGACTGGCACGGCGGGAGCCGCCGCCAGAAGAAGTAGCCGTCAGGCGTCGTAGAGCGGGTCGGTGCGGTCCCGTGCACTGAAGACGTAGTTGCCGGCCATGTCCTCGTGCACTGAAGACGTAGTTGCCGGCCATGTCCTCGTGCCACGGGTCCCGGCGGGTCCAGTCGACCCGCAGGATGCGCTGCGCGATCCGCCAGGTGCCATCGCGCGGTGTCAGCGTGTCGATCCATCGTCCGTTGAACGTGTGGAGGACCTTGCCGTCGTCGGTCTGCTGCACGTGGAACGCGAGGATGTAGCTCTCGGCCACGGCGCTGTCGCCGCGGTAGTCGATGAGCGTGTTGGTGACCCGGTGTTGTGTGGCGAGGTAGGCGTCCTTCAGCTTGGCGCACGCGTAGTCGGCGAAGACCGGAGCGGGCTGGGGGTCCGGCGCGCCGTAGTCCACCAGGATCCCGTCGTCGTGGAACGCCGCCTTGACGGCATCGGGGTCGCATCGATCGATGCCACGGGCGTAGGTGGCGATCGCGTCGGCGATCTGGGCGCGGGCTGACAGTTCCTCGATGTCCATGCCCGGACGTTAGTCCTGCACCGCCAGGCGTGACGACGGTCACCGCCGTTCTGTGATGTGGTCGACAGAACGGGGCCCGCCGGCGTGCGCATGATGCGCACGAGCGGTCCCGGTGGTCGGCCCAAGCGGGCGGCCGACCACCAGCGATCGATCCGTGGAACCGCGCCGGTACCCCCGGGCGTGGACGGATCGTGGACCAGGGCTGTCCGGCGGACGTATCCCAACGCGGACGCCGGGCGGCCCGAGTCCCACCGATGGATCGCCGAGGCTGATCGCGCTGCGAGCAACTATCGTCCCGACCGACCCGGTGCGGGACCGGGCAACGGAGGTGACGACGATGTACTCGACGATCGTGGTGGGCACCGATGGCTCAGCCACCGCCAGCGTGGCGGTTGCCCGAGCCGGTGAGCTCGCCGCGTTGTGTGGCGCCACCGTTCATCTGGTGCACGGCGCCGGGAGTGCGGTGACGGCCGACGCAGCGATGATGGCCGTGCCCGTCGCGGTGACCGAGGACGCGCTCGAGCGGCTGAAGGCCGAGCTCGACCAGCACGCCGAACCCCTCCGGGCGAAGGGCGTGGACGTCATCGTGCATGTCGAGGCCGCGTCGGGGCCCGAAGCGCTGCTGGGATACGCCGAGAACGTCGAGGCCGACCTGATCGTGGTCGGCAATCAGGGCATGACGGGCAAGCGCCGGTTCATCCTCGGCTCGGTCCCCAACGCGGTGAGCCACCATGCGCCCTGCTCGGTGCTGATCGTTCGCACGGACTGACGCCGTTCTCCCGAGTGCCGCGTCGCGCCGGCGCTGCTCGAGCGAGTCGCTCGCGGGGTCAGCCGAACAGTGCCCTGATCTCGTCGGGAACGCCGTGGTCGAGCTGGGAGACGTGGCAGGACGCCGGGTCCCGGTCGGGGCGCCATCGGCTGAGGCGGGCCACACCCCGGAATCGCCCACCGGTGGCGTGCTCGTAGCGGACCTCGGCCACCAGCACGGGCCGGATCGGGATCCAGCTCATGTCCTTCTGGGCATTCCAACGGTTCGGTCCGCCGGGCATCGATCCGTCGGCGGTCTCCGCGGTCTGCGACGCCCAGTCGCCCCACGGGTGATCGCCGATGTCGTCGAGGTGGAGCTCGCTCAGCTTCTCGAGCAGGAGTGGACGATCGGCGGCCTTGAAGCTGCTGGCCACACCGAGGTGCCGGAGGTTGCCGTCGTCGTCGTGGGCGCCGAGCAGCAGCGACCCCACACCGTCGCCGGACTTGTGGATGCGGTAACCCGCCACCACGCAGTCCGCGGTGCGTTGTTGCTTGACCTTGAACAGGACCCGCTTGTCTTCGACGTAGGGGCCATCGGCGGGCTTTGCCATGACGCCGTCGAACCCGGCACCCTCGAAGCGCTCGAACCACTCCTGGGCCGTCTCCCGGTCGGTCGTGGATCGGGTCAGCAGGAACGGGTCGGTGAAGCCGGCGGCCACCTCCTCCAGGAGGCGACGTCGCTCGGCAAAGGGCTCCTCCATGAGGTTCCGGTCGCCGAGCGACAGCAGGTCGAAGGCCACGAAGCTCGCCGGCGTGGCCTCGGCGAGCATGCGCACGCGGCTCTCGGCCGGGTGGATGCGTTGGCCGAGCGCGTCGAAGTCGAGGCCATCGGGCCCCGGGACCACGAGCTCCCCGTCGATCACGGCGCGGTCAGGGAACTGGTCGCGCACCGGCTGGATCAGTTCGGGGAAGTAGCGGGTGAACGGTCGTTGGTTCCGGCTGCCGAGCTCCACCTCGTCACCGTCGCGGAAGATGATGCAACGGAACCCGTCCCACTTGGGTTCGAAGATCAGATCGCCCTCGTCGCCGGCCGGGAGTTCGTGGACCGCCTTCGCCAGCATCGGCTTGATCGGCGGCCTCACCGGTGCCACGAGAGCACCTCACCTTCTCCCGACAGCAGGAGCGATCCCGGGAAGACCCGGAGACGCCAGGGGATCAGCCGTAGAACCGCGAAGTTCTCCGACGTCGGGCCGTCCCAACCCGGGATCATCGCGGGGTCGTAGCCGAGCGGCGCCGGCGCCTGCTTGAACATCTCCCACACGCGGGTGCAGGTGAACTCGTCGAATGCCCATTCGGCCTCGCACTCGGCCTGGCAGGTGTCCTGGGTCGGTGCCCAGTACGACACCGACACGTTGCGGTTGTGGCTGAGGTGCGCCCGCTTCACGGGGGTGGGGCCGGTGCCGATCCAGCCGATCAGGCCGGAGCCGTCCCACTCCCAGATCGGGTGCAGGACGCGGCTGCGCGGCCGCCCCTGGGTGTCGGCCGTGGCCACCGACGCCCACACGATCCGGTGAGCCATCTCCACGAACGCCGGTGCAACATCCCCGAGTGCCATGCCCCAGCTTCGCACCTGCAGCCAGCGGGCGCAGCCCGGTTGGGCGCGAGGTGCGCACACGGGCGGGGGCCCGATGGCTGCTCTACGGTGGCGGCCACCAGCACGGGAGCCCAGGAGCAGCAGTGACCGACATCCGGCCGTTCAGCATCGACATCGCCGACACCGACCTCGAGGACCTGAAGCGCCGCATCGAGGCCACCCGCTGGCCCGAGGCCGAGTGCGTCGACGACTGGAGCCAGGGCATGCCGCTCGCCTACACGCGCGAACTCGCCGACTACTGGGCCAACGAGTACGACTGGCGCGCTGCGGAGGCCGACCTCAACCGGTTCCCCCAGTTCAAGACCGAGATCGACGGACTCGACATCCACTTCATCCACCAGCGCTCGCCTCACGAGGACGCCTTCCCGCTCCTGATCACCCACGGTTGGCCTGGCTCGGTCTACGAGTTCCACAAGGTCATCGACCCGCTGACCAACCCCACCGACCACGGTGGCGAGGCCGAGGACGCCTTCCACGTCGTCTGCCCGTCGATCCCCGGCTACGCGTTCTCCGACAAGCCCACCGCACACGGCACCGGCGTGGAGAAGATCGCCACCATGTGGGACGCGCTCATGGTCCGGCTGGGCTACGAGCGCTACGGCGCCCAGGGTGGCGACTGGGGCTCGGCCATCACCACCCAGATCGGCCGCGAGAACCGGGGCCACTGCGCCGGCATCCACGTCAACATGCCGCTGGGTCGTCCCACCGAGGAGGCCATGGCCAACCCGACCGATGCCGACAAGGACGCGATGGCAGCGGCCCAGGAGTACCAGCAGTGGGACTCGGGCTACTCCACCCAGCAGCGGACCCGGCCCTCAAACCCTCGGCTACGGCCTCGTCGACTCGCCCGTCGGGCAGATGGCCTGGATCGTCGAGAAGTTCTGGAAGTGGACCGACAACGACGGCTCGCCCGAGGACGCCCTCACTCGCGACGAGATGCTCACCAACGTGATGCTGTACTGGCTCCCCGGTTGTGGTGCCTCGTCGGCCCGCCTGTACTGGGAGAGCTTCGGCGCGTTCGGCGAGCGCAGCCCTGTCGAGGTCCCCACCGGAGCCGCGTCGTTCCCCCGCGAGATCATCAAGTCGCCGCGCAGCTGGTGTGAGGCCTCGTACAACCTCACCCACTGGACCGACATGCCCCGGGGTGGCCACTTCGCCGCCTTCGAGCAGCCGGAGCTGTTCGTCGACGACCTGCGAACGTTCTTCGGCACCATCCGGTAGTAGTTCGTGGGGACGAGCGAGCACAGTCGCGGACGGGCCAACGAGCTCGTCTTCTTCGGAACGCTCTTCAAGGCCGCCCCCGGCCTTGCCATCGCCTGGTGGGCCCTCCTGCTCCTCGGCGGCATGCTCCCCGCGTTGTTCGCCGTGGCCTCGGGCACGGTCATCAGCGCGGTCGAGGACGACGCGTCGCTCACCGGACCGCTCGTCTTCGTGGCGATCGTGTTCGTGGCCATGCAGGTCCTGAACCCGCTGCACGAGGCCGTCGGCACCAACCTCGGTCATCGGGCGTCGGACTGGATGAACGACCAGCTCTTGGCGGCCACCACCGCACCGCCGGGCATGGCGCACCTCGAGCGCCCGGACCTGACCGACCAACTCACCATGGGCCGGGACTTCGACCTCGGCATCATGGGCCCGCCGCTGCACGTCAGCATGGGGTTCATCGCGTCGGGCCTCGTACAGCTGGTGGCCGGCGTGTCCGCTGCCATCGTCCTGTTCGCGTTCAACTGGTGGGTGCCGCTGGTCCTGGTGGCGGCCTGGGGTTCCACGCACGTACTCCTCCGGGAGTCGGGCGTGTGGAAGGACCGCAACACCGACGAGGTCCGCAAGAGCCAACGCCACGCGGACTACGCCTACCGGCTCGCCGTCGACGCCCCTGCGGCCAAGGAGGTCCGGCTCTTCGGGCTGGCCGACTGGGTGGTCGAGCGGTTCATGCAACGACGCCGCCACCTCCACGATCTCCAGTGGGAGGCCACCCGGCTCCGTGAGCGCTCGGTCGGGCTCACGCTGGCCATCGTCGTCGCCGCCAACGCCCTCGTCTTCTGGCGTCTGGCCGACCAGGTCATCGACGGCGGCATCGACCTCGGCGAGGCCACGGTCTTCCTCCAGACCGCCATCGGCGTGTCCGCCATCGCCTTCGGGGGCCTGAGCTGGGCGCTGGACGCGGCGGCCGCGCCGGCCGTGGTGGTTCGCAGCCTCGGGCCGGTCATGGCACCGGCGGGGGCGCTGAGCGTCGGCGCCGAACCCGCCGCCGGCAGACCGGCCGCGGACATCGTGTTCGACGACCTCACGTTCACCTACGAGGCCGGCAGCCTGCCGGTGCTCGAGCACCTGGACCTGACGATTCCGGCGGGCTCGTCGCTGGCGATCGTCGGCCAGAACGGTGCCGGCAAGACCACGCTCGCGAAACTCCTGTGCCGGTTCTACGACCCCGACAGCGGTGCCATCCGCATCGACGGCACGGATCTCACCGATCTGGACCTCGACGCCTGGCGGGGTCGGGTGCAGGCGGTCTTCCAGGACTTCGTCCGCTACGAGCGATCGCTGCGGTTCAACGTCGCCCCCACGGGCGCGCCCGACGAGGTGATCCTCGAGGCGCTCGAGGCCGCAGGTGCGGCCGGCCTCGCCGATCTCGACACCATTCTCGCCAAGGGGTACCCCGGCGGCACCGATCTCTCGGGTGGGCAGTGGCAGCGCGTCGCGTTGGCCCGCGCCCTCTGCGGCGTGAAGCAGGGCGCCGGACTGGTCCTGCTGGACGAGCCGACCGCACAGCTCGACGTGCGTGGCGAGGCCGAGATCTTCGAACGGCTGCTGGAGGCCACGAAGGACACGACCACGATCCTGGTGTCGCATCGCTTCTCGACGGTTCGCCGCGCCGACCGCATCGCGGTGGTGGAGCAGGGTCGGGTGATCGAACTCGGGAGCCACGACGAGCTCATGGAGCTGGGCGGCCGGTACCACACGATGTACGAGCTCCAGGCCTCGCGCTTCGAGGACGGCGACGGCGACGGGCAGGAGGAGGAGGGGGTGATCAGCCTTGAGCAGTGACCGCGGCCTCTCCGAGCTGCCGCCGGCGCTCCCCGCACTGTGGCGCACCCTCAGGATCGGCTACCAGGCCGAGCCCAGACTGCTGCTGGCGTCGTTCGCCATGACCCTCTTCTCGGCACTGCCCGACGCCCTCATCGCGCTGTGGCTCGCCATCCTCGCCGACGGCGTGGCCGAAGGCAGCCGGACCAAGGTGATCTGGGCGGCGGTCGGCCTCGGGGCGTCGGCCACCCTCACGTGGTTCCTCGGCGTGATCTTCGAGCGCATCGAGCGCCGGTTCCGGGACCGGGTGTCGATCGCGCTCGAGACGCACGTGGCTCGCATGCAGGCCTCGGTCGCCACGGTCGAACACCACGAGCGGCCCGAGTACCTCGACCGGCTCGCCGTGCTCCGAGACCAGGTGTTCGCGCTCGACCACCTGTTCATGTCGCTGTTCTCGGTGGGTGGGTGGGTGATCCGGCTGGCGATCACCCTGATCCTGCTGGCCACCATCCACCCGGCGCTGGTCCTGCTGGCGCTCGCAGCGCTGCCCATCATGTTCGTGGCCACGTGGCGTCCCGGTGTGCAGAACCGCATCGAGGAGGAGGTGGCGTCGCACAAGCGGCTGGCCCGGCACCTCTTCGTCACCGGGACGACGGCGCCACCGGGCAAGGAGGTCCGACTGGGCGGTCTCGGCCCGCAGCTGCGCCGCGAGCGGCAGCAGTCCTGGGACCGCTGGTACCGGCCGATCGCCCGCACCCAGCTCTCGAGCGCGGTCTGGAACGCGGCGGCGTGGGCGGTGTTCGGCTTCGCCTACGTCGGCGCCATCGTCTTCGTCGCCGACACCCAGGACGGCTCCGCCGGCGAGGTCCTGTTGGTCCTCGCCGCCGGCAGTCGACTCTCGATGTACATCGGCGCGGCCGTCGGCGAGCTCGGCTTCCTGCGCGGCATCTGGCTCGACTCGTCCCGCCGCCTGGCCTGGCTCGAACGCTTCGCCGAGTCCATCGACGAGAACGCCGACCGCGACGTGCCTGATCGGATCACCGACGGCATCTCGGTCCGCAACCTGACGTTCTCGTACCCCGGGACCGACGCCGTGGTGCTCGACGACGTGTCGCTCGACCTTCCGGCCGGATCGGTGGTGGCGATCGTGGGCGAGAACGGGGCCGGCAAGACCACGTTGGTCAAGCTGCTGGCCCGGATGTACGCACCCACGTCGGGTCAGATCCTCGTCGACGACGTCGACATCGCCCGCATGCCGTCGGCCGAGTGGCGCGAGCGGCTCGCCGGCGCCTTCCAGGACTTCTTCCGCTTCGAGTTCCAGGCCATCAGCACGGTGGGGCTGGGTGACGAGCCGAAGATGGACGACCGCCCGGCGGTGACCGGTGCCGTCGACCGGGCCGGGGCCGACGACGTCATCGACCAGCTCGCCTACGGGCTCGACACCCAGCTCGGCCCCACCTGGGACGAAGGGGTCGAGGTGTCCCACGGGCAGTGGCAGAAGTTGGCGCTGGCGCGCGGCTTCATGCGGCCGGCACCGCTGGTCCAGATCCTCGACGAGCCCACCTCGGCGCTCGACGCCGAGACCGAGCACGCCCTGTTCGAGCACTACGCAACCTCGGCCCGCGAGGCCGCCGACGACGGCCGCATCACCATCCTGGTGTCGCATCGCTTCTCCACCGTGCGCATGGCCGATCTGATCGTGGTCCTGGACGGTTCCCGCCTGGTCGAGTTCGGCACCCACGACGATCTCATGGCCGCCGGCGGTCAGTACGCCGAGCTCTACGAGATCCAGGCTGCGGCGTACCGATAGTCGAGTCGTGTTCACCTGGTGTTCGCGAGAGTTCACCGTTCTGACTTGTGGCTGTCGGCCGCAGCTGGTGGGCTGACCGCGTACGGGTGTGCCGGCGGTCGGCCGGCGAACCAGGGCGGTGGTCTCGTTGGGACGCAGACGAAGGGTGCTCCATGTCGTGACGGCGATGCTGCTCGTCGCGCTCGGGGTGTCCTGGCTCGCCGCGGCGCCTCCGGCGGCCAGCGAACCCGGCGTCCTGCAGCCCGCGGTGACCGCGCCGCTCCCGGGCAGCACGGTCGGGGTGGGTTCGCTGACGGTCCGAGGCACGGTCTCCCAGCCCCGGGGCGACGAGGTGGCGGTGGTGTACGTCGTCGACGTCTCCGGATCGACCGTGGGCCAGAAGGGGTTCGACTGCAACGGGGACGAGACGGTCGACGCCCAGGACGACTTCAACGGTGCCGACAGTGTCGGCACCGTCCTCGACTGCCAGATCGCCGGGATCATGTCGTTGACCCGGCAGTTGAGCCGCATGACCAGGACCGACGTCAAGGTGGGGGTCGTGCCGTTCGGGGTGCGGGCGCAGGTGGCCGACATGAGCCCCGTCGCAGGCGAGACCGACTTCACCACACCGTCGGCCGACGACGACGGCTCGGCCGTGCCCGACGTCGAGGAGGTGGCTCGCTCCTTGCGGACGGGGCGGACCTCGCTGTTCGAGCGGCGCAGCGTCGGCTACAGCACCGACTACGACGCTGCCCTCAACGCTGCGCTGGACTCCCTCGAGACCACCGACGGCAGCAAGTACGTCTTCATGCTGTCCGACGGCTTCCCCACGACGTTCTCCACATCGACGCTCGACCGTGTGGGCGAGTCGGGAGCAGCCGTCCGTACGTTCGCGGTCACGTCCGGATCCGACGGCTGCCGCGAGGGCGGGCCGCTGCACTCGATCGCTTCGACCACCGCCAGCGAGTGCACCTACGTCGAGGACCCGTCACAGCTCTCGACTGCCATCCTGAAATCGCCCGCCGATGTGGTGCGGGTCGACGTCAGGCTCGACGGCGGCGATCCGATCACTGCACAGGTCGATCCGTTCGGCGGGTTCACCGCCGAGGTCGACATCGCGACGCCGGGCATGCACACCGTGATGGCGACCGTCCACGGCGCCGACGGCAGTACCGCGACCAGCCTGGTGTCCTTCCACGCCATCGGTGAAGGCAGCGGCGACCTGGTCCAGGACATCTCGGTCGGCCTGCCCTCCGGGGCCCTGGTCTTCACGCAACGCTGCGGTGTGTTCAACGACCTCCCGGCCGAGCCGGGCGTCGCCGGCTTCCCCGGCTATCCCGACGACCTTCCGGCGCGAGCCGGGACCGCTGATCAGGTCGGTACGGCGCCGGACATCGATCTCACGACCGAGTCCGTGGAGCCGGACCCGTTGTTCGACCAGTACCCCGAGCGGGGCACCAACCCGAGCCGGTGCGGGATCGACCTGGGTCAGGCGGCGCCCGTGATGGACGGGCCGATCGGTGGCCAGTACTTCAGCGCCCACGGAGCGCTGGCCGAGGTCACGGTGCTGGACATGCGGCCGACCGACCCGGGGTGGACGGTGACCGGTTCGGTCTCGGACTTCGTGTCCGCCGCGGACGGGTTCTCCGGCAACCATCTCGGGTGGACTCCGGTGGTGGTCGAGGACTCCGTGCCCACGCCGTCGGGTTACGACCAGGTGGTCACGGCCGGACCGCTGGTGCTCCCCGGCACCGGCGTCGACACCGGACGGGGATTGGCCGACGGTGCGGTCCTGGGCAGCGCCCAGGCCGGGTCGGGCAACGGCGCTGCGGTCCTGTCGGCCCGCCTTCGTCTGCTGTCGCCGACGACCGCGCCGGCGGGCGAGTACCGAGCGTCGCTGACCCTGACCGTCCTCTAGCAATCCGCTGGGAGCGTCTTGACCTCGACCCGGGTCGAGGTTGGATGATCGGGGTATGCAGCGACTCCTTCCTCCGCTCCTGTTCCTCCCCCTACTCGTGATCTCGGTGGTCGTGGGGCTGGTGGCGCCCGCGCTGGGTCCGCTCCCGTGGGTGGTCCGGCTGTCCGGGGTGCCGATCGCCGCGGCCGGGCTGGCCCTGACCGTGGGCGGTGCCGGTCTGTTCGATCGGGTCGACACCAACATCAAGACCTTCGACGACCCCGACCGGCTGGTGACCCAGGGGCCGTTCCGCTTCAGTCGGAATCCGATGTACCTCGGCTTCACGCTCGCCCTCGCAGGAACGGCGCTGGTCGTGGGGACGCTGACGGCATGGCTCGGGGCAGTCGTCTTCTTCGGCGCGGCCAACGCCTGGTACATCCCGTTCGAGGAACGTCGCATGGCGGCCACATTCGGCTCGGCCTACGCCGAGTATCGGCGCCGGGTCCCCCGCTGGCTGGGTCCGGTGCGGCCATGAGCGCACCACTCGACATCGGCGAGGTCGTGGCCCGCACCGGCATCCCCACCACCACGCTGCACGTCTGGGAACGCCAGGGGCTGATCGCGCCGGTCGGCCGGGCCGGTCTCCGACGGCAGTACGACCCGAGTGTGATCGATCGGATCGCGATGGTTGTGCTCGGCCAACGCAGCGGCTTCAGTCTGGCCGAGCTCGCCCAGCTGCTGTCGCCCGACGAGTTCGCGGCCACGGGGAAGCAGGCGCTGGCCGACAAGCTGACCGAGCTGCGGGCGCGCCGCCGACAGCTCGATCTGGCGATCACCGGGCTCGAGCACGCGTTGGCTTGCCCACACGCGGTGCCGACGGACTGTCCGACCTTCTGCGGGATGCTCGACGACGTGCTGCCCGTCGAGCGCTGACGTCAACCCAGCTTCGGGCGCAGATCCTCGACGGTGCTCTGCCAGTAGCCGAGCTCGTACACCGGCCGGAACCCCATGGCGATGTTGATCGCCAACATGGCGTCGTTGCTGCCGGCGTTCTCGGTGTCGAGCGCCTCGATGTCGGGGGCGTTCGCTCGCACACGTTCGATCATGTCGGCCTTGAGCCAACGGCCCAACCCGCGACCGCGGTGCGAGTCGAGGACCACGGTGTCGCCCTGACCGCTGATCCGCGGCTTCGCGGTGTTCTTCGTCACCACGGTGAGTCCCGCTGGTTGATCGTCGGGACCGAAGGCGATGGTCGTCCACCGTTCCAAGCCGGCGCCGGCCAGGAACTCGTCCAGCTCGACGACATCGTCGGTGGTCCAGATGTCGTCGCCGACGTCGAGGTCGTCGACGGGAGCGTCGTTCATGGCGGTGGTCATGGTCGCCATGGGTTCGAGCAGGTGCTCGGGTGTCGGGCCCGTCCAGAACTCGAGGCGGTAGTCGCCGGCGCGCTCGTGGTGCTTGTCGATCCAGCCCTGCATGAGCTCGGGATCGACGTCGCGGACCCACACCCGGCTCTTGCGCTCGACGAGCCCGCACTCGGTGCCGAGCGACTCCCAGAATCCCGCCGTTGGCTCGGCGTTGATCCCGTGGCCCAGCACCTTGGGGCGGTTGTTCTCGTGGCACAGGTCCACCGCGGCCCGCACCATCTCGGTGCCGAACCCGGCCCTGCGGCGGTCGGGGGCGACCTCGATGCGGACCTCGGCCAGATCGCGGTTGCCCTCGATGTTGAAGAACCAGACGCGGGCGAGGCCGACCACCTCGTCCCCGTCGCTGCCCACCAGGGTGACCTTCTCGAAGGTGTCGTTGCCGATCAACTTGTTGCGGAACGACTCGATGCTGTCGCGGTCCATGTCGGGGTCGGCCTCGGCGGCGAGCGTTTGCAGCAGCTCGTAGGTGCCGTCGAACCGAGGTCCGGACGCGTCATGGTGGAGCCGTTCGATGTCGAGCGTCATGGCGTCAGTGTGGTCGGGCTCCGAACGGAGGTCGACCGAATTGTGGTGGTTCCGCTCAGGCCGCCTCGGCGATGCCGAGCGTCTCGAGCATCGCCTCCCGGCTCGGTCCGAGCGGTGCCTCAGGCGGCCGGTTCTCGCGGTCCTGCCAGACCTTCATCACCCGGGCCGCGACATCGGGTGCCATCAACGCCTCGGGCGACTCCAGCAGGTTCATCGTGCGAGCGAAGGCCCGCCACACCACCGCGTCCGTTCGAGAGGCGGGGGACAGGCCCTCGCGGAAGATCGAGCGCCGCATCGCGTCGGGGTCCTCGTCGAGCTGTTCGCCGGCGGCCGCGGCGCGCGCTCGGGCCACGGCGCGTCGGTTCCCCTCGTCGGAGGAGACCGAGGCCTTGTACCAGGGCACCACGTGGGCTCGGACGGCGGCGTCGAACGCCAAGCCCTGCGCCTCGAGGTCGGTCGAGTGTTCGGCGACGGCCTGGCCGAGCAGGTGGGCCTGCCAGAAGCCCGTGGAACAGCCGCGCCCGTACAGCGGGTTGGTGCAGACGTGGCTGTCGCCGACGGCGGCGAACCCGGTGGCCACCGGTCGGTCGTCGACGACGTAGCGACGGCGTCGGTTCAACAGTCCGGCCATCGCATGCACGTCGGTGATGGGCTCGGCGCGTCCGTCGAGCCAGGGCGCGACCGCCGGGATCTCGCGCCCGATCCGATCGAAGACCTCGGCGTCCTTGACGGCCCGGAACGTCTTGTCGTCGTCGCCGGTGGCGAGGGTGATCGAGAACGTGCCGTTGTCGCCCCAGAAGACGCCGTACTTCAGGTAGGTCAGATCGCCACCCACGAGGCGATCGGCGCCGGGGAACTCCTGGCCCTCGCGGAGCCGGTAGAAGCGTGAGTAGTACACGATCCCGGTGTCCTCGACCTCGTCGTCGCCCATCGACGCGCCGACGGCCCGGAGCCAGTCGGGTGCCGTCGAGCGGCGGCCGTTGGCGGCCACGACCAGGTCGGCGTCGAGGGTCGCTCCGTCGTCCAGTGCGATGCCGGTCACGTGTGGCACCGCGCCGTCATCAGCGAGCAGACCCGCGACTCCGACTCCGGTGCGGATGTCGACCGCCGGGTTCTCCAGCACGGTTCGCCGCAGGACCCACTCGAAGGTGGTGCGCCGCGCGGCGATGAGCACCAGGTCCTCGTCGCCCGGCTGGGGCGTGGGGTCGTCGATGGTGTCGGGCATCCGGTCCGCCATGCGGATCTCGGTGGCGCCCGCGTCGAGCAGCGAGGCCAGCACGTCGGGGTGGTGATCGCGCAGCAGGTTGTGCAGTCGGCCCAGCAATGCGTGTGAGTGGCGCACTTGCGGGGCGCCGCGGCGATTCCAGTCGAACGCGGTCTCGGGCGAGTCGGGCATGGAGGTGGCGTCGCGCTCGACGACCGTCACCCGATGCCCGAGACGCGACAGCGTCAGCGCCGTCCCCAGCCCCGAGACGCCACCGCCGACGATCACGCTGTGTGTCATGGCGGCGATGGTAGGGGCGGGCGACCTCAGCGGTCGTAGTCGACCAGCACGGCCTCGGGTGACCGGGTGGCGCCGCGAATCACGAACGTGGTGTCGGCCTCGTCGGCCAGGCGCGGCCGGTGCATGGTCTCGATCAGGAGCTTCGATCCCATCACGGCCTCGACACGAGCCATCTCGTAACCCAGGCAGAAGTGTTTGCCCAGCCCGAAGCCCAGGTGGCCGTACCGGCCCTCGTCGCCGTGGTGGCCGCTCTTCAGCTCCTTGCCGAGATGGAGGTCGTCGCGGTCGATCCGGAAGTCGCGCGGGTTGGCGAAGACGGTCTCGTCGCAGTTGGCCGATGCCAGCTGAATGTGCACCGCCGAGCCGGCGGGGATCGTGACCCCGCTGAACTCCACGTCGTTGACGGCGTATCGCAGCTGGCCGAGCACCGGAGGCGAGTGTCGCATCATCTCGGAGAACGCGGCGTCGAACAGCTCGGGGTCGTCCAAACACGCCTGGAGCTGGTCCGGGTGCTGGAGCAGCCGGGTCCACATGTTGGCGATGCCCTTGTCGGTGGTCTCGCCGCCGGCGACCAGCAACAGCGAGATGAACGCCTGGATCTCGGTGTCGGTCAGCTTCTGGCCGTCCGCCTCGGCGTGGACGATCTTGGAGATCAGGTCCTCGGCCGGGCAGCCGCGCCGGTCGTCGATGATCGGCGCCACGTAGTCGGCGAGGCACTGGTGCGCTTCGATGCCGAGCCGTTGCTTCTCACCGTCGAAGCGGGCGAGCCCGGCCATCATCGTCGTGTACCACTCGTGGAAGCGCTCGTGGTCGGATTGATCCATGCCCAACATGTCGACGATCACGTTGACCGGCAGGCGGGTGGAGAACGCGTCGACCAGGTCGACCGCTCCCTCGGCGGGGAAGTCCTGGATCAGCGCCCGGCTGTTGCGGTCGATCGCCTCGTAGTACGGCTCGAAGCGGCGCCCCACGAACTCGGGGGCCACGATCCGGCGATGCACCACGTGCTCGTGGCCGTCCTTGTCCAGCATCGTCGGCCCGAACACCACGCCCAGGGTCTTGCCGTACAGCCGGTTGGAGAAGTCGGTGTGATTGGCGAACGCGGCGACTGCGTCGTCGTAGCGGTACAGGTGCCAGGTGTTGGTGCGCTCGTCGAAGAACACCGGCGCCTCGTGCCGCATCCGTTCCCACGTGGGATACGGGTCGGCCATGTGCTCCGGCGAGTACAACAGGTCAGCGGTGATCTCGCTGCTCATGCCGGAACCGTAACCCACTGACGCCAGCGACGACGGAGGAGGAGCGGCTCAGCACCTCGGGCGCAGCGGCAGCGCCACGAGCGTGGCGTTGCGGTTCGAGACTGCGATTCTGCGGCGCGGGGGTGGGCCCAGGTACTCTGAGCGCCGTCATGGCTGAGCACACGATGAGCGAACGCCTCGCCGATCTCGAGGCGCGGCGACAGGAAGCACTGCACGCGGGCCCCGAGCGGGCCGTCCAGCGGCAGCACGACAAGGGCAAGATGCTGGCCCGCGAGCGGATCGAGTATCTGCTCGACGAGGGCTCGTTCCACGAGCTGGACATGCTCGCCCGCCACCGGGCGCACGACGCCGGGCTCGACTCCCGCCCCTACACCGACGGTGTGGTCACGGGTTGGGGCACCGTCGATGGCCGCAAGGTGTTCGTCTTCTCCCAGGACTTCACGGTCATGGGCGGCGCCCTCGGCGAGGTCTTCGCCGAGAAGATCCACAAGGTCATGGACCTCGCGCTGTCGGTCGGGGCTCCGATGATCGGCCTCAACGACGGTGCCGGCGCCCGGATCCAGGAAGGCGTCGTCTCCCTGGACAGCTACGGCGGCATCTTCCACCGCAACGTCCAGTCGTCGGGTGTCATCCCCCAGATCAGCGTGATCCTCGGCCCCTGCGCCGGTGGCGCGGTCTACAGCCCCGCGATGACCGACTTCATCTTCATGGTCCGCGAGAAGTCGCACATGTTCATCACCGGCCCCGACGTGGTGAAGACGGTGACCGGCGAGGAGGTGACCCTCGAGGAGCTCGGCGGCGCCGCCAGCCACAGCACCAAGTCCGGCGTGGCCACCTTCGTCTCCAACAGTGAGGAAGACGTCCTCGACGCCGTCAAGTTGCTGCTCAGCTTCCTCCCCGCCAACAACATGGAGGAGCCGCCCGACTTCGAGCCCACCGATGACCCCGAGCGCTCGTGTCCTCGTCTGGCCGAGATCATGCCGACCAGCTCGAACCTCCCGTATGACATGAAGGAGGTCATCGCCGAGGTCGTCGACGACGGTGAGTTCATGGAGTACCACGCCGCCTGGGCGCCCAGCATCGTCTGCGGCTTCGCCCGCCTCGACGGCAAGGTGGTCGGCGTGGTGGGGAACCAGCCGCTGGTGTTGGCCGGCGTGCTCGACATCGAGTCGTCGTCGAAGGCGGCGCGGTTCGTGCGCACCTGCGACGCCTTCAACATCCCGTTGTTGACCTTCGTTGACGTCCCGGGCTTCCTCCCCGGCGTCGACCAGGAGTACGGCGGCATCATCCGTCACGGCGCCAAGCTGCTCTACGCCTACTGCGAGGCCACGGTCCCCCGCATCCAGGTGGTCACCCGCAAGGCCTACGGCGGTGCCTACGTGGTGATGGATTCCAAGTCGGTCGGTTCCGATCTGGCGTTCGCGTGGCCCACCGCCGAGCTGGCCGTCATGGGACCACAGGGTGCGGTCGAGATCCTCTACCGGCGTGACTACCAGGCGGCCGCCGATCCCGACGCCCGCAAGCAGGAGCTGGTCGACGACTACAGCGAGCGCTTCGCCAACCCGTACATCGCCGCCGAGCGTGGGTTCGTGGACGACGTGATCGACCCCGCCGAGACCCGCCGGAAGGTGATCGCCGGCTTCCGGGCGATCAGCACCAAACGCGAGCAACTGCCGCAGCGCAAGCACGGCATCATCCCGCTGTAGGAGGTCCGATGAGCATCGATCCCGTGCAGATGTCGGTCTCGCCCGAGCCGACGGACGCGGAGCTCGCGGCCATCGTCGCGACCTACCGCGAGGTCTGGCCTCGTCCCGTGGCCGCGGCCGCACCATCGTCGGTCTCGACCCGTTGGAAGTTCAGCGGGCGCTGGTGGTCCGACATGCCCGCACGCCGAGGGCGGCGCTGACGCCGGACTCGAGTGCCGGTCCTCAGCGGGACTCGGCCACCTCGATGCGGTCCTGAGGCCAGTCGCGGGCAGCCGCCAGCGCGATCTCCGCCTGCGACAGGATCTCGCCGCTGTCGAAGCCGTGTGCCGGATAGCAGGCCACGCCGGCCCAGAGCGTGCTCTGGTCGACGCGCTCCGCCAGGCAGCGACGAAGGCGCTCGATGGTCCAGATCGCGCCGTTCTCGGGGGTGTCCTCGAGGATCACGGCGAAGCGGCCGTCATCGAGGCGGCACGCGGTGTCGGCGTCGCGCAGGGTCTCGGCCAGCGCTTCGGTGACCGCGAAGGGGTCGACCGCCGCGGGCTCGGGCGCGGTGGGGTCGACCACCACCTCGACCACTGAGACCGACACGGGCCGGAGATGGCGCCGGGCCGCCGAGATCCGCTGCTCCACGGTGACGATGAAGTACGCCTCGCCGAACAGCCCGGTCTCGGGGTCGCAGAGCTCAGTGGCGGAGGCCGCCGGGTCCCGGTGGCTGAGTGCGTGCGTCAGCTCGGCGTCGGCGGCTCGAAGGTTGGCCCTGCGGGCCTCCTCCTCGGCGTTCATCCGAGCCTGGATCTGGCTGGCCACCGCGGATTCGAGTTGTTCGACCTGGGTCGCGAGCTCCTGCGTGCGTTCCTCGGTCACCAGGATGCGGTTGACGAAGAGGTAGGCCAGGTAGGCAGCGAGGACCGCAGCGATGCCGGCCACCACGCCGAGCCAGTAGACCACGGCGAAGCCCGCGGCCAGGCCGAGCCCGATGCCCATCAGTCCGACGATGGTGGCGGCGACTGCGCTCTGCTGTCTCATCGACAAGCCCATCGGCTCGGCCCCCGCTGGTTTCGATCGGTCGTTCGGCCCATATTGACGCCGTCTGAACTGGTGAATCGTCCCGCTCGGCGCCGTTGCCGGCGGTCGGCGGGCCGGTGCTCATGCTAGGTCAGCCCGACTCCCACGCCGGGCCTGGGGCCCGGACGGCTCGCCGGAGCCGAGCCAGGTACGTCCGGCGATCCATGTCGGTGGCGCCCAGGCTGCGCAGGTGCGGGGTCGTCCACTGAACGTCGAACAATGCGTCCGGCGACGCGTCGAGCTGGCTGACCACCGCCACCACGGCGGCTTTCGACGCGTCGGTGGCCCGATGGAACATCGACTCGCCGGCGAAGAAGGCGCCGATGGCCACGCCGTACAGGCCGCCGGCCAATTCACCGTCGAGCCAGATCTCGATGCTGTGGGCCCAGCCGAGGCGGTGGAGCTCGGTGTAGGCCTCGAGAATGTCGTCGGTGATCCAGCCGTGGGGACGCGATGGATCGCCGCAGGACCGCATCACCTCGGGGAAGCAGCGGTCCACGCTGACCTCGAAGCGTCGCATCGAGCGCCGCAGCGACCGGGACACGTGGAGGTCGGTCGTCTCGATCACGCCGCGGGGGTCCGGCGACCACCAGCCCATGCGCTGCGGCTCGCCGACCGGCATCGGGAAGTAGCCCGACCGGTAGGCCTCGAGGAGGGTGCCGGGCGCCAGGTCAGCGCCCACCGCGACGAGTCCGTCGGGGTCGACCTCGTCGACCTCGGGGAACTGCCAGCCGGTCAGTGGTGGCTCGGTGGGGCCCGCCGGGTGTTGCTCCACGGCAGGGAGTGTGCCACGACCGGGCCCGAGCGCACCCCCCGGCCCCTCGGGCCGGTACCTTGCGGTGCGTGCCCCGCCCGCGCTTCGAACTGGCCCCGCTGTCCGACCTGGCCCCGCACGCGCTCGCTCCGGCCAAAGGGGAGACGCTGGTGCTGTGGCCGGCCTCGGACCGGTGGCGTCTCCCGGCGGCGGTCAGCTCGGCCACCCACTGGGGCACCGACGCGGCGGCCGCGAGGACCTATGACACGGTCGTTTCGGTCGGCCAGCTCGGGACCGCCCCCGATGTCGAGCACCTGCTCGACGAGCTTCGCCCGGTGATGACGTCGGACTCGGTGCTGTTGTTCTGCGAACCCACCATCGCGTCGGACGTGCCCACCACCGAACCACCGCACGACGTCACCACCGCGCTGTGGCGAGCCGGCTGGACCCCCTTCGAGGTTCGACGGGACCGTCGGCGCAGCGGTCTGCGTCACGCCGAATACTGCTGGGGTCGGGCACGGCTGACCCCCGAGTACGCGCCGCCCCGCCGGTGGGCGGACTCCCGCTGAACAGCGGTCGAACAGCCGAATATCGACCGAGGAGCCGGCGGTCGCGGGCAGTAGCGTGGTTCGCCGTGGGTTTGATCGTCCAGAAGTTCGGAGGCACCTCGGTCGCCGACGCCACGCGGATGCGTGAGGTCGCCGACCACGTGCGACGCTGCCGCCGCAACGGCGACGACGTCGTGCTCGTCGTGAGTGCGATGGGCAAGGAGACCGATCATCTCCTGCGTCTGGCCGGCGAGGTCTCCAAGAACCCGCCCGGCCGCGAGATGGACATGCTGATCACCGCCGGCGAGCGCAAGTCGATCGCTCTGATGTGCATGGCGTTGCACGACATGGGCATCCCGGCCGACTCCTACACCGGGTCTCAGGCGGGGTTCCTCACCGACACCAATCACCGCAACGCCAAGATCCTCGAGGTGCGGCCGCATCGGATCCGGGAATCGGTCGACGCCGGTCGGGTGGCGGTGGTTGCCGGCGCGCAGGGTGTCTCCACCGAGAACGACGTCACGTTCCTCGGTCGCGGCGGCTCCGACACCACGGCTGTCGCGCTGGCCCACGGGCTCGGCGCCGACGCGTGCGAGCTCTACACCGACGTGTCCGGCGTGTTCACCACAGACCCACGTGTCTGCTCGACCGCCCGGAAGATCCCGCGCATCAGCTTCGACGAGCTGCTGGAGATGACGGCGGTCGGTTGCCCCAAGCCCGTCATGCGATCGGTCGAGGTCGCCCGCACCTACCAGGTGCCGTTGCACGTTCGTTCCGCGTTCACCTGGGAGCCTGGCACCTGGGTGGTCGAAGAGGAGGAAGACATGGAGAAGGCCATCATCCGCGCGGTGGTCCCGGACACGTCCCAGGCCAAGGTCACCATCGCCGGTGTCCCCGACGAGCCGGGCGTGGCCGCCCGTCTGTTCCGGACCCTCGCCGACGCCGAGGTCAACGTCGACATGATCGTGCAGAACGTGTCGGCCCACGGCGACCAGACCGACATCTCCTTCACCGTCCCCCGCGAGCAACTCGAGATCGGTGAGTCGGTCACCGCCGACATGGCCAAGGAGCTCGGCGCGGTCACTGTCACCACCGACGACAACATCGGCCGGGTGTCGGTGGTCGGCGCCGGCATGGCGTCCAATCCCGGTGTCGCGGCCAGGATGTTCGAGACGCTGTCCGCCACCGACGTCAACATCGAGATGATCTCCACCTCCGCCATCCGCATCAGCTGCGTGGTGGCCGAGGACCAGGTCGACCGAGCCACCGTCGCGCTGCACGACGCCTTCGAGCTCGAGGTCTGACCGCGGCCACCGTGCAACGTCGCCTTCCCGTGTCGCTCCAGGTCACCTGGACCGATGGCGGCGCGGCATTCTGGGGCTGGGAGCACGGCCGCTCGCTGCCCGGCGACCAGCTTCGGCGGGTGGCCGGGGGCATCCTCGGGTCCTGGTGGGCCACCCGTGAGGCCGACCTCGACGCGGTCGTGGTGCCGGTCCCGGACCACGACGTCCTGCACGCGTCCGCATTGCTCGCGTCGCCGCGCACGGTCGTGGACCTCATGGCCGACCGCTACCCGGCGGGGGAGTGGAGCCCGTCGTTGCGGTGGCTCCACGGCGCCGCGTCGCTGTGCATCGACGCGGCGGTCACCGGCCTGATCCTGCCGACCCTCGAGACCACGGGTCTGCGCTGGCACGCCGGCTGGGAGCTGATCGACCACCCGGCCCTCGGCGAGCGGATCGACCGGCTGCTGGAGACCGTTCCTCCGGTCCTGTTGGCGGGAGGCTCCGCCGACGCTCGAGCCGTCATCGATCGCCTGGCCGACGCGTCGTGTCGCCGGGCCCTGTCCGCAGCGCAGTGGAAGCCGCCCCTGCCGCGGTCACGTTCCGCCCATGTGGTGGCCGCCCGGCGGGTGGCCACCGGGTTGCTCGACGAGGGCGGGGTCGTCGTCGGCGAGAACGAGCGCCACGAGGCCACGTTCGCGGTGTTGAGCTCGGCCATGAGCGAGGTCCGGTCGGCAGCCGAAGGCGCCACGCCGTTGGCCAGTCGGGGACGCCTCGAGCCCGGCGAACCCGGTGAGCCGTGGCGGCTGCAGTTCGAGGTGGTGTCCCAGGACGACCCCACCCAGGCGGTCGGCTGGCACGAGGTCCTCGACGGCACCCCGGCCGCGCAGGCGCTGGTGGACGGTCGCTCGCTGGCACCCGTGCGCCGGTACCTGCGCGACCTGTCGGGGCGTCTCGCGGCGCTGGTGCCGGGCCTCGACCGGCTGGACGACGACGGGCCCGTCGGCGACATCGAGCTCGACCTGGACGAGGTGGCGCTCCTGCTGGTGGACGGCCTCGACCTGTGCGAGCGCGCCGGTGCACCGATCCTCGTTCCCAAGGGGCTGGTGCGTCGCAAGCTCCGGCTGACCGCCAAGGCCACCCCCACCGAGGGGGGCGGGGTCTCGGCCGACCTCGGCACCACCATGGTCGATGTCGACTGGGGCATGGCGATGGGCGACGACGCCCTGACCGAGCAGGAGCTGAAGGCGCTCGCCGATGCCCAGTCGGGTCTGGTGCAGCTTCGCGGCGAGTGGGTCCGGGTCGACACCGCGGAGGCCAGGGGAGCGCTCGCCGAGTTGACCGATCGTCGCTCCAGCCAGTCGCAGGTGTCGCCCGCGGAACTGTTGAAGGCGGCCGCCGAGGCCCTCGCCGCGGGCGACATCGAGTTCGAGACCGCCGAGTCCTCCAGCGACCACGTCAGCGCGGACAACTGGCTGACGGACCTGTTGGCGGGTCTGCCCGACGACGAGCTGCGCGAGGCCGACGAGCCGGCGCTCTTCTCGGGCGAGCTCCGGCCCTACCAGCGGCGGGCGGTGGGCTGGATGCAGTTCCTGGGCCGCCTGGGCCTCGGGGGCTGCCTGGCCGACGACATGGGCCTGGGCAAGACCCCGACCACGCTCGCGCACATCCAGGGTCGATCCGGTGCCCGACCGACGTTGGTGCTGTGTCCGCTGTCGGTGGTGCACAACTGGGAGGCCGAAGCGGCCCGGTTCACGCCCACGCTGCGGGTCACCGTGGTGCACGGCCCCACCCGACCCACCGGGGACAAGCTGCTCACGGTGGTGGGCGAGTCGGACCTGGTCATCAGCACCTATGGCACCGCCACCCGCGACATCGAGTTCCTCAGCGAGGTCGACTGGGAGCTCGTGGTCTGCGACGAGGCCCAGGCCATCAAGAACCACCACACCAACGCGGCCCAGGCGGTGCGTCAGCTCCAGGCCCAGCAGGTGATCGCGCTCACCGGTACGCCGGTCGAGAACCGGTTGGCCGAGCTGTGGGCGATTCTCGACGCGGTCAATCCTGGGATGCTCGGCGGGGTCACCTGGTTCCGCGACCGGTTCGCCACGCCGATCGAGCAGCGCGGCGACGAGCAGGCGCTCGAGGGCATGCGTCGGCTGACCGGACCGTTCGTGCTGCGTCGCACCAAGGCCGACAAGTCGCTGGTGCCCGACCTGCCCGACAAGGTCGAGTCCGTTGCCTGGGCCACGCTGACCGCCGAGCAGGCCGGGCTCTACCGAGCGGTGCTGGACGACTTCCTGGCCGAGGCCGACGAAGAGGACGGGATGAAGCGGCGGGGGCTGGTGCTGGCCACGCTGACCCGCCTGAAGCAGATCTGCAATCACCCGGCGCACTTCCTGGGCGACGGCTCCACCATCGCCGGGCGCTCCGGGAAGCTGGAGCGGTTCGACGAGCTGGTCGAGGAGCTGCTCGACGCCGGCGAGCGGGCCCTGGTCTTCACTCAGTACAAGGGCATGGGTGATCTGCTCGCCGAGCATCTGGCGGAGCGGCTGGGCGACCGACCCGCGTTCCTGCATGGCGGCGTCGCGCGTGGTCGTCGCGAGCAGATGATCGAGGAGTTCCAGTCGGGCTCGGGCCTGCCGTTGCAGCTGGTGTCGCTCAAGGCGGGCGGCACCGGGCTCAACCTCACCGCGGCGAGTCGGGTCATCCACTACGACCGCTGGTGGAACCCGGCCGTCGAGGATCAGGCCACCGACCGTGCGTGGCGGATCGGCCAGACCCGCACCGTGTTCGTGCACAAGCTGGTCTGCCAGGGCACGCTCGAGGAGCGCATCGACGAGCTGCTGACCGAGAAGAAGGCGCTGGCCGATCGGGCCGTGGGGTCGGGCGAGAGTTGGCTCACCGAGATGAGCACCGACGAGCTGCGAGACCTGATGTCGCTGGACCCGCGGGTGGGGGTCGATGACACGAGGGCGGGGGCATGAGCCGGCTCTCGAACGTGGAGGCCCAGCAGCTCGCCGAGCTGGCGGCGGTCCTGGCCGAGGGCGCCCGGCTCAGCCGCGGCCGCCAGTACCAGAAGCGGGGGCAGGTCATGGACCTGGTGGTCGAGGCCGAGGCGGTCACCGCGTCGGTGCGTGGCTCCCGCGACGAGCCGTACGACGTCACCATCGCCTGTACCGCGGCCGGCGAGAACGAGCGCTCCGCGGCGGCGGTCGACCCGGCTGCGGTCGTTCCGGGTGCCTTGGACATCGCGTTCACCTGTCACTGCCCGGACTGGGGGGACCCCTGCAAGCACGGCGTGGCCGTGCTGCTGGCGTTCGCGCGAGAGGTGGACGACGACCCGTCGCTGCTCCTGCGCTGGCGCGGCATCGACGACCTCACCCCGCCGCCGCCGGCGGGAACCGAGTCGCTCAACGCCCCGCCTCCCGAGGCCGCGCCGACCCGACCGGTGGGCCGTCCCAACCGCCCGTTGCCGTCGGCCCGGACCGTGCCGACGGCCCGCAACCTCCGGAGCCAGGCGGCGCCGGGACCGACCGTCGAGCCGTCGGAGGCCGGCGAGCCGACCGAGCCTCGTGGAGGTCGTGGAGGTCGTGGAGGTCGGCGGGCCACTCGACCGCTTCTTCACCGGCGAGATGCCCGAAGCCGGCGGGTTGGTGGGACCGCTTGCCGAGGTCCAGCTCGATGCCTACGGCCGTGTCCGCATCGAGGTCGAGAACGTCGACCTCGCGCCGTTGCTGGCCGACGCCCTCGAGACCATCGCCGATCACTGGCTCTCCCGCTGACGTCGTCGGTGCCTCGCGGGTCAGTCGACGGTGACGATGCCGAAGCGTTCGATCTCGGCTCGGTCGAGGTGGTGCATTCCGTCGGGCGGCGCGGCTCGGATCGTGAACCAGTAGAAGGCGTCGCTGCCGAGCATCTCGGTGTAGAAGGCGAGGTACGGCTGGTGTTCCGGTGCGTCGGGTTCGAAGTCGGTGGCCGTGGCGGTGAAGCCCTGCCACTCGTGGACTCCCAACAGCGCGCCCTCGCCCAGGTGTCGTTCGACACCGGCGATGAACAGGTCGACGCCGCCGGACTCTGCCCGGCCGCCCTCGGGCACCACCGTGGCCAGCCCCCGCGCCCGGATGACGCGGGCGATCTCGAAGGTGGCCTCGTCGTCGATGGAGCCGGTGACGTTGCGCAGCACGATGGTGTCGATCTCGGGGTGAGCCTCGAGGAGGTCGCTGAACTGTCCGACTGCCCGTCCGTTCACCGCGCCCTCGAGCACCACGGCGTCGCCGTCCACCTCGTAGTGCAGGAGGGTGACGCGGCTGAGCACTGCGTGGGTGGCGATCAGGCGCAACGGCGGGATCGTCACGATCGCGATCGTCGTAGCCACCAGCACGATCGCCGAACACATCCCGAGCCGACGACCGATCGACGACCTCTGCCACCACCTGCGCATGCGCTCGACGGTGACGGATCGTCCCGACCGCGACCATCGGCCGGTCGGAGGGTTCCGGCCTCGTCCATTCGGTCGATCGCCCGGAGTCCCTCGCACGGAAACGCCGCCCGTCAGTCGACCGGAGCGCACCAACGACGGTGTCGCCGGAAGGGGACCTCGGTCCTGGCGGGACCCGTCTGGGGTCGGCGACGATTGGTGGATGACCGAGAACGTGATCGAGGTGTTCGCCGACATCGTCTGCCCGTTCACCCATGTGGGGCTCCAACGGCTGGTCGAACGTCGACATGAGGTGGGCGGCGACGACGTGCGGCTCGTCGTTCGGGCCCTCCCGCTGGAGATGATCAACGGGTCCCCGATGAAGGGCGACGCCGTGGCTGCGAAAGTGAGACTCCTTCGCGAGCAGGTCAGTCCCGACCTGTTCGCGGGGTTCGACCCGTCGGCGTTCCCGACGAGTTCGCTCCAGGCGTTGGCGCTCACCGATGCCGGCTATCGGCAGGACGCGGCGACGGGCGAGGCCATTGCCCTGGAGCTCCGCCGCATGCTGTTCGACGACGGCATCGACGTCTCGCGCCCGGAGGTGCTGGCCGAGGTGGCCGACCGCCACGGCATCGCCTTCGACGATCCGGCCGACGAGGCGGGCGTGCTTGCCGATCTCGAGGAGAGCCGTGAGCGGGGGGTCGTCGGCTCCCCACACTTCTTCACGCCGGGCGGCGAGAGCTTGTTCTGCCCCACCCTGGAGCTGACCAAGACCGATCACGGCCTCGACATCTCCCTGGACCTGGACCGCTTCGCCCACCTCGTCGACACCAGCTTTCGGTAGCGAGCGTCGACGCTGAGTTGAAACGCGCCGTGGTCTTGCCACATCTGGCAGATCTTGGCGCAGGCGTCGCGCGTTGGATCTGCCAGATGCGGCCGAGACACACACTCCGGCCCCGAAACCGCTGGGGCCTGGACCCGACCCGCCGGTAGCCTGACGGCATGCATGTGGGAATCGTCGGCGCCACCGGTCAGGTCGGTGGGGTCATGCGCAACATCCTCGTCGAGCGGGACTTCCCGATCGACAGCATCCGGTTCTTCGCCTCGGCGCGAAGCGCGGGACGCACCATCGAGTTCCAGGGTGAGGAGATCACCGTCGAGGACGCGGCCACCGCGGACTGGAGCGGCCTCGACATCGCCCTGTTCTCGGCCGGCGGCACCACCTCCAAGGCCATCGCCGAGACCGTCGCCGCCGCGGGCGTCACGGTCATCGACAACTCGTCGGCCTGGCGGATGCACCCCGAGGTCCCCCTGGTGGTCCCCGAGGTCAACGAGCACGCGCTCGACGACGTCCCCAAGGGCATCATCGCGAACCCCAACTGCACCACCATGGTGGCCATGCCGGTGCTCAAGCCCCTCGACATCGAGGCCGGGCTCGAGCGCATGATCATCAGCAGCTACCAGGCCACTTCCGGTGCCGGGCTCAGCGGTGTGGAAGAGCTGGACGAGCAGATCCAGAAGGTCGGCGACGGCGCCGCAGCCCTCACCCACGACGGGAGCGCCGTCGAGGTGCCTGCCGGCGACAACTTCGGCGAGCCCATCGCCTTCAACGTCGTCCCCAAGTGCGGTGGGATCGTCGACGACGGCCTGCTCGAGACCTCCGAGGAGCAGAAGCTGCGCTTCGAGAGCCGCAAGATCCTCGAGCTGCCCGACCTCGCCGTCTCCGCCACCTGCGTGCGGGTGCCGGTCTTCACCGGGCATTCGCTCGCCATCACCGCCGGCTTCCGAAACCCGATCTCGCCCCAGCGCGCGACCGAGCTGCTCGCCGGCGCAGCCGGAGTCGTCCTGGACGACGTGCCCACGCCCATCAAGTCCGCAGGTGTCGACGACACCTTCGTCGGTCGCATCCGCCCCGACGACGTGTTCGAGAACGGGCTCTCGCTGTTCGTCTCCGGCGACAACCTGCGCAAGGGCGCCGCCCTCAACGCCGTCCAGATCGCCGAAGCCGTCCTGGCCCGCCGCGGCTGAGAACGCTCGGCAACCCGCTACCTTCAGGCGCCATGCGGCTCCTCGCGCTCGTCCTGTCCGTGTTCCTGCTCGCCGCGGCGTGTGGAGGTGATGACGACACCGGCACCGACGCGGCCGACCTGCCCGACGTCGAGGCTCCGGCCTCGACCGACGACGAGGCGGCCGGCGACGACGGCGCGGCCGAGCCCGCCGACGACGGTGACGCCACCGACACCACCGACACCGCCCCCGGATCGAGCGACGGATCGGGTGGCCCCCAGGTCGGCGACCACTGGCACGCCGCCTACGGCATCTTCATCTGCGACGGGTTCGCCGACCCGATCTTCGACCAGTCCGACCCCGAGGGCATCCACAGCCACGCCGACGGCGTCATCCACATCCACCCCTTCCTCGAGAGCGCGGCCGGTGACAACGCCACCCTCGGCAAGTTCTTCGAGGCGGTCCAGCTGGAGCTGACCGACACCGGCATCGTCGGCGAAGGCGGTTCGCTCGAAGGAGGGCTTCGAGTGCGCCGAGGGACCGGCGGAGTTCTCGGTCCACCGCTGGCACCTCTATGGCCTCGACGAGGAGCCGGCGATCGTCACCGACGGTGTCGCCGACATCCGCTTCGTCGAAGACCTCGAGATCTACACCATCGCCATGGCGGCACCGGGCACCGAGATCCCGCCACCGCCGTCGATCCCGTCCCTGGGCAGCCTCTCCGACGTCGACGCCGACCAGCTCCCCGAGCTCCCCGACGGGTTCACCGTCGCCGTGGTCGAGCCGCCCGGCGAGGGAGCGTCGATCAGCGGTGAGACACCGTGCCCCGAGGCGGACGGCTCCTCGCCTCGCACCACCCGCTTCGAGCAGGCGCCGCCGCTGTGCATCGATCCGGCGCTGACCTACACCGCCACCTTCGTCACCAACTACGGCGACGTCGTGGTGGAGCTCGACACCGAGAACGTGCCCGACACCGTGAACAACTTCGTCGTCCTGGCCCGCTACGGCTACTACGACGGCACCGCCATGTTCCGGACGGCGCCGTCGATCGCCATCATCCAGGGTGGTGCGCCCCACGCCAACAACGGTGCCGACCAGGGACCCGGCTACACGATCCAGGACGAGGCCGACGGCTTCACCTACCAGCCTGGCGACTTGGCCATGGCCCGGACCCAGGCCCCCAACAGCGCCAGCGCCCAGTACTTCTTCTCCACCGGTCCCGAGACCGCCAATCTCGACGGTCCGCCCGGGAACCCCGACGGATCGGGTCGAGGCACCTACGTCGTGTTCGGCAGCACCGTGGAGGGCTTCGAGGTGCTGACCGAGATCATCTCGCTGCACGTGGACGACGCCCGTCTGAACGGCGGTGGCCCGGGTCAGCCCGTCATCGTCGAGACCGTGCTGATCGACGAGTCCTGATGGAGATCCGAGCGTTCCAGGAGCTCATGGAGGAGCTCTACGGCGAGGGTGACCGCGAGCGCGGTGTCCCCTCCACGGTCGCGTGGTTGGCCGAAGAGGTCGGTGAGCTCGCCCAAGCCGTCCGCAAGGGCACCAGGGAACAGCAGCTCCACGAGTTCGGCGACGTCCTGGCCTGGCTGGCCTCCCTCGCCAACCAGATGGACATCGACCTCACCCAAGCCGCCCAACGCTACGTCGACGACCCGCCCCTGTGACTCGCCACGATCGCAGCTTCGGGCCCCGGGGGGCCCTCTGGCTGCTCCGTGGAATGCCGGCGGCCCCGTTCGTTCGACCGGCGGAGCCGTCCGAACTCCCTCATCGCTCACCGCGCGGGCTGCCGGGTATTCGTTGATCGCGACGCGTCGGATGCCGCCCGTCGACCTGTGTGCTGGCTGCTCCGTGGAATGCCGGCGGCCCCGTTCGTTCGACCGGCGAAGCCGTCCGAACTCCCTCATCGCTCACCGCGCACGCTGCTGGCTGCCCGATCTCAGGCCTCTCGGGCGGCGCTGAGGCTCCAGTCGAGGACGCGGATCAGGGACTGCGCCGCGGGGCGGACCGCGACCGTCTCGGTGACGGGCAGGCGCGGGAGCCAGAGCTTGCGGCGGGCCCAACCGGGGAGGCTGGCCACCGCGCCGCTCCACAGGACCGCGTACGGCCCGCGGAAGTGCACGGGGAGGGGCGGGAACGCGATGAACCACAGCGCCTCGCGGCTCTGGCGGTTGAGCCTGAGCTCGGGACGGTAGCTCTGCAGGAGCCGGTCGAGGTCCTGGACTGTGCGGGGGGCGTCGGTCACGCCGAGCATCTCGCCGATCGTGGCCATCTCGGCCACATAACGATCGGCCGTGGCCGCGTCGGTGGGGCCGGATCCGAACCGACGCTTGGCGTCGAGGAAGCTGTCGACCTCGGTGGCGTGCACCCAGGCGAGCAGGTGCGGATCGTTGGCCTCGTACGGCGCGCCGTCGGGGGTGGTGCCTCGGACCCGATCGTGGATGCTGCGCACGATGGCCACTGCCTGCTCGGCATCGGCCACGGTACCGAAGGTGGTGGCGCCGAGGAACTGGCTGGTCCGCTGCAGGCGACCGAGGGGGTCGTCCTTGTAGGCCGAGTGGTCGGCCACGCCCGCCATGGTCGGCGGGTGCAGGGTCTGGAGCAGCAGCGCGCGGATGCCGCCGACGAGCATCGAGGCGTCACCGTGGACGTGCCAGGTCGCGCTGTCGGGACCGAACAGCCCATCTTCTGGGGGCAGCCTCCGGGGTTCGGCGTCACCCGCCAGGAGATGGCGGAGGCTGGCACCGATCCGGTCGCGGATCGCGTCGACGGTCTGGCTCACGTCCTCACGGTACGCCCCGGGTCCGGACCCGGCCTGGTCGTCTGGGCCGGTTCACTCGGCTCGTCGCGCTCAGACTCGGCGACCGGACACCACCTCGGGCACGATCCGCATGTAGCGGGTCTTCTGGTTGGCCGCCCAGGTCTCGATGCCGAGCTGCTCGGCATCCACGAGGCCTTCGATGTCGGAGATCTCTTCCGCCGTTCCGCGGATCACCACGCTCCAGGCGGTTCGGGTGATCGGATCGAGCACGTCGGCTTCGAAGGCGACCGCCCGGCCCAACACCGCGGCGGCGAGCTTGGTGCCGGGGGCCGTGTTGATCACGATGGTCTCGCCGTCCACCTTGTAGTTCACCGGAAAGATGTCGGGCCGGTTGCGGATCGACACCGCCAGCCTTCCGACCTCGGTGGTCCCGAGCAGATGCCAGCACTCGTTCGGCCCGAGCTCCTCGGGCGCCCGCACTCGCTCCACCTCCGTCATCGCTGACTCCTTCTGGCTGGTGGCCTGTGGTCCATGGTCCGCGCAGTCGAGCGCGACCCACCAGGGACTTCCGTCCTACGATGCGTCCATGAGTGCATTCCACGAGTTCGAGATGGCCGACATCCAGGGCGAGACGGTCGGGTTCGAGAAGTTCCGCGACCAGGTCTCTTTGGTGGTGAACGTCGCCTCCAAGTGAGGACTCACCCCTCAGTACGCAGGTCTGCGTGCGCTTCAGGACGAGTTCGGTGACCAGGGCTTCAACGTCCTGGCCTTCCCGTGCAACCAGTTCGGCGCTCAGGAACCCGGCTCCGACGCCGAGATCCTCGAGTTCGCCCAGTCGAACTACGACGCCAACTTCCCCATGTTCTCCAAGATCGAGGTGAACGGGGACGGGGCGGCGCCGCTGTACCAGTGGCTCCGGGCCGAGCAGCCCGGCGAGGGCGAGGACGGCGCCATCGCCTGGAACTTCACCAAGTTCCTGGTCGACGCCGCCGGCAACGCCGTCGGTCGGTACGAACCGATGACCACGCCCGAGGAGATCCAGGCCGACATCGCCGGCCTGCTCGGCTGAGGTCGGGGCGGGGTCAGGCCGCTCGGCGCGGCCAGGCCACCGTCACCAGCACCGCCGCCGCGATGCTGACGGCGGTCAACAAGGTGAACGCACGGTCATAGCCGGCGAACGGGTCGCCGGTGCCGTCGCCCAGCGCGGCGATGGTGGCGGCGATCCCGAGCGCGCCGGCGAGGAAGCGGCCGGTCGAGAACCCCGCGTTCGCCTGTCCGTAGCGGTTCGGATCGATGTCGACCAGCGCGGCGGCGTTCACGGGGGCGAAGGTCAGCCCCATGCCCAGGCCGTAGAGCAGCAGGCCGGGCAGCATCGCGCCCAGGTAGCTCGGGGTGGCATCGAGCGCCAGTACGAACCAGAGGTTGCCGGCGGCGAGGATGAGCGAGCCCGTGGCCAGGACGGCCCGGAAGCCCCGGTCGCGGGTCCAGCGCACGATCAGCATGGAGACCGTGCCGGCGATGATCGGGGTGGGCGTGATCGCCAGGCCCACCTCGATGGGGCTGTAGCCCCACTCGTTGGACATGACCAGCGGCCACACCAGCCAGGTCGACATGCCGGCCATCGAGATGAAGACGTTGCTGACGCCTGCGATGGTGAACGTGCGGATCCGGAAGAGGCGCAGATCCATCATCGGACGCGGGTGGTGCAGCGACCGGGCGACGAAGGCGCCCAGGAGCACGATGCTGGCGCCGAGCGCGCCGAGGACCCGTCCGCCGGTCCAGCCCCAGCCGGGTCCCTGCACGATCGCCAGGGTGAGCAGGCCCACCCCGGCGGTGCCGAGCACCACGCCCAGGACGTCGGGTAGGCCGGAGTCCGAGCCCCCGGACTTTGGAGGGGTGGGCGCCAGACCGATCTGGCGGGCTGCGAAGATCACGAGGCCGCTGGCGATGGCGATCGAACCGAACATCCATCGCCACGATCCCAACTGGAGTGCCAACGCGGTCAACACCGGCGCCAGTGCCGAGCCGATCGGGAACGCTGCGGTCCAGATCGCGATGACGAACGGGTGGCGCTCGGTCGGGTACTGGGAGGTCGCGACCACGAGGGAGGCCGGAATGACGAGCGCACCGCCTGCGCCCTGGAGGCAACGCCCGGCGATCAGCAATCCCGCGTTCGGCGCCACCGCGGCGATCATCGACGCCACCCCGAACACCACGAGGCCGGCGACGAACATCCGCCGGGCGTCGAAGCGATCCGACAGCTGCCCGCCGAGCAACTGAAGTGCCGCGAGGGTGATCGAGTACCCGGACAGCGCCCATGAGAGCACGGCGCGGCTCACCGCGAAGTCGGCGTCGATCTCGGGGAACGCGAGGTTCGTGCCCGTGACGCCGAAGGGGATGAGCCCCATCGCCACGATCGTGACTGCGAACGCCAGGCCCGGCCGGCGGCCGGTCCCTGCGGTCGATGGGTTCGGCGGCGCGGTCGAGACGATCCCCACAACGTACCGGACGGTCCGGGATCGGACGGATTCGTCGGCGACGAGCCCGGATCCGTCTGGCAGGATGCGACCATGCTCATCCGCTCGCACGATCGCGATGACGACCGCGAGGTGGCCCTGTCCTTCCTGCGCAGCCAGGGGTTCGGGCACCTTGCCGCGGCCGGCGTCGATCGTGACGTGCCGGTCCTGGTGCCGACCCAGTACGTGGTGGGCGCCGACGAGATCGTGCTGCACCTCGCACGCAGCAACCCGGTCTTCGCCGCGTTGGCCGAGCGTCCTCGGGCGGTCCTGAGCGTCGCCGGCGACTGGGCCTACATCCCGGGCGCCTGGAAGGCGATCGGCGACGAGGACCCCACCCTCGGGATCCCGACGACGTACTACGCCGCGGTGCAGGTCATCGGGGCCGTGACCGTGATCGACGGTCCCGACCTGGCGGCGGTCCTGCGCGAGCAGCTCGAGGTGTTGGAGCCCGCCTCCGAACTGGCGGATCCGTCCGTTCACGAGGCGAAGTTCGCGGCCATTCGTGGCGTGCGACTGGCGATCGGGGAGCTCAGAGCCAAGTTCAAGTTCGGTGGCAACGTGGACGAGGAGCACCGCCTCGCTGTCGCCCGGAGACTCGGCGAGCGCGCCGGTCCGGGCGATCTTGCCGCCGCCGCCCACATTCCGGGAGTGTCCCCATGACCGATGTCGTCCACCGTTCCGCAACGGAGATGGCCAAGGCTGTCCGCTCCGGCGAGGTCTCGGCCACCGAGCTCGTCCGCGCGCACCTGGATCGACTGGATGCGATCGGCGACAAGCTCAACGCCGTCGTGACCCGCTGCGATGACCAGGCACTCGAGGCCGCCGCCTCCGCCGACCGAGCGGTCGCCGACCGGGGCCGGCTCGGCTTGTTCCACGGCGTGCCGATCACCATCAAGGACGCCCTCGACACCGCCGGGGTCCGGACCACGGCCGGCTCGACCGGGCTCCGCGATCGGGTGCCCGACACCAATGCCACCACCGTCCAGCGCCTGGTGGACGCCGGCGCCATCGTCATCGGCAAGACGAACACGCCGGACCTGACGCTGTCGTACGAGACCGACAACCTGGTCTTCGGCCGGACGAACAACCCGTACGACCTCGAACGCTCGCCGGGCGGGAGCAGTGGCGGCGCCGCCGCAGCCGTCGCCGCCGGATTGTCGGCGTTGGACCTCGGCACCGACACCGGCGGCAGCATCCGGTTCCCGGCGCACGCCTGTGGCATCGCCGGCATCCGGCCCACCAGTGGCCGAGTGCCGCGGACCGGCCTCTGCATCCCATTCGGGACGCCCGTCGACGCGGCCACCGTGGTTGGACCGATGGCCCGGACGGTCGAGGACCTGGCGGTGGCCCTCAGCGTGATCAGCGGGCCGGACGGCATCGATCCCGCCATCGTGCCGATGCCCCCGGGCGATGCGTTCAATACGCCGCTTCGTCGCCTCCGCGTCGCGATGTACACCGACGACGGGGTACGCCCGGCCGATCCCGAGGTGGCCGACACCGTGCACGCGGTCGCCGGCGTCCTCGCCGACGCCGGTGCGCAGGTGGTCGAGGCCCGACCGAGTGGGTCCGAGCGAGCCGCCGAGATCTTCAACGGCGTGTTCGGTGGTGATGCCGGCGACTGGTTCCGCCGCATCCTCGATGGCTTCGGCAGCACCGAGCACGGGTTCGGGCCGGCGCCCGAGCACCGACCGCTCGCGGCCGACTACGTCCGCTCGGTCGAGATGCTGGCGGGGTTCCAGTCCGAGATGTTGCAGTGGTTCCAGGACCACGACCTGATCCTCTGCCCACCCCACGCCCACGCTGCCCTGCGGCACGGTGCGTCGATGACCGAGGGCATGGGCGGCGCGGGTTACCTGATGACCTACAACCTGACCGGATGGCCCGGCGCGGTGGTCCGCGGCGGTACGACCGCCGATGGCCTGCCCATCGGCGTTCAGCTGGTGGCGCACGCATGGCAGGACCACGTGGCGCTCGCCGCGGCGATGGAGGTCGAGCACGCACTCGGCGGCTGGCATCCCCCGGAGCTCGGATGACGCCGTCGCAGGGAGGTCGGGTCGACGACCTGTGGGCCGAGGTCGAGGCCATGGATGGTCCCACCGCGCTGCCCAGGCAGGCCGATCAGCCGATGTTCGCCGAGGAGTGGCACGGTCGGCTGGTCGCGATGGCCATCGAAACCGTGCATCGCCGTGGCCTGGACTGGGACGCATTCCGGGTCCACCTGATCGCCGCCCTGGACGCGGACCCCGACCGGCCGTACTACGACTCCTTCCTCGTGGCGATGGAGGCCTTCACCGCCGATCAGGGTCTCGTCGAATCCGGCGCGGTGACCGCGGCTCGCCACCAGGCCGCGTCCTACCGAACCACCGAGATCGCCGCGGACGACCTCGAGGTCTTCCCGATCCAGGTGACCGAAGCGCGAGTGCAGGCCATTCTCGATGCCCTCGCGCCCCATCGGTCCGGTGATGGCGAGATGGCCGACGGGACGCTCGCCCGACGCTGTGCCCACGCCGAGTTCCAGCGCCTCTGGATCGACGGGGCGCCTCGGTCGTGGATGTTCCGGATGTTCGACGGCGACGGCGACCACCAGATCACCGTCCTGTTGCCCAACCCATTCCTCGACGACGACATGCAGGCATCCGAGGCGCCACAGTGGGACCGACTGCGTTGCTGGGACGATCTCAGAGCCGCGCACCTTGGCCTGCCGCCCGACCCGGCGGACCGCCTCGGCACCCGGTCCGGGCACCGCTGAACGCCTCAGTCCGGTGGCGTCACCAGCGTGGTGCCGATCATCGAGTCGCGGTTCACCAGCGCTGCCAGCTCGTCCTCGCTCAGGCCATCGGTGCCCGCAGGGCGTTGGGGGAGGACGAAGTAGCGGATCTCGGCACTGGAGTCCCAGACCCGGACCGTGATGTCGTCGTCGAGGCTCGTCCCGAACTCGGCCAGCACGGCGCGTGGTTCGGCCACCGCCCGGCTGCGGTACGCGAAGGACTTGTACCAGGTGGGCGGTAGACCGAGGAGCGGCCACGGGTAGCAGGAGCACAAGGTGCACACGACGAGGTTGTGTATCTCATCGGTGTTCTCGATCACCCGGACGTTTCCTTCGGGGCCCTCGATCCCCAGCTCGGCGATGGCGTCGGTGCCGTTGTCGAGCAGGCGGGCCTTGAACTCGGCGTCGACCCAGGCCCGGGCGACGACGCGGGCCCCGTGGTGGGGGCCGAACTCGTGCTCCATGGTCTGCATGGTCGCCTCGATGGCCTCCGAGGAGATGGCGCCGGCCTCGACCAGCGCGGCCTCGAGCGCCATCGTCCGCACCTCCATCTCCGAGCGAGGACGCCGGGCTGCCGGCGAGCCATAGTGGTCGTGGTCGTGGTCGTGGTCGTGGTCGTGGTCGTGCTCGTCGTGGTCGTGCGCGGGGCTCACGGGGCGGCCTCCAGGTAGGACTCCCACAGGTCGATCATCAGCTCGAAGGGCGGCTCGTCGGTGGGGCCCCAGATGTCGGTGGACGCGAACCCGACCGTGTAGACGGTGGCGGACTCGGCGTCGCCGCGACTGGTCCCGGGAAGGCGGTCGTCACCGGCCACCGACTCGACGACGCCGGTGACGCCCCGGAGGTACCGGGGGCACCGGTGATGACGCTCGGGGCGCAGTCGCCGCACCCGGACCCGGTCCCCAGGGGAGAACGACGACGCTTGGGCCGGTGCCAGTTGCGGTGTCGGCCCGAGGAACCGGCGCGCCATCGCCAGCCGCTCGGGAGGGTCGGCGCGTGGCACCTCGGCGTGGGGGTCGGTGGCGAATCGGTCCCGCCACCGACCGAGCGCGTCCGCGGACACGATGCCGCGCTCGACCGCGCCGACCTCGGCCGCCAGGAGCCAGCGGGCGTAGTAGCCCGAGCCCAGATAGACGTCGGGCGGGAGCTCTTCGAGCAGATGCCGGTTGACCGCCCCGCCGAGCAGGCCGACCATCTGGGCTCGGACCTCCCAGGCCTCGTGATGCGAGGCGTCGCCGTCGGGTGTGACCACCGGGCCGAAGCCGTGCAGCCCGCCGAGGTCGTGGACGCCATCCATGGCCGGAGCGTAGTGCGGCGTCAGCCGGCCGCGACCCGGACGTTGCCGGCGCGGTCGTCGAAGAGCAGCACTGCTTCGTGGGGGCAGTCCTCCAGCCCGAGCAGGCGGGATCGGTCGGCATCGGGGATCTCAGCGAGATCGCCATGGATCTCGCCGTCGCCGATCACCCGATCGCTGGGCAACACCACGTCGTCGGGGCTCGGAGCCGGCAGCAGGACGCGGAACGGGTCCCACGCGATCTGGGTCCCCGACGGCCAGCCCACCAGGTATCGCAGGCCACTGTCGGTCCCCGGCACGCCCACCAGCCAGGCGCAGCGGGCCTCGGCGTCGAAGACGGGGACACCGCTCAGTTCGGTCCCGGTCTCGTCGATGACGGGGTCGTCGACGATGTCGCCGACGGTCGAACTGGCTCCCGGTGCGCGGTCGACCACGTCGCCGACGGTCACCGACAGGGTCGTGGCGTCGCGGAGCTCGGGCCGATCGCTCGCCCGGCCGACCAACAGCACGGCGATGGCGACGACGGCGAGGAGTGTGCCTGCCCAGACCATCGGGTTGCGCAGCATCCGCGGCATCCGCCATTGCTAGCAGCGACCGAGCCCCCGTTCGTGTCACGATGTCGTCGCTCGGCCACGCTGCGTGGCGAGCGCGCGGGGCGGACGACTCCGCAACAGATTTGCCCATACCCACTGCCAGCGTCGCCCGCGCAGAATCTCTCCGACACCCGTCGACTCCCACAGGACTGTCACATCATGCACCAAGCTCCCGTCCGCTCCCGCCGGATCCCGGCAGTGCTCGCCGCCTTCGCCATCGTGGTGGCGAGCCTCGTCGCCACGGCCGGCCCTGCCGCGGCCGCCGTCTGCGACAACACCACCAGCGACCTCGCCATCGGGCTCAACACCGAGCCCGGCTCGACGACCACGTTGCGGCTCGTCGGTGGCACCCTCTTCCTCGACGGTGACCTCTGCGATGTCGCCACGTCGATCACCGTCTTCGACTTCGACCCCGACGCGTCGGCGAACAAGGTGGTCGTCATCGACGCCACCGAGTCCTGGGGCACGGTGTTCCTCAACCTGTTCCTCGAGATCGAGCCCGCTGCGCCGGCCGAAGAGGTCGGAGCGACCTACGACGTGCGCGTCCTGACCGGCGCCGGCTCCGAGACCGTCACCCTCACTGACAACGGGTCCGGCAGCAACTTCATGGTCACCAACGCCGGCGGCGCCCTCCAGCTCAACGGGCAGGTCGTCAACGATCCGATCAACTGGGACTTCCAGCTCGGCGGCGGCGACGACACCCTCGACCTCGATGACGAGCGCTTCATCAACTCCCTCACGGTCGACGGTGGTGCCGGCGACGACACCATCGTGGGCACGTCCGGCGACGACACGCTGCTCGGCGGCGAGGGCGACGACGACATCCAGGGCATGGAGGGCGACGACAGCATCGACGGCGGTGACGGCGACGACGACATCCAGGGCATGGAGGGCGACGACAGCATCAACGGCGGCGCCGACGACGACACCGTGGCCGGTGGCACCGGCGACGACACCATCGCCGGTGGCGCCGGCGTCGACACCCTGAACGGCAACTCGGGCGAGGACGTCATCCGCGGCAACGGCGGCGACGACATCCTCCGCGGCGGCGGCAACGACGACACCATCCGTGGCGGTCGTGGGGCCGACAACATCCGGGGCAACGGCGGCGACGACAACCTCTTCGGCAACGGCGGCGCCGACAACATCCGCGGCGGCGGTGGCGACGACGCCATCAACGGCGGCAAGGGCCAGGACGACGTGGCCGGCAACGGTGGCGACGACACCTTCAACACCGGCGACCGGGCCTCGGACATGGTCAACGGCGGTGGCGGCGAGGACACGTGCGACCCGTGCAGCAACAGCGACAACGTCCGTCGAGTCGAGAACCGCTGACCCCGACTCGATGCCAGGGGCTCGATGTGAGCCCACCAGATCACCAGTAGGCCCGGGCGGCACCCCTCTCGTATGCTTGAGAGGTTGCTGCCCGGTGCCGCGTGAGCGTGCCCGACCAGTCCCCCCCCGAAATCCGACAACCATCACAGGAGGCAGGAACAATGGCGTTCCTCGATTCCGACGCCGAAGCAACCGAGGCCTGGTTCGCTTCCGATCGATTCCGCGAGATCACCCGGCTGTACTCGGCCCGGCAGGTCGTCGAGCAGCGGGGCACGATCCACCAGGACTACACGATCGCCCGCCAGGCCGCGGTGTCGTTCTACGCCCGGCTGCGCGAGCTGCGCTCCCAGGGCAAGAGCATCACCACGTTCGGTCCCTACTCGCCCGGTCAGGCCGTCGCCATGAAGCGCAGCGGCATCGAGGGCATCTACCTCGGTGGCTGGGCCACGTCGGCCAAGGGGTCGATCAACGAAGACCCGGGTGCCGACCTCGCCAGCTACCCGCTGAGCGGGGTGCCCGACGAGGCCGCTCCGATCGTGCGTGCCCTCCTGGCCGCCGACAAGAACCAGCAGTTCGCCCGGGCCCGCATGTCCGACGAGGAGCGCGCCGCCACGCCCGAGACGAACTTCATGCCCCACATCATCGCCGACGCTGACACCGGCCACGGTGGTGACGCCCACGTCCGCAATCTCGTGCGTCGCTTCGTCGAGGTCGGCGTGCCGGGCTACCACATCGAGGACCAGAAGCCCGGCGTGAAGAAGTGCGGTCACCAGGGCGGCAAGGTGCTCGTCCCGGTCGACGAGCAGATCAAGCGCCTGAACGCCGCTCGGTTCCAGCTCGACATCATGGGTGTCGAGGGCATCATCGTGGCCCGCACCGACGCCGAGGCGGCCACGCTGCTCGACGGCTGTGGCGACGAGCGCGACCAGGCGTTCGTCCTCGGCGCGACCAACCTCGACGTCGCCCCGTACAAGCACGTGTTCCTCGGGATCATGGAAGCGCTGCACGGCGCCGGCGTGACCGAGCTCAACGGCCACCTGCTCTATGCAGTGCCCGAGGCGCAGAAGGCGATCGCCCGCCAGTGGATGACCGACAACGGCCTCGACGCCGAGATCACCTCGGCGGCTCAGGCGCACGCGTCCGGTCAGCTCACCGCCGAGCAGGCGCTGGACCAGGTCGGCGACGCCTTCGTCGACGCTTGGCAGACTGCCGCCGGGCTCATGACCTACCGAGAGGCCGTGGCCGACGCCATGGCCTTCCGGGCCGAAGAGGGCGCCGACCTGGGCATGACCATCGAGGAGTGGGACGCCTTCGCGCAGGCCGCCGGTTGGCACGAGGCGCAGGCCAAGGCTGCCGAGATGGGCATCGATGTCCCGTTCTCCGCCGACCTGGCCAAGACGCCCGAGGGCTACTACCAGATCCAGGGCGGCGTCCCGTACGCCATCCAGAAGTCGCTGGCCGTTGCGCCGTTCTGCGACATCATCTGGATGGAGACCAAGACCGCCGACCTCCACGAGGCCACCGTCTTCGCCGAGGCCATGCAGGCCGTGTACCCCGACAAGATGCTGGCGTACAACCTGTCGCCGTCGTTCAACTGGGACACCACCGGCATGAGCGACGACGAGATGAAGGCCTTCCCGGCCGAGATCGGCAAGCTCGGGTTCGTGTTCAACTTCATCACCTACGGCGGCCACCAGATCGACGGTCTCGCCGGTGAGGAGTTCGCGGCCTCGCTCCAGGAGGACGGGATGCTGGCGCTCGCCCGCCTGCAGCGGAAGTTCCGCCTGGTCGAGTCGCCCTACAAGACCCCGCAGACGCTGGTCGGTGGCCCCCGCCTCGATGCTGCGCTCATGGGCTCGTCGGGCCGCACCGCCACCACCAAGGCGATGGGCAAGGGCTCCACCCAGTTCCAGCACCTGGTGCAGACCGAGGTGCCGCCCCGCCTGCTCGAGGACTGGCTCAAGGAGTGGGCCGGGGTCCACGGGCTCGACACGCCGCTGTCGGTCCTGCTGCGTCCGCACACCCCGGGTTCGGAGATCCTCGAGCTGCAGGTCACCGGCAACGGTGACGTGTACGCCAACGTGGTCTTCTCGGTCATCAACGACCGGCGTCATCGACCGATCCTGATGGTGCGCGATCAGAACAACTACCGCGAGGAGATGCGGCGCAAGCGCCTCATGTCGCTCATGCACCTGTTCCTGATCCACCGCTACAAGATCGACGCCATCCACTTCCTGTCGCCGACCGACGACAACCACCGCCAGGCCGCCGGCATGGCGAACAACGGTGTCTTCGGCAACGTGACCGACGAGGTGGGCGAGATCATCGTGGCCGAGGTCGCCACCGACGACGTGGCCCCGCTGCTCTCCGACGACGGCAGCGCCCTGGCTGAGTTCATCGCCGGCTGACGGTCAGATCTGAGATCCTCGTGGTGAGAGGCCGGGCCCTTGGGGCTCGGCCTCTCCCGCGCTCGCCCTCCTCACTGGTTCTGCCAGCGTGAGCGCGCCCGATGGCATGTCATGACGCTGGCAGAACGTGGCGCGCGTGGTTCTGCCAGCGTGAGCGCGCCCAATGACGTGTCATGACGCTGGCAGAACGAAGGCCGCTCTATTCACTCCAGGCTTTGACCTTCTCGATGATCTCGAGGGGGTTCTCGCCCACCGGGTTGATCTGGAGGTGGGTCACGCCGACGTCCTTGAAGACCTGGATGCGCTCGCGCACCCGGCCCTCGTCGCCGGTCAGGGTGGCGAGGTCGACGTACTCGTCGGGGATGAGCGCCATGGCCTCGTTGCGGTGGCCGTCGAGGAACAGGTCCTGGATCTTGACGGCCTCCTCCTCCCAGCCGTAGCGCTTGAAGAGGTCGTTGTAGAAGTTCTTGCCGCGGGCACCCATGCCGCCCACGTAGAAGCCGGCGTTGGCTCGGGCACCTTCGCGGGCCTCGGCCACCTCGGGTCCGTCGCCGAGGGCGACGACACCGCCGGCGAAGATCTGCACCTCGCCGAGGTCGTCGCTGCGCTTGGCCATGCCGGCGTCGATCGACTCGCCCCACACGTCGCGGAACTTGTCGGGCACGAAGAAGATCGGCAGCCAGCCGTTCGCGGCCTCGATGGTCATCTCCACGTTCTTGGGACCGATCGAGGCCACCACGACGGGGATGTCCTGGCGCAGCGGGTGATGCATGAACTTGAGCGGCTTGCCGAGGCCGGTGCCCTGCTCGGCGGGCAGCGGCAGCTTCACCGCGCGGCCATCGTGCTCGACGCGCTCTCGGGCCCACACCTTGCGGCAGATGTCGATGACGTCGCGCGTGGTGCCGATGGGCTTGGTGTAGGGCACGCCGTGCCAGCCCTCGATGACCTGGGGTCCCGAGGTACCGAGACCCAGGATGAACCGACCGCCGGACAGCGCGTCGATGGTGGCGGCGCTCTGGGCGATGAGGGCGGGGGAGCGGGAGTAGAGCGGCATGATGCCGGTCATCAGCTCCACCCGCTCGGTCTTGGCGGCCACGTACCCCAGCGTCGACACCATGTCGAAGCCGTAGATCTCGGGCGTGACCACCACGTCGATGCCGGCGGACTCCATGTCCTGGATCTGGTTCGTGAGCTTGACCGGATCACCGGTGAACTGGAAGTTGGTTGCGAGCTTCATGCGGCGGTTTTAGCCGCCCGCGGGCCGGGCTGCCCAAGAACAGCCGACAACGAGGCGGCGTCACCGCAGTAGTGTCGGCCGCCGATGGGAGCAGCGGAGGCGGCAGCCATGGACGGCCGGGTCATCATCGTCGGGTGCGGCCCGGTGGGCGCTGCCGCCGCCATTGTGCTGCGGGATCACGGCTTCGAGGTGACCGTCGTCGAACGCCACCGCACGATGTACCACCTGCCTCGGGCCATCATGCTCGGCGAGGACGTGCGGCGCTCGCTGCGCTGGCACGGCCTCGAGGCGCACCTCCAGCCGATCCTGACGCCGATGAACGGCGCGGAGTTCGTCGACGCCGACGGCAACCACCTGCTGGGCTTCGAGCTGCCCGACGGCGCCGTGGGGTCGTTGGGCTTCCCGACATCCAACATGTTCCACCAGCCCGAGCTCGACTCGCTGCTCCGGACGGTTGCCCGCGAACGGGGAGCGGAGATCGAGCTCGGAGTGTCGGTCACCGGGGTGGTCCAGACCGATCACGAGGTCACCGTCGAGCTCGACACCGGGTCCACCCTGCACGCGGGGTGGTTGCTGGCCTGTGACGGTGCCCAGAGCACGGTGCGTGGGCTGGTCGGGATCGACACGATCGACCTGGGATTCGACCAGGACTGGTTGGTGGTCGACATCGACGGCTGGCGGGGGGCGGAGCGGAAGCTGAGGCGGGTGGCGCAGCAGATCTGCGACCCTGCCCGTCCCGCCACGTTCGTCCCCGGCCACGCCCACCACCTGCGGTGGGAGTTCCAGGCGCAGGAGGGCGAGACGGCCGAGGAGCTGGAGGCCCCGGACAAGGTCTGGGAGCTGGTGGCGCCGTGGCTCGATCCGTCCGAGGGTTCGCTGGTTCGGGCGACCGTGTACCGCTTCCATGCGATGGTCGCCGAACGTATGCGAGCGGGACGGGTGTTCCTGGTCGGCGACGCCGCCCACCAGATGCCGCCGTTTCTGGGCCAAGGGCTCAACACCGGGTTCCGGGACGTGCTCAACCTGGGGTGGAAGCTCAGCCTGGCCGTCGATGGGATCGCGGGCGACGCGCTGCTCGACACCTACGGCACCGAGCGCCTGCCTCACGCACGGGGTGTCGTGGAACACGCTGCCGACGTCGGCCGTCTGATCGACTCGCTGGCCGGCCGGGTCGCCCACGACGTCGACGCGTCCTCCGGGTACGGCGGCGGTCGTCCGTTCCCGCATCTCGAGGACGGCGCGCTGGTGCCGGGATCGTCGCTGGCCGGCCGCCCGTTTCGGCAACGGGTCGAGGACGGCGCCTTCACCGACGACCTGTTGCGGCCGGGCTTCAACCTGGTCACCACCGGCACAGTCACCGCCGTCCCTGATGTGCTCGCATCGGTGGTCGACGCGCCGGTGGTCGTGCCGGCCGAGCTGCTGGACGGAGACGTCGTTGCGATCGTCAGACCCGACCAGATCGTGGCCGGCGCCGCGGCGGACGAGGCCGAGTTGCCCGGGTTGGCCGCTCGCGTCGCCGAGGCGGCGGCGCTCCGCTGACGGCCGGTCGACCTCAGAGGTCGGCGAGCAGCGACCGGCGGGTCAGGTCCCACGTGGCCTCACCGCGAGCGACCAGCAGGCCGGTGTGGTCGTCGCCCACGCGATACGGCTGGCCATCGAGGCGGCAGGAACGGCCACCGGCCTCGGCGACGATGAGCGAGCCGGGCGCGTGGTCCCACGGGTTCGTCTGCCAGTAGAAGACGTAGTCCATCTCGCCGTGGGCGACCCGGCGGTACTCCACGGCGGAACACAGGGTCGACGGATCGAGTGGCCCGATGCGGGGGATGCCCGCCTCGACGAGCGGCCGGACGTCGTCGGGGAGGTAGCGGGTCTTCACGGCGCCGCTGATCGTGCCGGCGTCGGTGGCGCCGTCGCCGAGCCGCAGCGCCGTCCCGTTGGTCGAGGCGCCGCCACCGAGCTCGGCGACCAGCGTCTCGCCGTGGATCGGGAGGTGGATCCACCCCCGGACGACTTCACCTCGCCGGATCTGGGCGACCATGACCCCGAAGTCCGGGGAGCCTTCGGTGAAGTTGTACGTCCCGTCGACGGGGTCGACCACCCACAGGTCGGTCAGGTCGCCGGCGCCGTCGAGCAGCGTCGGGTCCGCGGCGACCGCTTCCTCACCGATCACGACCGAGCCCGGCACGAGCGCCGCCAGCCGTGGTGTGAGCGCGTGCTCGGCCTCGACGTCGGCCACCGTGACCAGGTCGCCGGGTTGCTTCTCGCGGATGTCGGCGTCGTCCAGCGCCCGCCACCGAGGCACGATCAACTCGTCGGCCACCTCGGCGATGAGCACAGAGACGTCGTCGATCAGGTCGGCCACGGCCCCGATGGTGGCACGGGTCGCCGATCAGTCCGTGTCAGCGTGGAGCCATGGGGTGTGGCACAGGCCGACCAGCAGGCCGTCCGGGTCCAGCAGCCGGGCGATCTCCTGGCCCCACGGCTCGGTCTTGGCGCCGTGGATCAGGGTGTAGCCGGCTGCCTCCATCTCGCCCGCCGCGCCCGCCACGTCGTCGACCTCGAGCTCGAGGGTGGCCTGTGGGACGGGTACGTCGTCGGGCCAGGTGTCGGTGCCGAAGCACGATTCTGCCGCGGCCGACAGTGGCCACAGCCCCAGGTGCTTGACCCCGTCGAAGCCGTCGAGGGCCGAGTACTCGGGCGTGAGATCGGTGACGGGTAGGCCGAGCGCGTCCTTGTAGAAGGCACGGGTGGCGGGAGGATCCTTGACGATGGGGCCGAAGCCGGCGACGAAGAGCACGTTCATGGCCCCAGCATGGTCCGCCCGGCGGGTCTGGTCTTGAACGAAACGGACGTCAGCCGAAGTACGCGGTCGGGGTCAGACCGGTCAGACGCTTGACCTCTCGACTGAGGTGCGCCTGGTCGCTGTAGCCGGCGGCGGCAGCGACGCCGGCGAGATCGCGACCAGGGCCGTCGCACAGGCGGCGGACCGTGTTGAACCGTTCGATCCGCCGGAGGGTGGCGGGCGCGTAGCCGATGGCCCAGTGGAACCGACGACGGAGTTGCCGTTCGCTCAGCCCGGGATCTTCTCCGGCGAGCGCCTGCTCGACCGCGTGGTCGGGCTCCCACCGGTCGTGAATCCGCTCGCGCAGGGCCGCCTCGAGCACCGTGAGTCCGACCCGGACGTCAGGCTCGTCGCGCAGGCGCACCCACCGGTCGTCATGCCACATCTGGTCGAGCCCCACCCGCCGGTCGGTGGTCTCGTCGACCCCGCCACCCACCAGTGCCGTGGCCCGACCTCGGCGAAGCTGGATCCGCACGTAGGGCGCACCTCGCTCGATGATCGATCGCGAAGGCCCGGTGTCCGGCCCGGCGATGAACGGTGTGCCACCGGCGGACCAGAGGACGTCGACCTCGGCATCGGGGACGATCAGCGCACCCTCGTCGCCGTCGGTGGCCCGCCCGACCTCGACGGCCGAGACAATGCGTCGGAGCGGGTCGTCGGGGTGCACGACCGCCAGTCTGGCGCAGCGGGCGCGTGCGCTCCATCGCCACTGGCCGCCACACAGCCGATCCAGGCGCGCGAACATGAGCGGAACCCGACAAGGAGGGCGACATGGCTGACCTCGATGACGTCCGGGACTTCCTCGCCGACGAGCACGGGCTCGCGGTCGTGAGCACCACCCAAGCCGACGGCCGCGTGCTGTCGAGCGTCGTGAACTGCGGGGTGACGACCCACCCGACCAGCGGCGCCGCGACCGTGGCGCTGGTGTCTCGGGGCGGTGCGGCACGGCTCGCGCATGTCCGTCGCGGCAGCGAGGTGACCGTCGCGGTTCAGCGTGGGTGGCGCTGGGTCGCCGTGACTGGGGCGTGCGAGCTCATCGGTCCCGACGACCCGGACGACGGCATCGACGGCGAGCGGCTGCGGCTCCTGCTCCGCGAGGTGTTCGAGGCGGCGGGCGGCACGCACGACGATTGGGACGAGTACGACCGTGTGATGGCTGAGGATCGCCGATGCTGCATGTTCGTCGACCCCGCTCGCATCATCGGCCAGGTCTGAGGTGGCCACGCTCTGGTACGTGTCCCACCCCGAGGTCCGCATCGATGCTGCGGTCCCGGTTCCCCGGTGGGGTCTGACCGACCATGGTCGGGCTCGAGCCGAAGCGATGTGCGCACAACCGTGGATCGACCGAATCGAGCGCATCATCACGAGCGACGAGACGAAGGCCCTGGAGCTCGCAGCGATCGTCGCCGCCCATCGCGGCGTCCCGATCGAGGTCAGACCCGACACCGCCGAGACCGATCGCAGCTCGACGGGCTTCCTGCCCCAGGAGCCGTACCAGGCGGTCTCCGACGCCTGGTTCGGGGCTCCGGACGAGTCGCCGGAGGGCTGGGAGCCGGCCGCAGCCGTCCAGGCCCGGATCGAACGGGCGCTCCGCGACGTCTTGGCGGGGGATCAGGACGTCATGGTCGCGGGCCACGGGGGTGCCGGCACCCTGCTGTGGTGCCTGCTCGCCGGCGAGCAGATCGCCGCGGCACACGATCAATCCGGTGCCGGGCACTACATCAGCATCGATCTCGCGACCCGTCGCCCGATGCACGCCTGGCGCCCGATCGACGAGATCGAGACCTGAGCAGAGGGCCGCCGGCCGTCAGGCCGCCATCGGGCGGCCGACGACCCGCAGATCGGTGACACACGGGAGCTCGATGGTGAACGTCGAGCCCCGGCCGAGGTCGGCAGCGGCTGTGAGGCTGCCACCCATGCCCTCGCACAGTGCGCGAGCGATGGGGAGACCGAGGCCGAACCCGGGCCGGCCACCTTCCTCGGGCTCGAGACGGGTGAACGGGTTGAAGACGTCTTCGAGCTCATCGTGCGACAGGCCTGGCCCTTCGTCGCTGACCGCCAGGGTCGCCGACCGGCCGTGAGCCGTGAGGGAGACCACGATCACGCCGTCGGTGTAGATCGCCGCGTTGCTCACCAGGTTGCGCAGCGCCTGCGCGAGTCGATCCGGGTCGGCGCACACCGTCTGCTGGTCGGCGATGTCGGTGCGGACCCTCCGAGGGAGCGAGCGGTCGGTGTCGGCCAGGCGCTCCACGACCTTGTCCAACACCGCACGGACGTCCACGTGGTCGATGTGGTACTCGAGGTTGCCGAGCTCGATGTCGCGCAGATCCAGCAGCTCGTCGACCAGGGAACGGAGGCGTTGCCCGGCGTGGGTGATCTCGTCGATGTAGGGCTGTCCGGCCGAGTCGGTGGCTTCGGTCGCCAACTCGGCGAACCCGAGGATGGCGTGCAGCGGGGTACGGAGTTCGTGGCTGGTGCGCGACAGGAAGTGCCGCTGCGTCTGGACGGCGCTCTCGACCTCGGTCCGAGCGTCGGCGAGGGCCTGGTCGCGCGCCTCTCGTTCCCGGGCCTCGACGCGCAGCCGCGCAGCGGTGACGGCATGGCACCGAGCCGCCAGGGCCACCAGGCCTGCGCACAACGGCAGGACCGCGACGGCGATGGCGGCCGGCACCACGCCCACGGTTCCCTGGTTGTGCAGCACGAGGGTGAGGACGGCGAGCCCCGCCGGGATGAGCACGGCCGAACCCCACACCGCGCGGAACTCCTCGATCGACACCGTTGACGATCGCCTGAGGAGTTCCGGCGCGGCTTCGACGCCCGGCAGCGCCGGGACCAGGAGGCACAGAACGAAGGCCGCTCTGGTGAAGGCGCTCGGCTGGTTGCCGAGCGCCAGGCTGATGCCGATGTCGAAGGCGAGCGTGGCGGTGAGCAGCCCCCAGACGATCGAGCGGGACGCCGCCGGCTCGGCACGCTGCGCCAGTCGGGTGACGAGGATCGTGGCGGTCACCCCGGCCAGCGCCACCCACGCGGGGGTCAGCGCGACGAGGGTCGTGAGCCCGCCCGCGCGCAGACCGGGAACGGCAGCGGAGACGCCGACGAGCACGGCGAGGAGGACGCCACCGGACACGACGATGACCACCGCAGCCACCTCGGACCGGGGACGCCCGCTCTCCGCGACAGCCAGGACGTCGACGGTTCCCCGGAGCGTGACAACCGCTGCGACCAGCAGCGCGATGAGGGGCAACTCGAGTGGCAGATCGACGAGAGCGATCGGCAGACAGGCGGCGAGGGCCACGAGCACGGCGGTGTCGGCGCGGCGCAGGGAGCTCGATGTGCCCTGCTCCCTCGGGTCGGTCGGGCCGATCGGGGCCCGGTCGTCCCACGCAGTGTCAGGCTGTGACCACATGGAGCGAGTATGCGGGCCACCGGTTCATGGCCCCCTCCGGACATCCTCAAGATCCTCTCAAGAGCACTTCGGTCGGGGGTCTCCGCTCAGATCGCCTCGGTCTCGGGGAGGCGGACGAGGGGGATGGTTCGGTCGGTCTTGGCCTGATAGTCGGCGTACCAGGCACGGTCCTCGACCAGCAGCCCCCAGAGGAGGTCGCGTTCGCTGCCGTCGGTCATGATCTCGTGGTCGGACCAGAACTCGCCGTGCTGGACCTTGCAGCGAACCCGGGGGTTCGCGCCGCGGTCCGACAGGTTGAGGTACCACGACGGGTGGCCCGGGGCGCCGGCGAACGACGCCACGATGATGCGGTTGCCGTCCGGGTCGTTCCAGGTCGGCAGGGCCACCTTGTGCACGTTGCCCGACTTGCGGCCGACGGTGTGCAACAGCACGTGGTGCATGCCCACCTGCTGCCAGACGATGTCGTCGTCGCTCACCTCCATGGCCTCGACGTGCATCTTGGTCAGCTGGACGATCTCGTCGTGCGACGGGGTGTCCCAGCCCTGTTCCACTCGCTGTTCGGTCGGCACGGCCACGACGCTACACCCGGGTGCGGACCCGCTCCCAGGCGCCGATGATGGCGTTGGCGGCGACCTCGATGTCGGTGGCCGTGGTGGCCGTGCTCGACACGCTGAGCCGCATCGCGGTGCGGCCCTGCCAGGTCGTACCCCCCGCCCAACACGTCCGCTCGGCCTGGACCGCGTCGATCACGGCCGCGGTGGTCTCATCGTCGTCGAAGTGGGCGAGCGCCTGGTTGATCACCACGGGAGCCAGCACGGTCACGCCGGCGTCGGCGAGGCGTTCGGCGAGATCGGCGCAGTGCGCGCAAGTGCGATCGATGGCATCCGCGATGCCTCGTCGCCCCAGCGAGGCGATGACCGCCCAGGTCTCGATGCCCCGGGCTCGCTGTGACATCTGGATCCCGAGGTGCATCGGCACTCGGGCGTCGCCGGTGGTCAGGTAGGCCGCGTCGGTCGCCATGGCCCGACGCAGATCGGTGCCATCTCGGACGATGCAGACGCCGGAGTCGTACGGGGCGTTCAGCCACTTGTGCGCATCGGTCGCCCACGAGTCTGCGCCGTCCACGCCGGTGATCAGGTGGGCTCGCTTCGGGTCGGCGGCCGACCACAGGCCGAACGCGCCGTCGACATGGACCCAGGCGCCCGCGGCACGGGCGGCCTCGACCAGGGGCTCGAACGGGTCGCTGTGGCCGGTGTTGACGTTGCCGGCCTGGCAGATCACGAGCGTGCGGTCGTCGAGCGTGGGGAGTGCGTCGGCCCGGAGCCGGCCGCGATCGTCGGTCGGGACCCACTCCACCTGGTCGGTCCCGATGCCGGCGGCCCGGAGCGCCTTGGTGACCGACACGTGGATCTCGGCCGAGGTCACGACGCGGAGGGGCGGCGAGCCCGCCAGGCCTCGTTGGTCGACACTCCAGCCCAGGCGATGCAACAACGCGTCCCGCGCCGCCAGGATCGCGGTCAGGTTCGCCACCGACGCGCCGCCGCAGAACGTCGCCGTCGCCTGCTCGGGCAGCCCGAGCAACGCCAGGATCCATCGGGCTGCGATCGCGTCGAGCCGAGCGGCCACTGGTGACATGACCGACATCGCGGCGTTCTGGTCCCACGTGCCGGCCAGGACCGATGCCGCCAGCGCGGCGGGTTCGGTCCCGCCGTTCACGAAGCCGAAGTAGCGACCGCCGGTCGACCGCATGGTCGCGGGGGAGCCGAGCTCGTCCAGCTGTGCGAGGACCACGGCTGGGTCCGTGGGGTCGTCGGGGAGGGTGGGCTGGAATCCTTCGAGCGCGGCGATCGCCGCCGCCGATGGCGCGGCATCGTCCGCGGGGTTCGCGGCCAGGTAGGCGCCCGCCCGTGTGGCGGCGTCGACGAGCAGGGCGGTGAGATCAGCGGTCATCGCCGAAGTCTGGCAGACCGCCTGCGTGGTCCCGCCGGGGTTGTGCCCGCCGGCGACCGGGTTCGACCGTCGCTCGTCAGGCCGTGGTTCTCGCGTAACCGCTCGCCGGGTACGCGAACGTGAAGATCGCGGCCTGGGCCACGAAGCAGACCAGCGCGAACACCCACGACGTCTGCATGGCGTCCAACGCCGCCTCCGGTCCGTCGGGCCGCCCGACGATGGTCACCGCGATCGCGATGCCGAGCGCGATGGACAGTTGGAAGATCGTCGTCCGTCCCGCGCCGGCCATGCCGAACCGGTTCGGTGGGACGTCGCGCAACGCCCCACCGACGAGCATCGCGAAGCTGCACCCGGCGGCGATGCCGATGAACACGCTGGGCAAGAGGAGCTCGACCAGATAGTCGGGTGTGGTGTCGGTCAGCCAGAGGTGCAGGGCCATGCCGACCGCACCGGAAAGGCCGCCGACGGCCAGGATCGGCCCGTTGCCGTTGCGGTCGGCCCAACGTCCGGCCATCGGGGAGATGACGAACGACAGCAGCGGCGACGGCGCGATGGCGAATCCGGTCCGGAGCACCGACCACCCCCACGTCGACTGGATGTAGGTGGGCAGGATGACGAGCCACGCGAAGAACGCGGCGACGAAGAAGACCTGACCGGCATTGGCGACCGCGTATGTGCGCAGCCGGAACAACGAGAGGTCGAACAGCGGAGCCGGGTGACTCCGCGAGCGCAGGACGAAGATGGCGACGAGGACGGCGCCGAGGACGAACGCCGCCAGGGTGCCGCCCGCCGCCCAACCCCAGTCCTCACCCTGGACGATGCCGAAGATGATCGCACCCACCCCGATCGACGCCAGCGGCACGCTGATCAGGTCGACGCTGCTCGGCACCCCGTCCGCCACGCTCTCCTCGAGCTCTCGGCCACCGACGATGAGGGCGACCACTGCGACCGGGACGTTGACCAGGAACACGACGCGCCAGCCGAACCCGTCGACCAGCAGGGCACCCAGCGAAGGACCGACCGCCGCGGCGAGTCCGCCCATGGCGCCCCAGGTGCCGATCGCCAGCTGGCGCTTCGCGATCGGGAATGCGGGCAGGAGCAGGGCCAGTCCCGCCGGGAACTGCGCGGCGCCGCCGATCGACTGGATGACCCGCGCCGCGATGAGGAACTCGGCGGAGTTCGCCAGACCGGCCAGCAGCGACCCGACCGAGAACACGGCGAGCCCGAACAGGAAGACCCGTTTCCGCCCGAAGCGGTCGGCCAACCAGCCCGCGACGAGCAGCAGCGACGCAACACCGATGTTGTAGCCGGTGATGATCCACGAGAGCGCCGACTCCGACGCGTCGGGGAACGCACCGCGGATCTCCGGCAGCGCCAACGAGATGATCGTGATCTCGAGGCTGACCATGAACGATGCCGCCGACGTGATGGCCAGGGTGATCCAGGCCTGACGACCGATCGTGTCGACTGTGTCCTCTCGGGAGCCGCTCACGCGCTGGGCGTCAGCCCGCTCGCTCGTTCCAGGGACCGCTGTCGGCACGCGGCTCCTTGGGGAGGCCGAGCACCCGCTCGCCGATGATGTTGCGTTGCACCTGGCTCGAGCCGGCGTAGACCGTGCCGGGCCGGGCGATCATGAACGACGCCATCCAGTTGGGCACGGTGTTGGGTGTGCCGATGGGCGGCGCACCGATGCCGCCGCGGGTCTCGTCGCCGAAGCCCACCATGGCCTCGGCGCCGAGCATGTTCATGGCCGACTCGGTGATGCGGTGGTGATGGTGGCTCCAGAACAGCTTGCCGATCGAAGACTCCGGGCCGGGCTTCTGCCCCTGGAGGTAGCGGGTCAGGGCCTGCATGCCCCGGTACCGCATGATCTCGACCGTCGTGTGGAACTTCGCGATCTCCTGGCGGATCATCGGGTCGTCGGTCAGGCCCCGCTCGCGGGCCATCTCGATGTACTGGTCGAGCTCGGCGCGGAACGGCAGCGACTGGGTGGTGGCGCCCACCCCGCGTTCGAAGCCGAGGAGGGTGTTGGCGACGGCCCAGCCGTTGTTGACCTCGCCCAGCACGTCGTCCTTCGGGCAACGGGCGTCGGAGAAGAAGACCTCGCAGAAGTGGTCGTGATGCACCATGTTGGTGATGGGACGCATCTCGACGCCCGGCTGGTTGACGTCGACCAGCAGGAACGAGATGCCCTGGTGCTTGGGCTGGTCGGGGGCGGTGCGGGCGAGGCAGAAGATCTTGTTGGCGGTCTGGCCGGCCGAGGTCCAGATCTTCTGGCCGTTGATGACCCACTCGTCGCCGTCGAGGTCCGCCCGGCAACCGAGGTTGGCCAGGTCCGAGCCGGCGTCGGGTTCGCTGTAGCCCTGACACCAGACGTCGACGCCGTCGAGGATGCGGGGGATGAAGTGCTGCTTCTGCTCCTCGGTGCCCCACACGAGGATGGTGTTGCCCACCATGCCGATGGAGAAGCCGTCGTTGGGGCCCGACGTGGGGACGCCACGCTTGGCGAATTCCTCGTTCAGGATGACCTGTTCGATGTGGGAGAGGCCCCCGCCGCCGTACTCGGCCGGCCAGTTGGGAGCGAGCAGGTTGTTGGCGCGCAGCGTCTTGCGCCACTGGTTCGAGAACTCGGCACGCTCGCCGTCGGGGAGGGCGCCGATGCCCTTCCAGTCGGGTGGCAGGTTGTCGTCCAGGAACTGGCTGATGCGGGCGCGGTAGGTCTCGGTCTCTGCGGGATATCGCGGGTCCATGGCGGTGTCGTCCCCCTCGGTCGATCCCGCCCATCATCTCAGGGATCGACCGGCGACGCCCACGGGAGCGCTGCAGCGGGGGCTCAGCCGTCGGACTCGTCGTCGGTGGACGAGGTGGTCTCGGCGTCGCCTGACTGGGCGATGCCGGTGTCGCAGCCGACCATGCCCAGGATGTCCTCGGTGCCGAGCTGGTTGACCTGGAAATCGATGCGCTGGGCCTGGTCCGGCGGGATGGCGACCAGGATGGCCGCCCAGATGTCGCACAGCGGGAAGGCCGCCTGCACGTCTTCCCAGGCGACCACGTCGTCGCCGTCGGCGCTGGTGCCGTTGCCCGACAGCTCGAGGTCCAGGCCGCGAACGGTGTCGATGATGGCTCGTTCCGCCGTGCTGCAGTCGGTGTCGACCCGATCGAAGTCGGGCCCGGCACACTCGAAGATCAGCTGGAACGCGTCGGTCTCGTCATCGCTGCCGTCCACCTGGGTGCGGAGGAAGTCCTGCCACCACACCTCGGCTGCCCCGAGGTAGGCGGCCACGATCAGCCCCAGCCGAGCACGGGGTTCGGCCACGCCACCGATGAGGCCGGTGGCTGCTTCCGAGGTCGCGGCCAGTTGTGCGGTGATGGTGTCGCGCTCCTTCGGGACCAGGACGTCGAACGGGTCGTTGTCGTAGGCGGCTTCGTCGAACGGCGCCGGGATCGACACGGCGACGACCTCTGCGTAGAGCGTGGTGTACGCGTCGGTGGCCTGCTGCGGGCCCCACACGAGTTCCTCGTCACCGCCGGCCTCGACGCGGCAGTCGGCCCGTCCGAGGAACCGGGAGTCGAGGAGCGCGTCGGCCACCAGGAGCTCGAAGATCGGCGCAATCGTGCCGAGCTCGACCATCACGGGTGCCCACAGCGCGCAGAAGTCGACGTCGTCGGGGATGTGGTCGTCCGGTTCGTCGGGCGCCTCGGGGAACTCGAGCGCATCGGTTGCCGCGACGAGGTCGGCGATGAGCTGGTCGGCTGCGGCGTCGTCCTCGCACGACGTTCGATTCTCGAGGATGGCTTCGACCACGCAGGTCTTGCCCTCGAGGCCGAACGCGCGTGCGCCGATGGACGCCTGGTAGATGAGCGCGTTGAATGCTCCGAGCGCGGCTGCCGCATCCGCCCGGACGGTGAAGTACTCGGTGAACGCCGGGTCGTAGCCGGCGGCCGCCCCCACGGTTGCGTAGGCCTCGACCACCGAGAAGGTCTCGACGCTGATGCTCGATGCCGCCGACACCGCCGCCAGGACCAGATCAGGTGTGTTGAACGGCGCCGAGCTGTCGAACTCGGAGATCAGTCCGGCGTCGGCAGCGCGGCGGTCGCCCAACACTTCCTGGGCCACCCGGAGGAACATCGCAGCGATGTGTTGGGGGGCGGTTGCCTCCGCGGCCGGCGGTTCGGCGATCTCCGGGACCGGTGCGTACGGCAGGAAGTCGGTCGGGTCCGGGGGTGCAGGGATCCCACTGGGCGCGGGCGCCGGGGGCTCGGTGGGTGCCGGCGTGGCCTCCGCCGGCTCCTCCGGCGCGCCGTCGTCGGTCGTTTCGGTGCCGCCACTGTCGTCGGAGGAACCCACCGGGGGCTCCGTCGCCTGCTCGGGGACACTGTCGCCACTGCTGCATGCCGCCGCCAGCAGTGCGAACGCCATCAGCACCGCCAGGATCCGTCGTCCTCGCATGTCTTCCCGCCTCTGTTCGAGACCCGTCCCGCAACGGGTCGCCGGCGACAGCATCGCCAATCGCTCCCGAGCTGTCCACCCCCAAGTCGTGCGGCGCTAGCCTGGCGACCTTGGCCGGACGGGATGTGCAGCGGTTCGACGTGGTGATCGTCGGCGGCGGTTCGGCGGGCTGCGTGCTGGCGAATCGGCTCAGCGAGGACCCGTCGACGTCGGTCCTCCTCCTCGAGGCAGGACGCCCGGATCGCCGGTGGGACGTCTTCATCCACATGCCGGGTGCCCTCGCGTTCCCGAACGGCAGCCGGTTCTACGACTGGAAGTACGAGTCGGAGCCCGAACCCCACCTCAACGGACGTCGGGTGGCCCATGCGCGCGGCAAGGTGCTCGGAGGGTCGAGCTCGATCAACGGCATGATCTTCCAACGCGGCAACCCGTTGGACTACGCCAAGTGGGCGGAGCTGCCGGGACTCGAACACTGGGACTACGCGCACTGCCTGCCGTACTTCAAACGCATGGAGGAGTGCCTCGCCGGCGGTGACCGCTACCGCGGGACCGAGGGGCCGCTGGTCATGGAGCGGGGCCCGGCGTCGTCGCCGCTGTTCGAGGCCTTCTTCGAGGCGGTCCAGCAGGCGGGCTACGAGCTGACCGACGACGTGAACGGGTATCGCCAGGAGGGGTTCGCCCCCTTCGACGGCAACCGACATCGCGGTCGGCGCATGAGCGCCTCCCGGACGTACCTCTGGCCCGTCCGCAGGCGCAAGAACCTCACCGTCGTCACCCGAGCGATGACCAACCGGATCCTGTTCGAGGGCACGCGGGCCGTCGGCGTCTCGTACACCCGGCCGGGTGGCCGGACCGTGACCGCTCGGGGTTCGGAGGTCATCGTCTGCGGCGGCGCGATCAACAGCCCCCAGCTCCTGCAGCTGTCCGGCATCGGCAACGCGGCCGAGCTCGAACCTCTGGGCGTCGACATGGTGCACCACCTGCCCGGGGTCGGCGAGAACCTCCAGGACCACCTGGAGGTGTATGTCCAGCAGTCCTGCCCGCAGCCGGTCTCGATGGCGCCCCACACGGCTCGGTGGCGCATGCCCCTCATCGGCCTGCAGTGGATCTTCCGGCGAGGTCCGGCGGCCACGTCACACTTCGAGGCGGGAGGCTTTGCCCGCAGCAACGACACGGTCGATCGTCCCAATCTGATGTTCCACTTCCTGCCGATCGCCATCCGCTACGACGGGTCGGCGCCGGTCGACGGCCATGGCTACCAGCTCCACGTGGGTCCGATGTTCTCGCAGTCACGGGGCACGGTGAAGATCACCTCCACCGACCCCCGCCGGAAGCCGGCGCTCGTCTTCAACTACCTCGACAACGACACGGACCGTCGCGAGTGGGTCGAGGCCATCCGGGTGGCCCGCACCCTGTTGAACCAGCCTGCGTTCGCTCCCTACAACTCGGGTGAGATCTCCCCGGGCCCTGCGGTCGAGAGCGACCAGGAGATCCTCGACTGGGTCGCCAACGACGCCGAGACCGCGCTGCACCCGTCGTGTACCGCCAAGATGGGCGTGGACGACCTGTCGGTGGTCGACCCGACAACGTTTCGGGTCCACGGTGTCGACGGCCTGCGTGTGGTCGACGCCTCCGTGATGCCGATGATCACCAACGGCAACATCTACGCGCCGGTGATGATGATCGCCGAGCGGGCCGCCGACGCCGTGCTCGGGCATGAGCCCCTGGCACCCGAGCACGTGGACTTCCACGTGGCGTCGACCTCCTGATCGGATCGCTTCCTGGGGCATCTGCTCAGTCCGGCGGTATCGCCCATGCACTGTCCGTGGCCGTACCATGACCGCATGTCGTCGTCTGTCGGAGCAGCCCCGGTTTCGATCCTCGTCGTCGAGGACGCCCCCGAGTTCCGCCAGATCCTCGAAGCTGCCCTCGGTCGTGAGGGGTACCACGTGACCTTCGCCACCACGGGCGAGGAGGCGCTGGAGATCGCCGAGCGGGAGGACCCGACCGTGGTCGTGCTCGACGTGGTCCTGCCCGGCATCGACGGGGTCGAGGTGTGCCGCCGGTTCCGGACCTTCTCGGACGCGTACGTGGTCATGGTCACCTCGCGTGACGAGGAGGTCGATCGCCTGGTCGGTCTCGCCGTCGGTGCCGACGACTATGTCACCAAGCCGTTCTCGCCCAGGGAGCTCGTCGCCCGGATCCAGGCCATGTTGCGCCGCCCTCGTGCCGCAGCAGCTGCGCCGGCGGACGACCGGGGCGACCGGCGCACCTTCGGGGACCTGACCGTGGACCTGCTGGCGCGAGAGGTACGGGTCGGTGACGTCGACGTCTCGTTGACCAAGATCGAGTTCGATCTGCTCGCCACCCTGACCGGAAGACCGGAGATGGTGTTCTCACGGGAGATGCTGCTCGAACAGGTCTGGGGCCCCACGTGGGTCGGTGACGGCCACGTGGTGGACGTCCACATCGCCAACCTCCGTCGCAAGATCGATCTCGACGACCGCGCCCACATCAAGACCGTGCGCGGGGTCGGCTATCGGTTGGCGGTCGAGGCGGGTTGAGCTGACCGCGGCCTGGTGGGCAGCGCGAGCCAGACCTCGGCCCCACCGGCGCTCGATCCGACCCCGAGTGTGCCTCCGAAGGACTCCAGGACGGCGCTCACCAGCCCCAGGCCGACACCGGCCCCGGTGCTCGCCCGTGTCGACGGGTTCGGACCGGTCTCGAGCACGCCGGTCACGGCGTCTGGCAGCCCGGGTCCGGAGTCGCGCACCACGAACCGGATCCGATCGTCCACTTCGTCGGTCACGATGCTGACGGCGCCGGGCCCGGCGTGGGTCACCACGTTGTCCAGGACCTCGTCGATCGCCCGATGGATCGCTTCGGTGGCCCAGACCGTGGCGTGGGCCGAGGTGGCCGGTTCGACGCTGAGGAGCTGTCCCGCCTTCGCGCATCGGGTGCGCCATCGCTCGGCGGCGGCGTCGAGGATCTCCTGAACTCGCATCGCGTGCGCGTCAGCGGCGAGACCGGTCGAGCGCAGGTCCGTGAACCACAGCAGCCGATCGATCAATCGGACGAGGTGGTCGGCGCTGTCCGTGGCCGCGTCGAGCCACTCCCTCGCCGGCGCCGCGGTGACCTCGGTGGTGAGCAGCTCCAGCATGCCGGCGAGGCCGTTGACGGGGGTCCGCAGCTCGTGACTCACATGGGCGAGGAACGTGTCTCGGGCCGCGCCGGCAGCGCGTGCGGTCTCGACCGCCTCTTCGAGCTCGATCGTGCGTTCACGGATGCGTTCGTCGAGCGATTCGTTGACGTCGAGCAGCTCGCGGAGGCCGGCCTCCGCGATGGCCTCGGCTTCCAGGCGGGCCCGGCGTTCGCGGTCGTATCGCCGTTGCAGCCGCTCGATCCGCTCCTCGGGCGTCACGTCGTGGTGTTCCGTCTGACCCGGAACACCGCATGCCCGGTGCCGGGCTCGTGTGCGAGGAGCTCGGCCTCGAGCGGATCGGCGAAGAGATCGCCGCACCCGAGGATCAGTCCCTCCGCCAGTGCGACGAGCTCGCGCGTCGAGCGATAGTGGACCGTGACCTCGCCGTCGGCCCCACGTTCGAACTCGAAGACCGGCGGGACCGCCTCGGGGTACAGCGCTCGCACCTGCGGGTGAATGATGTCGTTGACGTCGAGCAGGAAGCTCATGGCGTCGGTCCAGCGTCCCGTGCCGTCGGGGAGGCGGGAGGCGAGCTTGGGGAGGGCCAGTCGCCCGACCGTTCGCCACAGTTCGTCGAGCGACATGCCGGTGGCCTCGGCGGCCACCTGCGCGATCCGCACCAGCTCGACGTCGTGGTAGTTCCCCAGCGCGGTGTACGCGCCATCGGCGCCCGCCGCGTCGAGCAGGTCGTCCCAGGTGTCGATGCCGTAGACGTCGGAGACGACCTCTTCGACCACGTTGAACACCACGCCCTTCATCGATCCTCCAGCTCGGCGGCCACGCCGCGCAGGGTCGCCGCCGCCTCGTCGACGCGCCCCGCCAGGACCGAAGCGGCCTCGGTGAGCCCGTCGCCGTCGCGGGCGGCGATCTCCTCCAGGGTCCGGGAGGCCTGCTCGAGCTTCCACGCACCCACCACGGCCGATGTCGATTTCAGCGTGTGCGCCGCTCGGCGGATCTCCTCCAGGTCCCTGCTGGCGACGCCGGCCGCAATGCGATCGTGGCGCTCGGGCAGTTGGTCGAGGAACGTCAAGACCAGTCCGCGGACGACGGCGGGATCGCCGAGTTCGTCCACCAGCCGCTCGAGCACGGAGGTGTCGGTGCCCGCTGCCGGCGTGGGGAGTCGGGGCGGTTGGCGCTCGACAGCCCATGCGCCGACCACCCGCTCGATGTCGGCGAGGCTGGCGGGCTTGGTGACGACGTCGTCCATGCCGGCGTCGAGACACCGCTGGCGGTCGCCGGACATCGCCCGAGCGGTGATGGCGACGACGGGGGTCCGGCGCCAGGCGTTCTCGGACTCGATCATCCGTAGGCGACGGGTGGTCTCCAGCCCGTCGATGCCCGGGAGGTGCCAGTCCATCAACACCAGTGCGAAGGCGACGCCCTGCTCGAAGCGCCGGATCGCCTCGAACCCGTCCTCGGCGATCACGGCGTCGATGCCCAGGCGGTCCAGCTGGTTGGTGACCAGGAGCTGATTGACGGGACTGTCCTCGACGACGAGCACTGTGGGCCGAGACGACGGGGCTTCCGGGTCCGTCTCGTCGGCCAGTCTCGGGAGGGGGAGCGACAGCGTGAACGTGCTGCCGGTGCCAGGCGTGGAATCGACGGTCAGCGTGCCGCCCATGGCCACGGCCAGGTCGCTGGAGATGGCGAGGCCGAGCCCGCTGCCGCTGCGATCCTCGTGGAACTGGGCGAAGTTGTCGAAGACGGACGCGAGATCGTCGGCGGCGATGCCGACACCGGTGTCGGAAACCGAGACGGCGACGAGGTCGTCGGCGCCGAGGCGGGCGGCCACCCTGACGTGGCCCGATGGCGTGAACTTGATCGCGTTGTCCAGCAGGTTCACCACGATCTGCCGGATGCGGTTGGCGTCGCCGACGAAGGTCCCGCGGACGTCCGAGATGTCGAGCCGGAGTTCGAGGTCGTGGTCGGCGGCTGGCGCACGAAGGATGTCGACCGCGTCGGTCAGGCAGTCCGAGAGCGAGAAGGGAGCGTTGTCGATCGACATCGTTCCCGCTTCGACGCGCGAGAGGTCGAGCAGCTCGTCGACCAGCAGCTGCAGCGCCTGGGTTTCGCGGCCGATGCCCACGGCCAGGTCGCGGTCCCGGTCGTCGAGGTCGCTGGTCGCCAGGAGCTCGCTGAGGCCGGCGATTGCGTGCAAGGGGGCCCGGAGGTCGTGGCAGACACGGGCGACGAACCCCGATTTCGCGTCCGAGACGGCGCGGAGCTCCTCGAGTGTCTCCACGTGCGCGGTGATGTCCTCGATGACGCCCAACAACAGCTCGGGTCGGCCCTCGGCGTCGAGGAGTGGGGTGGCGGTCAGTCGACCCCAGAACGTCGTCCGGTCCGATCGGATGTACCGCTTGTCGACCGTGACGTGGTCGGCCTCACCGGTGCGCAGCGCCGCCAGGTAGGAGGCGGTTCGCTCGGCGTCGTCGGGATGGGTCAGTCCCTCGGCGCTGCTGAGGCCCTCACCGGTGCGGAACATCGCGTGGAAGGCGGCGTTCGCCCCGAGCTGCACCCCGTCGAGATCGAGGATCGAGTAGGCCACGGGGGCGGACGCGAAGGCCGCCGAGCTGATCAGCTCGGCGGCTCGTGGGTGTTCGGTCATGCGGTGAGCTCCGTCGGGGGCACGAATCCAGGATGCCAGGTCAGGTCTGCCCGCCGGGGACAGCGGCGAGACGACGGTCCCGGTCAGGTGAGGTCGACCACGGGGAACCAGCGGGAGAGTGCCAGGTCCTTCTTGGCCTGTTCCGACACGGGAGCGGTCAGGCGGAGCTCGCCGCGTCGGCGTTGCGCGACCCGGGCGGCGGCGATCAGGGCGGAGACGCCGGCGACGTGGATCGAGGTCACGTCGGTCAGGTCCACGTGAACGACCGGCCGGACGTCCGAGGTGGCATCGGCCAGTCGGGTCCGGAGCCGCAGCGCGTCGACCGGGCCGATGTCGCCGGTGAGGACGATCGTGTCCATCAGGCGGCGTCCAGGACGACCATCCGGCTCTCGAGCTGGGCCAGTTCGGCCTGGAGATCGTTCAGCTCGAGCGAGATGCGGATGGTCAGGCTGATGCCGTGGACGGCGTAGGACATGCCGTGCTCGTCGAGCTCTCGGCACAGTCTCCGGAGGAAGTCGAGGCCGGCCTGGTCCGTGTGGCGCACCTTGCCGGCCCGCAGGATCAGATGGTTGGCCCCGCCCCGGATGATCGCTTCGACCCGTGCGGCGAGCTCGTCCACCTCGTGGACGTCCAGCCGGCTCGGGAGCACGACGGCTGCCACCGGGGACATCGTCGGGTTGGTGCTGCGGTGGATGGTGGGTGCGGTGTGCATGGAAAGATGGCTCCTTGTCTCCATGAGGACGAGAGTGGCGGACGGGCATCAATCGCTCGTGCCTGGTTCCTCAAGATCTGGTCAATGTTTCAGGCGGTCAGTTCGAGGGCTCTGCCGATGTGCCAGTCGCAGACCTCGGCGAGGGGCAGGCTGGTGGCTGCGGCATGGTTCGTTCTGCCCAGCTCACGCCGGCGGTCGTCGTCGTCGAGCACGACTGCCAGCGACGCGGCCAGGCTGTGTGGATCGCCGGGGTCGAAGGGTTCGGCCACGAAGCCCTCGGACTCCACGAGTTCGAGCAGGTCCCCGACCCGTGGTGCGACCACGGCGCGGCCGTAGGCGCCGGCCTGGTGGAGGGGGCCGCTGCTCCCGGTGGTCGCCGTGTAGGGGAAGACCACCACGCTGGCGTTCGTGAACGTCTCGGCCACCGCCTCCTCGGGGACGTAGCCCGTGAAGTGCACGTCGGCGACGTCGGCGCAGCTCGCCTCGACCTCGGCCAGGTATCCGGGTGTCACGGGGCTGTCCGTCCCGGCGATGACGAGTTGGAGGTCGCGGTAGCCGGGGCGCTGTTTCAGCAGCCGGAACGCATCAACGAGGTCCTCGATCCGCTTGTACGTGCCGAACTTGCCGAAGGCCATGATCTGGCGTGGTCCCGGGTCCTCCACGGGCAGGACGGGAGTCTCGAACGTGCCGTGGGGGACGAGTGACGCGTTCGTCGCGCCGTAGCGATCGACGAGGGTGTCGACATAGGTCGGCATGGTGGTGCCCACCCAGTTGGCTCGGAGCAGGGCTCTGGTCAGGAGCCGGCCCACCGAGGTCAGGGCCCGGTTTCGCAGGCGCCCGCGTCCGTACCCGGCGGCCTCGAGGTCGACGGCATCGACGAGGTTGTGGAGCAGCACGATCGTCTTGGTCCCCGTCGCTCGCAAGACGGCCGGCATCAAGAGGCCCAGGGCGGCCGCGACCTTGCGTGTCCCGAACGACGTGAAGTGGGTGTTGAAGAGGACGACGTCGGGGCGGTTCCGGCGCACGGCTCGCCAGAGTCGGAGTGGTGTCCGCAGCGAGTCGAACCGCCAGGCGGCCTCCACCCGGATCGCCGGTGTGGATTCGGGGACACCGTCACGGTCGTCCGCCAACACCACGAGATCGGAGACCTCGGGCTTTCGGGCGAGCTGCTGGACCAGATGGTGACCGTACTCGTTCAGCGTCGCGGTGGACGGCGGAAGCGCGGTGACCACCGCCAGCCGGAGCCCTGGCTCGCGCTCGGTGCGGACGTGTGGGTCGACCGAGTATCGCCCCACGAGAGCGTTGAGCCGGATCCGCACGAGGTCGCACAGGAACCCGATTGCCGCCTTCAGTGGCGGCACGGTCGAGCCCGGGGCATCGATCCATTGGACCGGGAGCTCCGCGACCCGGTACCCCATTCGTTTCGCCAGGAACAGGATCTCGGCGTCGAAGGAGAACCCGTCGAGCCGCTGGGTCCCGAACAGGGCCAGCGCGGCGTCGCGCCGGAAGAGTTTGAAGCCGCACTGGGTGTCGGCGACGTCGAGGCCGAGGCCGACGCGGGTCGCCAGTCGCGCACCCGCGCTCGTGAGGTGACGCAGCCGGCTCTTGTTGGCCTCGGTGGCGCCGTCGACGGCCCTCGATCCGATGACGACTTCGGCGCTCGTCGCGGCCTCGAGCAGGGCGTCGACCTCTTCGATCGGGGTGGAGAGGTCGGCGTCGCTGAACAACACGCAGCGGCCACCCGCGGCGCGGACACCAGCGCGCACGGCGGACCCCTTGCCGCGGTTGACGCCAGGGTCGAGCACCATCACGTTGCGGAGCCGGAGTGACCGCACGAGCTCGGGCGTACCGTCCGAGGATCCGTCGTCGGAGACGATGATCTCGTAGTCGAGGCCCGTCGTCGCGAGGTGGGCGATGATCGACGCGATCGTGGGGACGATGCGGTCGCGCTCGTTGTAGGTGGGGATGATCACCGACAGGTCGACGGTCAGGGGGGCCGGCTCCACACGCCACTGCTGGTAGCTCTCGTAGCTCATGGAGGCGACGCTAGAAAGCGGCTCTCACGTCGCACGGAAGGTTGGCTCAAGCCTCTGTCAAGCGCGCGGGGTGTCGGTCGCCTCCTCGCGGTCGATGCTCGCGGTCGCCCGCCACCGCACGACACGGATGCACGCGAACACGATCGCGAGCGTGGCGAGCAGGTGCGCCCATCGACCACCGAGGCCGTCGGTGTCGGGCGGGGCCAGATCCTCGAGGCCGAGCAGCTCCCACAGCTCCTCGTCGGTGAGGTCGGCGTGCGGGCCGTTCTCGGTGGCGGGCAGCGAGCGGTACGGGTCGCGGGCGCCGTACCGGACCGGAGCGGGCTCGGAGCATTCGAGGTCGTCGACGTTCGTGACGACGTTCACGTCGGCCGCGGCCAGCCTGGTGTCCGCAGCCTCGGGGACCAGCAAGACCCCCTCGACCAGCATCGGGTTGGCGTCGTCCTTGTCGACCACGAGGGAGTGGGGCCCCGCGGTGGCGTCGATGGTGCCCAGATCGAAGTACTGGTACCGAAGGTTGACGGGGACCAGCTCGGTGGGGATGCGGGCTTCGAGCTCGTCGACGGAGAAGTCGTCCGCCGACAGCTGGACACGCTCGGGTGCGTACACCTCGTCGGATGTGAACAGCTGGAGTGCGTCGGGCGCTGATCGCAGCTCGTGGCGCCGCTCCCAGTCGAGAGTCGTGACCTTCACGTCGAGCTGGTTGGCGGTGGCCGCGGCGCGGAGCAGGACTCGGTAGCGCCCCGGTTCGGTGACGGTGAGTGGCACGGAGAACCTGGTCGGACGAGGCACACCGATGAAGGATCCACGAAGCGTCCCGAAGATCCCCGGGGTGATCATCTCGGTTCGGTTCCACTTGGTGTCGGAGAAGAAGAGGAACAGGCGGAACATCGGCGAGAGGTAGTAGCTGCTCGCGACGACGTCGGGGTTGAAGGCGAAGATCTTCGAGCTCGGGACGAAGAACTGTTCGGGACGGGTGCTGGCCCACAGGTCGATGCCCGCATCATGGGGGTCGGTCACCAGCACGTGGACGTTCCGGTCGGTCGGTGGCTCGAAGTCGGAGATGTAGGCGAAGTCGTAGCACCGGCTCAGGTCGAGCCTCGCGAAGACGGTGTCGAGGTAGTCGCTCCAACTGGTGTCGAACAACAGGACGTCTCGGTCCGGCCGGGTCTCGGTGTCCACTCGGTACAGGACGAAGCTGTCGTTCTCGAAGAGGGCCTCGACGTAGTCGGGCTGGGCCTCGAGCTGAGCTCGGAGGTACAGCTCGATGTCGGGCAGGTACTCGGCCCCGACGCCGCGGTTGTTCTGGAGCTGCTTGTTGAGGACGACGTAGTCCAGTCCGATGTCGCGGGCCACGTTGATCCACCAATCCTGCTGGTAGTACAGGCTGCGGAGGACCAGGAAGAACTCGAACTTGTTGGTGGCGTCGCCGGTCAGGCCGAAGTAGAAGCTCGGCTGATCCAGGTAGTAGATGTAGAACTTGTCGATGAACTTGTGGGGCACGCCGTTGGGGTCGACCACGAGCTTCGACGTCTCGGTCGGCGGCAGGACCACGGTCTTGCCCTTCGGGAGCGCGGCCATCGCCACCTTCAGCTCCTGGAGATCGTCAACCGGGTAGGGCGTCGCGAAGTGCCCGAAGTTCCCCGACGTGTACACCTCGCGGTAGTTGGCGTTCGACAGCAGCGGCATGAAGAACACCGCGCCGACCCCGATGGTGAGGGCGACTCGGCTCACCAACGAGGATCGGCTCCGCTGCCCGCCGGCATGGCGGTCGTGTAGCCGCTCGATGCACCAACCCAGCGCCAGGGTCATCAGGATCGGGGCGAGCATGAACAGGATGAGCTGGAAGCGGTGGGGGAACCGCAGGACCTGGACGACGGTGCTGGAGAGGTCCAGCGTCAGGTCGCCGACCGTCGACTCGGTGGCGTACAGCGCGCGGGTCGCGCTGGCGAGCGACCGGTGGAAGGTGGGCATCCAGCTCGGGTTCGCGTACCCCACGGTCGCCCAGATCGCGAAGCACACGTTGACGTAGACGACGCCGAGGAGTTGCCGGTGAGCGCGGCTGCTGAACAGCGACCTTCGCAGGCCCGGCACCAACAGCGGGGCGAACACGAGCAGCGAGTACACGACATTGGACACCCGGGGCGTCTTGGCGAGGTAGTCGCCGTACAGGATCTTGTCCATGATTCCGGCGAGGTCCCACGAGAACACGTGCAGCAGCGACACCGATGCGTCACGGATGAAGTAGTAGTCACCGGGGACGGTCTCGCTGAGGTTCTCCACGCCGCGCAAGGCGACGAACTTCACGAACAAGCCGTACGGGAGGATCGTCACCCACACGAGCATCGTGAAGGCCATTGCGCAACGGCCGGTGGTCGTCTGGAGGAACGCTCCGACCCGAGCGCGGGTGCGCCGGGTGCGCTGGGGTCGGAGCGCCGCCGTCACCAGCCGCTTCGGCGCCGCGGCCGCGGTGCCGATCGCTCCGCCTTCGCGAAGCCACTTGGCGAACTCGCCGACGACCAGGGTGCCCACCGTGAGTGACAGGAAGAGCGTGAACAGAACCAGGTAGTGGACGGCCGGGTTCAGCAGGGCCACCAGGCAGGAGATGGCCATCAGTCGCTTCTCGCCCTGCCGCGCGAAGAGGAGCGCCGTCAGCATCGTGGTGGCGGACACGGTCATCAGACAGAGCCCGACGACCAGGGTGTAGAAGTGCGTGATCTTGGCGTAGATCGTGATGCTGTAGATCAGGCCCGTCGGAAAGGCCGCGGCCAGGGCGATGGTCTCGGGGGACAGCGAGGTGAAGACCCGACGGACGAACCAGCAGACGTTCAGGTACGCCCCGAACACGATCGTGGGCAGCACCAGGATCATGGCGAACGGCAGGACCAGGTAGTGCCGCATCCACGTGGTCAGGAACGAGTAGCGGACGCGGAACTCGTAGCCGTGGGTGAGATCGGAGAACTCGCCCTTGGCCTGGTCGAGCAGCTGGCTCTGCGGATTGAAGTACGGGACCAGTTCGTCGCCGTTGATGACCGCCGAGCCCCGCAGGACTGCCGGGATGCCGGAGACCACGTCGCGGAGGACGATCAGGCTGGTCAGGTAGTACGTGAGCCCGACGAGCGCCGCGATCCGTCGGTGGGCCGGCTGGCGTCGGAACCAGCGGCGAGGCGAGGGCATGGTGGTCTGGTCACCGGCGGAGGTCGCGCCAGCGGCGGGCGTCGCCCCGGCGGTCGATCCAGCGGCGGACGCGCGAGAAGTGCACCACGACCTCGGCCCGACGACGGGCGGCGTGTTCGGCCAGGCGGGGGCCAGCGTGGGGGTCGTCGGCTTCGGTGCCGATCATCGACGCCAGCGCGCTCGGCCGGAACGGCCGGTTGACGTCCACGCTGGCTCGCTCGAGCTGGAGCTGGTCGGCGAGCTCGACCACCTTGGGGTCGTAGCAGAGCGCGACCGCTGGGCGACCGAGAATGGCGGCCATCACCAGGCAGTGCAGCCGCTCGGCGACCACCACGTCGCACGACATCAGGGCGCGGGCGATGTCGTGCTGGTCGGAGGCTTCGACGATGGTCGAGGGCACCTCCTCGAGGGTGGAGAGGAAGGTGTCCAGCATCTCCCTGTCGTCGTCGCGCTTGAACCCCGTCTGCATCGGCAGGCCCACGATCTGCACGGGGCGCTGCGCCGCCACGATCGTGATCGCCTCGCGGAGCTCGGTGAGGAACGCGGGCCAGCGGTCGGGAACGGCGATGTCCCGGTTGAGGTTGAGCCCGATGCGGAGTGTGGCATCGGTTCGGGGCGCCCGGGTCGACCCGAGAGCGAAGTCGGTCGCGTCGTTGGCCCAGACGGCGTCGGGCACGCGGCAGACCCGTTCGGGCTCGCAGCCCAGGGCGACGCACAGGCGGTGGGATGCCTCGTCGCGGACCGACACGAGCGTTGTCCGTCGAAGGACGGCCGCGGCGAGTCTTCGGCCGAGCCGTGTGGTGATGGGACCCACGCCGACGTTGCTCATCAGGACCGGCTTCCCGAGGGCCCGGGCGAGGGTCACGACCACCAGGAGCATTGCCAGGGTGGCGTGGCGGTTCCTGCCGGTGGTCGGGCCCAGTTCCTTGACGATGGAGCCGCCGCCGAAGACGACGACGTCACAGCGGCGAAGATGCCGGACGAGGGCCAACCGGTCGCCGGTCGTGTGGAACGTCTCGAGCCGGAAGTCGGTGAGCCCGGCGCGGGTGGCGTCCGGGTCGTAGGAGTTGACCCGGTAGCGGTGGCGAGGCCCCAGCTGGTCGAGGAAGGTCGCGAGCAGGAGCTCATCGCCGATGTTGTGCTGTCCGTGTGTCCCGAGGAAGAGCACGTCGCGTCCCCCCGCCCGCCTCGAGCGTGCGGCCGGTCCGTGCGAAACGGCGGATGTGGTGTCGTGCAATGTGGTGGTCATGTGTCCCTCCTGAAGTCCGCATCCACCGTGGCGGGCACACCTCAAGCCGGGCCGGGGGCCTGTCTCAAGATCCGATCAAGGTGCGCGGGGCACCGATCTTGAGCGGACCTTGACGTGGGGTCGTGCGGGTCCAGAGACCGCACGGTCATCGTGTCCATCGACCGGAAGGACCCGCCATGACGATCGAATCGGCCACCACCGGTGACCGCGCGCCGACGTCCGGCCGTACGACCCGAGCCGTCGCCGGCGGCGGAGCGTTGCTGACCGCTGCCATGGCGGTCTCGGGCGTGGGCAACTACGCGATCAACGCGCTGTACGCGAGGTGGTTGACGCCTGCCGAGTTCGGCGACGCGTCACTGCTGGTCACCCTGTTGCTGGTGGTGACCGCAGCGGCAGGGTGCTTCCAGCTGGTGATGGCGCGATGCGCGGGGGCTGCGAACGACGACCCGGGCCGTCTCGCGGCGACGCGCCGGAGACTGCTTCGTGCCGCCTGGTTCGGTGGGATCGGGGTCGCATCGATCACGGCGCTCTGTCGGGCGCCGGCCGCGGACGCCTTCAACCTGGACGATTCGGCCGCGCTGGTGGTCTTCGCGTTGGGCATCCCGCTCCACCTCGCCCAGGCGGTCGACCGTGGCGTGCTCCAGGGTCGGCTGGCGTTCCGTCGCCTGTCGGGGTCGTTCGTGGTGGAGATGCTCAGCCGACTGCTGGTCAGCGTGGCGCTGGTGGCCACCGGTTGGGGACTGCTCGGGGTGGCAATCGCCCTCTGGGCGTCCCTGTTCGCGGCGTTCGTCGCCGCCCGACTCGCGGTCGGGCCGCTGCCCGACGTCGGTGCCCGTCCCGCCCGGCTGGCCTCGGTCATCGGTGCCACGACCGTCCTGCTCGTCGCCCAGATCGCGATCAGCCATGGCGATCTCCTGCTGGTCAAGCAACGATTCGATCCGGTCGACGCCGGCTCGTATGCGGTGGTGGCACTCCTCGGCCGGGCGGTGTTCACCGTGAGCTGGTCGGTCGTGGCCGCGGCCTTCCCCGCCGGCGCAGGCCTGGCGAGCGACCCCCGAGCGCTTCGTTCGATCGTCGTCGGCGGGCTCGCCGTCCTGGGCTCCGGGGGCACGTTCGCGGTGGTCGGCTCATGGCTCCTGGCCGACTCGCTGATCCCCCTCCTCTTCACCGACGCGTACGCGGGCGCCGGCTCGCTCCTCGGTCCCTACGTCCTGGCCACGGTGCTCCTGACCCTGGCGAACTTCCTGGCGATGATCGACCTCGCCCGTGGCCGGTACCGGCGGACCGCGGTGCTGGTCGCCGGCGCGGTCCTCCAGACCGCCCTCATCGTCCGAGGCGACGACCTCGCGGCCGTCGTGTGGGCTCAGGTGGTGGCGATGGCGCTCACGCTGCTGACGATGGCCGTCGCCGGGAGCGGTCCTGCCGCAGGCACCGGCCGGGGTTCCGCGCCGGTCAGCGTCCGGGGAAGAAGAACCCCGGTCGGATCTCGGTCTCGGTGTCGCGTCGGGCGCGGATGAGCTCGTTGGCCCGCGCCGCGAGTTCCGGCTGATCGGCGACCGCCTCGATCGCCCGTCCGAGGGCTTCACCGGCCAGGCTGTAGTTCTCGACCTGGTCGTCGAGGTGGAGGCTGTCGGATCGCCCTTCGTCGTACGCGGCCAGCGCCGCAGCCGTGGCGTCGTCGCCCGTGGCCGCGACCACGTCACGTGCCAGCGCCACGGCGGCGTCGCCCTCCTCGTTCATCCAGGCGATCTCGTGCGCCGCCCGAACCGCTGCTGCGGTCAGGAGCTGTTCCATCATCTGGAGGTTCGGCACCATCGCCGGGTCGTCGCAGGCGGGGATCAGGGTGTCGCGAACCTCGCGTGCGAGATCGTCGAGGATCTGCTGGGTCGTGGGTCGAGCCTGCATGTCACGCTCCCTCCGCGGCGGCCAGTGCCGCCTCCATGGTGTCGATCGCGGTGACGAAGTTGTCGTTGCCGACCGGGATCAGCTGTGAGTTGTAGGCCACGGCGAGACCGTGCCGTTCGCCGCGGTGCATGGCGGTGAGCCCGGTGTACAGCCCCTCGATGGAGCTGATGGTGGACAACACCGTGAAGTAGCCGTGGGTCAGCGGGTTGACCTGCTCCTCGTCCAAGCCGGTCTTGTCGCGGAACGTCTGGAGGAACCCCTCCAGGTCCGGTTCGATGAGGTTGGGCGGCACCGCTGCCGAGTAGGCCGCGTAGTAGCCGAGGTCCTCCCGGGGATCGCCGATGCGGCTGAACTCCCAGTCGATCACGTGGAGCCCGTCGGCGGTGTCGAGGACGTTGCCCTGCTGGAAGTCGCCGTGCGCGAGCCGCAGGGGCGCGGGAGCCGGCTTCCGGCGTCGCAGCCAGGCGGCGATGTGGCGGATGAACGGCACCGACTCGCAATGGGTGTCGGCCAGGCCCCGCCACCGACCGATCAGCGCGTCGATGTGGTCGTCCCAGCTGGCCGGGGCCGGCAGCGACGGAACCTGGCCCGGTTCGACGGCAGAGACCGATGCCATCAGCTCGACCAACGGCTCGACCGTCGACGCGTGATCCCGGCCACCGTCGAAGGTCATCTGCAGCGAACCGCCCTCGACGTAGTCGATGAAGATGGCCTTGGTCCCGAAGTGGCTGGGATCGTCGACGTACCACCGGGCGGCCGGCATCTTCACGGTCCCGAGCGCGGTGAGATCCGCGAGCAACGCCCATTCGGCGTCGCGGTCCGACTCCAGTGCGGCGAGTTCGGGTGGGGGGTCGCCACGGAGCACGAACGACTCGTCGCCGCCATCGGCCCAGGTGAGGTCGACCCGGGCCATCACCCGACTGAAGCCGCCGGTCATGATGGCGTACGACCGCACCGTCGCCGGGGCGACGTTGGCCGCCAACCATCCTTCGATCTGCGCGGGCATGGCCTCGGTGTCCAGCATGCTCATCGGTGTGCCCCCTCCAGTCGAGCAACGCTCGAGCGGGGACTCTACTCCGGGCGATGCGCAAGCTGCCGGTGACGATCGCCGCCGAGCTTGCTAGGGTGCGCCCTGGTTGCGGGCTCCCCGGTGCACACCCACGTGCGCGACAACAGCGCAGGAGGCCGCAACCAGGACCAGATCACGCAACCCACCACGACGTCCCGGGCGGGTACGTCGACGACGGGTTTCCCGACCTCGTCGGGGAATGCAGCGGCCGGACCCGGGCAGGGGGTCGGTCGCGGCCCGGACGACTCCGTCGCGCCGACGTACCCCGAGTGCCGCCACACCACCCCTGCATCGTTGCGTCCCACCCCAACCTTGGAGGAGGTGGGTGTGGCGGCACCTCGCCGACCCTAGCGGCGTCGCTCGGCGCCGGCCTGTCCGGACCGGTGCGTCGCCGTCAGGACGCGATCGCTTCGGGATTCGCGGTGGCCGCGCGCAGGCGGTCGAGCGCCGCGAACCAACGACCCTTGTGCTCCAGCACCTGGCGGCGGATGTCGTCGGACCCCAGACCCGGCCCGGTCACCGCCTCCAGGACGTGGTGGACGTCGGCCACGAACCTGGCGGTGAGTCCGGACGGCGACCCGTACGGTGGCGGCAGCACGACCGAGGCCGCGTGGATGCGGCGGAAGGCCGCACCATCACCTCGGCGCAGGGGCTCGAATGCCCGTCCGAACCCACCGGCGAGCTCGAGAAGCGCGGCGGACAGCGGCTCGGTGTCGGTGGCATCAGGAGCTCCGATGCCGTAGACCAGCCGAACGATCTCGGTCCGGTAGGACACAGGCACGACCGAGGGCCGCTCCCAGCACGCGTCCGGATCGAGTGCCGGATGTCGCTCCAGGACCTCGACGACGCGTTCGTGCCAGTCGGCGAACACGATCGCGAGCCGATCGAGCCACGCTTCCATGGTCCCCGACAGGGCGACACCCTGGACCGCCACCACGAGATCCTCGACCGCGTCCGCGCGAGCACCCGCAGGGGCCGGCGCGGACGCGAGGACCTCGGAGCGGCGGGGGGTCACGCGTCGGTCCCCGCCACGATGACCCGGTTCCTGCCGGCTTCCTTGGCCCGGTAGAGCGCGTCGTCGGCTCGCTTGGTGAGCTCGATCGCATCACTCTCGGCCACCATGTGCCCGACGGCGCCGCCGCCGCTCATGGTCACGCGAAGCACCCCGTGATCGGCGGTGGGGACACCGGTCGCCTCGACCGCCTCCCGGATGCGGTTCCCGGCCACCTCGAGGTGTTCGGGCACGCAGTCCTCGACCACGACGACGAACTCCTCGCCGCCGTAGCGAGCGAGCATCTCCGAGGCTCGGGTGACCTTGCTCATCGTCTTGGCGACCGTCGCCAGCACGTCGTCGCCGATCTGGTGGCCATAGGTGTCGTTGAACTTCTTGAAGTGATCGATGTCGAACAACAGCACGCCGAGTCGCGTCGCGTTGCGGGCCGCTTTGGCGGCGACCCGGGCGAGGTGCTCGTCGAAGGCCCGACGGTTCGGCACGTCGGTCAGCTGGTCGCGGTAGGCGATCGTCTCCAGCTCCTCGCCTCGCCGGTTGGCGGTCTCCAGGTGCATCGCCGTCTCGAGCGACACCTCGACCAGTCGGCTGCGTGCTTCGTCGAGGAGCCGCTGGTGCGAGACGTCCGCGGGCAGGTCCACCCCGAGGGCGTCGGCCATGGCGCGCACGCGACTCTCGAGGTCGATCACGAAGGTGTCGATCTCGTCCTCGGGAATCCCGGCGGCCGAGGCCGTCTCGGTGAGGTCGGTGAGCGTGCTCGCGTCGGCTCCGGGGTCCAGCGCCTGACCGGTGGCGATGGCGCACCCCAGCACCCGGCTCAGCTCCGCACCACCGTTGACCTCGCCGTCGGGGGCGATGCCGCACAGGACCGCTTCCGCGGCCGCGACGATGATGTCGGGGAGGCCCCACTCCTTCAGGACCAGCGCGGTGACGTCGTCGCTCGTGAAGCCCAGCACTGCGGCCTCGTCGGCGCCTGTGGGCCAATCGCTCCCCGATGCGGCGATGACCTCCCGATACTGCTGCTCCCTCGACCGGGCCATGACGAGCCGGCCGAGGTTGGACAACAGGCCGGCGAGGAACGCCTCCTCGGCGAGCCCGGGCTGCAGGATCTCCGCCCAGCGTCGGGCTGCGACCGCGTTGAGCAGGCTGTGGTACCAGTAGGTGTTGAGCTTCAATGCGCCCGCGTCGTCACCCACGTCCGAGGCCAGCGAGAAGCTCAGCGCCATCATCTTGACGGCCTTCAGGCCCAGGAGGGCCGTGGCTCGCTCGACCGACGACACCTCCCGTGCCAGGCCATAGGCCGGCGAGTTGGCGATCTGCAGGATGCGGGTGGCGAGCACCGGGTCGTTGTTGAGCACCGCGGCGAGGTCCGTGGCCGAACTCTCGGGGTCGCGTGTGAGACGGATGATCTCCATCGCGACGAACGGTGGTGTCGGCAGGGTGCCGAGGCTGTTGAGCACCTCGGCGTCTACTGGGGTCTGGGACATGGTGGGAATCTCCCGTTGGGTGGATCGGATGGGACTGCGGGGTCAGGGCGAGCGGGCACCGACCGGGTCACTGCATGACGTAGGTGGTGAAGATCACCCGGACGACTTCACCTTCGGGGAAGGCTTCGGCGACGGCCGCGCTGATCTCCTCCTTCAGCGCAGTCGTGGACCCGGGGATGCGGAGTTCGGTGAAGGTCTTCTGGCTGACGACGTCGATGACGATGTCGCTCACCTTCGGGAGTTGAGGCTCGATGTCGGCCAGCACGGCATCGACGCTCAGGACCGCGCCGACGCCGACTCGGAGGTAGTGCAGCTCGTCCGGGTCGGCGAGGTTGACCACGAGCTCCTCGAGCGTGGCGATCTCACCTTCCTCCACGACCTCTTCGACCGCGGCCTCGGCGCCTGCGACGGTCTCGTCCTCGGGTGGTGGCGGGCTCTTCAGGACGAACTGGTAGAGCAGGCCGCCGCCGACCACGAGGCCGATCATCATCTTCTTCTTCTTGGCTTTGGCAGCGGCTTCCGCCGCCGCCTCGTCGTCGGTCTCTTCAGCCATCGGTCACTCCAATGCCTCGATCGGGTCGGGGTTGAGGTCGAGCAGGTTCGGGGGGACGATCACCGGTGCCGCAGGGTTCTCGATCTCGGCACCGAAGTCGCTGGACTGCGGGACGTCGGGCAGGTCCTCGTCCAGTGGGATCAGGTCTTCGAGGAACGGCTGCACGAGGATCACGATCTCGACGCGGCGGTTCTCCGTGCGACCTTCGGGAGTGTCGTTGGAGGCTCGGGGACGGGTGTCGGCGTAGCCGGATGCGGACAACCGGGCGCCCGGCAGGCTCTCGACCTCGAGCAGGTAGCGCAACACGTTGGTGGCGCGGGCGGTGGAGAGCTCCCAGTTGGTGGGCCATTGCGAGCCGTTGGTCGGCACGTCGTCGGTGTGCCCTTCGATGACGAGCATGTTGTCGAGGGCGTCGAGCACTGGCGCCACGGCGCCGAGCACCACCACGCCGTCGGGGAGAACCAGCGCGTCACCAGATCGGAACAGCACCCGGGAGTCGATGCGCAGGATCACCCCGCGGGGGTCGTCGACCACGTCCACGTACGGTTCGGCACCGACCTCCGCGATCAGTCGCTCCAGCTCTTCGACCAGGTCCTCCGCCGTCTCCGGCGTGACTTCGCCGGACTCGAGCACCTCCTCGAGGCCGGGGCTGATCTCTTCAGCGGCACCGTCGTCGGGTTGGGTCGGCGGTGCCGCGACGAGGCTGATGATGCCGTTGCCGGTGTCGAGCACGCCGACGCCGCCGTCGATGGCGGGCAGCGGCTTGCCCAGTGCCTGGGCGACGCCGATCTTGAAATCGATGAAGAGGTCTTCGTCGATGATCGACGAGGCGTACAGCAGGATGAAGAAGGCGAGCAGCAGGGTCATCGCGTCCGCGTAGCTGTCGAGCCACGCCTTGGACGGCCCTTCCGACTCACCGCCTCCCTTCCGAGCCTTGGCCTTAGGCACTCTTCTTCTCCTGCATCGCTTCCTGCTGGCCTGCGGCCAGGTAGGCGACCAGGCGGTCGCTCACGGCACGGGGGCTGGAGCCCGCCTGGATGGCGAGGATGCCGTCGAGGATCAGTTCCTTGTGGGCGATCTCGATGTCGTTGACCCGCTTCAGCTTCTGGGCGATCGGCTGGAAGATGTAGTTGGCGAGGAACACGCCCCAGAGCGTGGTGGCGAAGGCGACCGCCAGGGCGGGGCCGAGGGCGCTCGGGTCGCTCAGGTTGTTGAGCATGTCGATCAGGCCGATCACCGTGCCGGCCACACCGAAGGCCGGCGAGAAGCCGGCGGCGGTGGTGAAGAATGCGGCACCGGCCCCGTGGCGGGACTCCGTTGCCGAGATCTCGGTCTCGAGGACTTCTCGGACCACTTCGGGGTCGGTTCCGTCCACGGACATCTCGATGCCCTTCTTCAGGAACGGATCCTCGATGGACTTGGCCGCCGACTCCAGGGCGAGAAGGCCTTCCTTGCGGGCGGTCTCCGCGAAGCCGAGCAGCTGTTCGATGGTGGCCTGCTGGTCCGGTGGCTTGGGTGCCATGACACCCTTGGCCAGGACCTTGCCGGCGTTGGTCGCGTCCTCCATGGTGTTCGACGCGAGGGTGGCGCCCACGGCGCCACCGAACACGAGGATGATCGAGCCGATGTCGGCCAGGAAGATGGACATCGGATCGATGCCGCCCATGGTCATGGCGGCGAAGGTGGTGCCGAGGGCGATCAGGAGACCGACGATGGTGATCGGGTCCACGGATCAGCCCTCCCCGTCGTCGCCGTAGAGGGAGACGACATCTGCGCCCGTCTTCGGGGGCGCGGCGGCGTTGCTCGGTGCCTCGGTCCGGCTGAACTGCAGGACGGCGGCGCGGTAGGTCTTGATGCGGTCGACCAGTTCGCTCGGGCTCTCCTCGACGACATAGCGGGTGCCGTCGACGAGCGTCACGATGGTGTCCGGGGTGGCCTCCACGGTTTCGATCAGGTCGGCGTTGACGACGATCTCGGATCCGTTGAGTCGTGTGACGATGATCATGCTTGCTTCCTCCAGAGGGATCGGCGTGCACTGCGACAGCCGGGGCCGCCGGCGGTGCGCGCGTTGTCTGGAGGCGCCGCGCTGCGGAGCCTCAGAACGTCTCGAGAGGGTCACCTCAGGGGTTGCCGAGTGCGATCGCCCGCCAATGGGCGATCACACTCGACGTACCCGTATTGATCTCAGGTGGGAATCGGTACGTTGCAGCAGGCCTCGCTCCACCCGCTGCGAACCGGCTCGAGGATGGCCACGACGTCGGCGACTCGTGTCGCCTCGCCGTCCAGGCCTGCCTCCACCAGCTCGCGATAGGCGAAGCGATAGAGCTCGTCGAGATGCAGAGCGATCTCGCCGACGTCCAGGTCGAGCGAGCAGCGGAGCTCGCCGACGATGTCCTGTGCCTTCCGGAGTCGGGGCGACGCCGCGAGGCGGTTCCCCTCCGTCAGGTCCTGCTGGGCCAGTTGCAGCTCGGCGACCGCCCGATCGAGCAGCATCATGATGAGCTGCTCGGGGCTGGCGGTGGCGACCCGCTCGGCCAGATACCGATCACGTCCGATGGTCATGGAGATGTTCCCTCAGAGCCTGGCGGGGCCCTCACGGACCGGTGGCCCGGTGGGTCCCGCGACGACTGCTATCGCAGCAGACTCAGGACGTTCTGCGGGACGGCGTTGGCCTGGGCCAGCATGGCGGTGCCGGCCTGGAGCATGATCTGGTTCCGGGTGAACATGGCCATCTCAGCGGCCATGTCGGTGTCACGGATTCGTGATTCGGAGGCCGACAGGTTCTCGATCGAGACCTGCAGGTTCCGAACGGTGTGCTCCAGACGGTTCTGGATGGCGCCCATGTCGCCTCGATCGGTGGACACCGAGTCGATGGCGTTGTTGATGGTCGTGATGGCGCCGTCGGCGTCGGTCTCGAGGTCGATACCCGAGATGTTGACGGCGTCGGCACCGACGGACCCGGTGGTCAGCACACCGATGGTGACGTCGATCGTCTCGCCGGCGTCGGAACCGATGTGGAACGTCCGAGCGGTCGAGGTGAACACGTCGAGGCCGGCGAATCGGGTCTGGGCACCGATCTCGCCGATCTGGGTCAGGAGCTGGTCGACCTCGGCCTGTTCGGCGGAGCCGTCCGAGGTGGCGGTGTTGGCCGCGGAGACGGCCAGCTCGTTCATGCGCTGGAGAATGGCGTGGACCTCGACGAGGGCGCCTTCAGCGGTCTGGACGAAGCTGATCCCGTCCTGTGCGTTCTTGACCGCCTGCCCCAGGCCTCGGATGTCGGCACGAAGCGACTCGGACTTGATCAGGCCGGCCGCGTCGTCGGCGGCACGGTTGACCCGGAAGCCCGAGGACAGCTTCTCGAGCGACTTCGAGAGCATGCCATCGTTGATGGTCAGGTTGCGGTAGGCGTTGAACGCTGCGGTGTTCGAGTTGATCCGCAAGCTCATGTTTCATTCCTCCATGAATTCTGAGATGAAGCAGACATCCGTGTCCGCTGGGGGTTCCATCGGGTCCTGTCGAGTCGAGTTGAGGGTGCGTCGAGGGATTTCGGGCGTCGTCTCATGGGGAAATGTCCTCACCAGGACTCGGACGACCGAGCGCGTGCACGACGTGCATCACGAGGGGAGCGAGGTGACGGTCGATCACGCTGACCGCGATGGCCAACACCACGACCCGGATCGCGGCGTCCTCGAGGGTCTGCGATCCGCGAATCGCGTTGATGAGAATCGGGACGCTGAGGGCGATCGCCGCCAACGACAGGAGTCCGCGCCTCACGTGTCGTTCCGGAGGAGCGCACGGATGGCGAAGACGAGCGTGTCGAGTCGACGCCTCATGCGCCACCGTCGCGGAGCAGGGCGCGGATGGCGAGCGCGAGCTCGGTCGGCGTGGCCGGGACCCGTCGGCCGTCGATGATCAGCGAATCCAACCGGAAGCCGTCACAGGCGCCTCGGATCAGTTGGACGGCGGAGTCGGCGCCGTGGCCGGTCAGCTCGCACGGCCCCGAGACGCACTCGGCGGTCTCGAGCAGGTCACCGATGGCACGGGCCAGGGCGGCTACCCACTCCAGGTCGCCGTCGAGGTCGTGGGGGAGCCGGTTGATCATGGCCTCGGGCAGGTCGAGATCGAGCAGTGCCTCTCGGGACCACTCCGGGGCGCTGACCTCCACCGGCACCGCCGACGCCACCATGACCGACTGGGGCATCGGTGGGGGTGGAGCCGGCGGCGCTGGGGGCGGGGTCAGTGAGCTGGAGGTTCCGGGGGTGCGGAGTGCGGGTTCGCCGCGAACGTCGAGCTCGATGTCGAGACCGGCGAGCGGGTCGGGGAACGAGACGCCTTCGGGGCGTTCGGGCACGACGAAGTCGGCGTCGCTCCACCAGTTGCGGTCCGCTTCGACGGGACTGCCGAGCGCTCGTTCCTCGTCGTCGACCCGGTCGGCCATGCGTTGCAGGATCGCTTCGAAGTCCTTGGGCTCGGCGAGCGATCGTTTGGCGGCGACCACCTCGAACACCGGCTTGCGGCGGAGGCCGAGCGCGTTGCGCTTGCGGACCCGCTGGGCGTCCAGGATCTCGAGATCGTCACCGAGGGCGTCGACCGCGGCCGACAACGCCTCCTCGATCGTCTTGCCTTCAAACTGCTGGTTGGTGATTGTCGACACGGATCACTCCTGTCGGGTCGAGGCTCAGACTGGGACTGAGCTCCTGGAACGAGATGACGGGCAGGCTGGGCCAGGTGCTGCCGAGCAGGCGGCGGATCACGGGTCGGAGCCGGTCGCTGCACAACAACACGGGGTTCTTGCCCTGGTTCTCGGCGGCGGCGACCACGGCGGTCACCTCGTCGAGCAGGGCTTCGGTCAGGGCGGCGTCGACGGCCAGGAACGCGCCGTTCTCGCCTTGCCGCAGGGACTCGAGCAGGTGCTGCTCGAGTCGGGGGTCCATGGTGATGATCGGGAGTGAGCCCTCCCGCGCGAACTGAGCGCAGATGGCCGGTCCCAGGACCTTGCGTGCCGCCTCCACGAGGGTGTCGCGGTCGCGGATGCCGCCGGGCACGCCGGTCACGGCCTCGAGGATGCGGGTGAGGTCCCGGACGGGGACTCGCTCGGCCAACAGCGCGGCCATCACCTGATGGAGCTCGGCCAGCGAGAGGCGATCGCCGCCCACCTCGTTGGCCACCGACGGTGCGGTCTGCTTGAGACCCTCCACCAGGTCCTGCACGTCCTGGCGCGACAGCAGTTCCGACGCCCGGGCCCGGATGGTCTCGGACAGGTGGGTGAGGATGACCGACGCGCGGTCGATGACGCTGTGGCCACGGGCCTCGAGCTGAGGTCCGAGGTGTTCGGGCACCCACGAGGCCGGCAGCCCGAAGACGGGCTCGAGGGTCGGCTCGCCGGGAATCGCCTCGTCGGGGTGCGACGCCAGGACGAGGACGCTCCCGAAGGGCGCGGTTCCCCGACCCGCCTCGACACCGTGCACTCGGATGGCGTACGTGGACGGGGGGAGCTGCCCGTTCTCGCGGGTCCGGACCAGGGGAGCGACCAACCCGAGCTCCATCGCGATGTGGCGACGCAGGCTCTTGACCCGCTCGAGCAGCTGCCCGCCGGCTTGTTCGTCGACGAGGTCGAGCAGGCCGGGGGACAGCTCCAGCTCCAGGGCCTCGACTCTCATCTCGGCTGCGAGCTCGGGCGGGGCGTCGGGGTCGGCGCCGGGGGTGTCGGGCAGGTCCACCGACTCGACCTCGGGGTCGGTGCGGCGGGCCGCGGCGGCACCGAGCAGTAGCGCGAGCGCCAGGAACGGGACGCGCGGGAGTCCCGGGGCCATGCCGATCAGGGCCACCGACGCCGCGGCGATGGCGAGCGTTCGACGGTTCTGGAGCAGCTGGTTCCACAGATCGGTGCCGAATCCGCCGCGCTCGTCGGTGACCGAGCGAGTGACGATGATGCCCGAGGCGACCGACACCAGCAGGGCGGGGATCTGGGACACGAGGCCGTCGCCCACGGTCAGCAGCGCGAAGCGGTCGACCGCCTCACCGATGGACAGATCCAGCTGGAAGAACCCGATGGCGATACCGCCGAGGAGGTTGATCAGCACGATCACCACGGCGGCGATGGCGTCGCCCTTGACGAACTTGGACGCGCCGTCCATCGAACCGTAGAAGTCGGCCTCCCGCGAGACCGCCAGGCGTCGCTCGCGTGCGCCCATCTCGTCGATCAGGCCGCTGTTGAGGTCCGCGTCGATCGCCATCTGCTTACCGGGCATGGCGTCGAGCATGAAGCGGGCGGACACCTCGGCCACACGCCCGGCACCGGTGGTCACCACCGCGAACTGGATCACGATCAGGATCAGGAAGATCACCAGGCCGATCACGACCGATCCGCCCACCACGAAGCCGCCGAATGCGTTGATGACCTGGCTGTCCTGCTCACCCGACAGGATGAGCCTGGTCGTGGACACGTTGAGCGCGAGTCGCAACAGGGTCGTGATCAGCAGCAATGTCGGGAACACGTTGAACTGCAACGGCTCCTCGACCATGAGCGACGTCAGCAGGATGACGATGGCGCCGGCGATGTTCAGCGCGAGGAGGAAGTCGATCAGCGGCGCGGGCAGCGGCACCACCATGACGACCACGATCGACACCACGAGGAACGGGATGCCGATCGCGGCCAATCGGTTGCGTGCGTCGTCGACCTGGTTGCTCATCGGCCCCCTCCCGTGATCGGGGCCGACGGGTTCAGGCCTGCATGGCGTGCCGCAGATGGGCGGCGAAGGAGGCCGTCTCGGGCGTCGACGCTCGCCGGGTGAATCCCCACGAGGGCGCGTCGTCCATCGCAGCTGCGTTCAGGAACGGTAGGGGCCGAGGGGTGGTTGGTGTTGCCGCCAGTGCGGTGCGCCGAGCCGTCACCAGCTCGCGAAAGGCCGCGGCGGAACCGCCACGGTCGGGGTGCGTCGCCTTGGCCAGGCGACGAAATGCGATGTCGATGTCCGCTCGCGAGGTACCCGGCGCGAGGCCGAGCACCGCTCGAGCCGCGGATCCGTCCATGGAAGCGCCCGAGTAGCACGGGGAGCGCCGTCCGTGGCGCTCCGTTGCGGTGCCTGTCGGTCGCGAGTCGGGGGAGTTGAGTGGTCAATCCGCCACCCCCAGCAACATGCGGCTGATGGTGTCCACGATCCGTTCGGCGTAGACGGGGAAGAACAGGAGGGTGCTGCCCATCAACCCGAGGGTGATGGCGATCTTCAGCGGCAAGCCGATCAGGAAGATGTTCGCCTGGGGCACGAAGCGTGCGGCCAGCGCCAGCGCCACCTCGGCGAGCAGGAGCGCGCCGAGCAGCGGCGCCGCGATCTCCAGTGCCGCCAGCAGGAGCTCCGACATCGACCTGGCTGCCATGGCGGTGGTGTCCGCTCCGAACACCGGCACCTGGGTCGGCGACGAGGCCTCGAACGTTCGCAGATAGGCGCCGGCCATGACCTGGTGCGCGTCGGAGACGAAGAAGATCGCCACGAATGCCATGGAGAACAGCCGCGACACCACCGCGCTCGGGGTGTTGGTGGCCGGGTCCAACAGGGTGCCGACGGAGAAGCCCGACGTCAGATCGACGATGCTGCCGGCGCTCTGGAAGATCGCCAGGGCGAGGCCGGTGAGCCAGCCGAGGAGCAGGCCGAGGGCCACGTTCCCCCCGACCACGGCCACGAAGCCACCCACCGACTCCGGCGGGGGAGGTCCGGCCAGCGCGATCGGCGTCGCGGCCAGCGCCATGGCAATGGCGAAGGCCAGACGGCCGACGCCGGCGATCCCGCCCATCGAGAAGAGCGGCGATGCCGTCACCCAGGCCGCGGTGCGCGCCAAGGCGAGCACGAAGACCGTCACGGCGGCGGTGTCGAACGTCATGGCCGGGTCGTCTCGGCTGCGATCGCATCCGCGGTCACTGCCTGATCAGCTCGGGAGCACGGTCGAGCAGATCCTCGACGTGGTCGGTCATCACGGTCATCATCCAGGAGCCACCCATGATCAGGACGACAGCGATCGCTGCCAGCTTGGGCACGAACGTGAGGGTCGGCTCCTGGATCTGCACGACCGACTGGAGCAGGCCCACCACGAGGCCGACGACCAGCGAGACGCCCAGGATCGGGCCCGCCAGCTGCGCGGCGGTCCAGAGCGCCTGGGAAAGGATGTTGACGACCTCGGCGTCCACGACTCGACCTCGCTATGCCTCGAAGGAGTCGACGATCGTGGGCACCAGCAGTGACCAGCCGTCGACGATGACGAACAACAACAACTTGAAGGGCAGGGAGATCACCACGGGGGGCAGCATCACCATGCCCATGGACATCAACGTCGCCGAGACGACGATGTCGATGACCAGGAACGGCACGAACACCAGGAAGCCGATGATGAAGGCGGCTCGGAGCTCGCTCATCACGAATGCGGGGATGAGGGTGGTGAGCTCCACCTCCTCGGGCGCGGTGGCGTCGTCGTCTGCGAGGTTGACGAACATCTCCAGGTCGCTCTCGCGGACCTGCTTCAACATGAACTTCTTGAACGGGTCGACACCGCGTTCGAAGGCCTCGGCCTGGCTGATCTCGTCGTTGAGCAGCGGCTGGAGTGCCTCCTCGTTGGCCTCGGCCAGAACCGGGCTCATCACGAAGATGGTGAGGAACAGCGCCAGGCCGACGAGGACCTGATTGGGCGGGATGCCCTGGAGCGACAGGGCGTTGCGCGTGATGCCGAGGACGATGATCGTGCGGGTGAACGCCGTCAACATGATCAGCAGCGTCGGCGCCAGGGCCAGGAGGGTCAGGACCAGGACGATGGTCAGCGGCTGCGACGAGCCGCCGTCCTCGTCACCGACGCTGATGGTCAGGTCGGGCAGCGTGTCCGGCGCGGAGACGGGTGGCACCACGGTGCCGTCTTCGAGCAGCTCGCCCGCGTCGATCAGCTGTTCCTCCAGCTCCGACGGCACGTCCTGGGCGCTCGCGGGGGCCGCCGTCGCCACGAAGGCGGCGGACACGACCAGGACCACGGCGAAGCCGAGGGCCGACAGGCCGAAGCGAGGGATGCGGATGGACACGAGTGCTCCAAGGGGTCCGCGGTACGGCGGACCCTGCGAGGGTGGAAGTGGGCACTCCTTGCCCGTCATACGTACGCCGTCCATGGCGTCGGCCGAACTGCTCTCGGCTGTCGTGTCCCATAGGACTATCGGCCCAGGTCGAATGACCTTGAGGCCTGATTCGGCCGATTTCGGCGGCCGACGTCAGGAGCGGATGTCGCCGGCGCGAAGGATGTCGAGCGCGTGGTCGAGGACGCTGGTCGACTCGCCGGCCTCGGGCTCGTCCACATCGAGCTCGATGGCGTCGGAGATGTCGGCGAGGTGTTCGATGCCGCCGCTCTCGGAGACCCCGAGCACCATGACGCGGTCGCCCGCACGCACCGCCACGACGCTGTTGCTGCGCCCCAGGCGCGTTTGATCCACGATCTCGAGGACCGACGGTCGCCCGCGGAGGCTGCGGCCCGCTCCGCCACCGCCGGACCGCTGATGGCGCGCCAGGAGACGGAGGGCCCCGACCAGCAGCACCAGGACGCCGGCGACCTTCAACAGCGCGACGAGGACCTCCCCGCCCGCCATCAGTCGGCCCCCTCGGGATCATCCCCGTCGGTGTCTGCGACGGGCTCTTCCTCGGCGGTCGACTGGTCGCCCATGACCACCTGGGCGGGGGGTGCGATCGGGGCGCCGGCCGAGTCGGGGTCGATGAGCTCCACGATGTGGACGCCCACCTGCCCGTCGACGACCACGATGTCACCGAGCGCGATCGGTTTGCCGTTCGCGAGCACGGTCACCTGCGCTTCTGGGCGTCGGTGCAACTCGAGCAGCGAGCCCCGGCGGATCTGGAGGATCTGGCGGATGGGGATGTCCACTCGGCCGAACTCGACGGCGACCTCGACGTCGACGTCGGCGATGAGGCCCAGGTCTCGGATCGACGCGGCGTCGGTCTCGGCACCGGTCAACTGCTCGTAGCGGATCGGCTCCACCGGCGTTTCCGCACTGGCGTCGGGGCCGCCGGCCTCGTTGGCCAGGGCCGATTCGATCTCGTCCCCGATCGTGCCGTCGCCGAGCGCCTCGTCCAGGGTCTCGGGCCGGTCGGTGGCAGGCGCCTCGGCCTCGCTCACGTCGTCGCTCACGTTGTCTCCTCGATGACGGTGGAGTCCTCGATCAGGTCGACGACCTTGACGGCGGTTCGACGGCCCGACACGCCCGGGGCCCCGGTGAAGAGTGCACGGCCGCCGACCAGGCCGGTCACGGGCGCCTCGAGCTCGTGCTCGAGGCAGATGACATCACCCGGTTCGAGTGCCGCGACGTCCTGGGCGTTCAGCTGAACCGGCGAGTACTGGAAGCTCACGGGCAGGCTGACTTCGTCACAGATCGCCGCCATTCGCTGGGTGTCGACCTCATGGGTGTCGTCGACGACGTGGTGGGCGAGGGCCTCGAAGATCATCGGGTAGTCGACGCCGCCGTGTCGAAGTGTGGTCTCGACGACGATCGACCGGGCAGGGTCGCCGTACTCGCGCTCGATCAGCGCCACGGCCTCGGGCCGACCGGGCTGGAGCGCGTCGACGATGATGTTCGCCGCCCCGAGCAGCCGGTCGAGGCACAGGGTCAGCTCGAGTTCGCTCGGTTCGCCGTCGCTGGGCCTGCCGCGGCCGCCCATGATGAGGTCGGCGAGCACATTGATCAGTTCGTTGGGGCAGAACATCGCGCCGAGCAGTCCCGACCGAGCCTCGATCGCGAACCGGCGGTTTCCGGCAGCAACGGCGGGCCCGGGCACCGATCTGGTCACGGTCAACGGTCCGTCGACGTTGGTCTCGGACACGAGCGCCCGAAGGGCCAGGGGCGCGACGCCCTCTGCCGCGGTTCGTGCGTCGAGCAACAGCTCGACGGAACTCACGCTCGACCCGACCTCATAGGGGAGGGCGACTGCACCTTGCTTCACACCTCTGGAGATCGGCGGCTCGATCCCGTTCTTTAGGTCGGTCGGCCCAGGCCAACCGGCCCGGGCCGAATTGTCCGAAACCCTCAAGTCGGATCCGGTCGGTCCGATGGAGGCGCCACAACGGAATGAACCTCGTTCACGGATGAACGCACCCCAGACCACGGCCAACGGCTGTGTTCGATGGTGCGTTCTTTTGCGTTTCGAGGCGCCGAGCTGCACGGGACATGCGGCTCCATGGGACACCACGTACCAGGAGACCACCATGGCCCCCCTCTTCAGCGACACGACGATGAAGGCCGTCGAGTTCGCGCTCGCAGGCGTGAACAGGCGACAGCAGGCCACCGCGCACAACATCGCGAACGTCAATACGCCGGGGTTCCGCAGCAGTCGTGTCACCTTCGAGGACACGCTGGCCGACGCGTTGCGGACCGGCCGTTCGCTCGACCGTCTGGAGCACGGCACCGCGTCCGCCAACACGCCCATCAACGTCCGCGGCAATGACGTGGCGATGGAAGAGGAATCGCAGATCCTCATCCAGACCGGCATCCACTACGAGGCCCTGGTCGTGGGTATGAACCACAAGCTCGGCGTGCTCCGGACCGCCGTCGGGAGGCCGTGATGTTCAACTCGCTCAACATCGCGATGTCCGGTGCCATCGTCTCCCGGACGTGGATGGACGCGATCGCCGACAACGTCGCCAACGTCAACACGGTTCGGCCACCCGGCGAAGAGCCGTTCCGGGCTCGCCTGGTGGTTGCCGAGTCGGTGGAGTCCGTCGACGGGGGACCCGGTGGCGTCCGGGTCAACTCCATCGTGGTGGCCGAAGGCGAGCCCGGGCTCGTCTATGACCCGAACAATCCCCTGGCTGACGAGAACGGACTGGTCACCCAGCCGCTTGTCGACCTCGGCCAGCAGATGAGCGACCTGGTGCTGGCCAGCCGAACCTACGAGGCGAACCTGAGCGTGATCGACCGCGTGCGCGACACCTACATGGCCGCGCTGAGGATCGGCCGATGAGCATGATTCCGCCACTCCAGGGCGGCGCTGCTGCGCCGCTGCCGAATCGCTCCGGTCCGCCGCTCGGCGAGGGCTTCACCGATGCGATCGAGTCGGTGGCGTCCTCGTTGCAGGAGGCCGACCGGGTCACCCAACAGGTGACCACCGGGGAGCTCGAGGACCTCAGTCAGCTCACCGCGGCCACCAGCAAGGCTCAGATCGCCGTCGAGTTGACCGTTGCCTTCCGCGACCGAGCTGTGTCGTCCTTCCAACAGATCATGCAGATGCAGGTCTGATCTCTTCCCTGCGCTCCTGTCGCCCGCCCCGCCCGCTCCCGCCCCTTCGATGACCGGAAAGGTCTCCGTTGTCTGACCAGTCCTCCTCCGCCCCGCTGCCCGATCGCCTCCGCAACGACTTCTCGGCCTTCACGATCCCGCAGTACCTGGCCCTCGGGCTCATGGCGCTCGCGGTCGTGATCCTCGGCTTGTGGTTCATGAGCTGGTCGTCCACGCCGTCCTGGGAGGTCGTCGTGAGCGGGCTCGCACCGAACGACACCGCCGAGGTGTCGAGCGAGCTGTCGGCGGACGGCATCGAGTTCCGCCTCGCCAACGGTGGCACCGCCATCGAGGTTCCCAGCGATCAGGCGGACCAGGCCCGGGTGTCCATCGGCGACTCGCCGGCGGTGCTGGCGGCCGGTGACGGGTACGAACTCCTCGACGAGCAGGGCTTCCTCGCCTCCTCCTTCTCACAACGGGTCAACTACCAGCGGGCGATCGAGGGCGAGCTGGCCAGGACGATCACGGCGATGGATCGGGTCACCTCGGCGATCGTGCACGTCGCGATCCCCGAGGATCGGCTCTTCGACGACGATGAACCGGCTGCCCGTGCCAGCGTCGTGGTCGGCGGTCGCATCGACCAGGGCACCGTGGCGTCGATCGCCAACGTGGTCGCCTCCGCCATTCCCGGGCTCGACGCGATGCACGTCACCGTCGCCGACACCTCGGGTCGTGTCCTCAACGGCGGTGAGGCCGATCTCTCCCGGGACATGCAGCTCCAGGCCGAGGACCTCTACGAGGCACAGCTCGAGCTGGCGGCCCAGTCGATGCTCAGCTCGGCGCTCGGCCCCGGCCGGGCCGTGGTCCGGGTGACGGCCGATCTCAATTTCGACGAGCTCGAACAGGAGACCGTCACCTACGACGCCGACACCCAGGTGATCCTGCGGGAGCAGCAGCTCGACGAGGCGTTCACCGGCGACAACACGGTCCCACTCGGGACGTTGGGCACTGCCGAGGAGGTCACCGAGGCCGGTGAGCTCGCCGGCGAGGAGGGCAGCGCCTACCTGCGCCAGGAACGCAACAGCGAGTTCGGCGTTCCGTCGACCCGCACCGTCAGCCGGCAGGCCCCCGGTCGGGTCGAGCGTCTGACCGTCGCGGTCATCGTGGACGACAGCGTGGAGCCCGCTCCCGACCCGGCCCAGCTGCAGACCCTCGTCGCTGCCGCGGTCGGCATCGACGAGACCCGCGGGGACTCCATCGTGGTCGAGTCGCTCACCTTCGACGAGGTCGTCACCGAGGATCTGGAGGGCCTCCCGGCGGCCGCGGCGGGAGGTGGCCTCGAGCCGATCCTCGGCTACGCCAAGACCGGCGCCGCCGTGCTCGGCCTGCTGCTCGCATTGCTCGCGCTGCGCAAGGGCATGAAGACCCTCGCACCGGTCGTCCGCGAACCGGTGGACATCGACCCGGCGAAGCTCGCTGAACTGACGGGCGGCGACGGTGGCGGTGACGGAGGCGGCCAGGACGAGGGCGGGGCCGCCGGGTCGGACGAGGACGAACAGACAGGTGGTGGCGAGCAGCCGGCGCTGATGGCCGCCGGTGCCGAGGACGACGCCGAAGTCACCACGGTCGACATGCTCGAGTTGATCGACGCCCAGTCCGACGAGGTCGCGGTGATGCTGCGTGACCTCGTGTCGGAGACCGCGAGCTGACCATGCCGGTCGGACTTCCCGCCGAGCGCCTCCGGGTGGCGCAGATCCTCGTCGCCGTCGGGCCCGATCGCGCCGCAGGGATGCTGAAGGATCTCCCGCAGGAGGAGGTCGCACGCATCGCGGGCGACATGGCGGCGATCGACCTGTCCCCCGAGGAAGCCCGTGAGGTGCTCAAGGACTTCACGAAGGATCTGCTCCAGCGCAAGACCGCACCGGCCGGGATGGCGCTGGCGAAGCGGGTGCTGACCACGCTCTACGGCGACGAAGAGGCCCGTCGGGTCGCTCGGGAGATCGACCCCCGCGACGTCCAGCCGTTCGGCTGGATGACCAAGTTGGAGTCCGACGTCCTGGCCGCCGGCCTGTCCAGCGAACCCCCGGCAACCGTCGCGGTGGCACTCGCGCATCTCGATCCCGGCACGTCCGCTCGGGTCCTTCGCAAGATCCAGGACCCGCTGCGGTCCGATGTGGCCATGCGCATGGCGGCGCTGAGTTCGGTCGCCGACGACGTGGTCGAGGCGATCGATCGGAGTCTCCGCGACCGCGTCGGAGCCCGGCTCGGCAACAGCGGTCAGACCGTCGAGGGCGTGTCCATCCTGGTCGACGTCCTCACCCAGTCGAGCCCCAAGATCCAGAAGGCCATCGTGGAAGCGATCCGCCAGGAGGACGACAAGCTCGCCGTCCGGATCCAGGAACAGCTCTTCGTGTTCGAGGACATCGAGAACCTCGACGATCGAGCGATCCAGCAGGTCCTCAAGTCCATCGAGACGATGGACCTGGCGTTCGCCCTCCACTCGGCGCCGGCCGGCATCCAGGACCTGATCTTCCGCAACCTGTCGGAGCGTGCCCGCGACTCGCTCAAAGAGGAGATCGACTACCTCCAGAGCCCCAAGGCCGCCGACACCAAGGCCGCCAAGTCCCGGATCGTCGCCGTCGTGCGCGAGCTGGAGGAGTCCGGGGCCATCGAGATCGACCGCCCGGGCGTCGAGGACGACGAGGACGAGGACGACTGACGATGGCGAAGCCCAATCGGCTGCACTCGGTCCTGCGCCTCGCGAAGCGCAACGAGGAGACCGCCCAGCGCGACGTGGTCGACGCGGGCCGACGCGCCCGCGACGCCACCGTCGGTGCCGCAGAGCAGGCGCGCCGCCTCGAAGAGATCGACGAGTCCGAACCGGTGAGCGCCGCGGAATTCGCCAAGCGCCGCCACAAGGCGTCGCTGCGTGCCGATCAGGCGGCCGATGCAGAAGCACGACTCAGGGAGATGCTCGAAGCAGAGTTGATCGCCCGCGAGGAGCTGCGAGGTGCGGTGCGTCGACGTCGGAGCCTCGAGGAACTCGAGTCCCGTCGTCTCGCCACCCAGGCCGGGCTCGCCGCCGCGGCGGCACAGCGAGCGCTGGACGAGCTGGCGGCGATGCGCCAGATCCGTGAAGAGGAGGATGGCGATGATCGCTGACATCCCGGCTCGGGTGGCCCAGATCGAGGCTCGTTTCGGTGTGCGCCGCCAGGCGCAGGTACCGGCGGTACCGGCCTCGGCGGGTGCGACGGGCGGTGCCTCTGCGGCAGCGTGGGCTCGGTCCGTCGAGCGGTCCGACCCGTCCTGGTTGTCGCCTCGTGTTCACGGCGGATCCCCCGCCGCGGTCTCCAACGAGTACGACGATCTCTTCCGGGCGGCGGGTGCCCGATACGGCGTGGACCCGGCGCTCCTGAAGGCCGTCGCGTGGACGGAGTCGAACTTCCGTCCCGATGCCGTGTCGCACGCCGGCGCCCAGGGCTTGATGCAGATCATGCCGGGCACGGCCGAAGGCCTGGGGGTCGACCCCATGGACCCGGCGCAAGCCGTGGACGGTGCCGCCCGGTATCTGCGCCAGCAGCTGGATCGGTTCGGCGATCTGCGGCTGGCGCTCGCCGCCTACAACGCGGGGCCCGGCGCCGTCGAGAAGCACGGCGGCGTTCCCCCGTATGACGAAACCATCGGCTACGTGAGCAAGGTGCTCGGCCGCTATCAGAGTCTGGTGACCACATGATCGATTCCGCACCATCACAACTCCCCGTTCTCCCGGGCATGCCGGCGCAGACCGCTGCCGGGTCGACCGCAGGAGCCGCCGACGCCGAGGGGGTCGCCACCGACGGCGCCGCTCCGCCGGTGTTCGCGCAGCTCCTGGCGGCGCTCCGGGTCGACGTCGACACCGACGGCACCGAGCTCCTCGACGCGGGGGTGACCGAGGGCGAGGGCGAGGGTGAGGGTGAGGGCCGGACCACGTCAGGCGACGTGGTGCCGGCCATCCCGATCCTCACCGCCCAGATCGAGGGTGGGGTGCTGATCTCGCCCCTCGAGCCCGGTGGCGTCGTCGAAGCCGAGCACGGCCTCACGCTCGACCTCGGCGCCGGAGTCGTCGACGCACCTCGTGTCGACGGTGGCGAACCGGTCGTCATGCCGGGCGGCGCGATCGAGGTGGTCCCGGCCGGCCAACTGGCAGGCCAGCCCACACGTGCCGACCTCGCCGACGTCGTCGCGACCACGGTCGACCGTGGCGACACGGCCACCGTCGGCCAGCAGCTGCCAGCGCACGGAGTCGACGGAGCCGAGGGTTCCGCCGAGGAGGTCCCGGTGACCCTGGTGCAGAGCTCGGCTCGAGATGAGCTCGAGCGCGCGCAGACCGATGCCGATGCCGATGCCGATGCCGACGGCAGCGAGTTCGCCGACAACGGCACGGAGCAGTCGAACGGCGTCGCCGAGCCCGCCGACGCCCTCCTCGATGACGAGGGTTCGACCGGACGTCGGGCCGATGACCTGGATGTCGACGGTCTCGACGACGCGGCGGCGGAGCAGCGGCCCGGCGAATCCTCCGAGCTCGGAGCCGACGCCGATGTCGACGTTGCCGCCGGCCGCATCGAGACCGCCCGCGGCACGGCCGGGACCGACGCCGCACCCGCCACGGTGACCAGCGACCGGGCAGCCGCAGCGACGGCGACCCCGGCGGCACCGATCGCGGTCGAGCAGGTCGCGGCCGAGTCGAACGAGTCGGCACCGTTGGTGATCGATCGGGTGGCGCTGCGGAACGTACCCACGGTCGTCGTCGACCGGGTGCGGGCCCTGGATCCCTCCGGTGGCACGAACCGTGCCGTGGTCCGCCTCGATCCGCCGGACCTCGGCCAGATCGTGGTCGAGGTCGTGGGCCGCGGCGACGAGATCGCCGTGGTCGCCCGTGCGGACACCGCCGAGGCCGCCCGAGCGCTCGTCCGTCAGCGTGCCGAGATCCAGGCCGCCGTCGAGGCGCTGGGTCTGTCGGTCTCCGACTTCGACGTGCACCACGGCGACGGCAACGACGGCCAGGGACAACAGGGTCGCGACCAGCGACCGAACCGCCCCGCCGTCGATGGCGGGCCCGCCGGCTACCAGACCGCTGAACTGCCCGAACCCGAAGGAGAGCTCTTCCTGTGAGCGACATCGGTATCTCCACCCTGGGCTCGAATCCGGTCGACACCGGCTTCCAGTCCGAAGCGCTGGCCAACCTGGACAAGGACACGTTCCTCCAGCTCCTCGTGGCCCAGATGCAGTACCAGAACCCGCTGAGTCCGGTGGACTCCCAGGAGTATCTGGCGCAGGCCGCGCAGTACGCGTCCGTCGAACAGCTCGAGAACATGGCCGAATCCCAGGCGGAGCTGAAGTCGATGCAGATGGTCAGCATCGCCACCGACCTGGTCGGCAAGGACGTCACCGCCTTCGACTCCTTCACCGGCGGTGAGATCACGGGTCGGGTCGAGGCGGTGCGCTTCGGCACCGAGCCCATCCTGATCGTCGACGGCGCCGAGGTGCCGCTCACCGCGGTCATCGACGTTCGAGACACCCCGGCTCGGCCCGACGTCGACACCGGTGGCGACAGTGAGGCCGTGGACCCGGCCGAGACCGAGATCGACACCGCAGGCGAAGCCGAAGTGTCGCCGGACGCAGCGACCGACGACGACTCCGGTCCCGACGCCGCCTCCGAGGCCGGCGACGGTGCGGCAGAGGCCGGCTGACGGCGGCACCGCCCGTCGACCATCTGACAGAAGCCGACCGCTGTGAACCGCTCAGATCCGCTCCCCGCCGTCTGCCGGGCAGGACGACCCGATCCCGTCGTCCCGCCCGGCAACGGAGGCGGGCTCGTGGCCGCGGTCGATGGGGTCGGCTCAGGCCGGCTGGGGCAGGTCCGCTCGAGTGGGCAGGTCGTCGGTGAGGATCACCTGACGCCCCAGGCGCCGTTGCTCGTTGATGACGACCGGACCCAGGAGGTTCGCGGTGAATCGACGCTCCTCGCCGTGGCTGGTGACCAGGCAGAAGACCACCGCGTCGCCGGCGTCGGTCAAGTCGAGGAGCTCCTGGTCGGACTGGTCGAGCACGGGCTCGTAGGTCGGGAAGAGCGGCCAGGGGGTCACCGCCAGGAAGGCCACGTCGTCGTGGTCCGCGTCCTGCAGCCAGAAGAACAGACCGTCCTCGTCGACGGGCAGCAGGATCACCGACGTGGTGGTGGCGAAACCCACCAGGCCGTCGGGGAACGTGACGACCTCGTCGTCGTCGATCTCGACGTCGCCGAAGCGGGTGGTGGACACGGTCGGCACGCGCCTACCTCAGGAGTCCGTGGTGCGGCCGGGGAGGTTCGCCAGATCGGCCACGTCGATGCCGGCGGCTTCGCGGTTCTGGCGGCTGACCTCTTCGTAGATCTCCTCGCGGTGGACCTGGATGGATCGCGGGGCCTTGACGCCCAGGCGCACCTGGTCGCCGCGGAACTCGACCACGGTCACGACCACGTCGTGGCCGATGACGACCGACTCTCCGACCTTGCGGCTCAGTACCAGCACAGCGCCGATCCTACCCCTGCACCCCGGCGCGGCCCGGGCATCCGAACCGGGGAGTGGGCGGCATGATCGACAACGTCCGCAGCGCGATGAGTCGCGTCGAGGCCATTCGGTCGACCATCGGTCGGACCGGTGGCGGGACCGACGTCACCTTGGGAAGCCACGGCGTCTCGGGCACCCGCTCGGCTCGCTCGACCGCTTCGTTCAGCCAGCTGCTCAGCCAAGCCACAGAGCGCCGGACCCTCGGCGACTTCATCGGGCACACCTCGCCGCTCGGCCACACGTCCTGGGGCGGCCCGCAGACGCCGCTCGTCGGGACCGACTCCGGCGCCCCCCGAGGCCTGGAGGGTTTCCAGAACGGCCTGATCCCGCTGGAGCGGCTCTCGCCGATCCCGGGCAACGAGTTCATGTGGTCGCCCGCGGCGGAGTCGTTCAAGCGGATGTACGCCGACGCGGCACGCGACGGCGTGAACCTCATCGTGATCGATGCCTACCGGCCCCTCGCCGACCAGCACCGCCTCGCCGACGAGCTCGGGCTCTACAAGGAGGGCGGCTGGGCCGCCGTGCCCGGCACCAGCCAGCACGGTTGGGGTCGAGCCGTGGACCTGACCCTCGACGACGCGGCCCTCGCCTGGATGCGCGAGCACGCGTCCAAGTACGGCTTCGTCGAGACGGTGCCCCGCGAGCCCTGGCACTGGGAGTACCACGGCGTCTGAGCCCGTGGGCGGCCCCGGGGGTCAGCGCCCGACGGCCAAGGTCCCCGGGGGCTGTGTCGCCTGCCCGAGCGCGGGGTCGTCGGGTGCCAGGTACCCGCCATCGGGTCCGGGGGGAGCGGCGTAGCCGGTCATGGTCGGGAGTCCCGGGAGCAGCTCACCGGCCGGTGCTCCGCCGAGCCGGGGGAGCTCGACCGGGGCCTCGAGCAGTTCTCGGAGGCGGTCCCACGCCACGGCACCGGGTTCGACGTGGTCGACGTTCTGGCGGAGGAAGTCGTCGATGAGCTGGCGGCGGGCCATGTACTCGTCGAGGTCCGGGTTCGCCCCGGGTTCGTACGCCCCGATCTCGACCAGGTCCCGGCCGGCATCCCACGCTGCGAGCAGCGTCCGGAGCCGGATGACCATCGCGGTCTGCTCGGGAGTCTGCACCTTGGTCGCCAGTCGGCTCGCGCTCTCGAGGACGTCGACGGTGGGGTAGTGGCCGGCGCTGGCGAGCCGGCGGCTGAGCACCACGTGGCCGTCCAGGATCGAGCGTGCGTGGTCGGCCACCGGTTCGTTCATGTCGTCGCCCTCGACGAGGACGGTGTAGATGCCGGTGATCGACCCGTGCTCTCGGGGTCCGGCGCGCTCCAACAGTTGGGGCAGGGCGCTGAACGTCGATGGCGGGTAGCCGCGAGTCGTCGGCGGTTCACCGGCGGCGAGGCCGATGTCGCGCTGGGCCATGGCGATGCGGGTCAGCGAGTCGAGCAGCAGCAACACGTGCTGGCCGCTGTCGGCGAAGTGCTCGGCGATCCGGGTCGCGGTGAAGGCTGCACGGCGCCGAACCAGCGCGGGCTCGTCCGACGTCGCCACCACCACGCAGGTACGGCCGCAGCCTTCGGGGCCGAGGTCGTCCTCGAGGAACTCCCGGACCTCGCGACCGCGCTCGCCGATCAGCCCCACCACCACGACGTCGGCGCTGGTGCCGCGGGCGACCATGCCGAGCAGGGTGGACTTGCCCACACCCGAGCCGGCCATGATGCCGATGCGCTGGCCGCTGCCGCTGGTGAGGGCCGTGTCCAGCACCCGGACGCCGAGGTCGATCGGCTCGGTGATGCGCTGACGGAGGAGGGGGTTGGGGATCGACCCCTGCACGTCGACCCTGGTCGTGGTTCCCGCCACCGGCCCCTTGCCGTCGATCGGGATCCCGGCGTGGTTGACGACGCGGCCGATCAGGCCGTGGCCGACGTCGAGCTTGGGCGGCTCGCCGGTGGCCTCGACGACGTCGCCCGCGGCGATGCCGTCCATCGCGCCGATCGGCATCAGCACGACGGCGTTCGGTCGGATCGCCACCACCTCGGCCGGGCGGCGGGAGGCGCCGATCCACATGAGGTCACCGATGGCGGACGGAAGGCGGGTCGCCTCGATCTCCAGGCCGACCACGCGCGTGACCCGCCCCAGTCGGCGAACCGGGGAGCGTTCGGTCAGCAGCTCCCGCCAGGGGCCGGGATCACGGGGCATCGGTCGCACCGGTGACGGCCTGCACGAGTGCCGGGCGGAGGCGTTCGATGGTGTCGGCCCACGAGCGTTCCACCGCGCCGTCGCTGGCGAGCAGGCGGAAGTCGGTTGCGTCGAGAGCGGGGTCGGGCACCACCTCGACCGTCGGTGGCGGGTGGAGGTGCGGTGCGACGTCGGTGGCGACGTGGAGGGTGAGCGACGTCTCGTGCTCGAAGGATCCGAGGGCTTCCGCGACCGCCCGATCGATGTCGGTCGCGTGTCCTTCGGGCGTGTTCTGCCCGAGGTACCAGGAGACGAGGTCGGCGGCCAGGGCCACGACGGTCTCGGCATCGACACGGTGGGCGGCGACGATGGCGTCGACCGCATGGGCCGAGGTCTCCACCAGGCGGTCTCGCAGCTCCGCGACCACGGCCTCGAGTTGGGCCGTCGCCGCGGCTGCACCCTCTTCGAATCCGCGTTCGTAGGCACTGGCCACCGCCTCGTCCACGGCGGACTCGTCCAGCTGATCGGCGGGGTCGACCACGACCGTCCCTTTGAGGACCCGGCCGTTCACGATCCGCTCCGGTACGGCGACGTGCCTCGCCGGCGTCCGGCGACGATGCGGTCGGTCGCCAGGTCGAGCAGGTGCTCGCAGCGTTGGAACAGCACGATCGCTCGTTGCCGGTCGCTCGGCGACAGTGGTGTCGTCGGGGGCTCGATCTCCAGGTCGATCGGCGGCGCGTGACCACGACGCAGCGCCGCCTCCTGGCGGTCGATCTGGTTCGCCAGGCGGTCGAGCACGTCACCCCACTCCGACGATGTCGGCGCGCTCATGCGGGTTGACCCCCGAGGACGCTGGCGAGGTAGTTGGACTGGGACTGGAGCTGGCCGATGAGCGACTCCAGGGAGGCGAACTGTCGCTGGTAGCGCTCCTCGACGGCCTCGAGCCGGACCTCCTGATTGAGGATCTGCGCTTCGAGTGCCTCGATGTTGTTCTCCGCGGTGGACTTCGCCGTCGGGATGCGTCCGCTCTCGTCGAGCAGTGCCTCGACTGCGGCGTCGAGCACGTCGAGCACCCCGTCGTCGACAACCGCCGCGTCGCCGAGGAGCAGTCGTTCGACGCCGGCAGGATCGTCGGCGACGCTCTCGCTGAGCCTGGACTCGTCGACGCTGTAGGTGCCGTCGGACTGCATGGTCACACCGATCTGGCTCAGGAGGACCAGCGAGCTGGAGTCGACGACCGTCGACATGGCGACGGTCAGCTCGCTGGCCACCGACCGGGCGGTGAAGCTGCCCACGAGCGGTCCGCCCTGGTTCGTCTCGGTGTCGTAGCTCTGATAGTTCGACAGCTGCGAGAGGATCGACGAGATGCCGTCGACCACGTCCACCACACTCTGCACCCGGCTCTCGGTGTCGGCGCCGACGGTGATCTGCACGTCGGTCCCGGGGGAGGCGCCCACCAGGTCCAGGGTCACGCCGTCGATGAGGTCGGCGATGGTGTTGGTCGATCGGGTCACGGTCAGGCCGCCGCCACCCAGGCTCACCGCTGCGTCGGATGCGGGGCGCAGCGTGGTGAAACCGCCACTGAACAAGGAGAGGGCGGACAGGTCGATGTCGGCTGCGTGATCCAGACCGGTCTCGGTCGAGGTGAGAACGAGCCGGTAGGGGGTCGAGGTGCCGTCGCCGGTGTCGACGAGCTGGGCCCGGACCGGCCCTCCCGTGGCGTTGATCGAGCTGACGAGGTTGGCGAGGGTGGTGGTGGCGTCGGCCTCGACGATGGTGACGGCCGCGGTGCCCTCGCTGAGGGTGCCCGTGATGTCGACGGTGATCGAGCCGCCGCTGTCGCCGGTGATCGTGAACGAGCCGCCCGAGGTGTCGACGGTCTCGGTGACCCCGTCGAAGGAGATCGTGGCCTCGTTGGCGTCGTCGTCGATCGACACGACCGTCAGGTTGTAGGTGCCGTCGGTCAACGTGTGGCTGTTCAGCGAGGTGCCGATGGCGGTGAAACCGCCCGAGAGCTCGGCCGTTCCGGCGCCGACCAGTTCGGTGCCGTCGCCGAGGGCGGCCGAGGTGACCTGCTGGGCCGCCGCCAGCGCGTCGACCTGGACGGTGTAGACGCCGGCCAGAGCAGACCCGTTGACCGACGCCTGGACCAGGGACTCGTCGTTCGACGCGACGGTGGCAGCCTCCAGGGCATCGCCGTCGCGAATGGCGGTGATCGCCGTGGCGACCGTGTTCAGTCGGGACTGGATGTCGGACCACGCGTCGAGGGCTTCGTTCTCGGTGTCCGCCGATCGCTGGAGCCGCCGCACGGTGGCGCGCTCGGCGAACATCAGGCCGTCGATGAGCGAGCTGGTGTCGATGCCGGACGCGAGGCCGGAGACCTGGAAGCTCACGTCGGAGCCTGCAGCACGTCGGTCCCGGGTCCGGGCATCGGCAGCGGTGCCCGGACGGGCAGGTCGGCGTCGAGGACGACCTGACGGGCGGTGAAGGCCGTGACGTTGACGACGAGCGGTGCCATCAGGTTGGCGGTCATGGACCCGTCGGCCCGATCGACCGAGACCAGGCAGAAGACGATCAGCTCGTTGTCCGCGTCGGCCTCGAGCAGGGTCTGGTCCTCTTCGTCGAGGGTGACCTCGTAGTCGGGGAAGTAGACGAACGGGTTGACGGCCAGGAACCAGAGCCGTTCGTCGCGGGCGTCGATGACGCGCACGAAGATGCCGTACTCGTCGACGGTGTCGAGGCGCAGGCCCCGAACCTGCGGGAACCCGGGCAGGCCGTCCAGGAGTTGAAGGCCGTCGTCGGGGACGTCCAGGACGATGGTGGAGATGCTTGCGATGCTCATCGGAGGTAGTCCACGAGGCTCGGGAGTTGGAGGCGGGCGGTGGCGGCGAGCACGGACTCGTAGGCCGTCTCGGCGATGGTCAGTTCCAGCGCGGTCTCGGCCAGGTCGGCGTCGATGATCGACGACCGGTAGGCGCGGATCTCGTCTCGGCGTTCGGTGCTCGACTGCATGGCGCGGTCCACGACGTTGCCGCGAGCGCCGACACTGCCGAGTGCTTCTCGGAGGCGTTCGCTGGCGACGTCGACCCTGCTGAGGTCGGTGGTCGAGATCGTGGCGGAGTTGCCGGCGCGCACGTTGGCGACGATGTCGTCGATGATGGCGAACACGTCATCGCCTGCAGCGAAGCCGAACGCATCGTTGCCATCGACGTTGATCTGGACGGTGAGGGTGTGGTCGACCCGTCGCTGGACCTGCCCGGAGTCGCCGGCGAAGACGATGGTGCCGGCCGAGTCCTGGACGGCCACATCGGCGAAGCCACCGAACACCGCTCGCCCGTCGAAGGTGGTGTTGGCGATGTCGAACAGCTGCCCCCGCAGGCCTTCGAGCTCCACGGCGATGCCCTCGCGCGCCTCGGGTCCCTGCGACGAGCCGGCGGCGATGGTCAGCTCGCTCACCCGGTGGAAGAGGGAGACGGCGCTCTGGAGGGCGTTGTCCTGCGTGGAGAGCCAGGCGCGAGCGTTGTCGGCGGCGTTCGCATAGGTCTGGAGGGCCTTGTCCTCGGCGAGCAGCCGATCGGCGTGCACGGCGAGTTCGGGGTCGTCGCTCCATCGGTTGATGGCGCGCCCGGTCGAGAGCCGTTCGCTGATCTTGGCCACGTCGGTCGTGGTCCGGTCGAGATGGTGGCGGAGCAGGTCGTAGCGGGCGCGTTCGGTCACTCGCATCACTGATCACCTCCCGGCGTTCGTCCTGGACTCATCGGGTGACTCCCGTCCGGTTGATCAGTCGGTCGAGCATCTCGTCCAGCACCGTGATGACCCGGGCGGCCGCTTCGTACGCCCGCTGGTACTGGAGCATGTCGGTCAGTTCCTCGTCGGTGGAGACTCCGCTGACCTCGGCGATGCTGCGCTCGATGTCGCCCACGACGATCTCGGCGATGTCGTGCTGGGACCGGGACTGCTGCGCTTCGAGTCCGAGGTAACCCTGGAGCGACGCGAACAGCTCGCTGATGGTCGATCCGCTGCTGCCGGCAGCGGACCGCAGGCCGCCGATGAGCAGGGCGTGATTGCCGTCCGCGGCTGCGCCCGACGACGACGCCGCGATCATGGTGGTGGTCAGCGCCGGGTCCACCGCGAGGTCGTCGGCGGCGGTGCCCACGAAGAAGTCCCGGCCGTCCACGCCGTCGAGGCCGTAGCCGGCGGCGTGGGTGGTGTTGACGAGGTCACGGAGGTCCACCGCGATGGCGTCGAGGCGGGCATTGAGATCGTCGAGCACGGTGCCGCCGAGCTCGACCAGCGTGCCGAGCTCGCCCGACAGCGCGGCCGGCTGACCGGTCGAGACCCAGGAGACCACCGGTGGGCTGCCGGTGACCTCCAGGGTTTCGGCCCGCTCCATCTGCACGATCGGCATGTTGTTGATCGTGACCCGGACGTCGCCGTCGGCCTCGGTGGTGGTGAAGGCACCGGTGAGTTCGGTGAGCTCGGCCAGGGCCACGTTGCGGCGGTCGAGCAGGTCGTTGGGCGTCGCACCCGACACCCGGGCGGACTTGATCTGCCCGTTCAGGTTCGCGATCTCGGCGGTCAGGTCGTTGACCCGCAGGGTCGTGGACTCCATGTCCAGGCGAACCTCCTCGCGCAGGTCGACCAGCCGGTCGGCGGCTCGGTTCAGCTGCCCGGCGAGGTTGATGCCGCTCGACAGCACCTGGTCCCGGCTGGTGGCGCTCTCGGGGTTCTGGCTGAGGTCCTCCCAGCTGTTCCAGAAGGCCGCCAGGTCCTGCGAGAGGCCCTCGTCGATGGTGCCGAGGATCTGTTCGGCTCGTCCGAAGAAGTTCGCTCGGGTTCCCCAGCTGGCGAGCTGGCCCAGGGTCTGGCGGTGGTTGGCGTGGAGGAGGGTGTCGGTCGCCCTGGTGACGGCCTTCACGATGACGCCACGGCCGCGGTGGCCGGGCCCGTAGAGCCCGCGCTGGGTCAACATCGGTTCGCCGGGAGCGGTCTCGACCCGCTGGCGCGAGTACCCGATGGTGTTCGCGTTCGCGACGTTGTGGGCGGCTGTCTCCAGCTGCTGTTGCGCCGCGACGAGACCCGAGCTGCCGATGCGGAGACCTCCGAAGCTCACCTCACACCTCCGCGACCAGGAACGGGTGGCTCGGACGGTCGGGAGCGGCGGGTGCCGCGCCACCGACGACGCTGAGATGACGGATCGTGTCGGCGGCCAGCACCCGGACTGCCGCCGCTGCGGTCTGCACGGTGCGTGTCCGCTCGCGGCGGGCGCTCAAGGCGCGGCGGAGGCGGGGCCCGTTGACGGGATCGGCCAGATCCTGGAGGTCGTGGAGCGCGGAGTCGCGGCGACTCGCGTACGCCGCGAGCGCGGCGTCGCACCGTTCGGCCTCCTCCATCGCCTGTGCGAGCCCGTCGAGCACCGCGTCGACCCGGGCGAACGCGCCAGTGGCCAGCATCGAGCGCACCGCGACGGTGTGCAGCGCGACATCGTCGAGGCCTCGGATGTGATCCTCGATCAGCTCGATCAGCTGGGGCATGGGTCGGGACGTCTCTCGTGAACGACACGGCGGAGCGGCGGCGGCGAGTTGTCCCGAATCGCGTGGCCTCGGATTGCTCTGACAATCGGCACCCTTCTCGACGACTTGAGTCTTTCGACCCAGACCTCGCGGCCCACTCGCCTGGGTCAGGATGCCCACCGAGTCGAGGCCCTGGGTCTTTCGACCCACACCTCATGGCCCAGAGGTGTGGGCCGATGGGACCAGGACCTCATCCTCCGCGTCACGGGGCCGGCGATGGCCGAATCGGCTGCACAGAAGACAGAGAAGCCGACTCCGAAGCGGCTGAGGGAGTCCCGCAAGAAGGGCATGGCCGCGCGGTCGTCGGAGCTGCCCCAGGCGGTGAGCCTGGTGGTGACGGCGGTGATGTTGCCGATGATGTTGCCCGGCTTCTTCGCTCGGCTCGCCGAGAGCTGGCGCACTGCGATCTCGGCGGACGTTCCCCGGGACCCGGATGTGGCCGTCACCCTGTTCGGGACGCTGGTGGAGGATGCACTGCGGGCCTTCATTCCCCTGGTGGCCGTCGCGGTGCTGGCCAGCGTGCTCGCGCAGCTCTATCTGGTGGGCGACAAGCCCAACCCCTACAAGCTCAAGCCGCAGTGGAAGAACCTGAACCCGGTCCAGGGCCTCAAACGGTTCGTCTCGCTCCAGATCCTCTGGGACCTCGGCCGTACGCTCGCCAAGCTCATCATCCTGATCCTGGTCACCTTCACGCTCTTCGGCCAGCTCGAGGACACCATCCTCGGCGGCGGCCGGCCCGCAGCCGACACGCTCGTCGGGCTGAGCGTGTCGATGCGCGACCTGTTCCTCCGGATGGCGGCGGCCGCGATCCTCGTGGGCGTCGCCGACGCCGTGTTCAACAAGCAGCGCTTCCTCAAGGGGATCCGCATGTCGAAGCAGGAGGTCAAGGAGGAGCAGAAGCAGCAGGAGACCAGCCCCGAGGTCCGCGGCGAGATCCGGCGTCGCCAGCTGATGATGACTCGCAACCGCATGATCGCCAAGGTTGGCGAGGCCGATGTGGTCATCACCAACCCGACGCACCTCGCCATCGCGCTCGGCTACGACCCCGAGGACGGCGCGCCTCGAGTGCTGGCCAAGGGGTCCGGCCTGATCGCCGATCGCATCCGCGAGGAAGCCCGCAAGCACGGGGTACCGATCCGCGAAGACAAACCGCTCGCTCGGGCCATGTTCCGGGCGGTGGATGTCGGCGACCTGCTCCCGGTCGAGTTCTACGCCGCGGTCGCGACGATCCTGGCCTCGCTCTACCGCGCCAAGAAGCGGACCGGATGATCGATCGGAGGTCGGCCGGTCGCGAGTCGAGTGGCCGGGTCGGGATCGTGCCGCCGACCCCTCGTCAGGGCGACGCGAGGCGGGACGGGATCGGCGTTGCTCAGGAGAGCAGGCCGGCGTAGATGTCGTAGCCGCGGCGGATGTCCACCGCGAGCCGGCCATCGCGCAACGCAGGCATTCCCGCGGTCTCGATCGCCTGATCGAGGTCGGCGGTCGAGGGGAGGCCGGGCTGGCGAGCGATGAACATCTCGGCGATGGCCTCCCCGACGCCGACGAAGCGCTCGATGCGGCTGGGGTCGACACCGGAGGTCAGACCGTCCATGGCGGAGGGTTGGCCTTCGAAGCTGCCGTCCATCTCGCGGGTCATCGCGACCATCAGGGCTTCGGACGCCGCGCTCTCGTCGATGCGTTTGGTGAACTCCTCGGCGGAGATCCCGACCCAGAGGGCTCGGCGCCAGTCCATGGTGTCGTCGCCGCTCGCAGCCTCGGAGATGTCTCGGCACAGGGACACCACGACGAGCTTGCGGATGGTCACGAAGCCCAGCATCACCAGCGCCCGCTCGACGGTCAGGTCGTCGGTGCGGATGCCACACAGGGGGGAGCGGGCCATCTTGAGCACCTGGCGGCCCAGCCGCGGATCGGCGGCCATGGCGTCCGCGACCTCGCGGCTGGTCGAGGTCCGTCGGTCGATGAGGCGCAGCGTCCGGAACGCCGTGGTGATGTGGTCGTTCGAGGCTGGTGCGGCGAGCGTCATCACATTCCCTTCCGCCGCCCCAATCGGCAGAATCCCGGGGCTCTTGAGTCGTGTGCCTCATCGACCCGACCCGCCCGGGCAACGTTGCCCACCGCGCTCACGGCCGGACACCGTCCCACCGACAGGTGCGGGAAGTCGGGACACCACGGAAGGTGCGGAAGTCATGCACGGAACGCGCAGGGAAGCGCAGGATCGGGCGGTGGGTGCCCGCGCCGCTGGTGCGGCGGCGATCATCGCCGCGCTGGCCTATCTGGCGTGGCGGACGACCACCCTCGGGACCAGCGCCTGGCTGTCGATCCCGCTGTTCCTCGTCGAGCTGTGGGGGGTCGGCCATCTCGCGTTGCTCGTCATGCAGGGGTGGTCCGTCCCGGGACGATCCGTCGACGCGCCGCTGAACGAAGCTCCGTTGGTCACCACGATCGTGACCGCCACGTTCCATTCGCCCGAGGACCTCGAGCGCACCCTGATCGGTTGTCGCGCCATGGACAGCGACGGTCGCGTGGTGGTGGCGGTGCGGGAGGGTCGCGACGACTTGGTCGAGGTCTGCCGCAGCTTCGACGTCGACCAGCTTCACGGCACCGGGAACCACGTCGATCTGTTCTGGTTGGCCGTCGAAGCGTCGGGAGCTTCGGTTGCCGCGTGGCTCGAGGCGGGCCAGGTGCCGATGCCCGACTTCGTCACCGCCCTCGGTGGCGAGCTCGCGGAGGGCGTGGCCGTGGTTCAGGGTGCGATCGGCCTCCTCAACAAGGACTCACTGGCCCACCTCGAAGGTGGTCGGGACGAGGACGCGTTCCGACGCGAGGTGGCCTACCCGTCGATGAGCGCGCAGGGTGGTGCGCCCTGGTTCGGCGGCGGTTCGCTGGTCCGGGTCCACGCGATCGAGGACAGCGGCGGGCTCGACCGCAGCGACCAGGCGGCGCTGCAGCGCAGTCTGGTGCGGTTGCACACGGCCGGTTGGCGCAGCCGCTACCTGTCGAGCGCCGTGCTCCGGGCCACCGCACCCGACTCGCTCGAGACCTATCTGCATCGGCGCCGCCGTTCGGTGGTCGAGACCCTCCGGGTCTTCCGTACTCCCGAGAACCCGCTGACGACCAGCGGCCTGCCGGCACGTCACCGTCTGGGCCACCTGGCGTTGGCGACGGCCTACACCACGGGCATCCGACAGCTCGCCCTGGTCGCGATCCTCGTGATCACGTTGGTGACGGGCACGGTCCCGGTCGGCGACGACGTGCTCACCTGGGCGGCCGTGTGGACGCCGTCGTTCGCCCTGGGAGTCCTGGCGCGGCGCTCGCTCGCCCGCGGATCGATGCGGGTCGGCGACTGGACCCGCCAGGGCTGGCGGACCGCCGGCGCCGATCTCAGCGCCTTCGCCGGCATGTACGGCGTCGGACGCCACCGTGCGTTCGCCGAGTCGTCGACGACGGGTGTGCGGGCGCTCGGTGAGCTCCGTCTGCTCACGGCGGTGCTTCTCGTCGTCGACCTCGCGCTGGTCGCGCGCGGCTTGACGATGGTCTGGCCGCGCCTGCTGCCACGGTTCTCGGCATCGGGTCGCGTGGTGGCGCTCCTGTTGGGTCTGGTGGTCGTGGTCGGCATCATCGACGTCCTCCAGGTGGCCGTCCGCCGCCGTCAGCGTCGCGCGCAGTACCGCCTCGCCACCGACCTCGTGGCGTTCATGGGCCACGAGCGCGGTGACGTGATCGACCTGGCGCCGACCGGCGCCGGCGTCCACCTCCCGCCGGGCACTTCGGTGGCGATCGACGACGAGGTCACCCTACGCCTGGCGCTCCCGTCGGCCCGTGGTCGCGAGATCGTCGCGCTCCCCGCGGTCGTGCGGTCGTTGGTCTCGATGGACGACCGCCTCCGCGTCGGACTGGCATTCGGGGATCTGGACCGTGAGGCTCGGGCCGCGTTGGTGGAGTACTGCGCCATCGAACATCATCGCGACGGCGCGACGGCGCACCGGACCCAGCCTGGGGACTTCGAGGCCCACGCGCAGGGGCTCGCCACGCGTGGGGTGTCCGGTACTGCAGTGGCGCTGGGCGTCGGAGCGCTGTTCTTCGGCCCCGCGGCGCTGCCCGCGCTGGCGGACGTGGCTGCTCCCGCGACCGCCTGTCTGACGACGTCGACCGGTGCGGCGCTCGAGGGAGGCGAGGTGCGCTTCCACTACGACGGCAGCTGGCACGACGTCGGGCGAACCGGCGCCGACGGCTGCGTCAGCGGCGACATGCCCGCCCGCCGAACCCTGGTCTCGGTGACCCACGGCGGCGTTCAGAACTCCGTCCGCCAGGACCTCGCTGTGGATCCGGTGGTGGTGTTTGCGACGGTGCCGGTGTCGGTGGTGTTGACGTCGTCGGTGGGGGAGCCGATTGCGGGTGGGTTGGTTGAGGTGCACACGGGTGGGTGGCGTGAGGTTGGGGTGACGGGTGTTGAGGGGTTGGTGTCGTTTGAGATGTTGGCGTCGCGGCGGACGTTTCGGGTGACCCACGGTGGGGTGGCGAATTCGGTGAAGCAGGATGTCGCTGTGGATCCGGTGGTGGTGTTTGCGACGGTGCCGGTGTCGGTGGTGTTGACGTCGTCGGTGGGGGAGCCGATTGCGGGTGGGTTGGTTGAGGTGCACACGGGTGGGTGGCGTGAGGTTGGGGTGACGGGTGTTGAGGGGTTGGTGTCGTTTGAGATGTTGGCGTCGCGGCGGACGTTTCGGGTGACCCACGGTGGGGTGGCGAATTCGGTGAAGCAGGATGTCGCTGTGGATCCGGTGGTGGTGTTTGCGACGGTGCCGGTGTCGGTGGTGTTGACGTCGTCGGTGGGGGAGCCGATTGCGGGTGGGTTGGTTGAGGTGCACACGGGTGGGTGGCGTGAGGTTGGGGTGACGGGTGTTGAGGGGTTGGTGTCGTTTGAGATGTTGGCGTCGCGGCGGACGTTTCGGGTGACCCACGGTGGGGTGGCGAATTCGGTGAAGCAGGATGTCGCTGTGGATCCGGTGGTGGTGTTTGCGACGGTGCCGGTGTCGGTGGTGTTGACGTCGTCGGTGGGGGAGCCGATTGCGGGTGGGTTGGTTGAGGTGCACACGGGTGGGTGGCGTGAGGTTGGGGTGACGGGTGTTGAGGGGTTGGTGTCGTTTGAGATGTTGGCGTCGCGGCGGACGTTTCGGGTGACCCACGATGGGGTGGCGAATTCGGTGAAGCAGGATGTCGCTGTGGATCCGGTGGTGGTGTTTGCGACGGTGCCGGTGTCGGTGGTGTTGACGTCGTCGGTGGGGGAGCCGATTGCGGGTGGGTTGGTTGAGGTGCACACGGGTGGGTGGCGTGAGGTTGGGGTGACGGGTGTTGAGGGGTTGGTGTCGTTTGAGATGTTGGCGTCGCGGCGGACGTTTCGGGTGACCCACGATGGGGTGCGGGTCAACCAGCGGGCCACGGTCCCCGACGAGGACGTGGTCTTCCGGACGGTGGCCGTGGTCGCCGACGAGGGCGTCGACATCGAGCGCTACCGGGCCGGGACGCTGCGTCCGTTCAGTGATGGGATCGAGGTGCTCCCGGGCCGGATCGAGTTCCGCCTCGCCGACGGCACCCGCGAGCGGGTGAACCTGACCGCAGGAGCGGTCAACTCCGTGCCGTCGGGTCGCACCGTGCCCCCATCCGAGCCCGAGGCAGCGCCCACCGTGGAGCCGACGCCCGAACCGACGGCCACGCCCGAACCCACCCCGGCGCCTGGCGACGGCGTGCCGGTCGCCACGCCTCAGGTGGTGGCAGCGCCCACCCCGGAGCCGACGCCCGAACCGACGGCCACGCCCGAGCCCACCCCGGAGCCGACGTCGAAGCCGACGGCCACCCCGGAGCCGACGGTGACGCCCGGTCTGGTCATCGACCTGGGTGATGGGGTACCTCAGACATCGGAGCCGACACCGGAGCCGACGGTGACGCCCGGTCTGGTGATCGACCTGGGTGATGGGGTGCCTCAGACGTCGGAGCCCACCCCGACATCCGAGCCGACCACCGCACCCACCGCGACCCCTGAGCCGACCCCGACAGCCGTCGAGCTCGACGAGCAGGCCGACGACGAGACCACCGACGAGGGACGCCTCGCGGTGCCGAACCGCACCATCATCCTGTCCCCCGGGGTCGACTGGAACGCCGCAGACCCGGCGGTGAACGAGCAGCTCGAGCTCCGGCTCACCGAGCCAGACGTGGCGGCCCCTGATCTGGGCTTCGCCATCAGCGTGGAGAACCTTTCGGCTGCGACCCTGACCGAACCGATCGTCGTGGAGGTCGCCGTGCCTCGCACCACCGGGGTGCGCCTGGACGAGGACGCGGGCGGTTGGTCGTGTGCGGCCGTGGACGACCTGGCGTTCGAGTGCGCGCACCCGGGCGGGCTGCCGGCCGCCTCCACGTCGGTGCTCGCCTTCGATCCCGGCCCCGCGGTCGTCGGTGAACTCCGGTACCAACCGGCGTCGCACACCCGCGATGTCGTGATCGCCGTCGCGGGACTCCTCGCCGTGGCCCTCGTGATCACCGGGTCTCGACGAGTGCCGGCGCTGTTCGTCCGACGGCGCTGAGCGTCGGACGGTGTGCCCAGGCTCGCTGCGAGCCGTCGGCGTTCAGCCGAACGCGGCGGCGATCTCGGCCGCTCGCCCGGACGCCTCGTCCAGGACCTCGATCACCAGATCCGCGTCGGTGATGCCCAGACGGGTGGCCGCCTCGGCGATCAGGAGGTCGACGTCGGGCTCCGGAGCGTCCACCAGCGACGCCCACTGCGCGATCTCGTAGCCCTCCGCAGGCTCCTCGTGGTGCATGGAGATGGATCTGGTCAGCCCCTCCGGGAGCCCCCATCGGTCGCCCAGGAGCCGCCCCATCTCGGGGTGAGTCCAACCCAGGACCTCGGTTTCGGCATGGACCAGCGCCGCGTGTGTGCCACCGTGTGAGGCGACGAGGTCCGCGTAGGCCGCATCGCGGGCCAGCAGGATCGGCTGGGCCATGTCCTGGAGAAGGGCCGCGGTGAACTGCTCGTACTTCGACGAGGGTTCACAGACGGCCGCGACTTCCGCGGCGACCGCAGCTCGCATCGCCGAGGCCAGCCAGAAGGCGGACGGCGAGAAGCCGGGCGCTGCCTGACTCGGGATCATCTCGCCGACCCCGGACGCGATCAGGAGGGCTTCGAGCTGGTTGCGCCCCAACATCACCGACGCGTGATGCACGCTTGCGATCGGGCTACGCGGTGAGAAAGACGGTGAGTTGGCGAGCTTGAGGACGGTGACCGTCAGTTTCGGGTCCACCGAGATCGTCGCTGCGACCTCGGCGAGGTCGACGTCGGGAGCCGAGATCTGGGTCATGGCTTCGGCGGTGATCTGCGGGAAGCTCGGGACGCTGCCCTGGTCGAGCAGCTGGTCGAAGCGAGACTCCGCCGCCTCGTTGTTCTTTCGCCGGAACCTCATTCGGCTCGCCTCCCCATCTTCGTGGCGAAGATGCTCAGCAGCCCGCCGAGCATGATGTAGCCCGTGACCACCTCCAGCAGGACCACGACCTGAGCGCCCAGTGACGCCGGTAGGACGTCGCCGTACCCCAGCGTCGTCAGGGTGACCACGCTGAAGTAGAGCGGTGACAGGGCGGTCTCGTAGGCGCCGTAGTCGATCTCGACCTGGGTGTACGCCAGTGCGAAGGACACCGCCATCACCAGGGTGAGCACCGCCCACCTGGCCAGGCTGCGCCCGCAGTCGGAGGTCACCTTCCACAGGAGATACACGGCGTTGTTGGTGCGCCCTGCCGAGCGGAACTCGTGCAAGTAGTTCTCGTCGATGATCGTCCGCCGGAGGGCGTACGCGCCGTTGAAGTCGACATCGTGCACGTCGACGCCGATCCAGTTGGCGGTCGGGTAGCCCGCCACACCGCGCAGGCGAGCGCTGGCCAGGGTGACGTCACCGAAGTCGGCGTCGGTGACCGTGGCCGACGTCAGATCGGCGCCGGTGAGGTCGGCGGCCCTGCATTCGGCGCCGGTCAGGTCCGCATCGCGGAGGCGGGCACCGGTCAGGTCGGCCGAACGCAGATCGGCGCCGACGAGCGTCGACGCGGTCAACGTGGCATCGGCCAGTCGTGCGGAGAACAGGGTGGCGTCATCCAGCCGGCACGAGCCCATCACCGCGCGATCGGCGCGGACCTCGGTGAGGTCGGCGCCGGTGAGGTCGGCCCCCAACAGGTTCGAGTTCGCCAGTGTGGCCTGGAACAGGGTGGCCCCCGCCAGGTTCGTGCCTGCCAGGCGTGCTCCGGTGAGGTCGGCAGTCGACAGATTCGCACCGGAGAGGTCCAAGCCGGACAGATCCTGGCCGCGGAGGTCCGCGCCCATCAGGGCCGCCCCGGGACCGAGTTCGGGGGCCGCATGGCGGGGGTTGGCCGCCTCGGGCGAGGCGGATGGATTGGACATGTCCTACCTGGACGGGGTCCTTCGACTCAGGGCCCCATCGGCCGGTGGGACCACTCCTTGAGCCGCTGGCCGGCCCGCCGAGATCTGTCGGTCCTGACGCCTCAACTCGGGGCCGATCGGGCCGATCGGCACGGGGAAGAACACGGAGGACCGGTCTTGTCACGGACGACACTCGACGGCCTGCGCGGACAGCTCGCTGAAGCGGACAATCTGCCCTCGCCGCCCCAAGTCGCACTACAGCTCGCGAAGTTGGCCGACGATCCCAACGCGCGCGCCGAGGACCTGGGCCGACTGCTGCGCTCCGACCCTGGTCTCACGGCGCGCTTGCTCCGCGCCGTCAACGCTCCGGCCAATGGCCTGCCCCGCACCATCGACTCCATCGAGCGCGCCTGTGCGCTGCTCGGCTTCCAGCGGGCGAAGACCCTGGCGCTCGGCTACTCGATGGCCGAGTCCCTCCCGGTCGTCGATGCCTCGAGCGGGTTCGACCTGGAGGGCTACTGGCTGCGCAGCGGCATCACGGCTGCCGCCGCGGAGCACTACGCGGAGGAACTGTCGCCCGAACACGCCGACGTGGCCTTCGTGGTCGGTCTGCTGAGCGAGGTCGGTCGGCTGATCCTCGCCGGGTGCATGACCACCGTCTACCAGACCGTGCTGGCGCAGGAACCCTGGCCCAGCCTGGCGACGGAGCGCTCCCTGCTCGGCTTCGCCAGTGTCGATGTGACCACGCTGCTCTTCGAGGACTGGCACCTCCCCGACGAGATCGTCCTGCCGATCGCGTACCGGGACCGTCCGCACGAGCTTCCGCAGGGCTCCTCGTCCGACGTGATCCGGCTGTGTCGATTCCTGGCCGCTTCGAGCGTGCTGGCCGATGCCTGGGCATCCGGTGGCGAGAAGACCCACCTGAATCACGCCGCCGACGCCGCAGCCCACTACCTGAAGCTCCCGGCCGAGCGGTTCGCCGCTGTCGTGGAGGCGCTGCGGGACGACATCGAGTCACATCGCATCTTCACCAACGCTGCTCCGCCGAGCGAGGTGGACCAGCAGGCGGTCGAGGACCGGGCGCGCGATCAGCTGCGTGAGGCCGTGGCCAAGTCCACCAGCTCGTCACGTCTGACCAGCCTCCTGAAAGCCGCAACCGGATGAGCACCGACGCCGACGCCCAGATCGTCTCCGTCATCGGCGGTTGCAAGCGCGCCGGGCGGTGGCTGGTGCCGGCGAAGACGACGGTCATGACCTTCTTCGGGAAGGCGACGATCGATCTCCGAGAGGCCGAGACGACGGCCGAGTCGCTCTCGTTCAAGGTCACCTCCGCCTTCGCGTCGGTCACCTTCATCGTGCCCGAGGGCGCGGAGGTCCGACCGTCGGGCATGGCCATCCTGGCGTCGGCTCGGAGCGACGTGCCGGTCGACCCGGCCGGGTGTCAGCTCCCCAAGATCGCCATCGACGCGGTGACGGCGCTGGGGCGTTTCCGCATCGTCACGGACGCGGAGTTCGCCGAGGAGGAAGAGGAACAGGTCCAGGCCGTCGCCGCTCCGGTGGCCGAGGCCCAGCCGGTCGCACCCGTCGACGCCCCGGTACCTGCAGCTGCAGCTGCACCTGCTCCGGTCGACGACGGCCCGGTGGACATGGTCGGATCCTCGCTCGCAGCCGACACGCCGGCATCACCGACACCCTCGATGGCGGCGCCGCTCGCGGCGCCTGCGCCCGAGCCCGTGGTCGAAGCGCCGAAGCGAGAGGTCTCGCCGATCCACGACGTGCAGGTCCCCGACTCGCTGGCCGGGGCCGGTCTCGACGACCTGCCCGCGCCGTTCCCGACCGATCTCGAAGACGACGCGGTGCCTGAGCCGACCTGAGCGTGGACGGCGATGGCCGCCGTCAGACGTCAGCGAGGATCGTGGACAGCGGCTGTGGCTCGTTCGTCCCACCAGTGGGCTGGGACGGTGGCGCTCGCGGCGGGTGATGGAGATGAGGCTGCCGCAGCCAGTAGCGGGACCTGCCCCGGAGCGGGAGTCGGCCAGTTGAGCTGATCGACCACACGGTCGACGGCGGGCCCAGCAGCGCAGCGGAAGCCGATGGTCGTGGCGCCGGTGCGGTGGAGCCGAACCATCGCCTCGCGGGTCTCGCGAGCGAAGTCGAAGTGGTGGCCGATGCGATGGATCAGCGCCACCGGGTCGGCGCCCACCATCCCTCGGAGCAGCCCGATGTCGGTCCGCAGGAATGGGGTCGGGTCCGCGGCGCGCGCCGCGACCGCGTCGATGAGCTCGAGGTAGGCGACCAGGGCGGCCCGAGACTGACCGCGTCGGAACCCGACGCGGTGTCCACCGATGGCGAGGCCCTCGGTGACCGCCGTGAGGGGCGCCCTCGCTGCCGCCAACGGGTGCAGATCGTCCTCCAGCGCAGCGGCGACCCGGGTCAGCGTCTCCTCGTTCACCTCGACCCGACCCTTCGCCGCCAACCGCAGGATGCGGCGAGACTCGTCGGTCGCGTCGGCGCGAGCCCGCCGCACGTGCCGACGACGCTCGCCGAGGTACGCGGCGAGGCGCTGCTCGAGCGAGCGGTGGGGTTCCGGGGTCGGGACATGTCGCATCACGCCCATGGAGATGCTCCTGATGAGTGGCTCGAAGATCGAGGATTCCGTCGTGTCCCGGTACGAGTGTGTTCGGCCACCCCGGATCGGCGCAAAACGTCGTGAGGTGCCGCGCCACCCGAGCCGGGCCGGAAGCTGCTCTCTCCCGTCGGACCATCCGCGCCGGCATTGAGCCGATCGGCCCGATTCGTCGGGCCCATCGCGGCGCCCGCGTCTGGGCCGAAAGGCTCATGTCGGGCTGCGAAGCGCCGATGGAACGAGCATGGGTGACGCCGCTCCGGCGACGGATCCCGGCCCCGCGTGGGAACAACAGAACGAGACCGATTCCGAGGTTGCGCAGGACGGTCCGACCATTTGGGAACGGATCCGCCGTCGTCTGGACGTGTGGCTCGGCGATGTCGAGCTGCACGCCCACCGACTCCTCGACAGGGACCTGACGTTGGACGAGGCCAAAGCGGCCTCGGCCAGTGCCGACGCGCTCGCGGTCGGGCTCGGCCGCCTCGAGCAGCACGCAGCGGCTCGGCTGGCCAGGCACCTGGTGGCCGAGTTCGACGGCCTCGAACTCGACAGCGCCCGGGGCGTTCACATCGCCGCCACCTGTGAGGACATCCGCACGTTGATGGCCGGCGCCATCGCGCAGATCGAGAACACACCGGGCTCCCGCGGTGTCGTCGCGGTCTTCGGCGAGCCCTCGATCCTCCTCGACACGGTGAGCTGGGTTCTCGCCAGCCGAGGCTTCAGCATCGACTCCCGTCGTGCGGTGGCCGAGTCGTCCGAGCAGATCGTGGCCGCCCTCGTCGACGCCGCCGCTGCCGGGAGTGCCGTCGCTGAGCTTCGGGCCGTGGCCGAGAGCTGGCCCGTCCCGATCATCGCCTTCACCGACACGACCGAGCCCACCGAGCTCCGCGACATCGCAGGCCATGCCGCCGTGGTCCTGGGTCAGGACTCGGCGCCGTCGGTGGTCGTCGACGAGCTGGTCCGCCTGCTCGCCTCGGCAGCCATCGAGCCGACTGCGGTCCTGTGTGGTGCCGACGAGGTGGCGGCGGCGCGCTTCGCCGCCCACGGGTTCGAGCTGGCTCCCGTGTCCCATCCCGACCGCCTGGTCGGCTACTCGATGCCACCCGACGCCGTCGTGGTCTTCGGTCGCGACGTGATCGGCCCGGTCTGTGTCGAGGCGGCGCAGCTCCTGCGGGCCACGCCCGCGACGCGGCGGGTACCCATCGTGTGGCACCAGAACGACCCGGCCGACGCGCACCGCTTGCGCGCCGCACACCACGGCATCGTGGTGGTCGACGAGGTCGACGACACGGTCGTGGCCGGTGTGTCCGCTCGGTTGCGGGCGGCCTCGTTCGATGCGGCCGAGGAGGATCTCGACGGCACCACGGTGCTGCACTGGGCAGCGGCTCAGGTTCTGGTGGACCGTTCCTTCGTGGCGGCGCATCGCTCCGGTCGCAGCGTCGCCTTCGTCTCGATCGACGTCGGGCCGGAGGTGCCGACAGAAGCGCTGCCGGCGCTCAACGAGTCCTTCGCGCAGGAGTTCCGTCGCGGCGACGTCGTGTGTCAACGGTCGGAGCGGAATCTGGTCGTCGCGCTCCAGGGCGTCTCTCGTCGCGTTGCCACCAACCGCATGACCGAGCTGTTCGATCGCCTGCCGCTCGGCGACGGCAGCGCCGCCGGTGTGGCGGTGTTCCCCAACGACGGCCGCACCACGACCGAGCTCGCCGTGGCGGCCGACGCTGCGAAGTGGTTGGCCCGCACCAACGGGGGGCCGGCGGTGGTGTCGACCACCTGGCGACCGGACGCCGAGCAGGGCGCGGACGTGCTCATCGTGGACCAGGACGAGGCGTTGACCCACGTCATCGCCCGTTCCCTGCGCGACCGTGGCATCCACGCCGAGCAGTCCCACGACGGTCGTGCTGCCTTGGATCGCCTCGTCGGCGACGACGAGGAACAGCGACTCCCGGCGGTCCTGTTGTTGGACATGGACACCCCCGGCCTGGACGGACTGAGCCTCGTCCGTCGCCTCGCCCGAGCCGGCGTGCTCAATCAACTCTCGGTTCTGTTGATGACGGCGAGGTCGAGTGAACCCGACCTCCGGCTCGCCATCGAGCTCGGGGTGAGTGACGTGATCCGCAAGCCGTTCTCGACCACGCTGCTCGTCCACCGGACGGCGCGGCTCCTGGGTGACGCCTGATGGACTCGCTTCCGCTGTTCTTCGCGCTCGCCGCGGTGGCCGCGGTCGGTCTGACCGTGGGTTACCTGGTCGTCGGTGCGGTCCACGATCTCGCCCGTCGCCGCAACCGCCGCCTCTCGTTCCGGATGCAGGACGATCTCGCCGTGGTGATCGCCGGCAGCGACGAGGAGGCCGCGGCCGCCGCGGAACGGTTGGCGCGTCGGCGGAAGCGCACCGTCCTCGGTCTCGTGCAGCGGTTGTCCGCCGATCTGGACGGCGAGGCCGTCGACCGTCTCCGCAGCCTCGTCGCCGTTGCCGGGCTCGGCCGCCACATCCGCCGCCGCGTGGACAGCCGGAACTGGCGCAGGCGGGCCCAGGCGGCCGGGTTGACGTCGTTGCTGCCCGCCGACGACCCGCATCGGCACGCCGCGCTCCTCGACCCACACCCGGTCGTTCGGGCGCGCTGTGCGGAGGCCATGCGGGCGGAGGACGTCGCTCGGCACCAGGGTCAGCTCCTGCTCCTGTTGGACCATCCGGTGCTGGCGGTGAGATTCGCCGCCCAGACGGCCCTGATCAGGGGCGGTCGTCATGTGGTACCGGCGCTTCAGGAGTACCTGGAGACCAGCACCGAGAACGGGGTTCGTTGGGGGCTCGAGGTCGCGGCCACGATTCCCCACCCCCGGTTGGTGCCTGGGGTCCGACGTCACCTGGACTCGGACGATCCCGAGCACCGGGCGATTGCCGTCCGGGCCATCTCGCGTTGGCCCGACGAGCTCCGACATGTGCAGCCCCGGCTGAGCGACGAGGACGAGACGGTGCGGGCGATGGCGGCCGAGGCTGCGGGTGCGATGGGTGGCCAGGAGCTGGCCACCCAGGTCGGTCGCCTGCTGGGCGACCGATCCTGGCTGGTGCGGGAACGGGCCGGCCAGGCGCTCGCCGCGATGGGACCGGCGGGCGCGATGACCCTGCGAGTCCACCTCGACGACGCCGACCCCTACGCGCAGGACATGGCCCGTCAGGTTCTGGACGGGTTGACGGCGGTCGATCGACCCCTCGTCGCCGGAGCGGTCCGATGAGCGGGGTCGGGCAGGCGACGGCCTGGCTGGTGCTCGTGGTGGTCGTCATCTCGGTCGCCGCGCAAGTGCTCTTGTACGTCAGCGCGGTCATCGAGCTGCGCCGGATCCGCCAGCGTGACCGCCATCAGCTCTGGCGCCGGGTGTTGGCTTCCCCCCTGGCTCCGACGATCACCATCCTGGTCCCGGCCTACAACGAAGAGGTCTCGATCGCGGAGTCGGTCCGCCAGCTCCTGTCGTTGACCTATCCCAAGCTCCAGGTCGTCGTGGTCAACGACGGCTCGAAGGATCGGACCATGGACGAACTGCTCGAGCAGTTCGCGCTGTTTCCGGTGGCGCCGGCGTTCCGACGCGTCCTGGAGACCAAGCCGGTTCGCCAGCTGTTCCGGTCACCGGCGGATGAACGTCTGATCGTCGTGGACAAGCACAACGGTGGCAAGGCCGACGCGCTGAACACCGCGCTCAACGTGGCGTCGGGCGACCTGGTCTGCGCGATCGATGCGGACACCATCGTCGCTCCCGATGCCCTGCAGCAGATGGTCGCACCATTCCTCTCGTCGAAGGACACCGTTGCGGTCGGTGGCACCATCCGGCTGGTCAACAGCGCGACTTGGGAGCACGGGCGGGTGGACGTGCTCCGGGCCCCGCGACAGCCGATCGTGGGCGCGCAGGCGGTGGAGTATGCCCGTTCGTTCCTGGTGGGTCGGCTCGCGTGGAACCCGATCGGCGGGAACCTCATCATCTCGGGCGCCTTCGGCGTGTTTCGCCGGCAGTCGATGTTGGACATCGGTGGGTACGAGCACGCGTCGATCGGTGAGGACATGGAGCTGATCGTCCGCCTGCGGCGATCCGCCTACGACACAGGGAGCCGGGCTCGAGTCGAGTTCACTCCCGACCCGGTGGCCTACACCGAGGCACCCGCATCGATCCGCACCCTCTCCCGGCAGCGGAATCGGTGGTTCCGGGGCTTGCTGGACGTGCTGGTCCGGCACCGGGGCATGCTCCTGCGACCCAAGTACGGGACCGCGGGCATGCTCGCGTTGCCGTACTTCCTCGTCGTCGAGGCCATCGCCCCGGTGATGGAGGTCGTCGGTCTGCTCGTGCTCGGCATCGCGGTGGGTGGTGGCTGGCTGGAGCCGTCCGACCTCCTCCCGGTCGCGGCCGCGTACCTGTTGTCGATCGCGGCCACGTTCCTGGTGCTGATCTTCGACGACGTCGTCTTCTCGACATACCAACGCGGCCGCGATCGCCTCCTCATCGCCGGTCACGTGCTGTTCGAACAGCTGGTCTTCCGGCCCATGACCGCGGTGTGGCGGATCTGGGGCCTCCATCTCTTCCTGCGCGGCCGAACCGAATGGGGTGCCCAGCAGCGCCAGGGCTTCAGCAGTCGAGCGCCCCAGTCCGCCACCTGACCCAACCGCCCCGACCCGATCCGACCCGATCCGACCCACCTGACCCTGGTTCCTGCGAGAAGGAGTGCAGCCATGACCATCCCCCACATCGAATCGACTCGCTCACCACGATCCCTGCCGCTGCGGCGGGTGTCGCTGGCTGTCGCGGCCGCGGCCTTGGCCGGCATCGCGGCGGCCGGTTGTGGCAGCGACACCACCTTCGACTCCCTCGACGTCGAGACCCAGAACCTCGTGCGGTTCGAGTCCGGTTGGCAGTGTGAGGTGTCCCGATTCGCGGTCGACGACGCCTCCGATCTCGAGCGACTGCGCGCCGAACGCCAGGCCGCCCAGGAGATCTCCGACGAGGCGTACGCCGAGTTCCTGGCGCGGCTCGCGGAGGACGAGGAACTCGCGCAGGTGGTCGCCGAGGAGACCAGTGCCTGTCTCGATGGAGAGCCCGTCCAGCTCTGAACCCGTGCTCGCCGACGGCGACTGGGTCGCGGGGCCTGCGCCGTCCGGAGGGTCCGTCTGGGTTGGCCTGCTCAATCCGCTCAAGCCCGCTCCGTTCCTCCGATGGAAGACGTGCACCCGGCGATCGCCGTGGTCGGCCCAGGGACAGGGCCAGTCATCGCGTCCAAGGAACGGACACCACCAATGCGCACTTTCAAGTTTCTCGCTCTCGTCGTCGCCGTGCTGGCGTCGCTGCTCGTCACCGCGCCGTCCGCGGTGGCGCAAGGTGACGGCGAACAAGTCGTGATCGCGGCCGGCAACCGCGGATCCGAGTACAACATCTCGTCCGGTTCCCAGCTGTCTGCCACCCGGTCCCTGCTGCTCGACAGCGACGCGTTCGGCCCCGCGGGAACCGTCGAGGTGCCGACGATCTCGATCAAGGAAGACGTCAACTCGGTGGATGCGTCCTACCTCGACGGGGTGCACGTCCTGTTCGACGGGTGGGATCGCTCCCGGAACTGGAGCAACGGCGAGAAGTCGGCGGTCGAGGCGTGGGTGCGCGCCGGCGGCGTGCTGGTCTCGACCAACGACGACCCGAGCTGGGACGGCCTCGGCGAGCACTTCGGTGCGCCGACCATCTCGCGGACCTCGGGCAACTACTCCGCCGCATCCGGTGGTCATCCGGTGGTCAGCGGCCCGTTCGGGTCCTGGTCGTCCATCCAGACGGCGGGCTGGGTCTCGCACCTCGGCAACCCGTCGGGGTTCACGGTGATCGCCACCGATCGCAACGGAAACGCGTCCGTCGTCGAGGCGGCGGTCGGCGACGGTCACGTCATCCTGCTCGCGGACGAGGGCCCGCTGCGCATGGCGACCAGCGGAGCGAACCGCACCTTCGCCGGCAACCTCTTCGCGCACGCGATCTCACTGAGCGATGCACCGACGCTGAGCCCGGTGGTGCCCGACCCCACCGCGACCCCCACCGCCGAGCCGACGGCAGAACCCACCGCGGAGCCGACCGCGGAACCCACTGCGGAGCCGACCGCGGAACCCACTGCGGAGCCGACCGCGGAACCCACTGCGGAGCCGACCGCGGAACCCACTGCGGAGCCGACCGCGGAGCCGACTGCGGAACCCACGGCCGAGCCGACTGCGGAGCCGACGGTCGAGCCGACCGAGGTTCCGGTGAGCACGCCGACCCCGGAGCCCACCGCTGCGCCGCCGACCCCGACCCCCGAGCCCACGACCCCGCCGACGGACGAGCCCACCCTGGAGTTGGTCTCGGACACACTGGCCTCGGTCGTGGCCGGCGACGAGGCGTGGGTGGCCCTCACCTGGCGGGCGCTCGCCGACGTCGAGGATCTGCAGGTCACCATCTCGAACGAGGCCGGGGTGACGGTCGAGTACCCGGAGAACACCGTCGATCACGCGGCGCCGGCACTCGACACCGCGATCGTCAAGGGTCAGTCCGACTACACCGCCTTCCGGCTCGCCGTCCCCGCTGACGCAAGGGACGGGGTCGCGCTCACCGCGAACGTGAGCTGGACGGTGGCGGGTGAGCGCCATGCGGCGGCGATCGAGGTGAAGCTCCCGACGGTCGAGTTCAGCGGCCAGGACGTCGAGGTGATGACGACCGAGGCGACCCTGCAGGACGGCTGGATCGTGGTGCAGTACCGGGGACTGGCTCCGCAGGTCTCGAACCTCCAGCTTCGGGTCACGGCGGGCGCGGACAGCGTCGAGTATCCCCAGGGCGACCACACGAGCCTCAGCGATGACGCCACGCTGGACGACGGTGAGACCGATCTCGCTCGCTTCTTCGTGGGTGACAGCGTCGGTGCCGGCGGCGAGCTCAGCCTCAGCACTGCCTACGAGCGGGCCGGCGAGCGGCGAGAGTTGACCCACACCCTCACCGTGACCGGCTGACCGACTGACCGGCTGACCGACTGATCGGCGCTCCGCTCCGACCTGACGGCGATCCCGCTACCGTCGGGTGGGATGGCGCATCCGGTGCACTACACGCAGGTCGATGGGCTGAACATCGCCTATCAGGTGGTCGGTGATGGCCCGATCGATCTGGTGATGGTGGATGAGTGGGCCACACCGCTCGAGGGTCGCTGGGACGTGCCCGCGATCGCCGGCCGGCTGAATCGTCTCGCCTCGTTCGCTCGGGTGATCTCCTTCGACAAGCGCGGCATCGGGTTGTCCGAATCGGGGCCCGACATCGCCACCCCCGAGGTCTGGGTTCGGGATCTGGTCGCCGTCGTCGACGCTGCGGGAGCGGAGCGGCCGGTCATCTTCGCCGCCCACGAGGGCGGCCCCATCGCTCTCATGTACGCGGCCAGCCTCCCGGCGCGGACCGAGGCCCTGGTCCTGGTCAACACCGGGCCCCGACTCACCTCGACCGAGGGGTACCCCTGGGGCATGCCGGCGGCCGACTGGGTGCCCGACATGGCGGGCATTCGCCGCCTCTGGGCCAGCGGTGACGGCGGGACCGCCCAGATCGCGGCCACGGCGCACGACCCGTGGTGGCGCGACTGGTACGCGCGCTCGCGGCGCCAGCAGGCCACTCCCGCCGCCGGCCTGGCGCTGATGCGCATGATCGGCAGCGTGGATGTCCGCCGCATCGCGCCGTCGGTGCGGGCACCCACCCTGATCCTGCATCGCGAGGACAACTCGTGGTGGCCCTTCGAGGGGGCGCGGTGGTTGGCGGACCAGATTCCCGGCGCCCAGTTCCGGGCGATGCCCGGTGCCGACAACTACTGGTGGGCCGGCGACGCGGACCGCGTGGTCGACGAGGTCGAGCAGTTCCTCCTGGGCGAGCGGACCAGCCAGGCCAGCGAGCGGGAGCTCGTGACCCTCGTGTTCACCGACCTGGTCGCCTCCACCGAGCACGCCACCAGGGTCGGCGACGCCGAATGGCGCGAGACCCTCGACGCTCACGATGCGGTGGTGGTCGCCGAGACCGAGCGCCACGCCGGCACTCCGCTCAAGAACCTCGGAGACGGCTTCATGCTCCGCTTCGACGGACCGGCGGCTGCCATCCGTGCGGCCAAGGCGATTCGAAGCGCGCTCATCCGCGAGGACCTCGAGGTGCGGATCGCGGTCCACACCGGCGAGGCCGAGCGGCGCGGCGACGAGATCAACGGCGTGGCCGTCAACCTCACGTCCCGGATGCTGGACGTCGCGGATGGCGGTGACATTCTGGTCTCCGGCGTGGTGCGCGGCCTGGTGGCCGGCTCTGGCAGCCAGTTCGACTCCCGCGGTTCCCATGACTTCCGTGGGATCCCCGGCACCTGGACGGTCTACGCGGTCGCCGACTGACGCCGTGGTCGTCCGCCCGCGGACACTGTCCGGCCCGAGGTTCGCGCCCGCGTGTAAGGTGATACGTGCGAAGGCTCCCGCCCGTTGCCTTCGCCCCCAGCGTGCCGTCACACCCACCCCGCTTCATTGCATGGTGGGATGTGCAGACGCAGGGGTGGTGTGTGACGGCACAGGGGTACACGCCACTACGGGGCTCCGGGGATGCGGACCCGGGCCCCGATTCGGGGAACGGACACGCCGGGCAGTGCGCCACGGCGCCGAGACCGACGTGACGCGAAGAACCCGAGACCGTGCGGGTCTCGGGCTCGTCCATCACATTGGTCGGGCAGGCGGGATTTGAACCCACGACCTCCTCGTCCCGAACGAGGCGCGCTACCAACCTGCGCCACTGCCCGTGTTGGTGCACGCAGCGTATCCGCTCAGGCGCCGATCACACCAAGGAGATCGGGGGTCGGACGAGTACGTTGGCCGGGTGGTGCGGACATGGGGTCGAGGCCGGAGGGGCGCGGTCGTGCTCGTCCTGGCGACCCTGGTCGGCGCCTGTGGGACGAGCTTCGAGTTCGACACCGTCGCGGCCCCGGCCGCCACAACCACGTCGCCCGCCGATGCCGCCGCCACCGACATCCGGCCCGGCGACTGCTTCGTCGCCGAGGAGCTCCGATTCGTCGGGGGCACGCCGGTCGCCTGCACCGAACCACACGTCGCCGAGGTCTTCGCCGTCACCCGCCGGACCGAGCCCGTGGACGCGCCGTGGCCGGGGCTGGAGGTGGTGCAGCGTCAGGCCAGCGACTTCTGCAACGACGCGTTCGGGCAGCAGTTCGGGGTCGCCGGCCAGATCAGCGTCCTCGACGTGCTCTTCTTCCGACCCCAGGAGTCCACCTGGGCCAGCGGGGACCGGGGGATCGCCTGCTTCGTCCGCTTCCCCGAGCCCACGACCGATCAACTCGCCGATCTCGATCCGCTGCGAGCGTTCGGGTTGGCCTCGACCTTCGGGCTCCTGGCCGGCGACTGCATCGCCAGCCCGAGCCTGGTCGACGACGTCGCGGTGGAACTGGTCGACTGTGCCGAGCCGCACTGGTTCGAGGTCTATGCGTCGAACCCGATGATCGAAGGCCCCTACCCGGGCGACGCGGTCGTGCTCGACGTGGCGGACGCCACCTGCCGAACCACGTTCGCGGACTTCGTGGGCATCGAACGCGACGACTCGGCGCTGGCCGTGGAGCGGCTCTTTCCGACCGAGCAGACCTGGACCGCATGGAACGACCGCCTGATCAGTTGCGTGCTGTCGGCGGATGAGCAGATCACCGGCTCGCTGCGCGACGCCCAGCGCTGACGGGCGACGAACGAACCGGGTCCCGGCGTGACCCGGAGCCGTCGTGGTTGTGCACGGCTTCACCCACGAGGTGGGCGCGACCGGTCGATGACCCAGCTGTCGACCGTGGCGTGTGCTGCGTCGATGAGTCGCCCGATGTCGTTGCGCTCGGCACCGCTGCGCACGGTCACGGACAGGCCCAGCATGAACGTCATGAGCATCGCCGTGTGGTTGTCGACCTGCGTGGGGTCGAGCTGGCCGGCGTCGGCGGCTCGGCTGATGATGCCGCGCAACCGTTCGGAGAGCTGGTCCCGGTAGCGCTCGGCCATCTCGGCGGCGGAGGCACCCAGCTCGGCTGAGGTGTTCACGGCCAGGCATCCGTTGCGGCCCAGGTCGGTTTCGGTCTCCATGCGCACCATGTCGAGGAACCCGTGGAGCGCGGCCACGCCGTCGCCCGCCTCAGCGATGATGCCGGCGAGCACGTCCATCCGTGCGGCCACGTAGCGGTCGAGGATGCGGTCGAACAGGTCCTGTTTCGAACCGAACGTGTTGTACAAGCTCGACGTGTTCAGCCCGGCTTCGGCGGTGATGTCGGCGACCGACGTGGCCTCGAATCCCTGCCGCCAGAACAGTGCGGTGAGGGCATCGAGCACGGCCTCCTCGTCGAAGGTGCGCGGACGGCCGCGGCCGCGGGGGGCCTCCTGGTCGGTCCCAGGCGTGTCAGCGGTGACGGTCACGGTTTCAAGCTAACAGTTCCGTCCAATAGTGGAAGGAGCGTTCGAAAATTGGGTGACAGCCGGATCGACCGGTTCACGGGCCCCCAGGTCGCAGTTGATCGCTCAGGCAGCCCGCAGTCCCGCGTCGTAGGGTCTGACCATGTTCGACTACGACCCGACGTCCCGCGACGTGTTGGACGCTCCCTGGTCCGCGTATGCCGAGCTCCGCTCCACGTGTCCCGTCCACCGATCCGAAGCGCTCGAGCATCCCCTCTACAGCCTCGCCCGCCACGACGACGTCAAGGCCATGTTGTCCGACGCCGACCTGTGGTCGAACCGCTACGGGCCCGGCATCTCCTACTCCGATCAGAACAGCGGCAGCCTCCAGCGCTACGACCCGCCTGAGCACGCCCGACGCCGCCGCTTCGCCCGCGACCCGTTCCTTCCCCGAGCCGTGGAGGCCAACGCACCCGCGATCCAGGCCGTCGCCGCCGACCTCCTCGCCGAGCTCGAGCCGCTCGGGCGGGCCGAGTTGCACGACGACTTCGCGTCACCGCTTCCCATCACGTCGTTCTGTGCGCTGCTGGGGCTCGACGACGCCGACCACGGCGACCTCAAGCGGTGGGCCGAGGAGCTCACGCTGGGCATGACGTTCCCCGAGCGGGCAGAGCGGGGCTGGGACGAGCTGCGGGCGTTCACCAAGGCCGAGGTCGAGCGCCGGCGCGATGCGGTCGCCGGTGCCGATCTGTCGCCCGACGTCGACCCCGTCGGCTCGGTGGTTCCCGAGGGCCTCTTCTCGCATCTCGCGTGCCACGACCTCGACGGTGCGCCGCTCGACCCCGACGAGGTCACCGGCATGATCTCGATGATGCTGGTCGCAGGGCACGAGACCACCGCGTCGCTGCTGACCAACTGTGTCTGGCGACTGCTGGAGGACCGCGCTCGTTGGGAACGGCTCGTCGCCGAACCCGAGCTCGTCCCGAACGCCATCGAGGAGAGCCTCCGCTACGACCCGCCCGTCCTCGGCATCTGTCGGACGAACACCCGCGAGGTGACGATCCACGACACCCCGATCGCCGAGCACTCGAAGGTCATCTACCTGATGGGTGCCGCAAACCGCGACCCCGACGCGTTCGACCGCGCCGAGGAGTTCGTCGTCGACCGCCCGCTCATCGAGGCGCGCAAACACGTCGCGTTCGGCTGGGGCGCCCACTTCTGTCTCGGCGCGCACCTCGCCCGTCTGACCGCACGCGTCGCGCTGACGACCCTGGTGACCCGTCTGCCCGACCTCCGGCTCGACGGCCCGACCGAGCGGCTCGAGGCGCCGTTCCTGTGGGGGCGCCGCCGCCTCCCGGTGGCCTGGAACTGACGTCGGCTCAGTCGCCGAGCAGGGAGTTCGCAGCGCGCCGGAGCCGCAGGGAGTCGACCGGCTTGATCAGCTCGGCGTCGGCCTTGGCCTGCCCGGCGATCCACTGGTCGGCGTCACGGTCGAGCAGCATCAGGATGCGGGTCTCGGGGACGCGCCCGGCCTCGGCCTCGAGGCGCAGGTCCAGGCTGGCCGCGACGCCGCCCATGTTGCCGATCTGGAGATCGAGCACCACCAGGTCGGGCTTCAGCTCGGTGACCGCAGGCCGCACGTCGACGCCGGCGCGAACCCGGCTGACGGTGGTGTCGGCATCGGCGAGGGCGGCGAAGACCTCCTCGGCGAGGGAGTCGGCATCGGTGGCGAGCAGAACGTGCGGCACGAGGGGAGAGGTTACCGCAGTGGCTCGCTCGCCTCGCGAGTCGACCGCATCCGGTGTGGCGGCGCGCCTGGGGTTCACCGCGGACGGCGGATATGCTCCCGCGTCCCAACGGGATCGACGCGCGGGCGCCGATCACGACGACCCCCGCGGAGGTTGCCGTGCTGGAGATCAACATCGACCACGTCACACCGGAAGGTGGCGACCCCTACGCACTGTGTCGCCCCGAGGGTGAGCTCGACGCGTACACCGTCGGTCAGTTCCGCGAGGCGCTGACCGGGCTGGCCGACGAGCCACGGCTGTTGATCGAACTGTCGGACGTGCCCTTCATGGACTCGGCGGGCCTCGGCGCCTTGATCGGCGGGATCCGGCGGGCGCGCGAGAACGAGAACAAGGTGGTGGTGGCGTGCAGCCGCCCCACGCTCACCCGCCTGCTCCACACCACCGGTTTCGACCGGATCGTGCCGGTGACCGAGACGATCGACGAGGCGGTCACCGCCTTCGACCAGGTCGACGACGACTGAGCGGTCCCCGGCTCAGCCGGTGATGCGTGCCGCCACCTGAGCGATGCCTTCGAGGTCGTGCACGTCGCGTGCGAGCTGCTCGACCCGGGCCACGGGGACCCCTGGGCAGGCCTCGAGGAGCGGGCGGAGCTGGCGCTCCTCGGCGTCGGCGAGCGTGGTGAGGGCGGCCAGGATCCCCAGCCGAGCGTCGGCCGCCGAGCCCGCGGCCGCCACACGGGCGGCTTCGATCTCGTCCACCGAGGCATCGGTGAATCTGGGCTGCAGCCGGTTGACCACCACCGCAGCCACCGCCAGGTCCGATTCGGCCAGCCGGTCGGCGAAGTAGCGGCTCTCGTCGACCGCCTCGCCCATGGGTGTGGCCACCAGGACGAAGGCGGTGGCGTCGTCGGCCAACAGCGTCTCGACCGCCTTCGCTCGATCCCGGAAACCGTCCTCCATGCCGCCGAAGGCTTCGATGAACGCGAGGGTGTCGTCCACGACCTCCGGGCTGATCACCCGGGCGATCCGACGCATCACCACGATGATCGGTGCGGTCAGTTTGCGGGTCACCCGTCGACCGGGCGCCGCGATGCGGAAGAGTCGGCCGTCGAGGAAGCGGCCGAGGCGGTCCGGTGCGTCCAGGAAGTCCAGCGCGTTGCGAGTGGGAGGCGTGTCCACCACGACGAGGTCGAATCGATCGTCGGTGTGGAGCTCGTACAGCCGCTCCATCGCCATGAACTCGCGCGTGCCCGACAGGCTGGTCGACAGGTTGCGGTAGTACCGGTTCGCAAGGATCCGCTCGGCCTGATCGGGGCTGTGCGCGTGTCGTTCGATCAGGCCGTCGAAGGTGGCCTTGGTGTCGAGCATCGTCACCCAGAGCTCGCCCTCGGCGCCGTCGAGGTCGACGGGGACGCATTCGTTGCCGATGCCGTCGAGTCCCAGCGCGTCGGCGAGGCGGCGCGCCGGGTCGATGGTGACCACGACCACCCGTCGGCCTGCTCGGGCGGCCGCCAGGGACAATGCCGCCGCGGTGGTGGTCTTTCCCACCCCGCCGGTGCCACAGCACAGCACCACCGAGGCCGATCCGAGGCGGTCCATCACGCCCGTCACGACGAGATGCCGAACTTCAGCGAGGCCAGTTGGCCGACCAGGTCATCGGCGAGCGCGTCGAGATCGGACCGTCCCAGTCGGGTGGCGAACCGCCGGGGCAGGAGCAGCTGCTCGAGGGGGAGCTCGTCCGCGAGGCGGGTGCACTGCGAGGCCTGGCCAGCGGCTCGTGCGCTCCAGTGGCGCGCAGCCGCCTCGGCTGCCGCCGCCAACGAGGCGTCGATGCCCGATGTGCTCGACTCCTCGGCCGCGTCCCCGGGCATCTCGATGTCCGGGAAGACGGCGTTGACGATGGCGGGGCCGAGACGCACGCCGACTTCGTCTTCGAGCGCATAGGCCGTCTCGACCAGCTCGTTCACCGGGGTTTCCTCGGCCAACGTGACCAGCAGCACCTGCGTGCGCTCCGGGTCGGTCAGCAGCTCCACCACCTCGTCGGCCTGGCGGCGGATCGGACCGGTGTCGATCGTCTGCTGCAGGCCCCGCGCCGCCCGGAGAAACGAGATCGCATGCCCCGACGCCGGTGCGTCGACGACGATGAGATCGGCGTCGCGGGCCGTCTCGAGCTGTTTGATCTTGCCGAGGACGATGAGGTCCTTCAGGCCCGGAGTCGACGTCGCCAGGGTGTCGAGGACCTGCAGTCGGGTGAGCGTGCGGGCGAAGCCCCGCAGGCCGTGATCCTGGAGATAGTCCATCAGTGCCGCATCGGCTCGGACCGTTCTGGCTCGCAGCCGGCCGCCGCCCCGAGCAGGGTCGCTGGCCATGAGCTCGGTGTCGTCGTAGTCCAACGTCGCGGATTCCGCCGTTGGATCGGGCTCGAAGAGTGTCGCCAGGCCACGCTTACCCTCGATCTCCACCAATAGAGTGTCGAGGCCGGCCCGGCAGGCAGCGACACCGACGGTGGCCGCCACCGTGGTTTTTCCCACCCCGCCCTTTCCGGCAACGATCAGGACGCGAGAAGCCGTGAAGAAGTCCGAGGGATCCATCCGATGACGAGCGTAGTGGTCCGCATGTTCGCCGCCCTGGCCGCACTGGCGATGTTCCTGGGCTCGCTCGCGACTCCAGCCGGTGCCCAGGACGAGGTCGACCCGGCGGTCGAGGCGGCCGGCTTCGTCGAGATCCTCGAGGTGTCCGGCCTGCTCGACGAGGTCCTGGCCGACGCGATCGAGGACGCGGTGCGCGGCGCCAACAACGACGGCGCTCGGGCACTGATCCTCCAGGTCAACTCCAAGCAGGCCGTGGTGTCGGACGAACGGCTCAACGATCTCGCCGCGCTGATCGACGAGTCGCCCGTCCCGGTGGCCGTCTGGGTGGGGCCGTCCGGCTCGCGCGCGGCCGGCGAGGTGGCTCAGCTCGTGGGGGTGAGCGATTCGGTCGGCGTCGCCATCGGCGCCCGTCTGGGCGACACCGGGGACCAGGTGCTCGACGAGGCCCGCTTCGGCGAGGTCTGGGGCCCCAATCAGGCCTTGCTCGCCGACACCGATCTCACCTGGGAGCAGGCGATCGACGTCGGGATCGTGGCGTGTGAGCTCGTCGACGTCGACGAGTTGGGCAACCCCTTGACCGAAGAGCAGGCCCTCGCTCGCTGCGCCAACCCCACCGTCGGAGACTTCCTGGTCGCGCAGGGGTTCTTCGATTCGCGCATCATCGAGACCGAGGACGGCCCGCGGCTCGAGCCGCTGACCCGGGTCCGCTTCCGCGGGCTGTCGCTGCTCGACCAGCTCATGCACACGGTGGCCAGCCCACCGGTGGCGTACCTGCTGTTGGTGATCGGACTGGGCCTGCTGGTGTTCGAGTTCTACTCGATCGGCATCGGCATCGCCGGTGTGATCGGGGCGATCTTCCTCGCCCTCGGCGGCTATGGGGTCGCGGCGCTCCCGTTCCGCACGTGGGCCCTGGTGCTGCTGGTCCTGTCGTTCGTGGCGTTCACCATCGACGTCCAGACGGCGGTTCCGCGCGCGTGGACCGCCATCGGGATGGTGCTGTTCGTCGTCGGAACGGTGTTCTTCTATCCCGAGTCCGACGTGTCGATGTCGTGGATCCCGATCACTGTCGCCGTCGTCGGAATGGCGGTCGTGATGTACCGGGGCATGCCGATCATGGTGCGCGGCCGGTTCGCCACCACCGCCATCCCGCGGGACTTCCTCATCGACGAGGTCGGGCGGGTGATCGAAGCGCCCGACGACGATGGCCCGGCAACCATCGAGGTACGGGGCTCGCAGTGGCGCGGCCGCGCCGAGACGGCGTTGGCCGTCGACGACGAGATCGTGGTGACCGGCGCGGACGGTCTCGTCCTCGAGGTGTCCCCCACGCCCTGAGTGCCGGGCGCGTCACCCGCGGCGGATGGTGAGCTTTCGCCCCATCACACTCAGTGGGCCCATCATCCCCATCAGTTGCAGAAGAGTTCGGTCTGACCGGGCTCGATGACCCAATCCCCTCTTGTCACGGTCCGCTGACGATGGGTAAGTTCGGCGATGAAAGGGGGATTACGTGAGCGCACTGCTAGCTGACCAGGCCTGGCAGGTTCGGGCTGCGTGTCGTGGACCGCAGTCCATCGTCTTCTTCCCTCCGCCGCATTTCGAGCGGAAGGACGAAAAGCTCGAGCGAGAGCAACGAGCCAAGGCGATCTGCACGGGTTGTGGCGTCAAAGACGACTGCCTCAGCTATTCGCTTCAGATCAGAGAGCAACACGGGATCTGGGGCGGGCTGAACGAGAACGAACGCAAGGCGATGCTCGCCGATCGGGAGACCGTTCGGGCCCGCTGAAATCGGGGTGCCCGAGCGCACCCACCGGGACAACCATCAGCCACCGTCGGGACGTGGAGCGCGGATGACCCGCGCCATTCCCCGGGCCCTCAGGTCCTCATGCGACTGCCAGCGCCACCCGGACCATGTCGTGGAACGTGTTCTCGCGGTCTTCGGACGACATGATCCCACCCCGCAGGATGTCGTCGCTCACGGTGAGCAGCCCCAACGCCTCGATGCCCTCGAGCGAGGCCAACGCGTACAGCACCGCGATCTCCATCTCCATGCCGAGGATGCCGCGCGCCTGGAGCTTGGCGATCGTGTCGTCCTCGGGTCCGTAGAACAGATCGGCGGTGAAGACCGGACCGACCTTCATGTCGATCCCGGCGGCCTCGGCGGCCTCGACCGCTCGCCGCAGGAGCCCGAAGTCACCCACGGGCGGCAACGTCAGGCCACCGTTGAGGGTGGCCACCGCCGCCGAGTCGGTCCCCGCGCCGGAGGCAGCCAGCACGTCACCGAGTCCGACCTTCTCCGAGATGCTCCCGCACGAGCCCACGCGGATCAGCCGCTCGACGCCGTAGAAGCGGATGAGCTCGGTGTAGTAGATGGCTGCGGACGGCACGCCCATGCCGACCGCCTGCACCGAGACGGGACGGCCGTCGAACGTGCCGGTGAAGCCGTCGGCGCCGCGCACCGCGTTCACCTGACGCACGTCGTCGAGGTAGGTGTCGGCAATGAACCGGGCCCGCTTGGGGTCGCCGGGGACGAGCACGGTGGGGGCGTAGTCGCCGCGGGTGCCTTCGAGATGAGGAGTTGGGCCATCTGCCATGGCCCCGATCTTGCCACGTGGGAAGCTGGGGCGGTGACGGCTGACCCTTCCTCCGCCTCCCCCGAGCGGGGCATCTTCGCCAACCGAACCCTCAACGTCCGGTCGGTGCAGGCCATCGGCTACGACATGGACTACACGCTGCTCCACTACAACGTGGACCGCTGGGAGGGCGCGGCGTTCCGGCACGCCCGCCAGCGTCTCGTCGACAACGGCTGGCCGGTCGCCGACGTGGAGTTCGACCCCGACGCGTTCACTCTCGGGCTCACCTTCGACATCGAGCTCGGCAACCTGGTCAAGGCCACGCGGTTCGGGTACGTCGTGCGCGCCCAGCACGGCAACGAGCTCCTGCCGTTCGACGAGCAACGCGCCACGTACATGGAGACGGTCGTCGATCTGGGCGAGGACCGGTTCGAGTTCATGAACACCCTGTTCGAACTCAGCCGCGCATCGCTGTGGTGTCAGCTGGTGGCCCGCCACGACGCGGGGGAGCTGCCGGGGGTTCGGTCCTACCTCGATCTCTACCGGGCCATCGATCACGCCTTGAACGAATCCCACATCGCGGGAGCGCTCAAGGCCGAGATCATGGCGGACCCGGACCTGTTCCTCGAGCCCGACCCGGAGATCGTCCAGACGTTGCGCGATCAGCGGATCGCCGGCAAACAACTCCTGTTGATCACCAACTCGGAGTGGGCCTACACGAAGTTCATGATGCGGTACGCGATCGACCCGTACTGCCCGGATGGCACCACCTGGCGCGACCTGTTCGACGTGGTCATCGTGTCGGCGGCGAAGCCCAGATTCTTCGTCGGCGCCGATCAGCTCCATCGGATCGTCGACGAGGACGCCGGGCTCATGATGCCCCACCGAGGTCCGCTCGAGCCGGGCAACGTGTACTTCGGCGGCAACGCCCGGCTGGTCGAGGAGACCCTCGGCGTGACCTCGGCTCAGCTGCTCTACGTCGGCGATCACCTCTTCGGTGACGTCCACGTGACCAAGGACGCGCTCCGGTGGCGGACCGCGCTGATCGCGCGAGAACTCGAGGCCGAGATCGTCGATGCCATCGACTTCGCCGCCGACGAGGAGCGACTGGTCGAGATGATGCGGGACAAGGTCGACCTGGACCGACGTCAGGCGCAACTCCGCATGGCTCGCCAGCGCGGCGAGGCTGCCGAGGATCTCGACGGTGTGGTCAAGGAGGCTGGTCGGCTCGATGCCGAGATCGCCCCACTGGCGAAGCGCGCCGGTGAGCTGGGCCATCCCGTGTGGGGGCCGCTGATGCGAGCCGGCAACGACAAGAGCCTCTTCGCCCGCCAGGTGGAGAAGTACGCCGACGTCTACACCTCACGGGTCTCGAACCTGCACTCGGAGACGCCGTACGCGTATCTCCGCGCTGCCCGAGGGTCCCTGCCGCACGACCAGGCGTCCCGCGTCTTCGAGGACGAAGCGCTCGACTAGGACGGGTCGGGTGGGGGCAGGCGTCGTCCGGCGATGCGGACGTCGTCGCGGCGGCGGGTCATGCCGGTGCCGTCGAGGCGGGCCAGGAGCGGGAGTGCGTACTTCCGGGTCGTGGCCCACTCCTCCCGGATCTCGGCGACGGTGACGCCTTCGGGCTTGGCCGCCAGCATCCGGGCGATCACCTTCGCGGCCTGATCGATCGCCGAGGCGGCGAAGAAGATGCCGTCCTCCTCGACCACCAGGCCTCGACGCACGAGCTCGCGCAACTCCCCGCGGTCGACGTGGTCGGGCGCCGGTGGCTGGAAGGGACTGGCCTCCAGCTCGGCGATGAACGGGTGGTCGGCCAGGGGGTCGACGACGTCGCCGACCCGCACCTGGGTCCCGTCGACCTCGATGCCATCGAGCGTGTCGAGGATGGCGCGCTGGCGCTCGTCGAGTCCGGCGAGGTCCAGCCCCAACGGTCCGGCGTCCTCGATGGCCGCCTGGAGTGCGACCGTCGCCGCGTCGAGCACGTCGGGGTCCACCACCCACGTGCCGAGGGTGGCTTCGCGGCGCTCGCCGGTGGCCTGTTCGAGGAAGCGGACGTCGACCCACCCCCGTTCGGCGATGAATCGTTCGACCGAGCCGTCGGGTTCGGCCCGGGATGCCCTGGTCACCGGATCGACGTCGAGGACGCGACCGCCGCCGATGGTCTCGCCCCGCCCGCTCTCGCGGAGGACGAAGCGGTCACCGGCCACCAGCGGCAGCGGACGGGCGAGATGGAGGCGGGCGAGTCCGGTCTCGCCGGGCGCGACCGCGTCGGGCCCGAGGATTCGCATGCGGACCGGGTGCTCGCCCGAGCCCACGTAGACGAGGTGCGCGCCGCGGCGCGAGACCTCGTGGTCGAGTCCGGCCAGCACCGAGATCTCCGCGTCGACCACCGTGGTGCGATGCCACTGGCCGTCGCGGACCAGGACGTCGCCGCGGGTCAGCTGGTCGTGGTCGACGTTGCTCAGGTTCACGGCGAGGCGGCTCCCTGGCAGCGCTTCGGTGAGCTCCCGGTGGTGCGACTGCAGGGCCCGCACCCGGACGGTGCGCTCCGACGGCAACGCCAGCAGCTCGTCGTCGACGTGGAGGCGGCCGCCGGTGAGCGTGCCCGTGATCACGGTGCCGGATCCCTTGGCGGCGAACACGCGGTCGATCCACAGCCGAGGCCGGTCCTCGTCCGCTGCGGTCGGGGTGTCGGCGAGCATGAGGTCGAGCTCCCCGATGAGGTCGGCCACACCGATCCCGTCCAGCGCGTCGACCCCCACGATGGGTGCTCCCTCGAGGAACGTGCCGGCCACGTGTTCCTCCACGTCGAGCTCGGCGAGCTCCCGCAGGTCGTCGTCGACCAGCCCCACCTTGGTGAGCGCCACCAGGCCGTGCCGGACGTCGAGCATCTCCAGGATGCGGAGGTGTTCCTCGGACTGAGGCTTCCATCCTTCGGTGGCGGCCACCACGAACACGGCGGCGTCCACGGCACCCACGCCGGCGAGCATGTTGCGGATGAATCGCTCGTGTCCGGGCACGTCGACGAACGACACCGACCGGCCGGACGGCAGCTCCGCAGCAGCGAACCCGAGATCGATGGTGAGTCCCCGCTCCTTCTCCTCCGCGAGCCGGTCTGGGTCGGTCCCGGTCAGCGCTTTGACCAGGGTCGACTTGCCGTGGTCGACGTGGCCGGCGGTCGACACCACGTGGTTGGTCACCGCAGCGCCCGGATGGCGTCGGCCACGATCGCGTCGTCGGTCGGGTCGATCGTTCGCATGTCGAGCCAGGTCCGGCCGTCCGCCACACGGGCGATGATCGGCGGTGCGTCGGCGACGCCGTCCCGTAGGGCCTCACCGTGGTCGCCGTCGAGCACCACGCCGGCGGACGGAATGGTCACGCCCGGGAGGGTGCCGCCGCCGGGCACCGCGTCCATGTCGGTCGGTTCGCCGACGCCCAGCGCCTCGGCTCGGGCGCGGAGCGGCTTCTTGCCCAGCGCGGCCATACGCCAGAACGGGATCCGGTCGCCTTCTCGGCGCAGGTAGGCCATGGCGAGATCCTGGAGCGCCGCCAGAACGAGTCCCCCCGGTCGCAACGCACGGGCCAACGGGTGGCGCCCGCAGGCGGCCACCAGGTCGGCTCGCCCGGCGATGATGCCCGCTTGGGGGCCGCCGAGCAGCTTGTCGCCGGAGAAGGTGACCAGGTCGGCGCCGTCGGCGAGCGTCTGCTTGGCCGCCGGCTCGTCGGCCAGCCAGCGCGGCGGACCGTTGTCGAGCCACGGGCAGGCGGCGTCGAGCAGGCCCGACCCGATGTCGGCGACGACGGGGACACCCAGGTCCGTGAGCTCTGCGACCCGCGTGTCCTCGGTGAATCCGGTGATCTTGTAGTTGGACTGATGGACCTTGAGGACCAAGGCCAGATCGTTCTCCGGATCCTGCGCCGCGGTCTCGTAGTCAGCGCGCCGGGTGCGGTTGGTGGTGCCCACCTCCACGAGGCGAGCGCCGGACTGGGCCATGACGTCGGGCACCCGGAAGCTGCCGCCGATCTCGACCAGCTCTCCCCGCGACACCGCGGCGCCCCGGCCCGCTGCGAGCGCCGCCATGCTGAGCATCACCGCGGAGGCGCAGTTGTTCACGACCATCGCGGCCTCGGTCTCGCACAACCGGGCGAACAGTTTGCCCACATGGGCCTGACGAGACCCTCGGGCACCCGTGGCGAGGTCGAGTTCGAGATTGGTGTACCGCACGGGCACCTCGGTGGCCCAGGGAGCCCGGCCCATGTTGGTGTGGAGCACCACACCGGTGGCGTTGATGACCGGTTGGAGCAGCGTCCGCCTCATCCGGTCGGCGCGATCACGGGCGTTGGCATGATCGCCATCGGCGATCGCCTGGCGGGCCACGTCCACCAGCAGCGGGTGAGGGAGGCCGGTGTCGGCCAGCGAGCGTGCGAGAGCGTCGACAGAGGGCGGCCGGTCCGACATCGGGCACAGGGTAGTGGGTCACCTGTGACTGGGCCCCTGCCTGAGGGGCCGTGACCGGCCCGAAATCAGGCACCTGCCCGATGTGCCCGCCTACCTGAGGGCGTCAGCATGGGATCCACGAGGTGATTGCGATGAACAACGAGACCCCCCAGATCGAGACGCTCTACCGCCAGGTCAGAGGCGACCACGAACAGCGGCTGATCGAGGCCGAGCGACGGCGGCACCACACGGGTGGACGACCCCTCCGCCCGGGTTTGCGGCAGGCGGCCAACCGCCTGGCGTCGTGGGTCGCCGCCGTCGTTCGGCCGCGAACCCGCCAGGAACCAGCCGTCACCGAGTGGCCGGCCCTGGCCCGTTGCGAGGCGGAGTTGGCGGCCAGACCCCGTACCGGCCTCCTCCGCTAGCCTCGTCCCATGGTGGCCCCCACGCCTCCGGCCCTGATCGGCCGTGACGAGCAGTTGGCTCGACTCCGCGAGATCATCGATCGCGCGGAGGGTGACGTGGTGCTCGTCTCGGGCGAACCGGGCGTGGGCAAGACCCGGCTGGTGACCGAGGCCGTCGGCGAAGACCGGGGCGGGTTGCTGCTCGGCGCCAGCTCGCCGGCATCGCTGGGCCGGCCCTTCGATCTGTTGCTGTCCGCGGTCGAGCCAATGGTGCGCTCGTGGACCCGGCTGCCGGCGGATCTGTCCGCACTCGGCGGCTCTCTCGGCTCGCTGCTGCGGAGCGTCGCGCCCGGTCTCGACGTTCCCCAGACGCCCGCAGGCCCCGGTGCCAGCGACCAGATCGGGGCCGGGATCGCCCTGCTGCGCCATCTCGACCCGCAACTGATCGTGGTCGAGGACCTGCACTGGGCCGATGTCGAGTCGCTGCAGATCCTCGAGCGGGTGGTCTCGTCGCCGGCGCGACCGACTCTGGTGATCACGTACCGGCCCGAAGACCTGACCGCCGGTCACCCGGCGGTCGAGCTGTTGGGTGTCGTCGAGGGTCGGACCGCGCCGGTCCACATCCACCTCGAACCCTTCGGTCTGGAGCAGGTCAGCGCGTACGTCCAGCAGTCGATCGGTGACGTCTGGTCCGATCGCGCGCTCGCCCAGCTCCATGCCCGCAGCGGCGGGAGCCCCTTCTTTCTCGAACAGCTCATCTGTCACGCCACGGGGAATCCGGCCGACCTGCACGAGCGAGCCCTGCCGTGGACCCTGGCCGAGACGGTGCGGCTCGCCACCGACGATCTCGCTCCCGATGAGCGTGCCCTCCTGGCGATGGCGGCCGTCCTCGGTTCGCGATTCGAGTTCGACCTGCTCCAGTCGTCGCTGGGTCTCGACGAGGCGGAGCTGATCGACCGGCTCCGGCGAGTGGTCGGGCGTCGACTGCTGGTCGAGCACGACACCGACGAGTTCAGCTTCCGTCATGAGCTCGTGCGCGACTCCATTCTCGAATCGCTGTTGGGTCGCGAGCGGCGCCGCCTCCACGATGCGGCCTATGACGCGCTCGCGGCGGTTCGACCGGACGACTACGCCGAGCTCGCCCGCCACGCCGAGGGTGCCAACTGTGTGGACAACCTGCTCGAGCTGGCACCCAAAGGCGTCGAGCACTATCTGAGCACCGGCTCGAGCTATCAGGCGCTGCGGCTGGCGGAGCAGGCCTTGTCGGAGGCCCCCGATCACCGCCGCCTCCGGGAGCTCGCCGCGCGCGCATCGTGGTTGTCGGGTCAACTCGAGGAGGGCATGCGGCACGCCGAGCGCTGGCTCGCGCTCGAGTTCCAGCAGGGCGGTGGCCAGAGCACCGAAGCGCTCATCCTGGTCTGCCGCATCGCCTTCGAGCGCGGCGATCGGGACAGCCAGCGAGCGGTCGTCGATCAGCTGGTCGAGCGCCTGGGCGAGCTCGGCCCCGACGAGGAGCGGGCACGGATCCTGGCGGGTCTGGCGCAGTACCACATGCTCAACGGCGACAATCACCAGGCGGTGGAACTCGCTGAGCAGGCCATCGATCTCGCCACCGAGCTCGGGCTGGACGGCATCAGGCGGTCGGCCACCGTCGAGCTCGGAACCGCGCTGGCCGGCACGGCCCATCGCGTCGAGGACGGACGCCGACTCCTCGAGCGAGTGGCCAAGGAGAGCGAGGCTGCCGACGACTATGTCGTGGCGGCCCGGGCCTTCCACAACCTGACCTCGTTCCTCGATGCCGCGGATGCCGAGTGGGCCATCGCTGCGATGCGCGACGTCGCCCAGCGAGGCGGGTTCGAGTCGATGGCCGTCCACTTCTACGCGTTCAAGCGCGCCGAGCTCGCGATGGTTCGGGGCGACCTCAAGGACGCGCTCGCCTGGGTGGTCCGCGCTCGCCAACTCGCCCGGAGCGCGGTCGCGAAACCGGAGCTGGCGTTGGCGGAGGCGCTCCTGTTGATCGAGGCCGATCAGGCGGACCAGGCGACGGCGTCCATCCAGGGGGTGGACAACGCCCTGTTCACCAAGCGGTTCGAGGGCATCCACTGGGTCACGATGGCCGAACTCATCGCTGCCGCGCGCTCCGGAGACGTGGCCACGACCCGAGCCGGCCTGGAGGAGCTCGCGGGCAGCGACCAGTTCGACGCGCTGTTGACGTGGGCGCTTCGTGATCTGGTCGCAGCCGGACTCTCGGCGGCGGAGCTCGAGAGCCTGTTGGCCCGTGCCCCCGAGTCCGAGTGGCGGCCGCTGGCCGCCGGCATGCTCCGCGCCGAGGCGTCCCACCCCGATGCGCTGGCCGCGATCGACGAGCTCATCGCCGAGTCCAACGGTCGGTTCATGCTGGGGAACCACAAGGTGAAGCCATTCCCCGTCGCGCTCGACTCGGAGCTCCGCATGGCGCAGGCGCGGCTGCGGCTCGAGGCGGGCGACCGTGAGGGCGGACGAGCCAGCGCCCAGGAAGCCGCCGATCTCCTCTGCGGTTGGCCCGGACGCCGCCGGGACGCCGCGCTCGCGCTCACTCGGGCCACCACGGCATCGCCGGGCGCCGGTGGCGACGGGCTCACGGGCCGGGAGCTGGACGTGGCCCGGCTGGTGGCTCGGGGCCTGAGCAACGGCGCCATCGCCGACGAGCTCTACATCAGTCGCAAGACCGTCTCGACCCACGTGTCCCACATCCTGGCCAAGCTCGGCATGTCCTCGCGGACCGAGGTGGCCGGGTGGGCCATCCGGGAGGGCGTCGCCACGGACTGATGTCCGAATTCGCTCGTCCCGGGGGTCGGGGCGCCGGTACCGTCGCGGCCCGTGGGTTCGATCGAGGTCAGCCACCTCGGCTGGTCGTTGCCCGGGGGACGGGTGCTGCTCGACGACGTGTCGTTCCGCGTCGGCGAGGGGGAACACGTCGCGCTCGTCGGGGCGAACGGGGCGGGCAAGTCCACGATCATGCGTCTCGTGGCCGGCACCGAGACCGCGACCGCCGGGACGATCACGGTGCAGGGTTCGCTCGGGGTCATGACCCAGTTGGTCGGGTCGCTCGACGACACGACGTCGGTCCGCGACCTCGCGGTCTCCCTCGGCCCGCCCGCCATCCAGGAGGCGGCGGCACGACTCGAGCGGGCCGAGCGGGCGATGGCCGACGGCACCGCAGACGGTATGGCGTATGCCAAGGCGCTCGACGCATGGGAGGCGGCCGGGGGCTATGAGGCCGAGGTGCGCTGGGAGGAGTGCGCCCACCGCGTCGTGGGCCTCGACTGGTCGGCCGTGAACGCTCGTCCGATGTCGACGTTCTCAGGCGGGGAGCAGAAGCGACTCGCGCTCGAGCTGTTGCTGCGGTCCGAGCACGAAGTGCTCCTGCTGGACGAACCCGACAACTTCCTGGACGTCCCAGGCAAGGAATGGCTGGCCGACCGCCTCCGGGCCACCCCCAAGTCGGTCCTGTACGTCAGCCACGATCGCGAGCTCCTGGCCGAGACGTCGGACAAGGTGGTGACGATCGAGGCGCACGGAGCGTGGACACATGGCTCCTCCTTCGCGACGTGGCGTGAAGCCAGAGCGCATCGCATCGCCCTGATCAGTGACGAGCAGCGCCGCTGGGCCGAGGAGCGCAAGCGCCTCGTGAACCACATGAAGGAGCAGAAGCGCCGGGCTGCGATCAGCGACGCCAACGCCAGCCGGGCGCGCGCCGCCGAGACGCGGCTGCGTCACTTCGACGAGTCCGGTCCGCCACCAGAGGCCGCTCGGGAACAGCGGATCGACATGCGGCTCGAGGGCGGCCGGAGCGGAAAGCGCGTGGTGATCTGCGAACAGTTGGAGCTGACGGATCTGACCTTTCCGTTCGATCTCGAGGTCTGGTTCGGGGAACGGGTCGCGGTGCTGGGTCGAAACGGCACCGGCAAGTCCCATTTCCTCCGGCTGTTGGGGGGCGCCAGTGTGGCGCACGACGGCGTTGCTCGCCTGGGCGCTCGCGTCGTCCCCGGTCTGTTCAATCAGACCCACGACCATCCCGAACTGCGAGGCAGGACACCGGCCGAGATCCTGGCCACCCGCGACCTGCAGCGGGGCAGGGCGATCGCGCGACTGCGTCGGTACGAGTTGGACGGCACCGCCGACCAGGCCTGGGAGACCCTGTCGGGCGGCCAGCAGGCGAGGTTCCAGATCCTGCTGCTCGAGCTGGACGGGGCGAACCTCCTGCTCCTCGACGAACCCACCGACAACCTCGACGTCGCCAGCGCCGAAGCCCTCGAAGCCGGGCTGTCGACCTTCGAGGGCACGGTGCTGTGCGTGACCCACGATCGCTGGTTCCTCCGCGGATTCGACCGTTTCGTGGCATTCGCCGACGACGCCGAGGTGCGCGAGGTCGACGACCCTTCGGTCGCCTGGGCCTGACGACCAGCCGGTTCTCACGCGCCGCGGTCGAGGTTGGGTCTGCGAGCCCGGCCCGGGACCGGGAACCGCTCCCACCGCCGTATCCTGGAGACCACGATGTTTCCTCTCTTGGTCCTGCTGTTCATCGTGGTACCGATCGTCGAGCTGTACGTGATCGTGCAGGTCGCCGGCGGGATCGGGGTGCTGGAGACCATCGGACTGCTGATCGTGGTCAGCGTGGTCGGCGCCTGGCTGGTCCGCCGAGAAGGCATGGGCGTCCTGCGGAAGGTCCAGCAGCAGCTCGCCGCTGGGGAGATGCCCACCAAACAGATCGTCGACGGCGGTCTCATCATGTTCGCCGGCGCCCTCATGCTCACGCCCGGGTTCGTGACCGACGCCATTGGTGTGCTGCTGCTCATCCCGCCCACCCGCATCCTCGTCCGCGGGGTGCTGATGCGCCGCTTCCGTGGGCGCGTGCAGACGATGACGGCCGGCCCCGCCGGGTTCCACGGCGGCTTCGGTCCCGGGCCCGGCTTCGGGCGTGGCCCGGTCTACGACGTCGACGGCACCGAACACGTCGACCTCACCCGGGACGACGCGTCCCCCGAACCCCCACCCTCGCTGCCCTGAACGAAGTGCATCGATCGACCCCCGCTGGCCGTCGTCGGCCCAGCGACGTACAAGGAACCGACTGATGGAAGTCATCGAAGAAGAGACCGGACCGGAACCGATCGTCCCCGGCGTCGCTCGGGCGCTGAGCCCCCTCGTGCGGCGGATTCTGGCCCTGAATCCCGGTCCACGCACCGGCTTGGGGACCAACACCTATCTGGTCGGCATCGACGAGATCGTGGTCATCGACCCGGGTCCCGAGGACGCCAGCCACCTCGATTCGGTTGCCGGCTGCGGCGGCGATCGGATTCGCTGGGTCACCTGGACCCAGGAGGGTCCGGAGTACACCGACGGTCTGGACGCGATGATCGCCCGCACCGGCGCCGAGGTCCTCGACCCGGCCGACGGCGACACCATCCTGGGCACCGAGTTCCGCATCAACGTGCACGCCATGCCCGGCCCCAGCAAGCACCATCGTGCGTTTCTGCTCGAGGAGGAGCGCATGCTCCTGTGTGGAGGCCTCATCGCCGACGACCGGTTGGCTCCACTCGACGCCGGCACGTCCAACGTGGCCGCGCTCGTCGAATCGCTCGAGGCCGCTTCGAAGATGCGGCTCCGTCGCATGGCACCCGTGCACGGCCACATCGTCGAGGAGGCCAAGAAGGCCGTCCCGGCCGAGCTCGAGCGCCGCGCCGCGGTCGATGCCGCCATCCTCGCGGCGCTGAGTTCCGGTCACGCCACGCCGGCCGAGATCGCCGAGGCGATCCTCGGCGACGTTGACGAGACGGGCGACCTCGAGGTGTTGGCCGGCACGGTCGAGGTCCACCTCGACACCCTTGCGGCCGACAAGCAGGCCAAGCGCACCAAGGGCACCTGGGCCGCCGCATAGGCCGCCCGCACCTCGGGCCGACCACGCCGATGTTCGTGGCGAAGCGCTAGCCGATCTCGACCGAGGTCGTCGTCGGTTCGCCGGCAATCGACGCCTGCGCGGCTTCGAGGATGCGCGCGGAGCAGCCGGCCATCTCCAGCGGCGGTACCGCCTCTTCCACGATGGTGTCCACGATGGCCTGGAGTGCCTCGGCGGCTGGTCCCGTGCCGAGCACGGTGGGCTCGCCCGTGTCGCCGCCGGCTGCGACCTCGGCATCGATCGGGATCGAACCGAGCATGGGGACGCCGAGCTCGGCAGCGAGTTCGTCGCCACCGCCGCTGCCGAAGAGTTCGTAGACCGTGCCCTGCTCGTTCACGAAGGCCGTCATGTTCTCGATCACGCCGGCGATGCGCAGGTAGTACGACCGGGCCATGTTGCCGACGCGAACGGCGACCGACTGCGCGGTCTTGGCAGGGGTGGTGACCACGATCATGTCGGCTCGGGGCAGCATCTTTGCCAGGCCCATCTGGACGTCGCCGGTGCCCGGCGGCATGTCGATGAGGAGATAGTCCATGTCGCCCCACTGGACGTCTTCGAGGAAGTGGCGGACCGCGCGGTTGAGGATGAGCCCGCGCCAGTTGAGCGAGGTGGACTCGTCCTCGACGAGGAAGCCCATGGAGATGACCTTGAGCAGGCCGTCGCCGATGGTTCGTTCGTGGGGGATGATCTTCTTCGAGCCGGTCTCACCGGTGAGCCGGCCGTCGACACCCAGCATCCGCGGGACCGAGAACCCCCAGATGTCGGCGTCCATGACCCCGACCGTGAAGCCCTTGGCGGCCAGCCCCGCGGCGATGTTGACCGTGACCGACGACTTGCCGACGCCGCCCTTGCCCGAGGCCACCATGATCACCTTGGTGGTCGGCGGCACCTCGGTCTCGGGTTCGTCCTGGGAGATGTTGAAGCGGGCCTTCGCCATGGCGGCCGCCTTCTCCTCCTGGGTCAGCTCGGTCCAGGAGATCTTGACCTTGGCAACACCGGGCAGGCCGCCGATGCGGGCCCGGACGTCCTTCTGGATCTGTGCTCGGAGCGGACAGCCCGAGGTGGTCAGGGCGATGGTGACGGTCACGATGCCGTCGTCGCCGATCTCGACGCCCTTGGCCATGCCGAGCTCCACGATGTCGCTGCCCAACTCCGGGTCGACCACACCCTTGAGGAGCGACATGACATGCTCCTCGGTGACGCTGGGGCCGGTCGTGTCCGAGGTGGGGGCCATGCGACGAATTCTAACGGAGAATCCCGTATAAACTCAGCCGGGTGACGACGGAGACCACCGGCGAGGAGTCGGGCGAGCAGAACGGCGAGGTCGCGAGCCTCGACGTCCTCAAGGCGCTCGGCGACAACACGCGCTACGCGATCTACCTCGAGCTCGTGCGCGCCCCCGCTCCTCTCGCCACCGCCGACATCGCCGACACGCTCGGTCTGCACCCGAACACCGTTCGACCCCATCTCGAGCGCATGCGCGACGTGGGCCTCCTGGATGTCCACACCGCCTCCACGGGTGGGGTGGGGCGCCCCCAGCACCGGTACGCGGTGGGGTCGGGGGCACCTCGTCTCGGACTCGAACCGCCGCTGTTCCCGACGCTTGCGCGCATGCTCCTCCGCCTGGCCGCCGAGGTCGGGGCCGACGGCGCCGACGCCTGCGAGTGCGGCCGCGAGCAGGGTCGTGTCGATGCTCGGGCCCACGCCGACCAGGACGACGGGGCGGTGGCGCTGTTCACCGAACTCGATCGGCTGGGCTTCGATCCCCAGGTCGTCGTCGAGGGCGAGTCGGTGACGGTCTGCTTCTCGCATTGTCCGTTCCAGGACCTCGCCGAGGCGAACCCGAGTCTCGTCTGCGGGCTCCATCGCGGCATGGTCGAGGGGTTCGTCGACGAGCTCGGCGACTGCCGGGTTCAGGAGTTCCGGACCCTGGTCGATCGGAATGCCTGTCAGGTGGACCTCGTTGACACCTGAGTCCGCTGCTGTTCCGCTGGTCGGAGCAGCCCCACCCGCTACTACACTCTTGAAGCAACAACCGTTGAAGGAGCGTCCCCGTGATCACGCTGACTGATGCCGCAACCACCAAGGTCGACGAGCTCATCCAGGCCGAAGGCGATGAAGGGCTCGCCCTGCGCGTCGCCGTTCGCCCGGGTGGCTGTTCGGGCTTCAGCTACGAGATGTACTTCGACACCGACGTCGCCGACGACGACACCACCGTCGACTACTCCGGCGTGAAGGTCGTCGTCGACCAGTCGAGCGCCATGCTCCTCGAGGGCGCCACCCTCGACTACAAGGACGGCCTCGACCAGTCCGGCTTCAGCATCAACAACCCCAACGCCCAGCGCACCTGCGGCTGCGGGCAGTCGTTCTCGTAGCTGATCGTTGCTTCCAGTCGGCGTTGAGGGTGGCGCGTGCGAGAACGCTCGCGTTCTCGAGGAACTCGAAGAGTTCCCGCGCACCTGCGGCTGCGGGCAGTCGTTCTCGTAGCTGATCGTTGCTTCCAGTCGGCGTTGAGGGTGGCGCGTGCGAGAACGCTCGCGTTCTCGAGGAACTCGAAGAGTTCCCGCGCACCTGCGGCTGCGGGCAGTCGTTCTCGTAGCTGATCGTTGCTTCCAGTCGGCGTTGAGGGCGACTCCGCTGATTCAGAGCACGGTGGCGAGGGCCTCGGACATCTCGTCGCGATCGAACGCGTAGTCCAGGCGCGCTCGCACGATGCCGTCGGCGTCCGCGACCACGAAGCTGGGCTCGAACGTCATCTCGAACGTGGAGACGATCGGACCGATGAGCTCGGTGAAGTCGGCGACCTCACCCAGGCGGCCGGGTTCGGTGTAGACCTCGCCGTGGATCACGTTCATGTCGGGATCGAGTTCGATCAGCAACTCCAGGACCGGACCGCAGATCGCGGTCTGGCAGAAGCCCGGCGTCGAGATCATCAGGGCCGTCGGGCGACCCGAGTCCAGGGCCTCGGGCAGGCTGATCTCGTGATACGGGCACGGATCGAACCGGGTGCAGATGGGGTCGTAGCCACGGGCGTCGTCGACGGTCGGTGTCTCCACCCTCCGCATCGGGTCGCCCGGAGCCACCAGGCCCACGGTGTCCGGCTCGGCCACCACGAACTCGACGCGCTGGTTCTCGCCTGACACCTCGACATCGATCGTGTGGGTGCCGGCCGTCTGTGGTGTGAACACGAGCGGGTAGTGGGGCGTCGGGATACCGGCGTCGCGGCGCAGAACCTCGATGATCTCGGTCGCGCCCTCGGGCCCCGTCACCGTCATCTCCACGCCGTCGGGTACGCCGTTGACCGCAGGAAGGCCGTCGCCACCGAAGAAGACGAACGGAGCTCGCTCGCGTCGGCCGGCCACCAGGGTGGAGGGCAACCGGAGGCCGTCCGCGAACCCGGCTTGGAGCCACAGGGTGTCGTCGGCCAGCGCAGGGCCGGGGTCGACGGTGGTCGACTGCTCGCCATCGCCGTCGCCTCCGCATGCGGCGAGCACGGCGGCGGCACCCGCCCCGACCAGCAGGGAACGCCGAGAGACACGTCGGCTGAACGGCGGAGACTGCATGGCGCGAAATTATCCTTCGACCGATGCCTACCCACAGTCACCACATCGAGTTCGAGGTCGACGGCGACGCCGTCACCGTCACCGACACCGGCGGATCGCTGCTCGAAGCGCTTCGGGACCAGCTGGACCGCCGCTCCCCGAAGGATGGCTGCTCGCCGCAGGGCCAGTGCGGGTGTTGCACGGTGCTGGTGGACGGCCAACCCCGGGTTTCGTGTGTGACCCCGGCGCGTCGGGTGGCCGGGCGCCGCGTCACCACGGTCGAGGGGCTCGAGGACGGTCGTCGCTTCGCCGAGGCGATGTGTGCGGCGGGCGGCAGTCAGTGTGGCTTCTGCACCCCGGGCATCATCGTGCGCCTCTCCGCCCTGCGAGCGAAGTACGGCGAGCTCGACGCAGACCGGGTCGCCGATGCTCTCAAGGCCCACCTGTGCCGATGCACCGGGTGGCAGACGGTCGTGGAAGCCGCGGTCGAGCTCCCGCCACTCAGTCCGACTCGCGACCTGGCTGCCGCGTCCCGGCGAGCAACGATCGAGGGCCGTGCACCGCAGACGGTCAGCGTCGAGGTCGCGCTCGGGGCCGGCGGCTTCGCCGACGACCTGGCGCCGATCGGTTCGGCCGTGGCCGTGCGAGACACCGAAGGCGGGTGGGTCACTGCGCCGTCTCTGTCGGATGCCCGGGCCGCGGCCGGCAAGGTGCAGGGCCGTCGGACCACCAAGGCGAGCCAGCCGCCCATCGGGCTCCCCGATGGAGTGTTCGATCTGGTGTTGCAGACGTCATGGGTGGAGCCCGCCTATCTCGAGACCGACGCCAGCTGGGCCGCTCCAGGAGTGTCTGCCGCCAGCCCGGTCGCCAACGGCGGCGCGTTCGGGGGTAAGGCCGCCGCCGACGCTCCCGCCGTGGCCGAGCGACTCGCCGTCGAGACCGGGGCGCCGGTTCGGGTTCTGGCATCTCGCGAAGACACGGTGCGACGCGGCCCCAAACGTCCCCCCATCGCTGCGGGCGTGCGCGCCGACGGGTCGGGTGTGATCCGCGTGGCCCGGACACCGGGGGTCGCGGCAGCGATCGGGGCGGTCGCTCCGGCACTCGTCGTCGAGGAGGTCGAGGTGGACGGTCCCCCCACCAGCGCCGCCGTTCGCGGCGCGGGGTGGGTCGAGGCGGCTGTGCTGATGGCTGCGGTGCAGGGGAAAGAGACCGTGCGCAGTCCCGACGGCGCCGAGGCCAGGGCCGAATTCGACGGTCAGACGATCGCCGTCGAGGTCCGATGTGGCCAGGTGCTCGACGAGGTCGTCCTGCGGTCGTACTGCATCGGTGCGGCGCACATGGCGTTCTCGTGGGTCACGTCGGAGGCGTTGACCGTGGATGACGGAGACGTCCTGGACCTCACGGTTCGGAGCTTCGGGATCGTCCGGGCGGTCGACATGCCGCACGTCACGGTCTCGATGATCGACGACACCGGTGACCCCGTCAACGGCTCCGACGCCGTGTTCGCCGCGGTGGCCGCCGCGGTTTGGCGCCATCACGACCACGCTCCCGCCTGGCCAGTGTTGGTCTCCCGGGCCTGAGCGTCGAGTAGCCTCGCGCCCATGTCGAAGCCTGTCGGTCCCTACACCCCGATCGTGCGCGCCGGCGACTGGTTGATCTGCTCCGGGCAGGTGGGCATCAGCGGCGGCGCACTCGTCGAGGGTGGCGTGCAGGCGGAGCTTCGTCAGGCCATGGCCAACCTGGCCGGCCTGCTGGAGGGCGAAGGCGCCTCCATGGCCGACGTGGTCAAGACCACGGTGTTTCTGACCGACATGAAGCATTATGCCGAGATGAACGAGGTGTACATCGAGCTGTTCGGCGATCATCGACCCGCACGGTCGGCGGTCGCCGTGGCCGAGTTGCCGATCGGCGCATTGATCGAGATCGAGGCCTGGGCCGTGGCCCCGGCCGGCTGACGACCCGACCCAGGAGTCCCAGATGGGTGGAACCGTAGTCATCATCATCCTGCTCACGTTGGTGGTCCCTGTGATGATCATCATGAGTGGCCTGGTCGCATCGGGCCTGCTCGGTTGGGCCTTGAAGAAGGACGTGGACGACCAGCACCAGGGCAGCGAGCTGCTCGAGCTGAGCGAGCGGTCCTGAACCTGCTCGCCATGCGACCCCTCGCGGCCCTCGCCGCGATGCTGTGCCTCATCCTGGCCGGGTGTGGTGTGCTGCCGGGGACCGGCGACGAGGGCACCCAGGTGGTGCTCGCCGAACCCACGCTGCCTGCCGCGAGTCCGACGCCGATCCAGTTCGACGCCGACGAGCCCACGCCTGAGCCGTCGTCGGCCGGGCCCACCCCGACCGAGTCGCCCACGGCCACTGCGCCGCCCGCCCCCACGCCGACCCCGACGGTCGACGACAGCTACACGACGTTCCTCGCCTCGCTGCGGTCGATCTTCACGTCGGCTGACAAGGAGGCGGCGATCGGTGCGCTCGTGCCCATCCCCGTCGACCTGTTCATCCCCGACGACGCCGAACTCGAACAGGTCGAGCTCCAGTACGGACAGTGGGATCGGTGGTCGGACATCACCGGCCGCTTCGCCCCGGTGGACACCGCCGCGCAGGTGATCATCTCCATCAGCATGACCACCGCGACCCCGGTCGACGACGTGGCCGAGGCCTACACGGTGGCCTTCTCCGGCGCCGGCTTCGTCGTCGCCGACGACAACGGCAGTCCGGGCCAGTTCAGCGACGTCAGCTACGAGTTGAACGGTGGCCAGTTCACGCGGGGTCGCGACGGTTCCGGGCGGGTCACGGTGAACCGTTCCGGTGACGCCAACTTCGTGGCTGTCGAGATGGCGGTGGAGCTCAGCCAGGACTCTCGGCCGGCGCTGATCGAGTGGCCGGGCACCGAAGCGTTCCCCGTCCCGTTCTCGGGCGGGTTCTATCTGTTCACCGCAACGGCCATCCCCGGCGCGGAAGGTGTCAGCGTGGCGTCGACCGCCGACTGGATCATCCGTGGTCAGCTCCCCGACATGGGTGCGCTGCTCGAGACGCTGTCGGCCGAGTATCCAACGGCAACGGTGGAGCTCAGCGATCAGATCGCGGCGCCGGCATCGGGTGAGACGGCCACGACCACCTTCCTGCACACCACGGGTTCGGCGGGCACGGTGCAGGCCGAGGTGACCACCGACGGCACCATCATCCAGATCACGGCCACCTCGCTGCCCGGCTGAGCCGAGCGTACCGCGACGGTCCTAGAGCCTCACGCGACGGCCCAGCGGGACTGGCCGAAGCTGTAGCCCACCGAGCGCACGGTCTGAATCAGGCCGGCGTGTTCCTCGCCGAGCTTGGCCCGCAACCGGCGAACGTGAACGTCCACGGTGCGGGCGCCGCCGTAGTAGTCGTACCCCCACACCCGGGAAAGCAGCGTCTCGCGGGTGAAGACCTTGCCGGGCCGGGACGCCAGGAACTTCAGGAGCTCGTATTCCATGTAGGTGAGGTCCAGCGGCCGTCCACCGATGGCTGCTTGATAAGTCTCGATGTTGAGCATCAGGTCGCCGTACTCGATGAGCTCGTCCCGGGTGCCGTGGCCCTTGCGGTAGAAGAGATGCTGCAGCCGGGCTTCGAGCTCGCGGGGCTGGAACGGCGTGAGGCAGAAGTCGTCGAAGAGGTCGTCGCGCATCTCCAGCTGGTTCAGCTGGCCACCGTTGATCAGCAACAGGACGGCTTCGAGCGGCGTGGTGCGCTTGCGCATCGCTCGGAGGAGTGCGAACGCCCCCTCGGGGTCCTGGTCGGCCACCACCACGGCCGCCGAGAAGGGATGCTCCTCCTCGATCTGCTCGGCGACCGCGGCATTGGCGGCGGCCTTCCAGCCGAGGCCGGCCAGATCGAGGGTCTGGGCCAGCTCAGGCGGCGGCGGGTCGGGGAAGACGAGGAGAGGATCCATGGGTGCTGTCCGGTCTCACCAGACCGGGAGGTAGCGGTCGATCTCGAAACGGGTGACGCGGCGCTGGTACTCCGCCCACTCGGCGCGCTTGTTGCGGAGAAACCACTCGAAGACGTGATCGCCGAGTGCGTTGGCGACCAGGTCAGACTCCTCCATCCGATCGAGCGCTTCGCTCAGGTTTTGAGGAAGCCGTTCGAGGCCGGCGTTGCGGGCGGCCTGGCGGTCCATGGCCCACATGTTGTCCTGGGCCTCCTCCGGCAGGTCGTAGCCCTTCTCGATGCCTCGAAGCCCGGCCGCGAGCAGCACCGAGTACGCCAGGTAGGGATTGGCCGCCGAGTCGAGCGCGCGGTACTCGATCCGGGTCGAGCTGGGTTTGCCGCTCTTGTGCACCGGCACCCGGACGAGCGCAGAGCGGTTGTTCGACGCCCACGACACGTACATCGGCGACTCGTAGCCGGCGACCATGCGCTTGTAGCTGTTGACCAGCTGGTTGGTCACGGCGGTGAGCTCGGGTGCGTGGTGCAGGATGCCCGCCATGAACTGCCGGGCGGTCGCCGAGAGGCCGAGCTCGTCGTCGGGGTCGTGGAACACGTTCGTGTCGCCCTCGAAGAGGGACATGTGGGTGTGCATGCCCGAGCCCTGTCCGTCGTCGAGGGGCTTCGGCATGAACGTGGCGTGGATGCCGGCGTCGAGGGCGATCTTCCGGACGACCAGGCGCAGCGTCATGATGTTGTCCGACATGCCGAGCGTTTCGGTGTACCGGAGATCGATCTCGTGCTGGGACGCGGAGTCCTCGTGGAACGAGTACTCGACGGGGATGCCCATGGCCTCGAGCATGTGCAGCGTGCGGCGACGCAGACTCGACCCCACGTCCAGGGTGGTCAGGTCGAAGTAGCCGGCGTTGTCGAGTGGTGTGGGGTCCTCCGCGGACGCGAAGTAGAAGAACTCGACCTCGGGTGCGGTGAAGAACGTGTAGCCGCGCTCTCGGGCGAAGCCGAGGTTGCGGCGCAGGATCTGGCGGGGATCACCCTCGAACGCGCTCCCGTCCAGATTGCGGATGTCGCAGAAGATCCGGCCGGTGGGCTCCTCGGTGTCGGCCCACGGGAGCAGCTCGAAGCTTGCGGCGTCGGGCATGGCCAGCACGTCGCTCTCCTGGACGCGGGAGTAGCCGTCGATGGCGCTGCCGTCGAACTGGACGCCCTCCTCGAACGCGGATTCGAGCTCGGCGGGCGAGATGGCGAGTGACTTCAGCTGCCCGAGGACGTCGGTGAACCAGAGTCGGATCAGCCGCACTCCACGCTCTTCGACCGTCCGGAGGACGTACTCCTGCTGGGGTTCCATCCCGCCATTGTGCAGGGTGTCCAGTGGTCCGTCAGATCCGCATCAGCCAGTTAACACGCCGTTCACAAACGAGCAATGGTCGAGAAATAGGGCGTGAGCAGATTGGGCCAGCGCCTCGGCGCAGCCAATGTGCGCGGGCACGGGCACCACCCTAAGGTGCCGGCGTCCACGACCCGTATGGAGTCCCCCGGGCTCCCGAAGCAACTGGAGACAACAGCAGTGACCTATAGGGCTGAGTACCTGTGGATCGACGGCACGGAGCCCACGGCCGAGATTCGCTCGAAGACCAAGATCCTCGCCGATGGCGACGAGCCCGGTATCTGGGGCTACGACGGGTCGTCCACCAACCAGGCCACCGGCGACAACTCCGACGTCGTCCTCAAGCCGGTCTTCCAGTGCCCGGACCCCATCCGCGGCGGCGACAACATCCTCGTCCTGTGCGAGACCTTCCTGACCGACACCGAGACCCCACACCCCACGAACAACCGGGCCGCGGCGCGTGAGGCATTCGAGAAGTACGGCGACCAGGAGCCGTGGTTCGGCCTCGAGCAGGAGTACACCATGCTCGATCCGGCCACCGGTTGGCCGGGTGGCTTCCCGCCGAACGGCTTCCCGGCTCCGCAGGGCCCGTACTACTGCGGCGTGGGCGCGGTGAAGATCCACGGCCGCGACCTGGTCGAGGAGCACACCACCTACTGCATCGACGCCGGCCTGGCGATCTCGGGCACCAACGCCGAGGTCATGCCCGGCCAGTGGGAGTTCCAGATCGGCCCGGCGGACACCCTGGCCGTCGCCGACCACCTCTGGATCGCCCGCTACCTGCTCTACCGGGTGGGCGAGGACCACAACATCGAGATCAGCATCGAGGCCAAGCCCATGAAGGGCGATTGGAACGGTGCCGGTATGCACACCAACTTCTCGACCGCCAAGATGCGCGAGAGCTACGACGCCATCACCGCTGCGTGTGAGGCGCTCGGCGCGCCCGGCAAGCCCGAGGAGCACCTGGCCGGTTACGGCGTCGGTATCGAGGATCGCCTGACCGGCGCCCACGAGACCCAGCGCTACGACCAGTTCAGCTACGGCGTCTCCGACCGCGGCGCATCGATCCGCATCCCGTGGCAGGTCGCCCAGGACCAGAAGGGCTACATCGAGGATCGTCGCCCCAACGCCAACGCCGACCCCTACGTGGTCACCGCGCTCATGACCAACACCGTGGGCGCCGCCCTGGCGTAGCCAGTCAGAAACCAGAGGTTTCCGAACGAACCCCTGCCGTCGGGTGGGGGTTCGTTCGCGTCTACGCGAAGGTGAGGTCGCCGGTGTCGGTGATCGCGCGGTAGTAGCAGCCGGCGCGGGTTTCGCCCTCGGGGGTCTTGGTGTGGCAGGCGCCCTTGCCGTTCGGGCGCACCTTGTAGAGCAGGGAGTTCTGTTCGCAGTTCACGCGAACCTCGACGATGGCCAGGGTGTCGCCGGACGTGGCGCCCTTGTGCCAGATCTCCTGGCGACTGGTCGAGTAGAAGACCGCCTCGCCGCGCTCGAGGGTGGCGGTCAGCGCCTCTTCGTTGGCGTAGGCCACGATCAGGACCTCGCCGGTGTCCGCGTCCTGGACCGCCACGGGCACCACATGATGACCACCGTCACCGATCTTCAAGAGCTTGGTGAAATCGAGGGTCAGGTCGGTGCCCTCTTCGAGGTCTGCATGTTCACTCACGCGGCGAAGGGTACTCAGCTGCGGCTCCGCTGCGAGCGGGTTTCGCCTGGCCGCTTCGAGTCGACGTGGCGCGTCGGGGCGGCCCAGTAGATTGGCGGCGTGACCAGCCTGAGGATCGCGGCCTGCCAGCTCAACACCGTCGTGGGGGATCTCGACGGCAACGTGGAGAAGATCCTGGCCGCGTACCGAGAGGCCGCCGACGCCGGCGCCGACATCGCGCTGTTCCCCGAGCTGGCCGTCTCGGGCTATCCGCCCGAGGATCTGCTCCTGAAGTCGGCGTTCGTCGACGACGTCCAGGCCGCCATGCGGCGCGCCGCGGTCGAGACCACCGAGTGCGTGGCTGTCATCGGCTTCGTCGACGGCGAGGAGGCGGTGGCCGACCCCACGGGCCGGGCGTTCAACGCGGCGGCCGTCTGTTCCAACGGCGACGTCCACGGCGTGTACCACAAGCGGGCGCTGCCCGATTACGGCGTGTTCGACGAGGAGCGCTACTTCAGTCCGGGCAGCCACGCCCTCGACCTCTACGAGATCAAGGGTGTCGTGGTCGGCGTGTCCATCTGTGAGGACGTGTGGATCCCCGGTGGCATCGTCGCCGAGCTGGCTCGGGGCGGCGCCCAGGTCATCGTCAACGTGAACGCGTCACCCATGTACGGGGGCAAGATGCTCGTCCGCGAGCAGGTGCTGCAGTCGCGTGTGGACGAGTCGGGCGTGCCGATCGTCTACATCAACCAGGTCGGTGGTCAGGACGAGCTGGTGTTCGACGGCGGATCCATGGCATGTGACGCCGCCGGGCAGATCGTGGCGCGGGCCGACCAGTTCGTCGAGGGGGTCTTCGTCTGGGACGTCGAGGTCAACGATCCTCGCGAGCCCGACGCCCCGATCGTGACCGTGTCGGGCCCCGACCAGTCGGAGCGGTCGGCGGACTTCAACGTGATCGCGCCGCTGCGCGATCGGATGGACGAGCTGTGGAACGGGCTGGTGCTCGGCACGCGGGACTACGTCCGCAAGAACGGCTTCTCCGAGGTCTGCCTCGGCCTGTCCGGCGGCATCGACTCCACGCTGGTCGCCTGTATCGGCGTCGACGCGTTCGGCGCGGAGAACGTCCACACCATCGCCCTGCCATCGCGCTACTCCAGCGACGGATCGCTGTCCGACGCCGACAAGCTCGCCTCCAACCTGGGCTGCGATCACCGCATCGTCCCCATCGAGCCCGGGCACCAGGCCCTCCTCGAGATGCTCGAGCCGTCCTTCGCCGGCCTCGACTCCGACGTGACCGAGGAGAACATCCAGTCGCGCATCCGCGGCGTGGTGTGGATGGCGCTGGCCAACAAGTTCAACTGGCTGGTCCTCACCACCGGCAACAAGTCCGAGGTCGCGGTCGGCTACTCGACGCTCTACGGCGACACCGCCGGTGCGTATGCCGTCATCAAGGACCTGTGGAAGCTCCAGGTCTACGACCTGTGCCGGTGGCGCAACGACGTCGTCGGGTTCGAGCTGATTCCCGAGACCGTCATCACCAAGCCACCCTCCGCCGAGCTTCGCCCGGACCAGCGCGACGACCAGAGCCTGCCGCCGTACGAGGTGCTGGATCCCCTGCTGATCGAGCTGGTCGAGCACGACCGCATCGCTGCCGAGCTGATCGCCGACGGTCACGACGAGGCCACGGTGACGCGGGTGGCGCGCCTGCTCGACATCGCCGAGTTCAAGCGGCGCCAGAGCCCGCTGGGCCCCAAGGTCTCGACCAAGGCGTTCGGTCGTGATCGCCGGATCCCCATCACCAACCGCTACCGGGGGCTGCGCAGCTGATGGCCGACCTGGAGCACCTGGTCCCGGCGATCGGTGGGCTGGCGTGGATCGCCGGGCGCCTCTTCGAGCTGGAGGGCCGCTGGGCGGAGGCCATGGCCGACCCCGCGGCCGTGCTCCATCTCGCGGAGCACTCTCGCCACCACGGCTGGCACGTGGAGCTGTGGCAGGGGACCCTGCCGGACTCACCGGCGTTGGCCGCGGCCGACCACGTCCGCGCCCCCGCCGGGTGGGCCGAGGCCTTCGATCGCGCCGAGGCGACGACCGATCACGACGCTGCTCGGCTCGCGTGTCTGTATCGAGTACTGGTGCCCCGCCTCGCCGGCCTTCTGGGCGGCCTGCAGGCCGGCCTCATCGGGCCCGGCGATGCCGCGATCGCACGCACCGCGGGCTTCGTGATCGCCGACGTGGACCGCGATCTCCGCGGTGGATCGGCGCGCCTCGCTGCCACGCTCGGTGACGACGAGGGCATCCAGATGGCAGCGTCGGCAACATTGGCCCTTGACCAGGCCTTTCGGATTACGTAGGACAGAAGAACCGTGGGAAACGTCAAGGAAGTGCGGGCGCTGCCCGATGTGGGCACGATGAGTCGAGAGCCTGCCCCGTACGACGTCGTGAACGGCATGCCCCCTCGGTATGGTGAATCATCCACCACCTTCGGGTCGTTCGGCCCAGGTGTTCGGCAACTCGGGAGACGGTGACCGGTGCCCAAAGAGCGCGTTGAGAGAGACGAAGAAGACCTCGTCCGGCTGTACCTCACCGACATCGGCCAATATCCGCTGCTGACGAAGGACGACGAGGTTCGCCTCGCGCAGCAGATCGAGGCCGGCACCGAGGCCCGCGAAGAGCTCGAGACCTCCGACGAGCTGACCGCCGCTCGCAAGCGAGAGTTGCGTCGCGCCAGCCGCCAGGGCGAGGAGGCCGAGCGCACGTTCGTGCAGTCGAACCTCCGCCTGGTCGTGTCGATCGCCAAGAAGTACCAGGCGTCGGGCCTCCCGCTGCTGGACCTCATCCAGGAGGGCAACCTCGGCCTGATGCACGCCGTCGAGAAGTTCGACTGGCGCAAGGGCTTCAAGTTCTCCACGTACGCCACCTGGTGGATCCGCCAGGCCATCACCCGCGGCATCGCCAACACCGGCCGGACCATCCGTCTGCCCGTGCATGCCGGCGACACCCTGGCCCGCCTGCAGAAGGCGCGGGCCCGACTGGAGCTGAAGCTCGGTCGCCCCGCCACGCTGACCGAGCTGGCCACCGAGGTCGAGATGCCCGAGGACAAGGTGACCGAGGCCCTGCGCTTCGCCGCCGAGCCCCTCAGCCTCTCCGAGCCGCTGCGTGAGGACGGCGATGCCGAGCTCGGCGATGTGGTCGAGGACCGCTCGGCCGACTCGCCGTTCGAGGTCGCCGCCACTGCGCTGCTGCCCGACGAGATCGCCCGCCTGCTCGCTCCGCTCGACGAGCGCGAGCGCGAGATCCTGAAGCTCCGCTTCGGCCTCGATCGCGGCGAGCCCCGCACCCTCGAAGAGGTCGGCGAGCACTTCAACCTCACCCGTGAGCGCATTCGTCAGATCGAGGCTCGCGCGATGAGCAAGCTCCGCCATCCCTCCAGCGACACCGGCGCCCGCGACCTTCTCGCGGTCTGAGCCACACCTCACGCTGAGTCCGCTCGGGCCGATGGGTCCGGATGTCGGAACTGGCGATTGACGCGCGCGCCCTCTGCAAGAGCTTCGGACCCAAGACGGCCGTCGACCACCTCGATCTCAGCGTGCCCCGGGGCAGCTGGTTCGGGCTGGTCGGCCCCAACGGTGCCGGGAAGACGACGACCATCAAGATGCTCGTGGGCCTGCTGCGGCCCGACGCGGGCGAGGTGTTCGTCGACGGGCTCAGCGTGTGGCCCGATCCTCTCGGCGCCAAGCAGCGCCTCGGCGTGCTGCCCGACGACCTGCGGCTGTTCGAGCGGCTCAGTGGGCTGGAGCTGCTCGTGTACGTGGGCCTGCTCCGGGGTCTGCCCCGGGCCGAGGTCGACCAACGAGCCGACCAGCTGCTCGACGTCCTGGGCCTGCGGGGATCGGCGCACGACCTCGTCGCCGACTACTCGACCGGCATGCGCAAGAAGATCGCACTCGCAGCGGCCCTGCTCCACGCGCCGTCGGTGCTGTTGCTCGACGAACCCTTCGAGTCGGTCGATCCGGTGTCGAGCCGGGTCATCGTGGAGGTGCTGGAGCAGTACCGCTCGACGGGTGGCACCATCGTCTTCTCCAGCCACGTGATGGACACGGTGGAGCGGCTGTGTGATCAGGTCGCCATCGTGTCGTCGGGGCGGGTGGTCAGGTCGGGCACGATCGCCGAGCTCATCCGTCGGGAACAGCGACGGTTGGAGGACGTGTTCATCGACGCCGTCGGCGCCGAGGCTGCCGGGCCCGGCTCGCTCGACTGGCTGGGCGCCAGGGCATGACCGTCGCCGTGGCCCCGACCGCCGATGGTGGGCGCGGCCGGCTCGTCGAGCTGGCTCGGCTGGGTGTCTCCCTGCGCTGGCGCCTGGTCAACAACCGGGCGCAGCGCCTCGGCACGCGTACCCGCAGGTTCGCCTACCTGCTCGGGACGCTCTACGCCGTCGGCAACGCGGTGGGTCTGGCGTCGGTCCGGTTCTCGGGCGACGTCGGCGCGGAACGCACGCTGGTGCTCCTCGCCGCCTCGATGGCATCGGGCTGGATCTTCGGCCCCATCCTCATCGGTGGGGTGGACGAGACGGTCGACCCGACCCGTCTGGCGCTCCTGCCGCTGCGACGACGGGAGTTGTTCGCCGTCCAGCTGGCCGGTGCCCTCTCAGGTGTGGGCCCGCTCGCCGTGGCGACCGGTCTGTTGGTGGGGATCCCGCTCGGCTTCGGCACGTCGCCGCTGGCAGCAGGCTTCGGCGCGGCTGCGGCGGTGGTGCTCGTCCTGATGGTCGCCGGCCTGGCGCGCTCGGCGGCTGCGGCGTTGGCCATCGCGCAGCGGAGCCGGATCGGCCGCGATCTCGCGGTGCTGGCCGCCGCCCTCACGGCCGGTGCCCTGTTCGTGGTGGCCCAGCTCGCGACCAGCTTCTCGGGCGAGCGGGCGGCGGCGCTGGTGGACGCGCTCCAGTGGGCCCCGTTCGGCTGGCCGACCAGGATCGCCGTCGCGGGCCGGGCGGGCGACCACACCGATGCCCTGCTCTGGCTCGCGGTCTCCGCTGCCGGCGCGGTCGTGGCGCTCGCGTTGTGGGCTCGACTGTCGCAGTTTCTGCTCACCAACGGCGAGCGCGTGGTGCGGACCGGCCGCCGGGGTCGTGGTGCCGCCCTCAACGGCGCCGAGACCATCTTCGGCGCCGCAGTGTCCCGCCAGTGGATCTACCTGCGTCGCTCGCCCAACACCCGGGTCGCGCTCATGTTCGGGCTGGCCTTCGGCGTGGCGTTCCCGGTGCTCCAGATCTTCCAGTACGGCGCCGACGGGTCGTCGCTTGCAGCGTTCAGCGTCCTGTTGGCGATGCTGGCCAACGTGGGCGCGACGAGCAACCTGCTCGGCTTCGACGCCGGCTCGCTGTGGATCGATGCCCTGTGCGGTGGCCCTGGGCGAGCGCACATGGCGGCCCGCAGCATCGCGGTGCTGCCCAACCTGTTGCTGCCGACCTGGCTGTCGGCCGTGGTCGTGGGGGTGTGGACGGGGCAGTGGCGGGCGATCGCGGTGATCGCCCTGTTGGCGATCCCGGTCGCGCTGCTCGTGCTGGCGCAGGGTCTGGTCACCTCGCTGCTGGCCCCCTGGCCGCTGCCCGACGGCGACAACCCGTTCGGCAACCGGCAGGCCGCCGAGGGTCGTGGCGGTCGCCTCGCGGCGATCGCGCTGTCGGGTCTGGCGTGTTCACTCCTCGCGGCCACGCCGATGCTGATCGCCGCCGCCATCGGTCTCGACACCGGCTGGATCTGGCTGGTGCCCGCCGTCGGTCTGGTGTGGGCGGTCGCGGTCGGGTGGCTCGTGCTGCGATGGGTGGAGCGCCATCTGGCCGACCACGCCATCGAGCTCGTGGAACGCCTCAGCCCCATCGCGCTGAACTGATCCGAGCTGCGCTTGTCTGATCCGCGCTGAACTGATCCGATCTGATCCGCGCTGATCTGATCCGGGCCTCCGGGTCCGACCGGCGTCAGCGGAGGTCGATGGCGTCGGGGCGGATCGCCTTGCGCTCGAGTGCCTCGGCCCGACGCAGGGCCTGCGCGACCAGCGGGTGTTCGGGGCCGAGGGTGTCGATCAGCTCCTGGCTGCGTGCTCGGATGCGGGCCGCCCGCGCGAGCAGCTCCTGGTTGCCCTCGCCCTGCAGGATCTCGATCTCTGGCCGTGTGTCCACGGTGCCCTCGTCGTCGATGGGTTCCGCCTCGTCCATCCTGGCATCGTTCCTTCCGCCGTCTCGCGATGAGCCCATCGACCCATCGCGACCCGTTCGCGGAGGTGGACGGGAATCGAACCCGCCTGCGGGGGAACGCCCCGCACACCCGCTTTGAAGGCGGGGGAGCCCACCAGGTACTCATACACCTCCTCGCCGGCCGGAGCCGACCAGGCGAGTATGGCCGGTCCAGACGTGGTCGGCGAGTCGGTCAGTCGGCCGTGAACACCCGCTTGGTGAAGCGCCAGCCATCCGGGGTGCGGGTGAGCTCGTCGGTGTAGGTGCCGGTGGCGAGCACCTTGTGGCCGCCGGTGACGTCGTAGGCCACCAGGAACGCCGAGCCCGTCGCGGTCTCGCCGTCGCCCTCGGTGACGACGTTGTGTGCGAGGTGGCGGAGGCCCGGCATCGCCGCCTTGTTGGCGTCGACGAAGGCGGAGATCGCTTCGGACCCGACCTGGGCTCCCATGCCGGTGTCGAGATGCCCGTCGGACGTGAAGCACGCGGCGAAGCCGGGCCCGTCTCCCGAGTCGATCGTGTGGTTGTAGCGGTTGTACAGCGACCAGATCTCGACCTGGTCGTCCGTGGACAGGCTCATGGCATCCCCCTTGGTTTCCGGGGGGAGCCTGCCGCACCGGAGCCGATCCGGCAACTGCGCTGCTCGTCGTCAGACGCGAACGCCCGCCGGGAGGTCGATGGTGACCCGGACGTCCACGATCGACGGCCGGGCGGGAGGCTCGGAGAAGCCGACCTCGAGCGCCGGTTCGACCGGACCCATCGGGCCCAGGTCCGTGCCATCCACGGCGGCCCGGCCATCGGCCACCCAGCGCCAGCCCCTGGACTGGTACCACTCGGTGGCGCCCTTGCTGCTGGTCCCCCAGGTCTCGACCCCCATCAGCGCTCGGGCGATCGGTCGCTCGATGAAGCGGGTGATGGCGAGCGGGCGGGGGAACGGGATGGGGGTCTTCGGCCCGCCGGTGAGGGCCACGTCGACACCACATCCCGTTGCGGTGGTGGTCCGGCCGTCGGAGGCCGTCCGGAGATCGCCGACTCGCACCTCGTCGAACATGTAGATCGCCGACACGAAGTCGACCACCTCGTCCGAGGGCGCCAACAGGATCCGCCGACCGTCGGGCGTTCCCCACATCACGTCGCCCATCGGACCGATCGGGGACTCCGGCCAATGGCCGATCACGAACCGATCACCCGACGAGAATCCCGCGGCGCTGATGGTGCCTCGCACCACGACTCTGGACATGCCGTCACCGTAGGAGTGCAGGCTCCGTCGCTCCCGGTCGAGTGGCGATTGTTAGTCTCGCCGGGCGAATTGCCCAGACAGCTGCGAGGAGCCCCCGTGAGCGAAGACCGCTTCGAGATCGATCCCTCACGGAGCAGTCGCGACCGTGGTGAGGTTCAGGACCGGCTGACCGCCTGGCTCCGCGGCGCGGCCGGTGACGACCAGGCGGTCGTCACCTCGCTGGAGGTCCCCGAAGGGTCCGGCATGTCGAGTGAGACCCTGCTGATCGACGCCACCGTGGCCGGCTCGGCTCAACGGCTCGTGGCCCGCCTGGCGCCCACCGAACAGGACACGCCGGTCTTCCGTTCGTACGATCTCGAGCTCCAGTACCGCCTGCTGGGGTTGGTCGCAGGTGCGTCGGACGTGCCGGTCCCACGCGTCCGGTGGCTCGAGCTCGACCCCCACGCCATCGGTTCCCCCTTCTTCGTCATGGATCGCGTCGACGGTCGGGTCCCGCGGGACATTCCGCCGTACCTGTTCCAGGGGTGGCTGCTCGAGGCCGGCCCCGACCAGCAGGCGCACCTCCAGGACGCAACGGTGGGGATCCTGGCCGGTCTGCACACCATCGACCTCGCCGGCCACGACACCGCATTCCTGGAGATCGACGCGCCGGGCGACACCGCGCTGCGTCGCCACGTGAACGATCAGCACGCGTACTACGAGTGGGTTCGCGGCGAGCGGTCCCATCCGATCATCGAGGACGGTTTCGCGTGGTTGGAGGCCAACTGGCCCGACGAGGGACCGGCCGTCATCACCTGGGGCGACGCCCGGATCGGCAATGTGATGTACGAGGAGGACGGCTTCGATCCCGTCGCCGTGTTCGATTGGGAGATGGCCTCGATGGGGCCGGCCGAGCTCGATCTCGGCTGGATGATCTTCCTGCACGCCTTCTTCCAGAACATCGCCGAGGTGCTGGAGGTCCCCGGCATGCCCGACTTCATGCAGTCGGCCGCCGTCGGCCGCGCCTACGAGGAAGCCGGGGGCCGACCGGTGGGCGACCTTCGTTGGTACGAGATCTATGCGGGCCTCCGGCACGCGATCATCATGAGTCGCATCCACGACCGCATGATCACCTTCGGCGATCGCGAAGGCTGGCCCGCCGACATCGACGAGGTCATCCCGCACCGCAACCTGCTGCGCTCGATGCTCGACGCCTGATGCAGGCCTGGGCCGAATGGCCCGGGGGTCGGAATCCGCTCGGTCATCTCGGGCCTCCTGCTGCCGATCACAGGAGTGGCGCAGAGGGACCAGGAGAGCTGCACCATGAGCGAGGCCAAGCCCATCACCGCTGTCGACCTGTCGACGAGGTCGTCGTGAGTCCGGTGCCGCACACCGTGCGGGTGTTGCTGGTCGAGGACGACGAGGCCGACTACGTCCGCACCGCCGGTCTCCTGGCCGCGGCGTCCGAGACGCACTACGAGATCACCTGGGTCGCCGACGCGGCGCAGGCAGTCGAGTTCCTGGCGGCGGGCGACCACGATGTCGCCCTCGTCGACATGCACCTGGGAGCACAGACGGGGCTGGACGTCCTGCGTGCCCTCGGCGGCTCCCCCGACACGCCCTGCGTGCTGTTGACCGACGAGTCCGACGCGTCGACCGACCTGGCGGCGATGGACGCGGGCGCGGTCGACTCCCTCGTCAAGGGCGAGCTGGATCAGCGCTCCCTCGAGCGCACGATCCGCTACGCACTCGGCCACGCGCAGGCGCTGCGTTCGGTGCGTGAGTCCGAGGAACGGTTCCGTTCGGTCGTCGAGGCCGCCACCGACGGCATCGCCTTGCTGGACACCCACGGCCGCGTCGTCACCTGCAACGCAGCCATGGAGCAGGTGTTCGGGGCGGAGCCCGACGAGCTGAACGGCCTGTCGTTCTTCGACCTGATCCGCCCCGAGGGCCCCGAGATCGCTGCGCTCGTGGCGGCCCCCGAGCCGGGGGTCAACGCCACCACCGCCGAGGGGATCGGCCGCCATCGCAGCGGACGGAAGTTTCCCGTCGAGATGTCGCTGTCCACCTGGGTGGCGGGCGATGGCGAGCGATTCTGGAGCACCATCGTCCGAGACGTCACGGAGCGAAAGCAGCGGGCCGATCAGCTCGTGCACCAGGCGTACCACGACCCCCTGACCGGGCTCGCCAACCGCACGCTCCTCCGACAGCGCGTCGACAAGGCCATCGCCGGCCTGGATCGCGATCCAGGGTCGGTGGCCCTGCTGTTCCTCGATCTCGACGACTTCAAGCGTGTCAACGACACGTTCGGCCACGAGGTGGGCGACGAGCTCCTGGCCAGCGTGGCCAGCCGGCTGCTGGGATGTATCCGTGGCGGCGAGATCGTGGCTCGGCTGGGCGGCGACGAGTTCGCGGTGTGCGTCGACAACCTGGACGACCCCCGGGGTGTCCTGCGGCTGGCGGACCGCATCGTCCACGCCATGTCGCACACGTTCAACCTGCGGGACAAGCCGATCGCCGCCACGTGCTCCATCGGGATCGCGATCACGAACGACCCCTTCAGCGACGCCGACGAGCTGCTGCGGCACGCCGATGTGGCGATGTATGCCGCGAAGGGGCGAGGCAAGAACCGGTACGAGGTCTTCGAGGACTCGATGCACGGCGAGATCGTCGAGCGCATGCACCTCGAGACCGACCTCCGCGACGCCCTGACCGTCAACGAGATCGAGGTGGAGTACCAGCCACTCGTCCTGCTCGGCAGCCTGCGCATCGCCGGGTTCGAGGCGCTGGCGCGATGGCGGCATCCCGACCGGGGCGACATCTCACCAGCGGTGTTCATCTCCGTCGCCGAGGAGTGCGGCCTCATTCATCGGCTGGGTCGACGGGTCCTCGAGGACGCGATCCAGCGGGGTGCCGAGTGGCAGCGGATGTTCCCCGACCGTCCGCCGGTCACCGTGTCGGTGAACCTCTCCAGCCGGCAGCTCGGTGACCCCGATCTGGTCGCTCACGTGGGCGACCTGCTCGACCAGAACGGCATGCAACCCGACACGCTGACATTGGAGATCACCGAGTCCGTCATGCTCGGCGATGTGGATCGGGCCATCAGCGTCCTCCAGAAGTTCCGGGATCTCGGTGTCCGGCTCGCCCTCGACGACTTCGGCACCGGCTACTCGTCGCTCAGCTACCTCCACTTGCTCCCGCTCGACACGGTGAAGGTCGATCGCGGCTTCATCGGACGCCTGGCCGAGGAGGAGGGGGCGTCGATGGTGCACGCCATCGCCGCCATCGCCCAGGGGCTCGGCCTCCAGTTGGTGGCCGAAGGCATCGAGACCGGCGAGCAGCGGCGGTTCCTCACCAAGGCCGGCTACCGGTACGGCCAGGGCTTCCTGTTCTCCGAGTCGCTCCCATCGGACCAGGCGAGCGCCCTTCTCCAGCGGGACATGGACCGGGCCCGACAGCGGTGAGCCCGGCGGCCGGAGGCGCCTCCGGCCGGCGAGGCTAACTTGGGCAGCGGCTGCGCGGCGCCCGACCCGCGGCCCGGGGAGATGACATGGCCGACCGCCAACCTGCGCGTCTGTTCAGCACGGACGGCATCGAGTCGAAGTCCGACGCCCGTCGCCGCGCCGCCGAGGCGCTGATGGCAGCGATGGCGGCCGCGCCGACCGCCGGCCGAGCGCTGCTGAGTGCGCTCGGTGTCCGGGCCGACAGCCGCACCACGATCGAGTCGTACGTGAACGTGCGACTGGGTCGGACGGCCGTCGATGGCCTGGTGGTGGCGCGCAAGGGCCGGTCCGAGGTGTCGGTGGCGTTCGTCGTCCGGGTGGCTGACGACCGCCTGACCGCGGCCTCGGTGAAGCGGGTCCGCGAGGCCGCGGCGGAACACGACGTCAACGCGGTGGTCACGGTGTCGTCGGAGGCGACGGGCCCGGACCTCGGGGGTGGCCGGTCGTCGGTCCCCGTGGGCCACTGGCCATGGGGGAGCGTCCTGACGGCGCTGGTGGACCAGAAGGTCCGTGACCCCGAGCAGGCGCGCATCCTGGGTGACCTCGTCGCCTTCCTCCAACATCCCGACGTCGGCGCCGGGGCCGGGGTGGCCGACATGGGCCCGAACTGGGCCAAGGTCGTCCAGACCGCTCGCACGTCTCGGCTGTCGGCTCGCAACGCCGGCGTGATCGATGTGGCCCGTCGTTGGGATCAAGTGGCCCGCACGGTGGGCACGGGCCTGGGCGCGGAGATCGATCGCGACGTGCAACTGGTGCTTCCGGCACGCGAGGCCAAAGACGCCGACCAGCGGCACGAGGCGGTGCTCGGGCAACTGGTCGATCGCGGGCAGCTCGAGGCCGTGTGGTCGGTCGAGGATGCCGCCGGGGACCTGGCCGTGATCGCCGATCTGGAGGGGCGCCGGCTGGTCACCGTGGTGGCGGTGGAGCCGCCCGACGGACTCGGCGAGCGGGCCACCGTCGGCTGGCTGCTGGACGGCTCGACGATGCACCCGACGATGCGGTGGTCGAGGCGTGGAGCTCCCGCGGGCGCGAACCCTTGGCCGTCGCCCGTCTGGACGAGCTCAACCGCGACATGTCGCTGCTGTCCTCGTCGCGGACGCCGACCTCGTTCCGAGTCCTGTTGGCCGGTGAGATGGGGACCGCTCGCTCGACGAAGGGCCGCACCACGGGCTTCGTGGATTCGGTGGCCGACATCGTCGAACGGACCTGGGACGACATCCTGGGACCGCTCAGTGGGGAGCGGACCCGCAAGACGCGGTCGACGACCACTCGCCGCACCGGGTCGGGGACCACGACCACGACGCGGTCCAGCACGACGCGAACGTCGTCGAGCGGAACCCGGAAGTCCACCAGCTCGCGGACGCGGTCGTCGAGCAGCTCGTCGCGCCGGTCGAGCTCGTCGAGCAGCTCGTCGCGCCGGTCGAGTTCGTCGAGCCGTTCGTCGTCGAGCCGTTCGTCCTCGGGCGGTAGCAGCTCGGGCAGCCGCCGCAAGACGGCGGCCGAGCTCGCGGCGGAGCTGCGCAGAGAGCGCTGACGTTGATCTCGCCGGCGTGATTGTCGGCGCGGGCCCCTAGGGTGGGGCTCGAACCACTTCCCCCTCCGTGTGTTCGTCAGAAGGGGGAGGCGCGTGCTCGTCTCCTTGTGGAGTTCCAAGGGTGGTGTGGGGGTCTCGGTCACGGCGGCGCTCGTCGGCCTGCGCGCCGGTCGTCGTGATCCCGACGGCGTGCTGCTGGTCGATCTCCGGGGTGATCTGCCGCTGGTGCTCGGATCCGAGAGCGGGGCGCCGGGCCTGACCGACTGGCTCGGACGCGGCGAGGCGATGGCCTCGACGCTCATCGGTACGGCCGAACCGGTCGCGCCGGGTGTGGTGGTGGTGCCCCGCGGGGTCGCCGACTGGCCCGAGGACCTCGGCGGCCTCGATCGGCTGATCCAGGCGCTGGCCGACCATCCGGCCACGGTCGTGGTGGACGCTGGGCCGGTCGTGGGCGACGGTCCCGCTGCTGCAGTTGCCGCGCGGGTCGCGGCGGAGTCCCATCGCTCGTTGCTCGTCACCCGCGCCTGCTACCTCGGGCTGGTCCGAGCCCGGCAGGCCTCGTTGGTGCCGTCGGGGGTGGTCCTGGTGCACGAGCCGGACCGGGCCCTGACCGCCGTCGATGTCGAGGCCGCCATCGGGGCGCCGGTGGTGGCCCGGATCGACGTGGACCCGGCCATCGCGCGGGCCGTCGACGCCGGGCTGCTCGGTGGACGCCCGCCGCGCGGGCTCGATCGGGTACTGGACGCCGTGGCATGAGTCGGTTGACGGGCCTCGGACCGCTCACCGACCTGCTGGCGGACCCGACCATCAGCGAGATCATGGTCAACGGTCCGGGGCCGGTGCGCGTCGAGCGGGGCGGGGAGATCTCGCCGGCCGGGCTGGACCTCGACCTGCCGACCCTGGAGCACGTGCTCGAGCGGATCGTCGCGCCGTTGGGACGCCGCCTCGATCGCACGTCGCCCATGGTGGACGGGCGCCTCGCCGACGGGTCGCGGGTGCACGCGGTCATTCCGCCGGTGGCGCTGGACGGACCGTGCCTCACCATCCGCCGCTTCGGTGTCCGTGCCGTGGACCTCGACCAGGTGGCGGACCCGGCCGATGCCGACGCCCTCCGACACGCCGTGGCGGAACGCCGCAACATCGTGGTGTCGGGGGCCACCAGCACCGGCAAGACCACGATGCTCAACACCCTGGCGTCGATGATTCCGCCGAGCCAGCGCGTGGTGACCATCGAGGACGCCGCCGAGTTGGACCTCGGGCTGCCCGACGTGGTGCGGCTCGAAGCCCGGCCACCCATGGTGGACGGCCCGCCGGAGATCACCGTTCGCGACCTCGTCCGGAACGCCCTGCGTATGCGGCCGGACCGGCTGGTGGTCGGCGAGGTGCGTGGGGCCGAAGCCCTGGACATGGTGCAGGCGCTGAACACCGGACACGAGGGATCGCTGTCCACGGTCCACGCCAACAGTGCCACCGACGCGATCGAGCGACTCGAGTCGATGGTGGTGATGGCCGGTGCGGGCGTGGACCCTGCGATGGCCGGCCGCCTCGTCTCCATGGCGGTCGACGTCGTGGTGCATCTCGTACGAACCGGCGATGGCGAACGGCGCGTCGGCGAGATCGTGCGGTGTGGGGCACCGTGATGATCTCGGTGTTGACGGCCGGCGCCGTTCTCGCGCTCGCGGCAGTCCGGGCCCCCACGTCGTCTCAGCCACCCTCAGCGACCTGGCGTGTGCGGCGGCGCGAGCGCCAACTCGCGGCGCAGTTGCCGGCTGTCCTCGAAGAGCTGGCCCGATCGTTGCGGGCCGGTCTGTCCGTCTCCGCGGCGTTGCGGGCCGCGAGGGGCACGGTCGGGCCGCCGGCGCAGCAGGATCTCGCGGAGATCGCACGGGCGCTCGACTCGGGGGCCTCGACCGCCGTTGCTCTGGAAGCCTGGAGCTCGCGCCGTCGGCAGGTGCCCGGGGTGCGGCTGGCGGCTGTCGCGCTGGGGACGGCCGCCGAGGCGGGCACCGCGGTGTCCCAGGCCATCGACAGCGTGGCCGACACCCTGCGTTCCGAGCTCGCGGTCGCGGCCGAGGTCCGGGCGCTGGCGTCGCAGGCACAGGCGTCGGCGTGGCTGGTGGCCGTCCTGCCGGTCGGGTTCGGCCTGATCGCCTCGGCCGCGGACCCGCAGGCGCTGTCCTGGCTGGTGACCGAGCCGATCGGCCGCGCCTGCCTGGTGGTGGGCTTGCTGCTCGACGTCGGCGCGCTCGTCTGGATGCGTCGGATCGTGGCGTCGATCAGATGAGTGCCGTGGTGTGCATCGTCGGCTCGGTCCTGGTCGGTGCGTGGGCCCACGCACCGCGGGTTGTTCGCCCGGTCGTCGCTCCAGATGACGCCTGGGTGTTGCTGGGCCGTTCGCTGCGGTTTCGGCGGGGAGGCCAGGCCTGGGCCCGGGATCGCCTGGTGGGGCGCGTTGCGGTCGGAGCGCTGGTGGGCTTGTTCGTGCATCCCGCGTTCGCGGTGGTCGTCGCATTCGCGGTGTACGCCCACGACGTCGGATCCCGACGGCGGGCGGCGGCCCGTCGTGCCGCAGCGGTCGAACGCGAACTCCCTGAAGTCATCGATCTGCTGTCGGTTGCGCTCGGCGGTGGAGGCTCGGTCCACGCTGCGGTGCGGACCGTGTCGTCGCGGCCGATCGGGGTCGTCTCGGCCCGGTTCGCCGCGGCCATGGCGGAGGTCGAGGCCGGGGACCGGCTGGCGGAGGTGCTCGGTCGCGCTGCCGCCGATCTCGGCCCGGCCGTGCGGCCGCTGGTACGCACCCTTGCGGGCGCCGAACACTACGGCACCAGTATCGAGGCCACGCTGGAGCGCCTCGCCCACGAGGCTCGGGTCCAGCGTCGGCGCCAGGCGGAGATCCGGGCCAGGCGTGTGCCCGTCCGGCTCTTGGGCCCGCTGGTGCTCGGTGTGCTTCCCGCCTTTGTCCTGCTCACGGTGGTGCCCACCGTGGCCCGCACGCTCGAGGGGCTGTCCGTCGGCAGTCCCACGCCCTGATCGATCGCTTCCCCCGATCCCAATTCACGATCCGGGAGGAATCCCATGACCTTGTCAATCCTCGCCAGCCTGGCGCGCCGTCTGGGCGGTGACCGTGGCCAGACCACGGCCGAATACGCGCTGGTGCTCGTGGGCGCCGCGACCATCGCCATGCTGATCATCGCCTGGGCGGGTGCCACCAGCCGTATCAGCGGCCTGATGGACGCCGTGCTGCGTTCGGTCACGTCGATGGTCGCGTGATGCATCGGGACAGGGGAGCCCGGGGCCAGGCCACCTTGGAGTTGGCCCTGGTGCTCCCCGTCGTCCTGGCGTTCGTCCTGCTCGTGGTGCAGGTCGGGCTCGTGGTTCGAGATCAGTTGCTGGTGCTCAACGCGGCGCGCGAGGGCGCAAGGAGCGCCGCGGTCGATCCGACACTCGATGCGGCCCGGACCGCCGCGGTCAACTCGGGTGACCTCGACCCCGGCCGGCTGACCGTGACGCTGTCGACCACGGGAGACACCGTGACCGTGTCGGCGATCTACCGATCGACCACCGAGGTGCCCGTGATCGGGCCCCTGGTCGGCGACGTGACGATCCGCGAGACCGTCACCATGCACCGAGAGGCGCCATGACGATTCCGGATGAAACGGTAGGAGTGCAGTCGTATGGTTTGGCCATGCCTCGTGGGAACCCTGCCGTGAAGATGGCCATCACCGTCGATGCCGAGGTGCACGCGGCCGTGCTCCGGGCGGCCGAGGCCGAGGGTCTCAGCGTGTCCGCGTGGATGACCGAAGCGGCTCGCAAGGAGCTCCGTCGCCTCGACGGACTCGCCGCCATCGCCGAATACGAAGCAGAACATGGCGCCTTCACCGACGAAGAGCTGGCGGAGGCCCGAGCCCACACCGAGGCCGTCATGCGAGAGATGGAGAGGATCCGCCGTGAACGCGGTCGTCTATGACGCTGGCGCCCTGATCGCCATTGACCGAAGGGATCGGCGGGCCCTGGCGCGTCACGCTGCTCGTCTGGACGCAGGCTTCTCGGTGTCGGTCCCAGCCACGGTCGTCGCACAGGTCAGTCGGTCGGCGCAGCAGGTGATGCTGCGCCGACTACTCGCTTCGGTCGCGGTCGTCCCGTTCGACCAGAGCCTCGCTCACGAGGTCGGTGCGCTGGTCGGACGGGCAGGGACGTCTGACATCGTCGATGGCAGCGTGGTCGTCCTGGCGCAACGGACCGGCGCCGGCATCGTCACGGCCGACGTGGGCGACATCCGGGCGCTGTGCGAGGCGGCAGGGATCTCCGCGGTTGTGCTCGAGCCCTGACGTTGTGTCACTGGTCTTCGTCAGCGAGCGCACCCCGGCGCTTCGTCCTGCAGCGGTCGCCCCGCCGGCCGAGGTTCGCGTCCTCGTGTTGAACGGAACAAACACCACCGGCGCAGCCGGGAGGACGGCCGACGACCTGAGGCTGAATCGGGGCTACGACACCCTCACCCCGGGCAACGCCCTCGAGGACGGCGGCAGCCTCACGGCCGTGTACTACGTCGACGGCTACGAGCTCGATGCGCGCCAGATCGCGCAGATCCTGAACGCCGGGCCCGAAGCCGTGCAGCCGCTGCCCGATGGCGTGTTGCCGCCCGACACCGAGGGCGAGCCGCACGTGGTCGTGGTGCTGGGCGAGGACCTCGTCGGTTGAATCCTCCGACCCCGCCTATCCCAGCGTGCCGAGGAAGTCGGCCAGGGCTTGGCCGATCTCGTCGGGGCTGTCCTCCTGGATGAAGTGGTTGCCGGGCACGGTGACCTCGGTGAGGTTGGGCCACGAGCGCACGAAGTCGCGCTGGGGGCCGACGAGAATGGCGCCGGGGTCGGCGTTCACGAAGAGCTTGGGGACATCGGACGTCGGACAGCCAGTCGGCGTAGGCCTGCACGATCTCCACCACGTCGGCGGGTTCGCCCTCGATGGGGATCTGGCGGGGCCAGGTGAGCGTGGGGCGGCGGTGCTCGGGCTCGGTGAACGGGCGGCGGTACTCGTCGTGCTCCTCCTGCGTGAGGTCCCGCTGGATCGAGCCGGGGAGCACGGCCTCGACGAACAGGTTCTTGCCGATGACCATGTCCTCGCCTGCCTCGGACCGGAACCCCTGGAAGATGCCGCGGGCGGCCTCGGGCCACTCGTCCCACGTGACTGGCCGGACGATCGCCTCCATGAAGCAGATGCCGGCCACGCGGTCGCGGTGGCGGTTGGCCCAGTCGAACCCGAGCGCCGAGCCCCAGTCGTGGATGACGAACACCACGTCGTCGCCGAGGTCCAGCTGGTCCAGCAGGCCGTCGAGATACTCGCGGTGGTGGACGAATCGGTACGAGTCGGGGCCGGTGTCGTCGAGCTTGTCCGAGTCGCCCTGGCCGATGAGGTCGGGCACGATGCAGCGGGCCTGGTCGGCCACGTGGGGCACGATGTTGCGCCACAGGTACGACGATGTGGGGTTCCCGTGGAGGAAGACGACCGAGCGACCCTCGCCGCGCTCGTGGTAGGCCATCTGCTTGCCGTTGACGGTGGCGTACTGCTTGGTGAGGGAAGTGGCGTCGAGGGGCATCGGATGGCTCCAGTCATCGAGAGTCGGGCGACGGGTGCGACGTTAAGTAGCGAGTGCTATCTTTGTCAACCGGAGATGTCCTGATGGCTCGACCACCCAAGTACCGCGACGACGAGATCCTCGATCGTGCCCTCGAGTTGTTCTGGACGCGCGGCTGGTCGGCCACCTCGATTCGTGAGCTCGAGGCCCAGCTCGACGTGAAGGCACCGGCGATCTACCGCCGCTTCGGAAGCAAGGACGGTCTGTCCGAGGCGGTCCTGCAGCACTACGTGGACCGGGTGGTCCGCCGGCGAATCGAGAAGTACCTGCCGGACGACGGCGACCCGATGGCCAACATCCGGGAGTTCCTGGCCAGTGGGGTCCGGCCGGCGCCGGACGGCTCGCCGCTGATCGGCTGTCTGTTGACCACCACGGCCCTGGAGACGCCGGAGGTGTCACCAGGCCTCGCGGCGGCGCTGGCCTCGGGTCAGACCGTGATCGAGGACGCCATCCGGCGCCAGCTCCAGCGGGCCCAGGAGGCCGGCACCCTGTCGCCGGGGCTGGGTGTCAACGAGGCCATCGCGCTGCTCACGCTCGCCTGGCACGGTCTCATGGTGCTGGCCCGCAGTGGCGAGGACCCCGCCGACCTGGCAAGGCGCGCCGATGCCGCGGTCGACGCCATCAGCGCCTGAGAGATCCGAACCGGCCCGTCAGTGGTTGGGCGTGAGGCGGTAGACGCCGTCGCCGAGCTTCTCCATGTGGGCTTCGAGGCCGTACGCGAGGCCGGACAGGAAGTCGAGGCCTCGACGGTGGAGATGGCGGTCGGATTCGAACTCCACCGCGATCACGTAGCCGTCCATCAGGGCGTCGGCGGGCGCCTGGAGTCCGGCGAACTCGGTCACCACGAAGTGCCCGGGCGGCGGTGTCGCTGCAGCGAGGGCGGTACTCATGGCCCTCCGGTCTAGTCCGTCTGGCCCAGCGGCGCTAGGGCACCCCCGGCTCAGTCGCCTCGGCGAGAACGTTCCGCGCGCAGGTCGATCACCGGTGCCGCGGCGCCCGGTGCCTTGGGACCGGACTCGGGGTGTGGAGCCAACAGGGTCTGCAGCAGGGTGATGGCGCCGTGCTTGTCGAGCGGCTCGTTGCCGTTGCCGCACTTGGGGGACTGCACACAGCTCGGACAGCCATCGGCGCACGGGCAGTCCTCGAGCACACCGAGGGTGGCCTGGAGGTGTCGGTCGGCAGCCTCGAAGCCCAGCTCGGCGATGCCGGCGCCACCCTGGTAGCCGTCGTAGATGAAGACCGTGGGCAACATGGTGTCGACGTGCAGTGCCGTGGACACACCGCCCACGTCCCAGCGATCGCAGATCGTGAACAGCGGCAGGATCCCGATGCCGGTGTGTTCGACCGCGTGCAGCGTGCCGGGCACGGCGCCGTCGGCCACCCCGGCGTCGGCCAGCAGTTCGGGGGTGAACGTGTACCAGAACGAGCGGGTCACGAGCTGTTGCGGCGGCAGCTCCAGCGTCTCGTTACCGAGAATCTTGCGGGTCCGGACGTCCTTGCGCTGGTAGCCGATGACCTGGGAGCGCACCTCGACCGCGCCGAGATGCAGCTCGGATCGCCCGACCGGCCGGACGTCATCGACCTCGAGGACCGAGATGTCCTTGTCGGTGCGGGCCTGGGTGTAGGTGTCGCCGTCGTCGGGTTCGACCACGGCGTCGTGGTTGTCGATGTCGAGGTCGAGCACCCGGTACGACTGGCCCCGATGCAGGTAGATGGCGCCGGGGTGGACCATCGAGAACGCCCTGGCCTCGTCGACGGTGCCGACGAGGGTGCCGTCCTCGAGGGAGATGCGGTACTCGGCGCTGGAGCCGTTGCGCAGCCCGAGCTTGCGGCCGGGGATGCCCCGGGCGGCCCACACGGCGATGGGTTCGTCGCCCCCGCCCCGCAACCGCCGGCGCCGGGTCTTGAGCTTGTCGGCCTGCACCAGGGCCCGGACGCCGTCGTCCAGGTCGTCGCCCCAGTAGCGGTGATCGTCGTGGCTCAGCGGGAGCTCGTACGCGGCGCAGGCGAGGTGAGGCTCGAGGATGAAGGGGTTACGCGGGTTGATGACCGCGGGCTCGGGAGATCGGCTGAACACCTCGGTGGGGTGGGCCATGAGGTAGCGGTCGAGCTGGTCCTCGCCGGCGACGAGCACCGACACCGATTCCTGCCGCTGCCGGCCCGCACGGCCCGCCTGCTGCCACATCGATGCGATGGTCCCCGGGAAGCCGTTGAGCACGCAGGCGTCGAGGCCGCCGATGTCGACGCCGAGCTCGAGCGCGCTGGTGGCAACCACCGCCTGGATGGCGCCGTCGAAGAGCTCGGCCTCGATCTCTCGGCGCTCGTCGGCGAGGTAGCCGCCTCGGTACGAGCGCACGGTGTCGTCCAGATCGTCGGGCAGCATGTCTCGGACGTGACCCGCCACCAGCTCGGTGCCCTTGCGGCTGCGACAGAAGGCGATGGTCCGATGCCCGCCCTGCACGAGGCGCGAGACCATCGACGCGGTCTCGGCGTTGCCCGATGTACGGGCCCCGGTGGCCGCGTCGACCACGGGTGGGTCGAGCAGGGCGAACAGCCGTGGCCCCTGCGGTGAGCCGTCGTCGGTCACGGCGGTGACGGGGAGCCCACAGAGCTCGGAAGCCAGGCGTTCTGGTCGGCCGATGGTGGCCGAGGTGAACACGAACGTGGGGTCCGACCCGTAGTGGGCGCACAGGCGACGCAAGCGGCGGAGCAGGTGGGCGAGGTTGGTCCCGAAGATGCCTCGCAGCACGTGCAGCTCGTCGATGACCACGTAGCGGAGCCGTCGCAGGAAGGTGTCCCAGCGGCCGTGGTGGGGAAGGACCCCTGCGTGGAGCATCTCGGGGTTGGTGAGGATGACGTTGGCGTTGTTGCGGACCCAACTGCGGTGGTCCTTGTCCGTGTCGCCGTCGTAGGTGGCGGCCACCACGCCGGGGAAGGCGAGCTCGCCCAGCGCCCGCAGCTGGTCCTGGGCCAGCGCCTTGGTGGGGAACAGGAGCATGGCCGTGGCGGGCCGGATGGGGTCGGCGATGGCCTCGGCGATGGGGAGCTGGTAGCAGAGGGACTTTCCGGAGGCCGTGCCGGTGGCGATGGCGACCGAGGTGTCGCCGCGCAGGAGGTCGATGGCCTGAGCCTGGTGTGTCCAGAACGAGTCGAACGGCACCCGATCCCGAACGGCGTCTGGAAGTGGTCGGGCGAGTGGTGCGGTGCGCTCGGGGCGCGCCGGCAGGTGTTCCACGTGCACGATGCGGCCGTCGTCGGCCAACTCGTCCAGAAGCACCTCGAGTGCGGTTCTCGCGACCAGCGCCACCGCGCAAGCGTAGGTGGTGGGAGTGACGAATCACAGCGGCGGAATTACGGTGCTGTCACCGTCGGGATGCGCAGCGGTCGCCGGCCCGATCGCTTACGCTGAGCAGCGTGTTGTTGACGGTCGGGATCGCGCAGTCGGGTAGCTGGACCGTCCTGTCCGTGCGCGGCGAGATCGACATGGCCACCTGCCCGCAACTGCGCCAGGAGATCGTCAATCAGATCAGCGGCGGCAACACGCAGCTCGTGGTCGATCTCGGCGGTGTCGAGTTCATCGACTCCACCGGGCTCGGAGTCCTGATCGGCGGACTCAAGCGCGCCCGCAGCCACGGCGGCGACCTCCGCGTCAGTCGGGTGGGCGAGCGCCTCGAGAGGATGTTCGACCTCACGGGCCTGGGCGACGTGCTGGCCGTGGTCGATCCCGCCGACCCCGAACGGGCGCTGGGGGCGGCGTGACCGAGCAGAAGCCCACCGGCGGCATCAGCCTCGCCATCCCCGCTCAGCCGGAGTACCTGTCACTCGTGCGTGCGGTGGTTGCCGCAGCGGCCGCGCTCGATCCGGGACTCGGCGACGCTCGCATCGAGGACCTGCGGGTCGCCGTGTCCGAGGCCACCACCAACGCCATCGAGGCCCACGCCAACCTCGGGTCCGACGAGCGGATCACCATTCGGTGCGATCTGGCCGACGACCGCATCGAGGTGGAAGTCCAGGACCACGCCTCCACCGACTTCGAGCCGGAGACGCTGGAGACGCCGGCCCCGCTCGATGCCCCCGGGCGGCTCGACTACGAGGGCGGGTTCGGTATTCCGCTCATGCGGGTCCTGGCCGACGAGATGAAGATCCGGTCGCTCGAACACGGCACGGCCGTGCAGCTCGTCGTCTACGCCTCGCCCACCGCCAAGGACTGAGAGCTGAGCGGCGGCAGCGAGCCCGAGCTGGTCTGGTACGTCTCGTACGGCTCGAACCTGTCGAGCGAGCGCTTCCGCTGCTACCTCGAGGGCGGGACCGCGCCGGGTCGCACCCGGGCGCAGGTTGGTGCGCGGGACCGATCCCTCTGGCGCGAGACGCGCGGCGTGACGCTGCCGCATCGGCTGGTGTTCGCCGGCGATGCCAGGGGTTGGGGCGGCGGAGGGGTCGCCTTCGTGGACCCGGTCGCCACGGCGGCTCGAACGCTGGGTCGGGCCTACCTGATCACCGTCGAGCAGTTCCAGGACGTGTTGGCGCAGGAGTCGGGTCGTGCGGTCGGTTCCGAGGTCGATCTCGACGGTGTGCTCGGTGGCGGCAGCGCCGTCCTGGGCGATGGCAACTACGACCGAGTGCTCCACGTCGGGGGCGTCGGTGCGCCGATGCTGACGTTCACCACCCCGCGCCCGGTCGACACGCTGGCGCTGAACGCGCCCGGTCCCGCCTATCGGGAGACGATCGTGACCGGCGTCATCGAGGCCCACGGCCTGGATCGGGCCGATGCCGACCGGTACGTGACCGACCACGGCGGCTGACACCCCCCCCGCCCACGGTCGTGTGCCCGCCGCCGGTACGGTGGCCGGGTGGACGAGATGGACGACGTCACCCTGGCGAAGCCAGACGAGCTCTTGGCCCTGCACGACGTGACCGAGCGGCTCTTCGCCACGCTGCGCGACTGGTTCGAGGTGGGGTCGGCCGTCAGCATCGACCTGCAGTCGGTGGACTCGGCGGTCTCGGAGATGGGCGACCCCGTGATGATCGCGGCGATGGCGATGCGCAAGCTGCAGGCGCTCCGCCTGATCTCGACCCCCGGTGTGCGGACCTCGACCGATGTGGTCATCGCCATCGTGAACGACATCGACCGGGCGCTGCTGCAGGCCCCCAGCATGTATCTGGCCCGTCGGGCCGAGACGACGGACTGGGATGCGGCGCTGGCGTCGCTGGGCCAGAACGAGGATCCCGACGACGTCCCGCTCGAGGCCGGCGACGCCGACCCCGAGATCGAGGAGTTCCAGGTCCAACACAACGCGTTGCATCACGCGGTCCACGCGGTCGTCGAGGCCGCCGACGGCGAGATCCGCTACTTCGAATAGCGCCACCGGCGGCGGTGCGGGGTCAGACGTCCGCGGCGGCCAGGATGTCGGCGAAGGCCTCGCCGCAGCGGAGCCAGCCCTCCAGCGTCCGTTGGCGCGGTTCGGCGACCAGGTGCTGGACGCCGATCTCGGCGTACTCCTCGAGTTCGGCGACGATGAGGTCCCGGTCGTCCTCCAGCGCGTCCCACCGGGTCCGCATCGAGATGGTGAAGGCCTCGTCGGGCCGGTCGGCGCGGAGGCGCTCCACGATCGCACGCGTGTCGGCGGGGGTCCGGAAGGCACCGTGCCAACCGTCGCCCGTCGAGATCGCCCGCCGATACACCACCTCGCTGTGGCCGCCGATCCAGATCGGGATCGGCTGGTCGGGCTGTGGCTTGGCCCGCATGTCACGGACGAACACGCCGTGCAGCGGCGCCTCGGCGTCGATGGGATCGTCGGTCCAGGACGCCCGCATGAGGTCGATCGCCTCGTCGAGGCGCGGGCCACGGTCGGCGAAGGGCATGCCCAGGGCCTCGAACTCGGGCTCCATCCATCCGGCGGCGGCGCCGAGGATGATCCGGCCGCCGGTCATCACGTCCAACGATGCGAGCTGTTTGGCCAGCACCAGCGGTTGCCGCATCGTGACCACCAGGACGGTCGTGCCGATGCGGACCCGGTCGGTCACGGCGGCGGCGATGCCCATGGCCACGATCGGTTCGTGGATGTAGGCCGACGGCGGGTAGTCGCGTTCGCGCGGCACGATCACGTGGTCCGACACCCACACGTCGTCGAACTCGAGCTCCTCGGCCTGGCGCGCCGCCGCGATGATCGCGTCGCGCGACGCCGCCGGCCCCGCCTGGGGCAGGTGGATGCCGAAGCGCATCAGCGCAGGTTGCGGTCGAACAGGCTGTGGAGCCGGGCCCAGTGGCGCTCGGCCGCCGGCTTGTCGAACAGCCCCGCACGCGTCGGGAATGCGAACCCATGGTGGGTGCCGGGGTACCACTCGACCCGGCCGTTGACACCTGAGGTCTCGATGGCCTCCTCGACTGCGGCGATCATCTCCGGCGGCGCGTACTCGTCGGTCTCGGCGGCGGCGACGTAGATCTCGCCGGCGGTCTGCGGGAAGCCGAGGTGCGGCGAGTCGTCGGCGTCCACCGCCAGGCGGACGCCGTACACCGACGCCGCGGCCTTCACCCGGTCGGGGTACGCGGCGGCCACGGCCAGCGAGAACGGGCCGCTCATGCAGTAGCCCACGCAGCCGATGCCGGATGCGTCGGCGTCGTCCTCGCCGTCGACGAAGTCGATCATCGCCTGGGTGTCGGACACGATCATGCGGTTCGAGAGCTTCATCATCAGCTCGAACATCTCGTCGCGGTTCGAGCCCGTCTCGAAGTCCAGGACGAACTCGTCGGTGGTCCGGTAGTAGAGGTTGGGCAGCACGACGTAGTAGCCGGTGGTGGCGATGCGCCGGGCCATGTCGTGGAGCTCCTCACGCTTGCCGGGCGCGTCCATGTAGAAGAACACCACCGGGAACGGCCCACCCTCGTCGGGTCGGGTGGTGAAGGCGCTCATGGTGCCGTCGGCGGTCTGGATGGGCACTTCTGCTTCGATCATCGGCTGCTCCTCGCGGTCCGCCGTGAACCTAGTCCCGCACGATGGCGAGCGAGCGCTGATCAGCGCCAGATGACCACGTCGTCCAGCGGGTGGCGGGGATGCGACCGGCGGTCGCCCTCGGCCGCGGCCGGATGGCCGAGCACGACGGCCATCAGCACGTCGTAGGCCTCGTCGAGGCCGAGCAGGGTGCGGGCGTCGTCGGATCGGTGGATCGTCACCGGGCAGCTCGCGAGCCCCTCGGCGTGGGCCGACACCATCAGGTTCTGGCACACCCGGCCCACGTCGAACTGGGTGCGCACCCCGGCGTCGCGGTCGACCGCCACCGCGACCACCACGGGCGCGGTGTGGATCCAGTCGCAGTAGTCGCCGCACCGGCCGAGCGCCTGCTGGTCGTCCGTGTCGGTCAGCACGACCATCCGGATCGGTTGGCGATTCTTGGCGCTGCCGGCCATGCGGCCGGCGTTGAGTACCTTGCGGAGCAGATCGGTCTCGATTTCTTCCTCGCGGAAGCTTCTCGTGTCGCGTTTGGTGACGATGGCCTGGTAGGCGTCCATGGACGCATCATCCCAGACCGCTGCTCCATCTGGCCGATTCCTGTCGTCCCCGGCGTACCCTTCCTGGCGACCCGACCCGGTTTCGTTCGTTCATGGCCGAGAAAACACCCATCCCCGAGATCACGTTCATCGGATCCGACAACGCCCTGGCATCGCGGGTGGGTCGTCCGTTCCGTCGTTTTCTCCAGGTCGAGGCGGCAGGCGGCATCGTGTTGTTGTGCGCCACCGCAGTCGCGCTCCTGTGGGCCAACTCGCCGTGGTCGGACAGCTACACCGACCTGTGGCACAGCTCGATCGAGATCGCCATCGGGGACTTCGTCCTGGGGGAGTCCCACGGGCACCTGGATCTGGAGCTGCTGGTCAACGACGCCTTGATGGTCGTGTTCTTCTTCGTGGTCGGCCTCGAGATCAAGCGCGAGCTCGTGTCCGGTCACCTCAAGGATCCCAAGGCGGCGGCCCTGCCGGCCATGGCGGCACTGGGCGGGATGATGGTCCCGGCCCTGATCTACTTCGCCTTCAACACCAGCGGCCCCGAGGCCGACGGCTGGGGCGTCCCCATGGCCACCGACATCGCCTTCGCGGTCGGCGTGCTGTCGTTGCTGGGGGATCGCGTCAACCGGCAGATGAAGGTCTTCATCCTGTCGCTCGCCATCGTGGACGACCTCGGGGCGATCCTGGTCATCGCGCTCTTCTACACCGAGACCATCTCCTGGGGATGGTTGGCCACCGCCGGCGTGGTGGTGCTGGCGATCGTCGCCCTCCGCCAGCTCCGGGTCTGGTACATCCCGATCTACGTGGTGTTGGGCGTGGTGCTGTGGTTGGCCATGTTCGAGTCCGGAGTCCACGCCACCATCGCTGGTGTGATCCTCGGTGTCATCACGCCGGCCCGACCGCTCCAGACCCGCCAGCAGGCGGCAAAGTGGGTGCAGTGGCTCCGCGACAAGGGCGACGACCTCTTCGGCGTGGACATCCACTACGCCGCCTTCCACCTTCGCGAGTCGACGTCGGTGGCCGAGCGGCTCGAGAACGCCATCCACCCCATCTCGTCGTACGTCATCATCCCGATCTTCGCGCTGGCCAACGCGGGCGTGGATCTGCGGGGCGGTGTGGTCGGCGACGCGGCCGGGAGCCCGGTGACCTGGGGCGTCGGGGTCGGTCTGGTGGTCGGCAAGATCTGTGGCATCACCGCATTCACGATGATCGGGCAGCGCCTGCCGTTCACCTCGGCTCCCCAGGGCATGACCAACCGTCATCTGGTGGGCCTGGCGTCGGTGGCCGGCATCGGGTTCACGGTCTCGCTCTTCATCACCAGCCTGGCGTTCGAGGACGAATCGATCATCGCTCAGGCCAAGATCGGCATCCTGTTCGCGTCGCTCGTCGCGGGCCTGATGGGTCTGGTGATCCTGGACCGTGTCACCCGCCGAGACGTCAAGATCGGCGCCCACGCCGGCAGCTGACGACCGTCCGCTCCGGAGGGTCGTGCCGTGGCAGTTCAAGACAGACCCAATATGGTCGATCGTTCACTGACAGTTCGAAGCTGTTGACAAGCCCCCGCCCGCGACCCTTACCTTTCCCCTCAGATGCCTACCGCCCTCGTCATCGTCGAGTCGCCCGCCAAGGCGCGCACCATCGCCGGATATCTCGGTGATGGGTACGTCGTGGAGTCGTCCATCGGACACATCCGTGACCTCCCGCGCAACGCCGCGGAGGTCCCCAAGTCCCACAAGGGTGAGGCCTGGGCCCGCATGGGGATCGATGTCGACAACGACTTCAAGCCCCTCTACGTGGTCAACAGCGACAAGAAGGACCACCTGAAGCACCTCAAAGCCCTGATGAAGGAGGCCGACGAGCTCTACCTCGCGACGGATGAGGATCGCGAGGGCGAAGCCATCGCGTGGCATCTGCTCGAGGAGCTCAACCCGCCCGAGGGCATGGCAGTCAAGCGGATGGTCTTCCACGAGATCACCCCGTCGGCCATCCAGGCCGCCATCGACACCCCGCGCGAGATCGACCGTCGCCTGGTCGACGCCCAGGAAGCCCGCCGCATGCTCGATCGGCTCTACGGTTACGAGGTCTCGCCGGTGCTGTGGAAGAAGGTCATGCCGCGCTTGTCGGCGGGTCGCGTCCAGTCGGTGGCCACCCGTGTCGTGGTCGAGCGGGAGCGCGAGCGCATGGCGTTCGTGCCGGCGTCGTACTGGGACCTCAGCGGCACGTTCACCGTCACCAAGGAGATCGCCGCCGACGACCCCAAGTCGTTCACCGGCACCCTGGTTCAGCTCGACGGCAAGAAGCTGGCGAGCGGCCGCGACTTCGGCCAGGACGGCCAGCTCAAGTCCGCCGACACCGTGCAGCTCGACGAGGCCGGCGCTCGTTCGCTGGTGGCGGGCCTGGCCGACGCCGACTTCGCCGTCCGCTCCGTCGAGTCCAAGCCGTACCGCCGTCGGCCCGCCGCACCCTTCATCACCTCCACCTTCCAGCAGGAGGCCGGCCGCAAGCTGCGGATGTCGTCGGCGATGGCCATGCGCGCGGCCCAGGGCCTGTACGAGAAGGGCTACATCACCTACATGCGTACCGACAGCACCACGCTGTCGGACACGGCCCTCAATGCGGCCCGCAGTCTGATCCAGGAGAAGTACGGCGCCGACTTCCTCCCGGACGCGCCGCGCCACTACACCAAGAAGGTTCGCAACGCGCAGGAGGCCCACGAGGCCATCCGTCCCGCCGGTGACACGTTCAAGAGTCCTGAGCAGGTGCGGAGCGAGGTCGTCAAGAGCGAGGCCGAGGTCTACGAGCTGATCTTCCAGCGCACGGTTGCCTCGCAGATGACCGACGCCGAAGGCGAGACCATGCAGGTCCGGCTCGGCGCCGCGAGCAGCGATGGTCGCGACGCCGAGTTCGGTGCTTCGGGCACCGTCATCACCCACCAGGGGTTCCGCCGCGTCTACGTCGAGGACACCGACGAGGCCGACGACAACGACACCAACGAGCGGGCGCTGCCCCCGATGGCCGAGGGCGACGACCTGGCTGTCACCGACCTCGAGGCCGACGGCCACGAGACCCAGCCGCCGTCGCGCTACACCGAGGCGTCGCTGGTCAAGAAGCTCGAGGAGCTCGGCGTCGGTCGCCCGTCCACCTATGCCTCGATCATGGGGACCATCGTCGACCGTGGCTACGTGTGGAAGAAGGGCTCGGCCCTGGTTCCCAGCTTCACTGCGTTCAGCGTGGTGGGGCTGCTCGAGCAGCACTTCCCGAACCTGGTCGACTACCAGTTCACCGCCAACATGGAGACCGACCTCGACGGGATCGCCACCGGCACCCGCGAAGCCATCCCCTGGCTGAGCCAGTTCTATTTCGGCGCCGAGGAAGAGCCCGGCCTCAAGGAGAAGGTGTCCGAGCGTCTGGGCGACATCGACGCCCGCGCCATCAACTCCATCCCGCTGGGGGTCGACGAGAACGGCGAGATGATCGTGGCCCGCGTCGGCAAGTTCGGTCCGTATGTCCAGCGCGGCGAGGACACCGCCTCGATCCCCGACGAGATCGCGCCCGACGAGCTCACCGTCGACAAGGCGGTCGAGTACATCGAGGCTCCGGCCGGTGACAGGGAGCTCGGGGTCGACCCCGAGACCGGCAAGACCGTCTTCGCGAAGGCTGGTCGCTTCGGCCCCTACGTCACGCTGGGCGAGATCGTCGACGGCGAGGAGAAGCCCAAGACGGCCTCGCTGTTCAAGGACATGAGTCTCGAGACCGTCACCTTCGACGAAGCCATGCAGCTGCTGAGCCTCCCGCGTGTGGTCGGCGTGCACCCCGAGGACGGCACCGAGATCACGGTGCAGAACGGCCGCTACGGGCCGTACCTCAAGAAGGGCACCGACAGTCGCACCATCGAGTCCGAGGCCCAGATCTTCACGATCACCCTCGACGAGGCGGTCAAGATCTACGCCGAGCCCAAACGCCGCCGTGGCGCGGTGGCGAAGCCGCCGCTCAAGGAGCTGGGCAACGACGAGGTCTCGGGCAAGCCGATGGTGGTCAAGGACGGCCGCTTCGGTCCCTACGTGACCGACGGCGAGACCAACGCCTCGCTCCGCAAGGGCGACACCGTCGAGGAGATCGACGATGCCCGTGCCATGGAGCTGCTCCAGCTCCGTCGCGAGAAGGGCCCCGCCAAGAAGAAGAAGTCCAAGAAGGCGGCCACCAAGAAGAAGACGACGGCCAAGAAGAAGGCCCCGGCGAAGAAGGCCGCGAAGAAGAAGGCCACGGCCAAGAAGCAGAGCACGGCCAAGAAGGCAGCGGCCGACGCGGCGGCTCCCGAGGACGTCTCCGAGTCCGCCGACGAGGCCACCGCCGGCAACTGAATCGCTCGGCGTCGGGTGGACCGGCCAGCCGGGACCGCCCAACTAGCCTGACGGTCGTGGAGGAGCGATCCGCTGCTGCGCGGCACGGCAGCCAGGTCGAGGATCATCAGCGCGTCGCGTCGAGCTCCTGGGTCGAGCGCGTGTTCGGCAGCTATGCGTACCTGCGGCTGTGGATCGTCCAGGCCGTGGGCTCCACCGGCGATTGGCTGGGCTTCCTCGCCATCGGGGCCGCCGCCACCGAACTGGGCGGGGGCACGCCCGAGACGGCGGTGGGCTTCGTGTTCTCCGTTCGCATCATCCCTGGCCTGTTCCTGGCGCCGCTGGCCGGTGTGCTCGTCGATCGATGGAACCGCAAACGGGTGATGATCGTCTGCGACCTGGCGCGGGTCGGGGTCCTGCTCTCCCTGCCGTTCGCCGACCGGGTCTGGCACCTGGTCCTGGCGTCGCTGGCGCTCGAGATCTTCACCCTGATGTGGATCCCGGCCAAGGACTCGGTGGTGCCGAGCCTGGTGCCCGAGGAGCGTCTGACCACCGTCAACTCGCTTCAGATGGCGGCCACCTACGGCACCGTGCCCATTGCTGCCGGCATCTTCATCGGGTTGGGCCAGGTGGCCGACGGCATCGCGGACTGGCCCGGGGCCGAGACGTTCTCCGGCGACCAGATCGGCCTCGGCTTCTACGTCGACGCCCTCACCTTCCTGTTCTCGGCGCTGATGATCGCCTCCATCGCCATCCCGTTGCGGCCGGTCGAGGAGCGTTCGCACGAGCGTCCTCGTCTGAACCTCGGCGCCACCCTGGCCGAGCTGCGCGAAGGCTGGCAGTTCATGTTCATCAACCCCGTGGTGCGGGCGGTGTGCGCGGCGCTGGGCGCGGGGCTGATCGGCGGCGGCATGTTGATCCCCCTCGGTCCGATCTTCGCCGAGGACGTCCTGGGCGAGAACGCTGCCGATGGCATGTCGATCCTGCAGACCGCGCTCGGCGTGGGCGTGGCGGTGGGTGTGGCCGTGCTGTCGGCGTCGCAGCGCCAGTTCGAACAGGTCCGGGTGTTCGTGCTCTCGGTGTTCGGCGCCGGGTTGGCGTTGCTGATCGCGGCGTCGATGTCGGACCTGTGGGCTGCGGCACTGCTGATCGGGCTGCTCGGCATGTTCGCAGGGTCGATCTACGTCCTCGGCTTCACCCTGCTGCAACTGAGTGTCGAGGAGGAGCTGCGGGGCCGCATCTTCGCGGCGGTCTACACGATCGTGCGGTTGTCGCTGATCATCGCCATGACCGTCGGGCCCTTCGCAGCGGCACTCTTCAACGGTCTGTCCGAGGAGTTCTTCGACAAGCGTCCCAGCATCTTCGGTTGGCGGGTGTTCGTGCCCGGCGTGCGCTTCACGCTGTGGCTGGCGGCCATCATCATCCTCGGGGCTGGCGTGTTGGCCCGCGCGTCCGTGAGAAACTTGTCGCCCGGGCCGACCCAGGATGCCCGGGTCGAGGAGGCCGAGAAGACGTGACGGCGCGGTTCATCGCGTTCGAGGGTGGCGATGCCAGTGGCAAGACCACCCAGGCTCGACGCGTCGCTCGCCAGCTCGGTGCGGTCTTCACCCGGGAGCCGGGCGGCACCGACCTGGGGGAGACGTTGCGCACGCTGGTGCTCGAGCCCGAGACGCGCGTCGACCTGCGGGCGGAGGCGCTGATGATCGCAGCCGCCCGGGCCCAACACGTCAGCGAGGTGATCCAGCCGGCGCTCCAGGCGGGCCAGTCGGTGGTCACCGATCGTTTCACCGCCTCGTCGCTCGTCTACCAGGGGTTCGGCAGCGGGCTCGACGTGGCCGAGGTCCGCCGCCTCTCCGAGTTCGCCACCGGCGGGCTGTGGCCGGACCTGACCGTGCTGATCGACGTCCCACCGGACGTGGCGCTGGGCCGGCTGGGCGACGAGCTGGACCGCTTCGAGCGCGAAGCCGTGGACTTCCACACCCGCGTGCGTGAGGGCTACCTGCAGCTCGCCGCCGAGGACGACACCTGGGTCGTGATCGACGGCAGTGCCGACCTCGACGAGGTCGGGGCCGCAGTCGACGCGGCGCTCTCGGACGTCACCGGGGCCGGGTAGATTCCTCGTTCGTGAGCCTGGCGACGGACGATTCCACGAACAACGTCACCGACAACTGGGGTGAGGTGATCGGGCAGGCCGATGCCGTCGACCAGCTGCGGGCGTCGGTGGCCAATCCGGTCCATGCGTACCTGTTCCTGGGGCCGCACGGGTCTGGTCGCTGGGCCGCGGCCAAGGCGTTCGCCGCCGACGTGTTGTCGCAGGGTCTCGATCGGGACGGGGCCGAGCGTGCGGCGCGGCTGGCGCTGCGGGGCGAGCACCCGGACCTGATCCGGATCGATCCCACCGGCAACCAGTATCGGGACGAGGAGGTGGGTCAGCTGATCACCGAGGCGTCTCGCACGCCGGTCGAGGGTGCCCGCAAGGTCATCGTGGCCGATCGTTTCCACACGGCGAACGCCACGGCCATCGGCCGCCTGCTGAAGACGCTGGAGGAGCCGCCCGAGTCCACCATCATCGTGCTGCTCAGCGAAGAGGTCCCCGACGAGCAGATCACCATCGCCTCCCGCTGTGTGACCGTGACGTTCCACGGGGTGCCCCACGCCGAGGTGGTGGCGTGGCTCGCCGCGCAGGGGGTGACGGGTGAGGCGGCCGAGACGGTGGCGCTGGCGTCCGGCGGTGACCTGCGGCGGGCCGCCGACCTGTCCGGCGACGAGCACGTGGCCCAGCGGTACCAGGCGTGGCACTCGGCGCCCGAGCAGCTGGACGGTTCCGGTGTGTCGGTGGCGGTGCTGGTCGAGGAGCTGCGAGCCATGATCGACGAGGCCCAGACGCCCATCACCGCGCGCCACGAGACCGAGATGGAGGAGCTGGCCGAGCGTGAGGAGCGCCTGGGTACGCGTGGCTCGGGTCGCCGAGATCTGGAGGCCGCGCACAAGCGCGAGATCCGCCGCCTGCGCATGGACGAGCTGCGGTTCGGCCTGGCCACGCTGGCCGGGGTCTACCGGGACCGCTTGCGTGTGGCTCCCACACCGCGGGACCTGGCCGCGCTCGACGTCATCCGCGACGCCAACGAAGCGCTGATCCGCAACCCCAACGAGGCCCTGCTCCTCCAGGCGATGTTCCTGAAGCTGGGGCCTGCGTAGCTCCCTCGCGGCGCGGCGCCTCGGGCGCAGCCGCAGGCCGACAAGCGTCGGCAGTGCGGAAGAAAACTGTCACACCCCCTCGTCATACTTGAGTCATGGTCTCGTTGGCGATCCTGATGCAGGAGCCTGATGCGGACGACGCGGGCTCGCTCTCCGAGGGTGAGCGGTTGGCGGTTGAGCTGTGGCAGGTCGTCGACCGTGCCGCGGGACGGTCGCAGGTGCGCCGGGCGCCGGTGCTGGTCGAGGACCCCACGGGAGCCGACATCCGTCAGGTCCCGGTCGAGGTCCGCGCCGCCGAGCAGGCGTTCGAGGAGTTCCAGGCCCGGATCGAGCACGCGCCCGCCGAGGACGCGCTCCCGATGCTTCAGGAGGCGGTACGGCTGCGCTCGATGGCCGAGGCGGCCGTCGGGGCGGCAGTCCTCCACGTGGATCAGACCGATGCGGGTCGCGACGCGGGATTCAAGAACCCCACCTCGGTGGTGTTGGCCACCACGCACTCGTCACCGGCGGAAGCGTCGCGTGCCGTGGGGGTGGCACAGAAGGTGCATGACCTGCCGCTGACCCACGCGGCCTGGGCCTGCGGCGACATCAGCGAGAGCCATGTCGCCCGGCTGGTGCGGGCCGCTGCGGGCCACCGTCGAGAGGTGTTCCTCCAGGTCGAGCCGATCCTCGTCGAGGCGGCCGTGCGTCTGCCGTACAAGCGGTTCTGCACCGTGATCGCCCACTTCGAACAGCTCACCGAACCGGATCTGGACGATTGGGATGACAAGGAACGGGCCAAACGCTCGGCCGAGCTGCGTCGGTGCCGCCGCGAGCGGGGTGGAGGGTCGCTCGAGGCCACCTTCACCGCAGAGGGATACGAGGCGTTCTCGCGAGTCCTGCGCGAGATCGAGGACGAGCTGTTCGAGGCCGATTGGGCCGAGGCCGAGGAGCGCCTCGGCAAGGGCAACGTCAGCATCGACGACTTGTGGCGCACCCCCACCCAACGTCGCGCGGACGCGCTGGTGGAGTTGTCCCAGCGCGCCGCAGCCGTCCCGCCCGACGCCAAGAAGCCCCGTCCGTCGGTGGTCGTGCACATCAGCCACGAGGCGTTCGAGGCCGAGATCAAGCGTCGGGCGGGGGCAGAGTTCGCCTACCCGGCCAACTTCACTGCCGAGCTCTCCGACGGCACACCCATCAGCCCGGGCCGGGCGCTGGCGCTTGCCGTCGAGGGTGAGGTTCGGCGGTTGGTGTTCGACGGGCCCGACATCCGCACCAGGTTCGGTCGCTCCAAACGGTTCGCTGACGGCGCCCTCCGCGAGATGATCATGGCCAGAGACCGTCACTGTCAGGCGCCGGGATGCGACGTCCCCGCGTGGCGGTGCGACGTCGATCACATCATCGACTGGCAACACGACGGCGAGACCAACGGCGACGACGTGGAGCTGAAGTGCCCGTGGCACAACGGCAACAAGTCCAGCTACGACATCTTCACCGATCCGGTCACCGGCACCGTCGCCTGGCGCCGCCGGCCGCCCCGCGTCGCCTGATCCGGTTCGAGCCGCCCGTTCGACCCGACCGGCGACGGCCGGCGCGGCCGGCGCGGCGAGCGCCCGCGCCCACAATGCCGTCGTCGTCTCGCCTGCCCGTTGGTAGCGTGGTGGCCTTGCCCGAGTAGCTCAGTCGGCAGAGCGATTCACTCGTAATGAATAGGTCAGGGGTTCAATTCCCCTCTCGGGCTCAGATTGTTGCGGTGACCTGCGGAGACGTGTTCTGGCCTGGGTCGAGTTGGCAGGGCGGCTGTAGGCCGAACGGCCTACGTTTCGGGTTGCGCAACGTCGCAGAGCGATTCATTGCCTCGACAGCAATTCATTCGAACGGGCGTCGCGACACCATCGGTCTGGCCGCTGTCAGGGGAGCGGGTCGGTCGTGATGGTGCCGTTGTTGCCGACGTTGTCCGTCCAGGTGTGACCGTCCCACCATCGCCACTCGTTTCGCCCGGTGGGGTCGACGTACCAGCCCTTCGGTGCGGTCGGCGGCGGTAGGAGCTGAGGGGCAGGGCTGTCGACGCGTTCGAGGGTGGGTTCGATGCTTGGGTCGGTCGCGGTCGGCAGGGCTCGGTGGAAGGTTTGGACGTCGATGATGGGTATCCCGAGTTCGGTGGCTTTGGTCGCTTTGCCTGTGGTGGCTTGGCCGCCGGCTACGACGAGGTCGGTGGTCTTGGAGACGCCGTGGCGGATGGCGATGCCGGCGTCGGCTGCGGCCATGGTGAGGTCCCACTTGGTTTCGTCGTCGAGGCCGGTGAGCACAATGGTCATGCCCGGTTGGAGCTGCGCTCCAAGTCGGGGGGCTGGAGTGCCGGTGAGGCGGGCTTCGACGTAGGGGGCGGGGAAGCCGAGGTGGTGGCTGATGACTCGGAGGCGGGCTCGCTCGTCGTCGTCGATGACTCCGTCGGCGAGGATGTCGACGACCTGGTGTTCGAAGTACTCGTTGTAGGCGGCGATGACGTCGCCGGCGGAAAGACCGGCCTGGTCTGCGGTGAGGGAGATCTGCTTGGTCTCGGCCAGCGTGAGTTCGCGGTCCTCGAACGCTGCCGTGATCTGGTGGACGAGGGTGGTGATGGGCTGTCCCGTTCGCTCGAGGCCGCGGTTCGCTGCGACGGGCCGGCGCGCTGTGCCTTGTCCGTCTGCGGCGGTGCGCGGCAGCGGTGGCACGCGCCGTTGGGTGGGTGCGCGTGTGGACAGGGTGGGGCGCTCCGCAGCTGCGCCGAGGGTGAAGAAGATTCGGGCGCAGAGTTCGGCGTCGCGCGCTGCGGAGTGTGCGTCCCCGTCGACATGAACGCCGAGCTCGGCGGCGAGGTCGTCGAGGCGCCGTTGGCCGCCGGTATGGCGTGCTGCTTCGGTCATTGCGCAGATCCAGTCGCCGGCGATGTGGCCGCCGGCACGGTGAACTTCGTTCTCGACGAAGCGCCTGTCGAAGTCTGCGTTGAAGGCCACCACTGTCGTGCCGTTCAAACGCTCGAGGAGATCCGGAGCAATGAGAGAGAACGTGGGAGCGGCCGCGACGGCGGCGGCGCGTATGCCGTGGATGCGTGTGGCCGCCATTTTGGTCAACGGGTTCAGGACTGTCTCGTATCGGTCCAGGAAGCGGCCCGATGTGTCGGTGGTCAGCACGGCAACCTCGACGACGGAGCACTCCGACGGGTCGAGTCCGGTCGTCTCAACATCGACAAATGAGAACCTCTCCATGCAGCGATCCTGTCAGATCTTCGAGCGGTGCGTTCTGGGGCGATATAGGCGAGAGCGCGGCAACGCGCAGCGGACGGGAACCGGGCAATCGACGCGTTCGACTCGGCGATGGCAGCGCTGTTGGCTCGGAGGACTCCCGACGCTTCGCAGTGGCCAGGGTCGACACCGACGGCGACCTCACCTGTGGAAGTACGGTCGGCGTGTGAACGCCCCCATGCCGAACGATGGCTCCGTTCGAGCTCTGGGTGCGTCAAAGAGCCGCCTCGGCCCGCTGCCGGCCGCAACGGCGTCGGCCGCTAGCCGACGAGGACCATGCTGCCGCATCCGAACTCGACAGACGCATCCGACGCTGCAACTCGCACAATGACTCCGCCCGCGGCGAACGAAACAAAATCATTGTCGATGATGTCCCCATTTGCCCGCGTGCGTTCCCAGTAGCACTCGTCGACTCCGGGGCTCGACTGGTAGGTGCCCGGCGGTAGTTGCCCCGGCTCGGTGCCAACAATGTGCACACCTCCGCTGACGACGGTCACTGCGACGTCTGGGCAGAACGAGCCATAGGCGGCAACCTCAAACCACTCCGACTCTGCGTCGGGTCCGCTCGCCACCGAGAGCTGCGCCAGCACGTTCCGTGCTCGCAGCGCGTCACAGAACTCCTGCGCTAGCGCGACGGTTTCTTCTGCGGAGACTGGGTACCCCTCGATATCGGACGTCGGGTCGGGGACTCTGAAGCCGAAGTTGTCGACTCCAAGGCGGTCTTGCGCCCAGCCCCGCGTGCGGTGATTACGAGCTGCGAACTCGGCAGCGAGTTGGTTGGCGAGCAGTACCTCGCGCTCGGGACGGGCGCACTCCTCGACCGACGCAACGGCCTCCGCCCTGGAGAGGACAACCTCCCACTCTTCGTCGAACGCGAGGAAGTCTCCAGCCGCCTGGCTCACGTCGCCCCTGGCTGCAGCACATGCCGTCTCGACTGCGTCGTTCACCAGTAGCAGGATGTCGGCCCGGATCTCTTCGTCGTAGAGGAGGCGCAACCGCTCGTTCTCAGCTGTGGCTTGTTCCAGATCGTCGGCTAGGACAGCGGCCTCGGCAGACAAGGACTCAATCTCGCCCTCAGCCGCCTCCAGGTCGCCCAACGCGCTACTACGTCCTGCGTCGGCAGTTGAGAACGCATCGCCGGCAGCCTCGGCTTGGCTCCGGGCGGTCTCGAGCTCTTCCTCGAGCGACCCCAGATCCTCCAGCATCTGTTCCTGAGCGATCAAGAGTTCGTCGCGCTCCGCGGTCAGTTGGCGGATCGCTGCGTCAAGCTGGCCGGTGTCAGTCGCGACGCCCTCGACGGTGAGGCGGTCCGCCCCGCACGCCATCGCCAGTGTCGCCAGAAGCGATACCCCGACTAGTCGGCCACGACACATTCTGCCTCCCCTCGCTGCGGGCTCTAACCACGCGTGTGGACGCGACCTCATCCCCGCTCTCGCACCATACTTGGCGGTCCCAGCGTCAGCGATTGAGGCCCGTCGAAGGTGGTTTGCCTGCCAGCTGCCCGCTGGAGTTGACCCGGTATCGCGGACAACCGGGGGAACATCAAGGTGTCCACCCAAGCGGGTCAACTCCCAACCGTTCGTGGGGCATCCGACGCTTCGCCAGGCACGCATCGGGACCGGCAGTATCAACGAAACGAGGCCATCGAGTCGATGCTGGGACTTGCCGAGGCAGAGCGAGCGCACTGGCGAGAGATCTAGGTTGCCGGTCAGCGTGCCGCGATCACCAACCGACGCTGCGTGTATGTCAGAGCAACACGTCCCGACCAGGCACATCCGGACCAGCGAGCCGCATGCGAATGTTCGAGGTCCCTGCACCAGTCGTGGTGGGCAGCTAGAACAGCGGCAGATTCAAACGCACGGATTCCATTCATGTCTACTTCTCCGACTTCTGACGACAACGCGCCGCCCGGGTACACGGGATTCGGGTTCGATAGCATCAAGCTCGCCGCAGACGATCACGTGGTAACGCTGGTCGCGAACCCGGATGGCCTCGTGGGGCTCGCACACCTGTTCCTCGCACTCGCTTGTCACCCCGGTCCGCGTGAGTATGCACATCTGCTCCCAACGCTCCAGCTGGCCCCAGAGTCGTTGAGCTTCCGCGTCGCGCGTTCCGACGAAGGTGTCCTCCCGGATGGAACGCCAGCTCCGACCTGGTCAGACCGACTTGCCGGATTGCACCGCGACGGAGAACCCCGAGCGCCTGGTGAGGGCTCCTAACGCCTCCGTTGAGCGCGGTCATGGACCTCGACCTGTTGCCAAGGATCGGCCAGCTCGCTTGCCGTGAGCGAGCGTGGCCTGCCGGTCCTGGCCGTCGACGAGGCCGGCACTGCAGTCAGCCGGCTGACCGGAGCCGCCAGTTCGGCCGGCGAGTGGATTGCGTCCGACGACAGCAATTCACTGGGTTGCACAGCGTTGCGACCTGGGGTCTCGTGACCTGCGCCTTCGTCGCGGTTGCACTGCGTTCAGGCCGGAATGACTCGTAATGAATAGGTCAGGGGTTCAATTCCCCTCTCGGGCTCTGAATGTGCCGTTGACCTGCGGAGACGCTGTCGCTTCGGGACAAGGTCGGCGGCGACTTCCACGACGGGGCCGTCCTGTGCACCGGAGCAACCCCGTTCGAGATCGACGACCGGGTCTGGGCTCTGCCGTTGAGTTCGTTGTGGCGCGGCCCAGCACCGACTGGATCACCTCCTCCGTCAGATCGTTGACGACAAGCTTCCGATAGTGCGGAGGTCCCGCCCCCAACGCTTCGTTGCTGACAACGACGTAGCCTTCTCGGTTGAGTCCTATGGCAACTGATCTTCTGTCCGCGCTTGTCGAATTCGAGGCCGCTGCTCGCGCGGCTGGCCTCGGGGAGGAGCATTTCGCGGCAGGTTTGGACCCGGATCACATCCGGGGTGTGTTGGCGGGCCACGGGCTTCATCCGCATCCCGACTTGGTGACGCTGTATTCGTGGCACGACGGGTATCCGTTGAGCCTCGGACGCCCGTACAGGTGGCTGTACTTGACCAACGTCGAGGGGCTTGAGGGTGCTGAGCGCCTCTACTTCGGCAACCTCGAGGCGGCAGACCTGTATCCGGGTGTGGATCGGTTCTGGCCGATCGCGAGCCTCGACTGGGGCACGCTGATGGTGCATGACGAGACCGGTGTGGTGTGGGAGCTGAACGAGGACGAGGGGCTCAGGCCGATCGTGCCGGCAGCGACGTTGTTGACCGTTGTCGAGCATTGGACGCAGCTCCATCGGGACCGCTACGCAGCTCTCGACGGTGATGGTCGGTGGGTGCCGGTTGATCCCACGGTCGGCGACGTCGCAACCGCGACCGCGTCGCTGCGCTCTTGGGTGTAGCTGGGGGTGCCGGGGCACGGTCGCTGTGAGTCTTCACCGACTCGAAGCCCATGGGTGTGGTGCGACCGGGTCAGCTGAGCGGGAGGGGGAACGATGCCCAGGACGGCCGGCGACTGTTGTTCACCTCGACGACCCACTTGATCCATTCGGGGCCACGGCGTCCCGGGACCACCAGCCGGACCGGTGCGCCGTGCCCGGCGCGCAGAGGTTGTCCGCCGTAGCCGACCGCGAGGTACACGTCGTCCAGCTCATCGAGGGCGAACCAGCGCGCGTAGCCGGTGGTGGATGTGACCATGACGCTCCTGCCTGTGGGTTCGGAGACCACCGCGGACAGTGGGACGGCATCCCAGCGCTGTTCGCTCCACCAACCGCCCGTGCAATCCAAGATGGCGTCGACAGGGGTGCTCAGCTCCCACAGGCGGGCGATGGTCATGGGTTCTCCCTGGACGTGTAGTTCCCAGTTGTCTGCAGACGTGTCGTCGGGACGCCGGTCGTTGAACCATGTGACCTTGGGCAGGTTTGCCGGGTCGAACGACGCGATTTCGTAGCTGCCGGTTGATCGTCTCCGGGGCGCGCCAACCAGCGGGGGAATCACCGACCGCTGCACGGTGGCGACGGCCGCAGCCGCCACGCCGAGCGACGAGTAGCGCAGCAACGCACGCCTGGTGAGGTCATGGCGGCGTCGGCGTTTCGGTCGGGTGACCACATGGATCACACACAGTGGGATGAGAAGGAACCCGAGGAGCTGGTGGGTCCACAATGGCGACCAGTAGCCGACGCCGTGAGCGATCCCTGACGCGTGCATCACGCCGAAGGCGACCGTGGCCGCGGTGATCAGCCCGAAGACCACCGAGATCCAACGAACCGGCGATCGCCGGCGCATACCGCTGCGCACCGGCCCGGCGAGCTTGCTGGGCAATGCCAGCACCAGTGCCACACCAGACCAGGTGTGCACGCTGGTGGCCAGCGCGCTGGTGCCATCGGGCAGCGCCCACGACGCCAACCCGGAAACGAGTGCAACCAACAGGGTCACGCCCAAGACGGCGTTCACTTGGGTGTGGCTCAGGAACGCTGCACGGTGGAAGAGCACTGTCGTCTCCCGCGGGGGCTCGGCCGACTACTGGGCTGCTTCAGCCGGTCGCGACGTCGAGGCCCCGTGCTCAGGCTCAGGGCCGCCGGCGGACGCGGAGTTCGCGAGGTGGCGGAGACCGACCACCCCCAGGCGGACGACGGCCAACCCAGCGACGCCCTGCAGGACCGCTACGGCAGCCACGGGAAGCTGGGGCGCGAAGCCGCTCGCGGGCAACAGAACGGTGTAGCCCCATGAGCCGGCCGGGTCGAAGCCGTGTCTGATCAGCGCGGTACCGAACGCGATGAAGCCGATCCCGGCGAGGGTGCCGGCCGCGATGAGGGCCGGCAGTGTCGGACCGCTCGCCGTGAGGGCGTCGACGGTCGCGTCGTCGAGCTCGTCGAGAACGAAGTTCCTGGCGAAGCTGATCCCGCTGACTGCCGCGAACGCGAACATGCTGAGGACGTAGCCGGTGTCGAGATGGCGGCACGGTCGGCGTTCGCGCTCACAGAGGTAGAGGCCGGTGACGCCGATGATGCCGAGCGCGATCGCCGCGCCGCCCAGCACCTTGGCCGGGGCGGTGCTGGGAGCGGCGACATCGAGGAAGGCACCATCGAGGATCTGGAAGACGCCGCTCGCGATGGCCGTGGCGAGACAGAAGCGGATGAACTGCTGGAGGCTCATTGGCCGAGCGTAAAACCTGCACCTGACTCCAGGTCAAGCGTTCGCTAGACTACGCCGGTGGGTGCAGATTCACTGACGATCGGACAGCTCGCGGGTCTGTCATCGACGCCCATCACCACCCTCCGGTACTACGAACGCAAGGGTTTGCTTGATCCACCCGAGCGGGTGTCAGGCCAGCGCCGCTACGACCCCGCGGTGCTCATGCGGTTGATGGTCATCCGGTTCTGCAAGTCGGCCGGTTTGTCGCTGGATGAGATCGGAGCGGTGCTGCGCGACCACAGCCCAGGACGCACGGTGACCAAAGAGATCGCAGCGCAACGCATCGCGGCCATCGACGAGCAGGTCGCGGAGCTCGAGATCGCCCGCATGTTGATGACCTCGGCCATCTCGTGCCGGTGCCAGTCCGTGGAGGAGTGCCGGTGTGGAGCAATGGATGAGGCAGTGGCCGTCCTGGTCGAACGAGCGCTGGTTGAAGACGGTGTTCGACGCGAGACGACACCCGACGACGCCCCATAGCGCCACAGCGGCGGGTGACCGCGGGGGCCGAGCAGCGCCACGTCGGGATCGGGTCGGTTCGGCGGGCAGGTTCGCTCCACGGCCGTTCAGGCGTCGCCGATCGCTTCGAGGATGTTGAGACGCGCGGCTCGACGAGCGGGCAACGATGCCACCAACAGGCCGGCGATGGTCGCGATCACGACGTAGAGCGCCAGCGTGGCCGCCGGCACCGCGAGCCGATCGATCACCGAGTCGGGGATGGCGACGACCGCCAGCCAGCCGAAGACGACACCAACGACGACACCCAGAATCGCACCGAAGAGCGATACCACCGCAGCTTCCAGGCGGATGAGGCGTCGAGTCTGGCGCTGTGTCATCCCGATCGCACGCATCAGGCCGATCTCCTGTGTCCGTTCGAGGACGGACAACGCCATGGTGTTGGCGATTCCCAGCAACGCGATCACGATCGCGAGGCCGAGGAAGACGTTGATGACCACCAGGAGGGAGTCCAAGGCACTCTCGAGCCGGTCCGTGAACTCGTCGCGCGTCTCGAAGTTGAGCTGCGGGTACGCCTCCTCCAGGGGTGCCAGTGCCGTCTGGGCAGTCGTGGTGTCGACGCCGTCGGCCAGACTGGCCGCAATCGTGTTGTCGTCGTCGCTGGCGAAGTGCCGTTCCCACAGTGCGAGGTCGATGATGTAGTCGCTGAGGAAGTCATCGTCGATGATGGCCCCCACGGGGATGCGCTGCGCGCCGGTCTGGGCGAACTCGACCTCGAGCAAGTCACCCACCTCGACGGCGTTCTCGGCGGCGGCGTCCTCCGTCAGCACCAGTGACTCGGTCGCCAGGAGGTCGCCCGCAACGACCTCGAGTGCGAGGAGGTCGGTGAGGAACGACAGTTCGGTGCCCGTGATGTCGTTCGTGCTCCCCGCCACCCGAAACGAGCCGTCCCGGACCGGTGCGACCTCGTCGAACACCGAGAGCTCCTCGACCTGCGCGGCGAGCTGGTTGCTGAACCCGATGTTGTTGTCGGAGGTGATCAGGTAGTCGGCGATCACCGTTGATCCCAGCTCCGAGCGGAACGTCTCCTTGAGCGACTGAGCCACCACCGTGGCCATGGCGATCAGCGACAACCCGATCATGAGGCCCGCCGCGGTCCGGGCCGTGCGCTTGCTGTCGCGGGAGGCGTTCCCACGTGCCATGTGTCCGGTGATCTCGTCGCCGGGGTACTTCTCCAAGGGTGCTCCGAGTACCGAGGCGGCCTGGCTCGAGAACAAGGGCGCGTACATCGAGATCGCCACGAACACGAGCACGGCGCCGGCCCCGAGCGCAGTGAGCACCGCCGCGGTGCCGCCGCTTCCCCAGACGCCGTAGCCGATGAGCAGTCCGCCCGGCACGGCGAGGACGGTCGCGATGATGGTGCGTCGTGTGCCTTCGCCTGCTCCGAAGTGGTACCCGGAGCGCATGGCGGCGATCGGAGGGACGTTCGATGCGCGCCGGCTGGGCGAGTAGGAGGCCACCAACGTCACGCCGACGCCGACGACCAGCGCCGCGATGATCGTCCTGGCCGACACGATGAGGTCGAAGCTGGGCAGCTCGAACCCCAGGGTGTTCATGAGTTCGCGCAGGCCCACGGCCAGTGCCAGCCCGAATCCGAGCCCGAGCACCGACGCCAGCAGGCCGATCATCAGGGCTTCCATCAGGGTGGTCAGACGAACCTGGGTGCTGCTGGCGCCGAGCGCTCGCAACAACGCGAGCTGACGCACGCGCCGACCCAGCAGGATGTTGAAGGTGTTGCTGATGATGAACGTGCTGACGAAGACCGCAACCAGCGCGAATGCCAGCAGGATGTTGCCGAAGATGTTCACCACCGTGCTGAAGTCGTCCTGGTCGTCGGAGGTGGCCTCGTCGCCGGTGATGGCTTCGACGCCCGATGGCAGCACCGCGGCCACATCGTCCACGAGCTCCCGCTGGGTGACACCAGGCGAGGCCGAGATCTCGATCTGGTGGTACCCCGGCTCGGAGCCGTCGAGACGCCAGATCTCCTCGATGGTGAAGGCGAGCAACGTGGCCCCGGCCAGCGAGTTCTCGTCCCCGAATCGTGTGGCTCCGACGAGGGTGAAGGGTTCGCGTCCGCCGGCGCCGATGATGTCGTAGCGCTCGCCCAGGACGAAGCCCTCCCGCTCGATCGCTCCGAGGTCCATCACGAATTCGCCCGGCCCATCGGGCGCAACGCCTGCGACCACCGTCATGGGATTGAGCGAGCTCGGCCCCCAGTTGAACGCGAGGACAGGTGGGCCCTGGGTCTCGAGCGGCTGGGCGCCCGGACCCGTCCCGTCGGTCGGGACGACCTTGAACGACTGGAACACCCCGGCGGCTTCGGCGACGGTGTCGACTCGTCGGACGTCGTCGAGGATCGCCGGATCGAAGGGCCGGAGGAGGAACTCGACCTCGTCGAAGTCGCTCTGGGATCGGACTCGGGCATCGACGCCGTCGTTGGCTTCGGCGACGATCGTGTCGAAGGTCCGCAGCAGCCCATCGGTCAGGACGAACGACGCCACCACGAAGCTCACGCCCAGGAGCACGGCGAAGGTCGTCAGGACGAACCGGGGTCGGTTCGCGCCGAGGTTGCGCAGGCCGAGGTGCAGCATCTCGCGCACGGCTCAGACCTCCAGTGACTTGATCATGTCGAGGACGGTGTCAGGAGTCGGCGACTCGAGCCGGTCGACGAGACGGCCGTCGCGCAGGAACACGACGAGGTCGGCGTAGGACGCGGCGACCGGGTCGTGCGTGACCATCACCACGGTCTGGTTCCACTCGTCCACGGCGCTGCGCAGGAACCCCAGAACCTCGTGGCCGCTGGCGGAGTCGAGATTCCCCGTCGGTTCGTCGGCCACGATGATGTCGGGCCTGGTCACCAGCGCCCGAGCCACGGCGACGCGTTGCTGCTGCCCGCCCGACAGCTCGTCCGGTCGGTGGTGGAGACGGTCGGCGAGGCGCAGTCGGTCCACGACCTGTGCCTCCCACTCCGGGTCCACCTCCTGGCCGCCGAGGAGCAATGGCAGCCGGATGTTCTCCTGTGCGGTCAGGGTCGGGACCAGATTGAACGCCTGGAAGATGAACCCCATCCGCCGGCGCCGAAGGAGCGTGAGGTGCTTGTCCGACAGGTCCGAGATTCTCGTTTCGCCGATCCACACCTCGCCACTGGTCACCGCATCCAACCCGGCCAGGCAATGCAGCAGCGTCGACTTCCCCGAGCCCGAGGGACCCATGATCGCGGTCAGCTTGCCGGCCTCGAACCCGATGTCGACCGAGTCCAATGCCACCACCCTGGTGTTGCCTTCGCCGTAGACCTTGGTCAGCCCGACCGTCGAGGCCGCCATCGCCCCGCCGGTCCGTGTTGGCGTCGCCGTCGTCGTCTGTGACATCGCTGTTCTCCTGTCCGAGGTACTCCAGGCATACGACGGTCACGACGACCGGAACAGGGTCCAAGGGCCCGCCTCGCCGCTGGGAGGTCGGGACCTTCGGCCCGACCGGGACGTCGTCGTGAGCGGGACACTGGGGACAGCCCCGATCGGCTCCGCCGAGGAACGGAGAGGAACCACGTGTCCCTGGTGACCACTACCACCATCGAGTCATCCCACAAGGGCGAGGTGAGCCCTCGCGATCTCGACCGTGCCGTCGACAAGGTCCGTGCCGCGGCCGACCGGGCCCGAGAACCCGTGCATCACCTCGAGGTCAGGATCAGCCTGGAATCCAACCCGGCACACGAGCGGCCGGCGCGGGCAGAGGCGACGATCGACGTCAACGGGAGTCTGGTCCGTGCTCACGTCGTCGCGCCGACCGTGTCCGAGGCCGTCGACGACCTCGTGGACCGCCTGCGGCGGCGGCTGGACCGCCACGAGGATCGGTTGCACCACCTGCATGATCGCCGGCGGACCGGCGACTCCGGACCACACGAATGGCAGCACGGTGATCTGCCCTCGGATCGGCCACCGTGGCTCGATCTGCCCTACCAGGAGCGCGAGATCCGCCGCCGCAAGACGTTCGCCATGGAACCCATGACCCTCGAGGAGGCGGCGTTCGACCTCGTCCAACTCGATCACGCCTTCTATCTGTTCGTCGACCAGGCAACCGGATCCGACGCAGTCGTCGCGCACGACGGGGAAGGGTCGTTGACGCTGCAGGTCGGCGACGGCCACCCGGAGGTGGACGAGACGGTGACGACACCGCGGCCGGCGCTGGTGATCGAATCGCCCGCGCCTGTCCTCGACGAGGTGGCCGCGAAGGAACACCTCGAGGCGTCGGGGTCGGCATGGCTGTTCTACCTGTCCGACACCAACGGCCGTGGCGCGGTGCTCTACCGGCGCGACGATGGACACTACGGGCTCATCGAACCTCGCTGACCCAGATCGCTGAACCCCACGCCCGGCCGGAAGCGTCTCAGATGCGGGGGACGTGGACCGGGAGTCGAACGATCTCGGCCACCGCGGTGGCGGTCGCTTGATCGACCGGAGCAGAGGTGTCGATGGTGATCGCCTCGGGCCAGACATCGGTGCGTGCGGCCATGTGGTCCACGAGACCAGGGGTGGCGTCGGACTCGTTGTCCGCACGTTCGAGTCGTCGAGAGATCCGGCGCCGGGCCGTGTCGGCATCGACGACGCATTCGATCTCGACCAGCTCGACGTGGTGCTGTTGGGCGATCATCCGGACGGCTCGCCGGTCGGCCTCTCGTGACCACGTGGCGTCGAGAACGACCCCGGAGCCCGCCCGCAGGACCATCTCGGCTTCGTTCCGCAACTCGTCGTACACCGCCGCCTTCGTCTCGTCGCCGTAGATGCCCTCGCCGGGCGCCGAGAATCGGTGCTCGTCGACTGGCGTGCCCGTGACCGCCTTGCGGACCTCGTCCGAGGACAGGACGGGCAAGCCGGTGTGCGCGCCGATGCCATGCGCCAGGGTGGTTTTGCCGGTCCCCGGCCCACCGCCCACCAGGATCACGCGAATTCTCGCCCGTTCGGCGTGGTCCAGCGCCAGCCGGTGGTAACGCTGCGCGAGCTCGCGCTGGGTTGCATCCCCCTGGCCGGCCCGGAGGCAGGCCACCTTGGCGCGGACGTGGGCTCGGTAGGCGACGTAGTGATGGGCGAGCGACGCAGGATGGTGTTCGTTGCTGAACTCCTGATACCAGCGCATGAGCTGCTCGGCCGTCTGCCAGCCGGCCAGACGGTGCATGTCCATGACGAGGAAGCCGATGTCGTTCAGGACGTCGACGATCCGCCACCGATCGTTGAATGCGATGCAATCGAGGATTCGGGGCCCATCGTCGAGGCAGAAGATGTCCTCGGCGGTGAGGTCACCATGGACGTCACGCACGAACCCCTGCGCGATCCGGTCGTCGAAGAGCTGGTCTCGTCCGGTCAGGTAGGCGGCGACCAGCCGTTCCATCGTCTCGAAGTCCTCGGACGGGATGAAGCTGCCGGCGTGGGGTCGGATCGCGTCGAAGTTCTCGTGCCAGTTGGTCTCGAGCGCACGGCGTCGTGCCGCGGCGGCGTCCTGGATCGGTTCGCGATCGGCGTGCAACGCCGCGATGCGCTTCGCGACACTCCGGAGGAAGTGCGGAAATCGCGGATCGTCGACGAGGTTGGACAGCCTGCGCTCCACCGGAAGCCGCCGCATCACCAACATCCGGTCGGCGACGGCCCCGTGCTCGATGACGTCGGCCGTCCCGAGATAGACGTCGGGGCTGATTGCGTTGTTCAGCTCGTACTCACGGCTGATCGACTGGAGTCGTTGGTCGCGATCGGAGTGGTCGATGAACGGCATCTCCACCGGTTTGAGCAGCTTGTAGGCCCGGTCAGGTGTGAAGAAGACCCAGGAGATGTGGGTCTCGGCAACTTCGGGCGGCCCGGACGCGCTCATGCGTCGATCCTCGGGTCCACCGCGGGCGCAGCCCAGGGCCGAAGGTCACGGGTTCGGGCTGCGACGGCCCGACTCGCTGCCTGGCGCGTCGGTGGCGCCGGTCGGGCTCAGGCAGGTGCCGGTCGCGCGGCCGCCAGCGTGCCTCGACTGGCCACGACGACAGCCGTACCGGATCGGCTCATCAACAGCTTGAACCAGACGAAGGCCACCCCCAACGTCACGGTGGTGGTGATCGGACCCAGGACGGACTTCAACATGACGAAGGTGGTGGGGCTGTGGCTCAGCAGCGACCAGAGCGTGACCGTGAAGTTCACCGTGCTGGTGAACGCCCACCACAGCGAGACGTCGCGGAAGAACCGTTGGAGAACCGGGTTGGCGCGCGTGGTGTCCTCGAGCGGGCAGAAGTCGAGCGCCAGCCTCTCGGCCAGCGGTCGGCCGATCGGGACCGAGACCAGGAACGCCGCGGCGACGAGCGAGGTGGTGATCGTGGGCTGGAGGAAGTAGACGAGGGTGCTTCCCGTGACCAGCGCGGCCACGGTCCGGCCGACGAGCGTCAGGGTCGTGAGCCACAGCAGCCCCGAGATCGGCTTCCCGCGCAGGGAACGGACCGAGATGGCCAGCAGGGCCCAGGCCAGCGCCCCGAGGACGGCCGGTCGGGTGCCACCCACGTGGAGGACCCCGATGAAGATGGCAGCCGGGACCAGCTTTCCCTCGATCACGTTGGGTACGGCGTGGCGGGCGATGTCGCGCCAGTGCGGCACGGTGAGCGAGTCAGGCAGGTGCACGAGATGTCTGTCGGCGGGAGCGGGCTTGCCCTGAAGCGTACGACCTGGCGCCGCGTGTGCGTGCGCGACCGATCAGGAACCCGGGGCGATCGCCGTGTCGTCCAGCACCACGCCGGTGAGCCCGGCCTCCGCCAACGCCCGACAGCGAGCGCGGGAGGTGATGCCCCACGCGTAGACCTCTGGAGTGCGACGACGGAGAGACCGGACCAACGCCGGCGACAACAGGCGTTCGTGAACCGTCAGGCCGAGGCGCTCGCCCAGGCCCGGCAGCCGCATTCCGAGCCACAGCTGCGCCCGGTTGGCGCAGCTGCGGAGCAGCAGTGTGTCGGGTCGGTCGCGGAACGCGCCCAGGGTCCACCACGATCTCGAGGACACGATCAGCGGCTGGTCGTCGGGAGCGGCGTTTCGGATCCGTCGCGAGGCACGGCCAGTGAAGCACTTGAGGTCGAGCAGTATCGCCGCGTCCGGTCCGACCGCCTCGAGGATCTCGTGGAGCAGGGGTGTCGGGGTGTCGCGTGGGAGCAGATACCAGGGCTCCCACAGCCGTCGGGTCGGACGAAGGACCTTCTCGTGGCGCAGCTCGATGCGGCCGCCGAGGACGTGGACATCGGCTTCGACGACGTGACCGGCCGCTGCCGCTTCGTGGGCCCGCGTCGCGTCGTTTCCCGCCCGGTGGGCGACCACCCGCGGGACCGGCGACGTCGTCGCTGTGGTGTGGGGCACGGGTCAGAGAAGACACCGAGTGCGGCCGTCCGTCCAGGGACGAAGGTCGGGGCGCCGGGGACCTTCGACCCTTCCGAGGATCGTGGGCCATTCCTAGGTTGCGGACATGGGAACCACGCTGCCGACCCCGCCGCCGGGCCATCGCTACCGGCCGCGCCACTGCCGCGCCCGTCGACCTCTCTCGGCGCCGAGGGAGATCGCCGCGCTGGCGACCGCGATGATCGTCTACTTCGGAGGGCGCGTGCTCGTCGAAGGGTCCGAGGACCGGGCCACCCGCAACGCCGAGCGATTGCTGGACCTCGAGGCCTCGATCGGCATCGATGTCGAGCGGTCCCTCCAGGATGTGGCCCTCGACAGCGACGTCGTCCGCATCCTCGGGAACCTGAGCTACGTCTGGCTCCACTGGCCACTGCTCATCGCCGCGCTCGTCCTGCTCTTCCTCCGGGACCCGCCGCACTACCGCCAGTTCCGCAACGCGCTGTACGTGTCGGGTTCGATCGGCCTCGTGCTCTTCGCCGTCGTCCCGATGGCACCGCCGCGCTTCATGCCCGGTTTCGTCGGGACCGTGAGCGACGACGCCAGACGCCACTACATCGGCTACCCGTTGGGTTGGGCGAACAAGTTCGCCGCGTTCCCGTCGTTCCACGTGGGATGGACGTTGATCGCCTGCCTGGCGGTGGCCGCCACCCTCGATCGTCGGATGGCGCGGTATCTGGCTCTGATCCCCGCCCTGCTCGTGGGGGCGTCGGTGGTCACGACCGGAAACCATTACCTCCTCGACTCGGTCGCCGGTGGGACGATCGCCGTCGCCGCCTACTCCGCCTTCGGCTGGGCCTACCGTCCCCGGCACCTGCGCGTCGGGTCGAGTCCGGTGCCCGAGCCGCCGCCAGACACCGGGGAAGACCCGACGTCGAGTGCGGCCGGACGCGAACCCTTCGACCAGACCGTCGTCGGCGTCCGGGAGGTCGCATCATGAACGAGCTCGGATCGCGCCTGTTGCTGCTGCTCGCGGGCGTGTGCACCGTCGTCGGTGCCGTGGACTCGGCGGTCGGTCGCCAGTGGGACCTGCTGGTCATCTTCGCGGTGACGATGGCGTTGCTCGTGACCCTGTGGCTCCGTGAACGACTGCATCGGATCTCGGTCACCCTCCGTCCCGACCTGGCGCACTGGCTCGAACACCGGGCGGAGAGCTCAGGCGAGCCGTTCGACGACGTGCTCGACCGCGCGGTGGCCACCTTCAAGCACGGGCTCATCACCGACGACCGCCCCGTCGACGAAGGTCGATGAACGAGGTGACCACACCCGACGCCGAGGTGGATCTCGGAGCGACCGTGATGCTCGGCGTCGGCGCGATGGACCTTCGCGGGTTGGGCGGCAAGGGCCGTTCACTGGCCGAGCTCGTCGACGCGGCGTACCCCGTGCCGGCGACGGGCGTGGTGACGACCAGCGCCTACCGGATCGTGGCGTCGAGTCCCGCGGTGCAGGAGATCATCGGAGCGATCACGACGGGACACGACCACAGCGCCGACGCAGTCGACGCGGTGTTCCTGGACGCACCGATCCCTCCAGCCCTCGAGGCGGAGATCGTGCGTCTCGCTCGGCGCGTCGGAGAGGGCGGGCGGTTGGCGGTCCGGTCGTCGGCGACGGTGGAGGACCTCGAGGGCTCGTCCTTCGCCGGGCAGTATCGGTCGCTCCTGGATGTGGACGCCGACGATCGCGACGCGGTGCTGCAGGCAGTCCGGCTGGTGTGGGCGTCGCTCTGGCATCCCGCACCGACGGCCTACCGGCGCGCCTTCAACATCGATGACTCGGACGTCGCGATGGCCGTGGTCCTGATGAAGATGATCCCCGCGACGACCGCCGGGGTGGTGTTCACCACCGATCCCGGTGGTGCGGACGGCGCAGCGCGCGTGGAGGCGGTGGAGGGTCTGGGCGAGCAACTGGTCTCCGGCCAGCGCACACCCAGCGCCTGGGTGGTGCCCCGCCTTCGTGCCGATGAGCTCCCGGCCGCGCCGAGACGGGCGCTCGAGCTCGCCTTGGCCATCGAGGCCATGCACGATGTCCCCCAGGACGTCGAATGGGCTGCGGTCGGCGATGAGGTGTCGGTGGTCCAGGCGCGCCCGATCACGGTGCTGCAGACCGACGACGGATTCGACACCGCTGTCGACGATCACGAGCTGACCACTGCGGGGATCGTGGAGATGGTGCCCGGTGTGCTGCCGCCGCTGCGGTGGGAGCTCAACCGGTTCCTCCTCGAAGAGGCATTCCGTTCCGTGTTGGACAGCCTGGGCCTCATTCGCGGTGCGCCGGCGGAGGATCGACCCTTCGTCCGGCGAGTCCGCGGTCGGGTGGCGATCGACTTCGACCAGCTGCGCGCCGCCGCGTCGGCGACGCCGGGAGCGGTGGAGGAGTTGGAGACGCAGTACTTCGGAACGACCCCGGAGGTGGCAGCACCGGTCGGTCGGGCCCGCCGGAGGAGGCGCTGGGAGGAGATTCGGCGGACCGTGCAGACGATGCGGACCCAGCGGACGTCCATCGACAACGCCGAGGTGCTGATCCGGACGGTCGTTGCCTTGCGGTCGGACCGGCCCGACGCGGGCGCGCTGCAGACCGGGGAGTTGGTGCGGTACCTGGACCGGCTCCTGGATCTGGCGGCGCGGGGGCTCGCGGCCGAGCTGGCCGTCGCCGCCGGTGCAGCTGCCGGCTACCGGAGGCTGGAGCTGATGCTGGCCGAGCATCTCGGGATCGACGAAGCGGCACGGGCGGTCCAACGTGTCACCACCGGCGCGGGCATCGGGCCCGCCCGGGTGTCCACGGCGTCGGCGGCGGTGTTCGCGGGGCCGACCTGGGGCGAGATCCGCACGACACCCGGCGTGCCGCCTCCCGTCGACGAAGCTCGCGATGCCGAGCACCTCCGTGAGACCGAACGCCTCCTGACGGCGCTGCCGGGTTGGCGCCGTCGCCGGATCCTGACGGGGCAGTTCGTCGACATCCGGATCCACATGCTCCGACGAACGGTCGCGGAGACCCGTGAACAGCTCCACCGACGAGAACAGGCCAAGGCCGCGTTCCTCGAATTGGGAGGCGAGGTGCGTCGCGTGTTGCTGGAGCTCGGTGAGCGACTCGCCCGCACCGGCGCCCTGCCGACACCGATCGATGTGGAGCTGCTGTCCGCGGTGGAGCTGCGCCGACTGTGCGCGGGTGGCGACGGCCCGACCGCCGATGCGGTGCGGCGACGTCGGAGCTGGCTCGGTCGGTACGAGGCAGAGGGGCAGCTGCCGCTCCGGTTCACCGGCATCCCCGAGCGAGACCCCACTCCGCTCCCCGAGGGGGATGTCCTCGAGGGCTGGGCTGCCAGCCCGGGACGAGAGCGGGGCATCGCTCAGGTGGTCCGCTCGCCCAACGAGCACCTCCAGGAGGGCGCAGTCCTGGTGGCCGAGGCAACCGATGCCTCGTGGTCGCCCCTGTTCGTGCGAGCCGGCGCGATCGTCGTGGAGCGCGGCGGACCGTTGAGTCACGCCGCCATCCTTGCCCGAGAGCTCGGCATCCCGGCCGTGCTGAACGTCGAAGGCGCGACGCGGATCCTCGACGGGCTCCGCCTGTCCGTTGACGGCGATCAGGGAGTGGTGGTGATCGAGCGATGACGACGCCACCTCGAGAGCCCACGGTGTCGGCCGCGGTGCCGTGGCCGGTGAAGCGGAACACCCAGGACCCGTTCTCAGGCGTCGACGACGGTTCGTTCATGGTCTTCGTGCCCGCGATCATGAGCGTGGGTCTGCTCTTCTCGGTGGCGACCCTGATCCGCGATGCGATCCGGCGCACGACCGGGAGGACCAGGGAGCGCCGACTGACGCTCGAAGCCGCGTCGACCGTCAACGAGATCCTCGGCCGCCAGGTCGAACACCCCAGCGAACTCGGCCTCCTGAGGCGTGGCTCGTACTGGACGGGGGGCGTCGTCGGGATCGGTATCGGCGCGGGGATCGCGGTGGCGGCGATCGCCTCCTACACGGCTCCGGCCGCGGAGGATCGGAGTGGCTGGTTGCTGGCGTTGTCGATGAGCGCGTCGGTCGTCGCCGCGATCATCGGTGCCGCGTGTGTCGCCGTGGCCGTCCGCTGGCCCGCGGTCCCGCCGTGGTCGATGCCGATGCTGCGCACGCTGCCGCTCACTCACCACCCCGCACGTCGACTCCAGCGTCCTCGCCGGCTCCTGACCGATGCCACGATCGTCGCTGCGGTGGCGACCGCTGCCCTGACCTGGTTGGCCAAGACCCAGCGCACGTTCCTGGAACGGATCGAGGCGCCCGTCCTCGACGCCGTCGTCGACGTCGGCTGGATCCGCCACCTCGAGAGCGTCGATCTGTTCGGAAACACGATCATCTCGATCGGGTCGGTCGTCATCATCGCCATCTCGGGATTCCGGTGTCGGGTGATGGCCCTCGTCTATCCGGCAGCGTTCGTCGTCAGCTGGCTCTCGACCACCCTCCTCCAGGAACTGGTCGAGCGGGCCCGGCCGACGGGGTTCGGCACGGTCCAGTCGTTCCCCAGCGGCCACATGGTCCAGGCGGTCTTCATCGCCGGCCTCCTGCCCACCGCTCTCGCGGTGTTGTTCCGGCTCCGACGGCGGACCGTGTGGGTCATGCGGATCGTCCTGGCCGCGTTCGTCGTGTCGACAGCGCTCATTCGGATGCAACGCCAGGACCACTGGCCGAGTGACACCTTGGGCGGCGCGGCGTTGGGCCTCGTGGTCGTGATCGGGGCGCACTGGGTCGTGGCCCACACGTGGTGGCACCAACGGTGCTCGTCGTGCCAGTGGTCACCACATCCCGAGCAGGAGCCGTGGGGTCGCTCGATCTATGGCCTGTCGCCCCGAGTCGCCCGGGGCATCGGCACCGCCGGGGCCGCGGGTGCCGTGGGCGCGAGCGCGATCCTCTTCGTCGCCACGCTCACGGTGGGTCTCCCGGCTCGCCAGGCCGATGACGGGCTCGGTCCGGAGATCTCGGAGCCTGTGCAGCTGGGTCTCGCGGCCATCGTGGGCCTCGCCGGTCTGGTGGCGATCAAATGGCGGGCGCCCGCGGCGTTCGTGATCGCGTTCTGTGCGAGTGGTCTGGGCCTGATGGCCTCGATCGAGTACGAGCCGACCACGGCGTTCGCGATCACGCTGCTGCTCCTGGTGCCGTCGGTGCTGCTCTGGCTCGCATGGCAGCACAACGCCACGGTCGGAGCCATCTTCGCGTTGGCGGTGCTCACCTCCAGCGCCCTGACCGCGACGGCGCTCGGGAGCAGGGAGATCTACGCCCACTACTTCGGCCCGACCCACCCCGGTTCGATCGCGGCTGCGCTCGAGTCCGACGCGGACTGGCTCTGGCTCGGATCGGTCGGTCCGACCGAGGCCACCATCGTCGCCGGTGGGCTGCCCGCAAGGACAGCGGTCACCCTCACGCACTGGTCCGACACCGACGCCGCCCGTCGAGTGGGTGCGATGACCGATGCCGATGGCATCGCCCGCTTCGAGCTGGATCAACTGCCGCCGGGCACCGACCAGCACTACGCGGTCAGGATCGGTGCGGGCTCGACACCGGTCGAGGAGGCCGATCGGTCGTTCCGGACGTTCGAGGTCGGCGCCCAGGACCTGGTGGTGATCGCCGGCTCGTGCGCTCGAACGGGATCCAATGGCGCGGTGTTCGACCGGATCGTCGATGCCGGTCCGGACCTGTTCGTGTCGATGGGGGACATGCACTACGCCAGCCTCGAGTCGGCGAACCCGGACGACCACCTGGCGCAGTACGCGAAGGCGCTCACCAACCCCGGTCAGGGGGCGCTCTACGGGTCGGTCCCGACCGCCTACGTGTGGGACGACCACGACTACGGTCCCAACGACGGTGACAGCACGTCGCCTGCCCGCGAGGCCGTGTCGACCGTCTACCGCCAGGCGGTTCCCCACTACGGAGTGGAGGCCGATCCCGCCGCGTCGATCGCCCAGGCGTTCTCGGTGGGCCGAGTCCGGTTCGTCCTCACCGACACTCGCTCCCAGCGGACGGGCGAGACCATGCTGGGCGCGTCGCAGCTCGAGTGGCTCATCGCCGAGCTCCAGCACGCCTCGCGGACACACGCGCTGGTGGTGTGGGTCAACCCCACGCCGTGGATCTCGGCGGCTGACGACTCCGGAGACGACTGGTCCAACTATCCCGCTGAGCGTCGCCGCATCGCCGACGCGCTCGTGTCGGCAGACGTCGACAACCTGGTCATGGTCAGCGGCGACGCGCACATGGTCGCCATCGACGACGGCTCGAACAGCGGGTACGCATCCGACGGCTCACCCGGGTTCCCGGTTCTGCACGCGGCAGCGCTCGACCGTCCCGGAGGGACGAAGGGAGGTCCGTACTCCCACGGGGCGATCACCGGTTCGGGCCAGTTCGGCCGCATCGAGATCACGGATGACGGTGGCGCTGTCGTCTCCGTTCGCCTCAGCGGCCACAACTGGGAGGACGAGGAACTGCTCTCGTACGAGTTCGATGTCGCGGTCGACCTGTCCGAGGACGCCCTGGCGTCATGACGTCGTGGCAGTCCGTCACGCCGAGGTGGCGAGCGAGCCATCGGCTCACCCGGCGAGGTCGTCGGCGGACCCGCAACGGGTAGGTTTCGCCACGTGCACGACATCGAGTTCGAAGATGTCACCAAGCGGTACGACACCGGTCTCGTCGCGCTCGACCACCTCAACCTCCGGATCGGCGGCGGGGAGCTGTTCGGGCTGGTCGGGCCGTCCGGTTCCGGCAAGACCACGGCCCTGCGGATCCTCGCCGGGCTCGAACAGCCGACCAGCGGCCGGGTCCTGATCGCCGGGACCGACGTGACCAGGCTCGAGACCCGCCAACGCGACCTGGGGCTCGTCACCCAGGACAACCAGTTGCTGGGCGACCGGACCGCCCGGCGCAACATCAGCCTGCCGCTCGACTTCCGGCGGCGAGACGCACGTGACGAGATCGACGAGCGCGTCCTGGCGGAGGCCGCCGACCTGGGGATCGACACCCTCCTGGACCGGTCGCCCCGCACGCTGTCCGAGGGCGAGCGCCGTCGGGTCCTGCTGGCGCGGGCGGTGATCCGGGCGCCGGCCACGCTCCTGATGGACGAGCCGCTGGCTGCGCTCGACGACCAGATCCGGCACCAGATGCGCAGCGATGTCATGCGTCTCCACCGGGTGCGCGGGATCACGTCGGTCCTGGTCACCGCTCGCCAGGAGGACGCCATGGCCATGTGCGACCGCATCGCCGTCCTGTTCGACGGCCTCCTCCACCAGGTCGGCACGCCCACTGAGGTGTACCACCGCCCGGCCACGTCGCAGGTGGCCTCGTTCTTCGGCGAGCCCGCGATGACCATCCTCGAAGCCCAGGTGGAGGTCGACGCCGTCGGAGCCCACGCCCGGTTGCTCGGCGGCGACGTCCGCCTCTGGGCGTCCGCTGTGGAGGACTACGTGGGCAAGACCATCCTGGTCGGCGTCCGCGCCGACGGCCTCGAGGTTGGTCGTCGCTCCGATCGGTCCGCGGAGGCCACGGTGGTCAGCACCGAGCCCATCGGGCGCGAGACCCTCGTGGTCGCCAGAGCCGCCGATGGATGTCGTGTCAACTGTCGGCTGCCCGGGGCACCGCCGCCGATGGGCACCGTCCTCGACATCGGGGTTCGCGCCGATCGCCTCCACCTGTTCGACCCGTACACCCAGATGGCGATCGCCCACCCCTCGAGCTGAGCGCCCGGAAGCGGTCGGCCCACCTGCCCTATCGTGCCGACAGGTCACCGGGGGAGGACAGGCATGGCTGGACAGGACTGGGTGTCGGGATTCCTGGCACGCGCCGAGGCAGGGCTCGACATCGACCGGGTGATCGAGGATGCGCCGGGCGTCGACGCGGCCGGCATCATGGGGCTGCTGGGCGACGAGCGGCTCGGTGGACACGTCATCGAGGCCATGTCGGATCTGATGCACCCGACGGAGTCGATGTACTACGACGCCATCTTCGGGGCCTTCCACGGCCAGGTCGCCATCCGCAACTGGCTGGTGCCCACCATGACCGACATCTCGTTCATCGAGTTCGTGCCCACCGCGCCGCCCGAGGAGTTCGAGCACGCCGACGGCACCAGCTCGATCGACGAGTGGCAGATGTGGGCGAACCTCGGCGAGGAACGCGTGCCCCTGCCCCGAGGGATCTCGACCCGCCACTACGCCGACGGCTGGGTGCGCTGGAACGCCGACGTCTACGACACCAGCCCCATGCGGCGCCCGCCCAGCGATGCCGACGCCGATGTCGAGGCCTTGCCACCGCCTCCCCGGACGCCCTGGCAGACCGAGCCGATGGCTCCTCCGGCGCCGAGCGAAGCACTCCAGGCCTGGCTCGACGCGCCCGTCGCCGAGCGCGGCCCGCTCGACCACGCTGACATCCACACGATCATGATCACGCCGGAACTGGGCCTCGACCCCGACGTGGTGGGGCCGCTGTGGCATCCCGACCAGAGCCGCCTCCACGAGCCCACCGCGGCGTACTCGGGCCGCGACGAGATCAACGCACACCTGGGCGCGCGGCGAGCACGCCGCACGACGATCACGCTGGAACAGGTTGGTCCGCCGCTGTTCAACGGCTCATGCACGTCGTTCGAGTGGGTGGCCACCGCACCCGGCGCTCCGTCGGTCCGCGGCACCAGTGTCTGCCGCTACACCGATGGCCTGATCACCTACGCCGCCGACTACTTCGACACCGCCGAGGCCGGCTGAGCCGGTCAGCGTCAGCGTCGGAAGCGGCGCTGCTGGCTGTCGCTGTGGCTGCGCCGCACCCAGGGCTGGTCGCGGTCGGCCTTCGGTGGGCCCGGCGCAGGCGTCTGCACGTCGGGCGCCGGCGCGCGGTGGCGCTTTCCGGGAGCGTGGGCCCGATCCACGCCGCGACGCCGCAGCAGGCGCAGCGCGGCGACGCCCGCGCCGCCGACGATCGCGAGGCGGGCCGATCGGCCGATTCCGTCCATGGACCCGAGCATCGCCGACACGGGGTCCACACGGCAGGGCCCAACGTCCCGATCCCCGCGGTCTTCGGTCCACGACACTGGACCGATGAGCCACCCTGACACCGCAGTCCTGCAGTTCCTCGGAGGTGCCGGCACCGTCACCGGCAGCCGATTCCTGATCGAGCACGCCGGATCGAAGGTCCTCGTCGACTGTGGCATGTTCCAGGGCCTCAAACGCGATCGGCGGCAGAACTGGGAGCGGTTTCCCGTCGACCCGAGCAGCATCGACGTCGTGGTCCTCACCCACGCCCACATCGACCACAGCGGCTACCTGCCGGCGTTGACCAAGCAGGGCTTCACGGGCCGGATCCTCTGCACCCCCCGGACGTTCGAGCTCTGCCGGATCCTGTTGCCCGACGCTGCGCACCTCCAGGAGGAGGAAGCGCGCTACGCGAACAAGAAGGGGTACAGCAAGCACCGACCGGCGCTGCCACTGTTCACCACCGACGATGCCGAAGCCGCACTGGCACGCTTCGAGACGATCGAGTTCGATCACCCGACCGAGGTGGTCCCGGGCATCGACGTGCGACTCGTCCCGGCCGGCCACATCCTGGGCTCGGCGTCGGTCCACATCGAGCTTCATGGCGGGTCGACCCGGCGCCGGGTTCTCGTGAGCGGCGACCTCGGCAGGGGCGACCACCCCTTGTTGGGGGATCCGGCCGACCCACCGAGCGCCGATGTGGTCCTGGTCGAGAGCACCTACGGGGATCGACTCCACGCCGACCGGGCTGTCGATGCCGAGAAGGTGGCGGCCGCAGTCTCGGAGACGGCAGCTCGTGGAGGCATGACGCTGATTCCCGCGTTCGCCGTCGATCGAACCGAGGTGGTGCTGTCGCTGCTGGACGACCTGGTCGACGCCGGTCGCATCCCGAAGCTCCCGGTTTTCGTCGACAGCCCGATGGCCCAACGGGTGCTGTCCGTGTACCGCTCGGCCACCGAGGCCGGCGACCGAGACGTCCGAACCCAGATCGGCCCCGTCGACTACCTCCAACCCGACCGGGTGCACGAGTGCCGCACGCCCGACGAGTCCAAGGCCCTCGCCGACCTGACGTACCCGTCGATCATCATCTCGGCGTCGGGGATGGCGACGGGCGGTCGCGTGCTGCATCATCTGGCCCGGCTCCTTCCCGACAACCGCAACACCGTCGTGCTGGCCGGGTTCCAGGCCGCCGGCACCCGCGGCCGCTCCCTGGCCGACGGCGCACGGACCGTGAAGCTCCTCGGCAAACACGTCCCGGTGCGGGCGTCGGTCGTGGCGATGGAGTCGCTGTCGGTCCACGCCGACGCCGACGACCTGATCGCCTGGCTCGGCGGGGTGGGCGGCCCACCGGAGACGGTGTTCACCGTCCACGGTGAGGAGCGTGCGGCCGACGCCCTCTGCAGCCGCATCGAGGACGAGCTGGGTCTGGTGGCGGTCCGGCCCAGGCAGGGGGAGCGCGTGTCGCTCCTGTGACGAGGATCGAACCGCCATGTGCCGGGTTTCACACACGTCGAGACGGGTCGGCTGCATCTGCCGGCCGGGCCGGGCCGAAACTGAAGGAGAGCGCTCACTGCCGGCCCCCCGCCGGCCCGCCCCCGGAGGCCTCCCACCATGTCGATCGACGTCCGCCCCCAGGACGCGCCTGCCACGCCGCCTGGACCCGCGCGGTCGCTCCGTCGCGGCCGCGCCCGCAGCCGCGGGTCGCTGATCACTGGCATCGCGACCACCGCGGCCCGTCGGTGGCAGGTGACCGTTGCGCTGTTGGTGGTCGCGATGCTGTCGGGCATCTACGCCTTCGGCGCCGGCCTCGACCGCGAGGGCTTCCCGCCGGTCAACACCCCGATCTCGGTGGTCACCGGCACCTACTTCGTCGACGACGCGGAACGGGTCGACGCCCAGGTCGTCGCGCCACTGGTGGACGGCTTCCTCCAGGTCGAGGGCGTCGAAGAGGTGGCCAGCGAGGCCCAGCCGAGCTTCTTCAGCGTCATCGTCGAGTTCGACGACGCCATCTCGTCCGAGGACGGCACCCAGCGCCTGATCGACCTCGGCCTCCCCGTCGTCGACGGTGCCGAGGTCGACTACCGCTCGGTCAACGCCGCCAAGTTCGTCGGCGAGTACGACCTCCTGGTCTCGGTGGTCGCGCCCCAGGGTGCCGAGCCCGCCGCGCTCGAGGCCGAGGCGGCGGTGCTGAGCGAGCAGCTGCTTGCGCTCGACGCGGTGGAACGCTCCGACGTGCGCGACCTGCTCACCACCTCGATCGACCCCGAGACCGGTGTCGAGGAGACGCGCGAGACCCGCTTCACGCGTGTTGCGCTGGGCCCCCAGGGCTATGTCGACGCCATCGCCATCGGGCTGGTCCGTGCCGACACCAGCGATCTGGACGTGCTCGGCTTCAGCGACCTGATCGACGGGGCACTCGCCGACGCGCAGCCGCTTCTGTCCGACGGCTTCCAGGCCGAGATCACCGCCGACTTCGCCACGGGGGTGCGCAATCAGCTCTCGACCCTGTCGGGCAGCCTGCTGACCGGCCTGGTCGCGGTGGCGCTGGTCAGCCTGCTGCTGATCGGCTGGCGGGTGGCGATGCTGACTGCCGGTTTCATGGCGCTGGTGCTGTTGGGCGCGCTGACCGGGCTGTGGGCCGTCGGCTACACGCTCAACACCATCACCCTGTTCGGCCTGATCCTGACGCTGGGGCTGCTGGTCGACGACGCCATCGTGATCTCCGAGTCCATCGACGCCAGCAAGGACGACCCCGATCCCACCGAGCGCACCCAGTCGGTCGGCGTGGTGCGCACGGCCATCGACCGGGTGGGCTCGGCGTCGTTCGCGGGCACGTTGACCACGGTGGTCGTCTTCTCGCCGATGCTGTTCGTCGGCGGCATCCTCGGCGAGTTCATCCGGCCGATCCCGACGACGGTGATCATCACCCTGCTGCTGTCGTTCGCGTTCTCGATCGTGTTCATCCCGGTGCTGGCACGGTTGTTCCTGTTGCGCGGCGGGCCGTCCCGCAACCCGGTCGTCAAGGCCGAGAAGGCCGCGGCCCGGGCCATGGGCCGGTTGGCCGCCTACCCGAGCGGCAACGGTTGGCGCGGTCGCGTGGCCGGCCTTGGTCTCGCCGGCATCGGCATGGCCTCGGTGATGATCGGCCTCAACCTCGCCGGCGGGCTGGGTTTCAGCATCTTCCCGTCGGGCAAGGACGCCGTCGGCCTCACCGTGGTGGCCGAGTTCGAGCCGGGTACGACCATCGAGGAAGCGCAGGAGCGCTCCGACGAGATCGACGCCGTCGTGGTGGACGTCCTCGGCGCCGAGCTCGACCGGGCGCAACACGTTCGCGGCAACGAGCGACTGATCGAGACGTTCATCGACCTCACCCCGATCGGCAGCCGCTCGATCAAGGCCCCGACCTTCGTCGAACGCATCGAGGATGGTGTCGCCGACATCGAGGGTGCTCGGGTCACGGTCAACCAGCTCGAGAACGGCCCGCCCGTGCTCGACTTCCCATTCGCCGTCCAGATCAGCGTCGACGCGTCCAACGTCGCCGCGGGACAACAGCTGGCCGAGGAGATCCGCGACGACCTCCTCGGTCGCGAGCTCGCCTCGGGCAGCGAGACCGTCACCGTCATCGACACGTTGGTGTCGACCGACGGTGAGGTCGCCCGCATCGACGGCGACCGGATCATCGAGGTCCGCGCCAAGTTCGATGTCGACAACGGCATCTCGGGTGTGCTGAACAGCACCGAGGACGAGGTGCTCGCCACGTTCGGTGATTCGCTCGCCGACCGTGGCCTGCCGGCGGACGCGCTGGCGTTCGACTTCGGTCTCGAGTCGGACAACCAGGACGACTTCGCCGCCCTGGGCGTCGCAGGCATGGTGGCGCTGGTGCTCATGCTGCTCCTGCTGACCTTCCAGTTCCGATCGCTGGCCCAGTCGGCCCTGATCTTCCTGGCCATCCCGTTCAGCTTCCTCGGCGTGTTCTCGGCGCTGACGGTCACCGACAACCCGCTCAGCTTCCTGGCGGTCGTCGGCTTCATCGCACTGATCGGCGTGGCGGTCAACAACACGATCCTGCTGGTCGACGCCGCCAACCAGGCGCGGCGCACGGGAGCGACGGCGGGCGAGGCCATCTCCACCGCGGTGGAGAACCGCTTCCGGCCGCTGGTTGCGACCACGATCACCACGGTCGTCGGCCTGTTGCCGCTGTCGCTGGCCGATCCGTTCTGGGAGTCCCTGGGCTTCACCCTCATGGGCGGACTGCTCAGCTCCACCCTCATGGTGCTGATCGCGTTCCCGGCGTTCTACCTGGCCCTCGAGGCCGTGCGCACGCCGTTGCGCAACCTGGTGCGTCGCCGCATGGGTCGCCCGCTCGTGAGCTGATCGACGCGCTCAGTCGAGGCCGTTGAGGATGTCGACGGCCTCGAGCGTGTCGCCCTGCTCCCAGAAGTCGATCGACACGAGGTTGGGGAGCAGCCCGCGCTCCTCCCGACACTGCTGCAGTCGCGGCAGCAACACGTCGAGGTCGTTGATCGACCCGTTGCGCCCCAGGGCGGGTGTGATGAAGTGGTTCACCTGGAACAGCGGGCTCTCGTCGAGCCCCCGGTTCGGTGCACACGAGAAGTCGTCGACGCTCGCGAAGCTGAACGGTGTCTCCTGGGTGAACGTGAACCCGTCGTGGAGCCACGGGACGTCGCCACCGTCCTCCTCGGCCATCACGAAGATGCGCCGGCCCTGGGCGATCATCTCGTCCAGCGTCGGGAGGGTGGCGCCCACCTCGACCGTGATGGCCAGCTCCGCCAGACCCGACTCCTCGAAGACCGCTGCCGTGTCCTCGGGTGCGGTCGCGTCCTGCACGAAGATCACCAGCACCTCGCGAGGGTTGGCGTCGAGCCACGATCGGACGCCTGCCAGCTCCTCGACGGCATCCAACGCGCCGATCTCGCAGAACCCATGACAGAGGTACACCGCTTCCTCGGCACCCTCGCCGGTGACACGCGACCGGATCCGCTCGGCGGCTTCGATCGCCTCGGGATCCATCTCGTCGCCGCTGGGGTCCCGGGTCACCACCGGACCGCTGGCGCCAGCCTGGCCGTACCACGTGTCGATCAGCAGACCTCGGTAGCCGGCGTCGAGCTGCGCCTGGATGCCCCGGGTGTGATTGGCCAGCAGGAAGTTGTCCTCTGCCGCCGACATCGAGTTGTGCGTCGCCGCCATGGCGACCTGGTCGAGCCTTCGAGGACAGAGCTCGACGTGGCCGTTGCAGCCGAGGTCATCGCCCACCGCCTCCGCGGGGTCGTTGCCGGTGAGCACCGCCGTCGCAACTGCGGCGAGCACGAACAGCCCGACGGCGACCGCCCCGGCGAGAGCGGCGACGGTTCGCCCGCTCGGCGCGGCGTTCGCCTGCGCCACCTGCATCGCTCCGAGTCGGGCCTCGAGACCGGTCACGCGCAAGAGCTCCCGCGCGGACGCGATGCCGAGCATGATGCCGCCGAGCACGCCGGCGAGCGTGATGAGGCTCACCGGGTCGAAGATCAGCCAGATCGCCAGCACCAACCCGATCGCTGCCCGTACGCCCTGCGCGAGCGGTGTCTCGGGTCGGTTGAGGGCCAGGTCGCGGATGCGCTCGAGCGGCGTGACCAGCTCACCCACCCGCAGCAGTGACCACGAGATCGCACAGACCAGGCCGCCGAAGACGATCAATGTCCACGCCCACGGGGTGAGGTCGGCGACGAAGATGGCCCAGCTCGCGTCGATCGCATCCGCCGCGGCGAGGTTCTCCGTGGCAGACCGCAGCACCGAGTCGCCGACGGTGAGCACGACGAGGCTCAGTCCGCCGGCCATGGCGATCGCCAGGCCTGCGTGGCCGAGCCCCCGCCACCGGTTCACGTCGATCAGCACCGTGACGAT
>CBDHFJ010000106.1:0-19874 GCA_965262315.1 Acidimicrobiales bacterium
CGGGACGCACCCACGCGCTCATCGGGGCCTTCACCCTGCCCTTCAACGCCACCGGCCAGCCGGCGATCTCGCTCCCGCTCGCGCAGACGTCAGCCGGGCTGCCCGTCGGGGTGCAGCTGGTCGCCGGCATGGGCCGGGAGGATCTCCTGCTCCGTCTCGCTGCGCAGTTCGAGGCGGCGATGCCGTGGGCGGACCGCCGTCCGTCGTTGACCTGAGCGACCGGCAGGCGAGCACCAGGGCTATGGTGACCGCGCCACGCGAAGCCGCCGAATCCGGAAAGGGCACATGATGACCGATCGACCGTTCAAGGTGCTCGGACTCCAGCAGATCGCGATCGGAGGCCTCGATCTCGGCGCGCTCCGAGGTCTGTGGGTCGACACCCTTGGCGTCGACGAAGGTCGGCGACTACACCAGCGAGTCCGAGAACGTGAGCGAGGACATCCTCCGGCTGGGTGAGGGACCCCACGCCGTCGAGATCGATCTGATGCAGCCGCTCGACCCCGAGGCCCGCCCGAAGGTGCACGATCCGTCGCTCAACCACATCGGGCTGTGGGTGGACGACCTGCCGGCGGCGGTCGACTGGCTGACCGAACAGGGCATGCGGTTCACCCCCGGCGGCATCCGACCCGGCGCCGCGGGCCACGACATCGTCTTCGTGCACCCCAAGGGCAACGACGAGTTCCCATTGTCGGGCGAGGGCGTCCTCATCGAGCTCGTCCAGGCCCCCGCGGACGTCGTCGCTGCGCTGAGCTAGCGGGTTACGGCAGTCCACCAGCGCCGGGCTCGAGCGACATCGGCATCGTCGGGCGCTCGAATGGCATGATCTGCCGGCCGACGACCGAGAGAGCCATCCGATGCCTGCGTTCCAGCCGACCGCCGACCAGTTCCGCGCCTTTCGTGACGACCCCCACGACGGGCCGATCACGCAGGTGAACCTGCTCAAGTTCCGGGTGAAGTCCGAGTACGGACCCGACGAGCCCGAACACGGCGTGGAGGAAGCGGGATCGGTCGCGTACCGCCGCTATGTCGACGCCTTCGCGGTGGCTGCCGACGAGGTCGGCGCCACCTGCCTGCTCTACGGCGAGGCCGAGCGCTACTTCATCGGCAACGGCGACTGGGATGCCGTCCTGGTGATGCACTTTCCGAACCGCGCCGCGTTCATCCAGACGTTGAACCATCCCGACTACCACGACATGCATCGCCACCGCGACGCCGGTCTGCTCTGTCAGGACCTGGTGACGACCCGCCCCGCGGTCGCCGCGGTCGGGTGAACCTCAGGTCCAGGCGGAGCCACCGTCGCAGGTGATGGTCTCGCCGATGGTGAACTCGCCGGCACGAGAGCTGAGGTAGATCGCCAGGCCTGCGATGTCCTGGGGTGTGCCGACGCGGCCCGTGGGATTGCGGGAGGCCACGGCGTCCCAGTCGGTGTTCTCCACGTCGCCGCCGCCGCCGACGCCGGTGCTGAGCATCCACGTCGGGAACGGCCCCGGGGCGATCGCGTTCACCAGGACGTGGCGCGGGGCCAACTGCACGCCGAGCTGACGCGTGAGGGCGTGGATGGCGGCCTTCGACGGGCCATAGGAGAACGTCTCGAACACGGGCGGTCGCAGCCCGTCGATCGACCCGATGTTGACGATGCGCGACGGGGAGGCGGCGGTTCCCGCGGCCTCCAGCATCGGCAGGAGCTTCTGGATCAGGAAGAAGGGACCCTTGACATTGGTGTCCATCACCTTGTCCCAGCCCTTCTCCGGGAACTCCTCGAGCGGCGCGCCCCACGACACGCCGGCGTTGTTGATCAGGACGTCCAAGCCGTCCTCGCGCTCCCCGAGCGCGCCGGCCAGCGCCTCCACACCGGGCAGGCCCGACAGGTCGGCCGGAAGCGAGTGGCACTCGCCGCCGAACTCGATGCTGAGGCGCTCGGCGGTGGCGTCGCACGCCTCGGCCTTGCGGGAGCTGATGTAGACCTTGGCGCCGTTGGCGACGAAGCCGGCGGCGATCATCTCGCCGATGCCACGGCTGCCGCCGGTGACCAGGACGCGCTTGCCGGCGACGGAGAACAGGTCGTCGAGCTTCATGATGGAACCCCCATGTCGAGTGCGGTGGGCACGGTAGCGCCCGCGGCGGGCGGCGGGGACCACCCGCCACGCCGCTACTTGCGCTTCACCTGCACCGGCAGGTGGGTGTAGCCCTTCACGAAGGACGAGAAGGTGCGCTCGGGCTCGTCCTGGAGCTCGATCCTCTCGAATCGGGCCAGCGCTTCCTCCCACAGGATGCGGAGCTGGAGCTCGGCGAGCCGGCTGCCCATGCAGAAGTGGACGCCGTAGCCGAACGACAGGTGCCGGTCGGCGTTGTGGCGTTCGAGGTCGAGGTCGTCGGCGTTGTCGCCGAAGACGTCCTCGTCGCGGTTGGCCGACACGTACCACATGAGGACCTGGTCGTTCTTCTTGATCTCCTTGCCGCCCAGTTCGGTGTCGTGGTTGGCGGTGCGGCGCATGTACGACAGCGGTGTCTGCCAGCGAATGACCTCGGGGACCAGATTGGCGATGAGGCCGGGATCGGCGATCAGCTTGTCGTACTGATCGGGGAACGTGTTCAGCGAGTAGACGCTCCCCGACATGGTGTTCCGGGTGGTGTCGTTGCCGCCGACGATCAGCAGGATGAGATTGCCGAGATGATCGGCCGCCGACATGTCCTTGGTGGCCTCACCGTGGGCCAGCATCGAGACCAGATCGTGGCCCGGGTTGGCGCGTCGCTCGACCCAGAGGTGCCCGAAGTACTCGACGCACTCGAGCAGCTCGGCCTGGCGCTGTTCGCGGGACTCGACGAGACCGCCGGGCTCGGGGATGGCGGTCACGATGTCGGACCAACGGGTGAGCTTGCGTCGATCCTCCAACGGGAAGTCGAACAGGGTCGCGAGCATGAGCGTGGTGAGCTCCACCGACACGGTGTCGACCCAGTCGAAGGTCTCGCCCTCGGGGAGCGAATCGAGCACCGACACCGTGCGCTCGCGGATGAGGCCGTCGAGGTTCTTGAGGCTGCTGGGCGCCGAGATGCCGCGTACCGTCTTGCGCTGCTCGGTCTGGTCGGGCGGATCCATGGCGATGAACGCGTTGAAGGTCGACGAGACCTCCTCGGGCAGGAGGGTGCCCACCTTCGGCGCCAGGGTGATGCCCTCGGCCGAGGAGAACGTCTTCCAGTCGCCGTCGACGGTGCGAACGTCGTCCCACTTGGTGACCGACCAGTAGCGGCCGGCAGACCCGAGCTCGTTGAAGTGCACCGGATCTTCGCGGCGGAGGCGCGCGAAGTGGTCCTGCCATCGGTTCTCGCGGAAGAGGTGCGCGTTGAACGGGTTGATCTCGCTGAGGCTGAGCTCGTCGGCCGCCGGGACCTCGCCCGCGAACCGCGCCTGTTCGACTTCGGGGCTCCGGTACTCGCGCCTGGCGAGCCACTCGTCTCGTTCGGTCTGGAGGTCGGTCATGGCCTGCTCCTCTCCCCCACTCAGGTCGGTCGCGCGAGCTTACGCCGTACATGCGAAGCCGGGGAGAGCAACCCGCAAGAGCAACCGGGGCGGACGGGCGCCACGCTCAGCCGGGCTGGTCGAGGGCCACGACCTCGGCTGTGGGGAGCGATGCCGGCTCTGCGTGCAGCCAGCGGAAGAAGACGACACCGGTCGAGTGGCCGCCGCTGTCGAGCCAGTTGCCGACGCCTGGGTCGCGTGCTGCGATCACGCACCGCACGGAGCCGTCGCTCTCGCACGTGACCTGCTGGTCGTTGAGGTTGGTCCGCCGCTGCGGGTAGCTCTGGAACCAGCGGTCGCAGAGCTGGATCGCCCAGTAGCGAGCCGGCGGTGGATCGACGTCGATGACGAGCGCCTCGTCGTCGGCGATGCGCCACCAGGCGAAGGAGTAGGTGACATCAGGGTTGGGCACCGCAGCCACGATCTCGTCTGCGGCGAGCCTGACGAACTCGTTCGGGTGCGCTCGCCGCTCGGGTGTCCAGAGCCGATTCAGCTGTGCGTTCCACCTGATGGTCTCGGCGGCATTCGTAATGCGGAGAGCCGCCATCTGCGGTGACGGCGCCGCAGCAGCAGCGCCCTGCGCCGGCTCGGGCGAGTCGATCTGCCACGTCCCGGCGGCTTGGGTCGCACGATCGTGAAAGTACTGCCGCACGATCACGCGGGCGGCCTCCGGGTGATCGACCTCGAACACGAACCTTCCGTCTGCGTCGACGAGCTCGTCGACGTCAACCGCGCCGAGGATCGTGCTGGCCCCAGCTGCACCGCCGGCGCCGTAGACGACGATGCCCACGTACGCGGCGCCGCCGCGCTGGCCGGTGATCCGGTATCGACGGCCTGGGACGACCACGGCGACGTCGTAGTCGATGTCGGGTCCGGCGGCGCCGAGGTGGCGGACCGACTCCCGCATCGTGAGGAACGAAGGCCGGTCGAAGTCGAGCGGCACCGTCGACGTCTCGGCAACCGCCTGCACGATGCGCATGACGTACTGGGTGCCGTCGGTCAGTTCGGCCGGATTGAGGGGGTCGGGGTCTCCGGTGATGCAGGAGCCGGCGAAGGCGATGGCGTCGCCGACCGCGCCCCAGGGCTCGTCGACAAGCGGGCCGCTCACACCACCGGGCCGCCGGAGATGTCGATGATCTGCCCGGTGACCCAGGCGGCGGCCGGCGACGCGAAGTAGAGGGCGGCCATCCCGACGTCCATGGGCTCGCCCATCTTGCGCATCGGGATGTTCTTGGCGACCTTCGGGAGGTCGTCCTGGGTGAAGTTCATGGCCGTCATCATGATGTCGGTCTCGATCCAGCCCGGGCAGATGCAGTTCACGCGAACCCGAGGGGCGAGCTCGAGTGCGAACGTCTTGGTGAGCGAGTTCACGGCGGCCTTGGCCGCCGCATAGTGCCCACTGCCCGGGACACCGCGGTGGGAGGCGCCCGACGAGATGTTGAGGATCGAGCCATCGTCCATGCGGTCGGCGGCGATGACCGAGGCCTGCCAGAGCGCGGTCACATTCAGATCGAAGCACAGATCCCAGCCGTCTCGACCCAGTTCGGTCAGCGGCGCCCGGTGCGGCGACCCGCCCGCGTTGTTGGCCCAGATCGACAACGAGCCGTACGTGTCGACGGCAGCGTCGGCGAGCGCCTCGAGCTGCGCGGTGTCGGTCACGTCGGTCTGCACCGCGATCGCCTGACCGCCGGCGGCCACGATGTCAGCAGCGACCCGCTCGATGGGCTCGGTGCGCCGAGCGGCGACCACCACCTTTGCGCCCGCGCCGGCGTAGGCCTTGGCGATGCCCTCGCCGATGCCGGTGCCGCCGCCGGTGACCACGGCCACCTGTCCAGTCAGATCGAATGATGCAGGAACGTCCATGCGTCGGACACTACGCCAGGGCCGCTCGCCTAGCCTCCGACCATGCCCATCTCACGCACCCACATCACCGAACGAGCAAGCAAGATCGTGACGCACAACGGCGTGGTGTATCTCTCCGGTCAGGTCGCCGAGGACCCTGCGGCCGACATCCAGGAGCAGACCCGCTCGACGCTGGAGCGGGTCGATGCCCTCCTGGCCGAAGCGGGCACGGACCGCGAGCGCCTGCTGGCCGCCACGATCTACCTGCGCGACATCGACAACCACTTCGCGCTCATGAACGAGGTGTGGAACGCCTGGGTGCCCGACGGCCACGCGCCGGCTCGCGCCTGTGTCGAGGCCCACATGGCCCGATCGGGCCTTCTCGTCGAGATCGTGGTCACGGCAGCCCTGCCGGACTGACGTCCTGGCGCCCCTCCTCGGCGGCCAGGGCCCGCTCGACGATCTCGAGCGCTCGCTGGACCTCGCCCTCGGTGGTCTGCCAACTGGTCACCAGCCGGATCGAGCCCGCGTCGCCGTAGAACTGCATGCCGTCTTGCGCCATCGCGGCCGCGGCCGACGCTCCGACGTCGACGAACGCCATGTTGACGTCCGGTCGATTCAAGAAGCGCACGCCCATCTCCTCGAGACCCGCCGCCAACTCGGCCATCCGGGCGTTGGCGTGCGCTGCGAGCCGTAGCCACAGGCCGTCGGTGAGGTGAGCGATGATCTGCGCGGACTGGAACCGCATCTTGGAGGTCACGTGGCCCGATCGTTTGGTCCGGTAGACCAACTCGTCGGCCACGGCGTCGTCGAAGACGACGATGGCCTCGGCGGACAACGCGCCGTTCTTCGTGCAACCGAGCGAGAGCGCATCCACCCCGGCTCGCCACGTCAGGTCCGCCGGGCTGCACCCGAGCGCTACCAGCGCATTGGCCACCCGCGCGCCGTCGAGATGGGTCCGCAGGCCGTGCTCGGCCGCGATCGATGCGAGCTCGGCGACGTCGGCGACGGGGTACACGGTTCCCATGTCGGTGGGTGACGTGAGCGACAACACCGCGGGCTGGGACTGGTGCGGGTCGCCCCAGCGCACACCCTCCAACGCCGCCGACAGCGCGTGGGGCTGGACGCGAAAGTCGGCACCATCCACGCCACGGAGCACCGCGCCGCCACCGAGCATCGACGTCGCTCCCCCTTCGCTGTTGAGGATGTGTGCCGTGTGGTGACACAAGACAGCGCCCCACGGAGGGCACATGGCGGTCAGCGCGAGGGCGTTGGCGGCCGTGCCGCTCGTCACCGGGAACACCCGCGCACCGTCGTGTTCGAAGACCGAGCGCACCAGGCCTTCGAGCTCCTCGGTCAGTGGATCGCCGCCATAGGCGAGGGCGGAGCCGGCGTTGGCGCGGGCCACGGCTTCGAGGATCTGCGGCGCCACCCCGGCAGCGTTGTCGCTTCGGAGCTCGATGTGGTCAGTCATCGAACGTCCGAGGACGGCCCTTCGTGGTCGTTTGCGCCGGCCTCGAGCAACCGTTCCAGCATCGGCATCTCGACTCCGACGTCGGCACCCGCCTCCAGGCAGCGCCGCATGTCCTTGACGGGCATCCCGGTGAAGGTGATCCGCTTGCTGGGCATGGGCCAGGTCTCGGAAACCAGGCTGCGGCCGGTCGACCGGTTCAGGAACTCCATGAACGTCTCGAGCGACATGCCTTGTGACGCCACCATGTCGCGGACCTCCATCAGCAACCCGAAGGTGCCGATGGCCATGGCGTTGTTCCCCAGCTTCATGACCTGCCCGGTCCCGATCGGACCACAGTGCGACACCGTCCCCATCGGCTCGAGGACGGCGCGGCACCGCTCGACGGCGTCGATCTCGCCACCGATCATCAGGGTCAACGTTCCGTCGACGGCGCCCTGGACCATCCCGCTGACCGGGCAGTCGAGGACCGTCAGTTCGATCGACGCCGCTTCGGCGGCGAGTTCCTTGCAGTAGGTCGGCGAGACCGTGCTCATCACGATCACCACGCCGCCGGGCCGCATCGCCGCCATCGCCCCATCGGGACCACGAAGCACTCGATCGTTCTGCGCCTCGTCCCACACGACCGTCATCACCACATCGGCCTGCGCTCCGACGGCGGCGGGCCCATCGACCTCTCGGAGTCCGGCTCCGATCAGTCGCTCGATGGCGTCTCGGCTCCGATTCGCGCAGCTGACCACGTCGATCCCGGCGCGCAGGAGGTTGGCTGCCATCGGTTCCCCCATGGCCCCCAGTCCGATGAATCCGACGGTGGTCTGTGACACTGCCCTGTCCATTCGTTGGCGCTGCGGAAGTTGCCGCAATCTAGCGCTGAGCCCCGAAGGCAGCCCCTCGGTCACACCCGCTGACGCAGTGGAGTGGGTATCCCCCGTTCGGGGGATGGGCACCGTCCGCCGTCATCGCTATTTTGGGAACGTACATTCCACAAAGGACGACTGCCGTGACCTCCTCTCCCACCACCGCCCGCTCTGCCCTCGTGACCGGCGCCAACTCCGGCCTGGGCTTCGAGGCCGCCCGCCAGCTGGCCGAGCTCGGCTACGAGTCGATCGTGCTCGCCACCCGCACCCAACAGAAGGCCGACGACGCCCGGGCCGCCCTGGTGGAGGCGACCGGCCGGGATCCCTTCTCCACCCTGGTCGTCGATGTTGCCGAGATCGGCTCCTCACGGTCCGCGGCGGCCGAGCTGGCACAACGCGGCGTCAGCTTCGACTCCGTGTTGCTCAATGCCGGCATGGTCCCCGCGTCGCTCGACCACACCAGCGACGGCATCGAGATGGCGTTCGCGTCTTCGCTCATTGGCCACCACATCATCACCGAGGCGCTGCTCGACGCGGGCCTCGTCAACGACGGCGGCGTGGTCGTCCTGGTGGGCTCCGAGGCCGCCAACGACGACCTGCCCAAGGCCATGGGCATGGGCGTGTACGACTTCGTCAAGGGCGAGCCGTCCGACTTCGGCCCGACCCCGGCGGAGGCCATGGAGCGGTTCGCTCGGGCCGACACCGATCTGAAGTACGACGGGAACCGCCAGTACTCCTCCACCAAGGCGTTCTCGGCATGGTGGTCGGCAGCGATGGCCCGCCGCCACCCCGGCGCCATCCGTTTCATCACCGTGTCACCGGGCGCCAACATGGGCACGAACGCGGCGCGCCACACGACCGGTGCCTTCAAGATCATGATCGCCATGATGCGGCGGGTGGGTCGCTTCGTCGGTATGGACCAGCCGATCGAGAAAGGGGCCGGTCGCTACATCGACGTCCTCGAGGGCAACGGTGGCCCGTACGAGAACGGCGCCACCTACACGTCCCGCCCCAAGAAGATGACCGGGCCGCTGACCAAGTCGACGCCTGCTCACCTCACCGACCGCGACCGCCAGGACGTCGCCCTCGGCGTCCTCGACCGACTGTCAGGCGTCGCCGCATAGCCGCTGCCCGCGGGCCGACGTTGCGGAGCCCGTCTAACCAGCGGCCAGCAGCTCCCAGAACCGGGCGTCGAACGGCACCGGGCGGTCGTCGCTGCCGTGCGGGTTGGTGGTTCGAGCGACGACGAGTTCTGGACATGCGACCGACCTCAATCCCTGCACCAGACCTCGCACGCTCCGGGTCAGAAATGGAACATCGCCAGCCCGAACACCACCGGTTGGAGTCCCACCAAGCTCCCCGCACCAACGATCGTGCTGGCGGCGATGCCGGCCGAGGGGGCCACTGCGAGCGACCGGACAGACCTGCTGCCCCAGTCGACCTGATGCATGTGGACCATGAGCAGGTAGCCGATGCCGAGACCGACCAACGCGATCTGCAGCGTGAAGACGGCACCAACGACGAACACCATCGCGATGCCGGCCTCCGCTCGCCTCACCTTGGGGTCGTCCGGGTCCGTCGTCTGCCAGAACGGTCGAGATCCGGCCGGCACGGCGCCGGCATGCTCGCGGTCTCCGGTCACGATGAACGTTGCCCGCCTGGTGAACACGTAGCCCATGACCGCCAGGGCGGTGAGCGGCGCCAGCGTCGAGTACAGCGCAGTGGAATTGACCAGGAAGGCGACGAGGCGAACGGGCTGCCGCCAGAGCGCGAACACGAACGACAGCACGGGCGACGCGATCGTCGCGACGGTGACCAGATAGAGGTCGAGCCGGTGCAACGTGTCGAACGCCTCCGGCAGACGGAAGATCGGGATGTTCACCGCTCCCAAGCCGGTCTGCGCAGTCAAGACGTCCACCTCGCCGCTGAAGAGGGGCAACGCGATGCCTGTGATGATCATGAACATGAAGAAGAACAGCGTCAGCGGCAGATTGAGCGTCGGGAAAAGGATGTCGAGCTTCTCGGCGGTACTCATGCGGCGACTGCGGACGAGTCGGCCGGCGTAGTGATGAAGGAACTCGCTCGTACCACGACTCCACTTCACGTGCCGGCGGCGGAAGTCCCGAACCGTCGCGGGGAACTCCTCGTAGCACACCACGTCCTCAGCGAACCGGCCCTGGAAACCTGCCTCTCGCGCCTCGATCGCGAACGCCAAGTCCTCGCTCACAATGTGCGGGAACCCACCCGCCGCAACCCAGGCGTCTCGGCGGATGATCGCCCCGTGACCGAGAAACATCACGAATCCGAAGCGGTTCCGGAGGGGCTGATACCACTTCCAGTGCACATTCACGCCGACATGCATGTCGCGCTGGAGGAGACCGCCCTCAGCGAGACATTCGTGGTTCGCCTGGATGAAGCCGACCGACGGGTCGGCTGTCATGCGCGGAACGAGCCGACTGAGGAAGTCCGAGGGAAGCCGCTCGTCGGCATCGACGACCACGAAGTAGGGGTCGTCGACCACCGACTCAAGTGCATGATTGAGGTTCCCGGCCTTGAACCCCTCGCGATCCGGACGCCTGATCACCGCGACACGGTCACGATGTCGGCGGGCGAACGCATCCACCTGCCGCCGAGCCTCCATGCTGCTGCTGTCGTCGAGCAGGTAGACCCGGAAGTTCGGATAATCCTGCTCGACACATGTCGCGGCCGCCGCCTCCGAGAAGTCGTTGCAGGTCGTATACAGCACGGCGACATCGGGCAGTTCGTGTGCGGTAGCGGCTTCAGGGTCTCGGTGCCGGTCCAGGCGGGCGGTCAGACGTGCGAACACCACGACCGCGATGTTGTAGACGCCATAGAGCCACGCAAGGCACACGAAGACGGCGAAGTAGGCGAACAGGACCGTCTCCAACGCCCCATCGCCGGCCGCCACGAGGCGTCCGAGGACGCCTGCGAATCGAGCGAGGAGCGCGATCCAGACGGTGAGGACGAAGAGGTAGAACCACAGGCGTCGACCGCCGAGACGTCGGCACGTCCGGTCGGTCAGCGGTCGCGGCGTCTCGGCGTTCACGGGTGGCGGGGGGAGAGTTGTCATGATCCGGCCTTTCGACTCGGATCATGAGACCATCGGCTGCCCTATCGAGACCCTAGCCGACGCTCAAATGTGGCCATGGCATGGAGCGGTCTCAACAGGAGGACGAGCACTCCCTCGCTTTCGCTTGAACAGCCGCAGGCTGCCAGGACTTCCTCGACGACCGTGCGCGTCGCCGAACCCGGGCATCGGCGGGAGACGTTCCCGATCTCGCGCGCTCTTGAGGCAGCGTTGATGGTTCGCAACGCATCGGAGAGACACCTCGGTTGTGACCACTCTCATTGACTACGGCAACGAGTCGAAATGGGCGTGGCCGCTCTGCCAGTAGTCTCCGGACGTGACCGCCAGACCCGACTACGCGTTGCTCGACCAGGGTGGGCTGAGCGCCCAGGTCTTCTTCCCCCGTCCCGACCCGTCGCAGACACCAGAGGGCGCGACCGACCATCTCGTCGAGGTCGAGCCGGGCGTGACCATCGCCGGCCGACGCTACGACGTCGACCCCCACGGCCCGACCGTCGTGTACTTCCACGGCAACGGCGAGGTCATCGGCGACCACGATGGGATCGCGCCGCTGTACCACTCGATCGGGGCCAACCTCTTCGTGTTCGAGTTCCGCGGCTACGGGCGGAGCAACGGTACGCCAACGATCGAACACCTGGTCGCCGACGGCGAGTCGTGCGGTCGTCGGGCGCTCGAGCTGCTCGATGCCGACGGCTTCGACGGCCCCCGAGTCGTGATGGGACGCAGCCTCGGGGCGAACCCGGCACTGGAGGTCGCCGCTCGCGTGCCCGGCTACAGCGGACTGATCCTCGAGAGCGGTGCAGGGAACATCGCCCGCTTCGTGGGCCGCCTCGGCCTCCAGCCCACCGACGACCTCGATCGCCTGGTCACCGACCACGCGGCGAAGCTGGCGACGATCGCCATACCGACGCTGCTCATCCACGGACTCGCCGACGATCTGGTCCCGGTCGACACCGCCCTGGCCACCGCCGAGCTCCTCACCGGAAGCGAGACGACCCTCGAGCTGGTCGAGGGCGCCGGCCACAACGATCTGCTGTTCGTGGACGCCCGGCGCTACATGACCGCGATCTCTCGGTTGATCGAGGCCGCCGGGTGACGCCGACCGCGTGTGGTGGAACTGGTCGGCCGACGTCGCGCCCGAGCGCTGGTCAGTAGACCTCGATCAGGCCGGCAGCTCCCTGGCCGCCACCGATGCACATCGTGACAACGCCCCACTTGGCACCGCGACGCTTGCCCTCCTGGAGGAGGTGACCGGCGCAGCGGGTCCCGGTCATGCCGAAGGGGTGCCCGATCGCGATCGAACCGCCGTTGACGTTGTACTTCTCGGGATCGATGCCAAGGGTGTCGCGGCTGTACAGACACTGGCTCGCGAAGGCCTCGTTGAGCTCCCACAGGTCGATGTCGTCGACGGTGAGGCCGTGGCGAGCCAGCAGCTTCGGCACGGCGTACACCGGGCCGATGCCCATCTCGTCGGGCTCGCAGCCGGCGACGGCCCAGCCCTTGAACGCACCCATGGGTTCGATGTCGCGCTTGGCCGCCTCGGTGTCCGACATCATGACCACAGCGGCCGCACCGTCGGAGAGCTGGCTGGCGTTGCCGGCGGTGATGTAGTTGCCCTCACCGCGGACCGGCTGGAGCTTCGCCAGGCCTTCGAGGGTGGTGCTCGGCCGATTGCACTCGTCGCGATCGACCGTGTAGTCGACGATGGTCTCTTCCTTCGTCTCCTTGTCGACCAGCTTCATCTTGGTGTCCATGGGGACGATCTCGTCCTCGAAGAGCCCGTTCTCCTGGGCGCGGGCCATGCGCATCTGCGACTCGTAGCTGTACTCGTCCTGGTACTCGCGGGAGACGTTGTACCGCTCGGCCACGATGTCCGCGGTCTCGATCATCGCCATGTAGATCGCCGGGTACTCCTCCTGGAGGCGCGGGTCCATGTTGGCGGAGCCGCCGAAGCCGGGGCTCGGGATCGAGATGGACTCGACGCCGCCCGCGACCACCACGTCGGCGCCGTCGGCCTTGATGTAGTTGGCGGCGACGGCGATCGAGTTCAGGCCCGACGAGCAGTGGCGCTGGATGGTGTTGCCACCGGTGGTCACGGGCAGCCCGGCGAGCAGGCTCGACAGGCGACCGAGGTTGCCGGCGCCGTGCGCGCCGTTGCCGAGGGCGACGTCTTCGACGGCTTCGGGCTCGACACCGGCCTTGTCGACCGCGTTGCTGATGGCGTGGGCCGCCATCGACATCGCCGGGGTCATGTTGAAGCCGCCGCGGGCGGCCTTGGCCATGCCGGTGCGGGCGTAGGAAACGAACACTGCTTCATTCATCGCGGGAACTCCTCGAGCCGTCGGAACCCGGCGAGCGTAGTCTCCGGCGAACGATCAGTCGGACGGGGCCGCTGAGGCGCTCCCGCCGCACTGCCCGCACCGACCGGAGACCCGGACGTCGATCTCCTCAGGCGTGAAGTCGGTGTGCTGTTCGAGGGCCCGCCGCAGCTGGGGAACCAGCTTCGTCTGGTGATGGGTCACTTCGCCGCACCCGGCGCACATGAGGTGGATCGCCGCATCGTCATGGAACGGTTCCCACGTGGCGGCCTCGTCGAGCCGGGACTCCCGCACCAGTCCCACATCGGCGAACAACGTGAGCGTTCGATACACCGACGACTCGTTGATGGAGGGGTCGACGTCGTGCACTCGACTGGTGATGGCCTGGGCACTGAGGTGCCGGCCGGCCTCCGCCAGGACGTCCCAGACCACCCGCCGAGGGTGGGTGACACGACAGCCGTGGGCTCGCAGGGCGACCTCCAGATCCACGGCCTCAGCGTAGGCCCGGGCGCTGCATCCGTTCCTATTGCGAATCACTTGCAGTAGTGATCGGCGGCGTCGTACGGTGCCGCGGACGCCCGTCCGAACCGAGAGGACCCTTCGTTGATCTTCGGGATGCACGCCCCTGACGGCTTTCTGGAACCCTGGGTCGCCGCTGTCACATTCGTCATCGCCGCGCTGGTGGTGGGCCAGGCCCTTCGGGCGAGCGGCCGCGAACTCGGCGACAAGCAGATCCCACTGGCCGGCGTCTGTGCCGCGTTCATCTTCGCCGCGCAGATGGTCAACTTCCCGGTCGCGTCCGGCACCACGGGCCACCTGCTCGGTGGCGCGCTCGCTGCCATCCTCCTCGGCCCGTACGTGGGGTCGCTCGTGGTCGCCATCGTGGTCGTCGTCCAGGCGCTGGTGTTCGCCGACGGCGGCTTGACCGCGATCGGCTACAACACCCTCAACATGGCCATCGTGCCGGCGTTCGGCGGGTGGGCCGTGTTCCGCTGGCTGCGCCGCGTCCTGCCTGCGAACAGCAGCGGCGTCGTGAGCGCCAGTGGCCTGGCTGCCGGAGTGTCCGTGGTGCTCTCCGCGATGATGTTCTCCCTGCAGTGGCTGTTCGGAGCCACGGCACCGGTGCCCTTCGACACCGTGTTCGGCGCCATGGTGGGCGTCCACGTGCTGATCGGTATCGGCGAGGGTCTGATCACCGGACTGGTGGTGGCCGCCGTCCTGGCCGCACGCCCCGACCTGGTCGCCGGCGCTGCCGACCTCGGACCGGCGACCACCGGGGAGCGCCCGCGGGTCGGTGCCCGAGAGTTCGCCATCGGTGGCGTACTCGTCGCCGTCTTCGTCGCCGTCGTGATCAGCCAGTTCGCCGCCGGTGACCCCGACGGACTCGAGCGAGTGGCCATCGACGAGGGGTTCGAGGACAGCGCAGAGGAGCACGCCTTCGCCGACAGCCTCTTCGCCGACTACGCGACGCGGGGCCTCGACAACGAGGAGCTCAGCCTCGCCGTCGCCGGCGCCACCGGCGTGGCCTTGACGCTGGTGGTCGGGTGGGGACTCGCCTCGGCTCAACGGCGTCTGCGGTACTCGGCCGCAGCGTCTTCATGAGCGGTCGAGCGCTCGGTCACCGCCACCTCCACGTCCACGGCTCGAGCCTCGTTCACCGCTTGGCTCCCCAGGCGAAGCTGGCCGGACTCGTCGCATTCGTCGTCGTCGTTGCCCTGACGCCACGGCAATGGGTGAGCGTGTTCGCCGCGCACGCCGCAGTCCTGGTTGCGGTGATCGCGCTCGCTCGGTTGTCCGTGTGGGTGATCCTGGGCCGGCTGGCGGCCATCGTGCCGTTCGTCGCCTTTGCGCTCGCTCTGCCCTTCATCGGCGACGGCGACACCGTCGAGCTGGGTCCCGTTGCGCTGTCGGTCGACGGCCTCTGGGCCGGCTTCAACATCCTCGCGAAGGCCGCACTCGGCGCCACCGCCAGCATCGTCGTCACCGCCACCACGCCGATACCCGACTTGCTCACCGGGCTCGCCCGCCTCCGTGTGCCTGCCGTGATCGTCGGGATCGTCGGGTTCATGTTCCGATACCTGGACCTCATCGTGAACGAGCTCGCTCGGATGCGCCGAGCGATGGTCGCCCGGGGCTACAACCCTCGATGGCTGTGGCAGGCCCGCCCCATCGCATCCTCCGCTGGTGCGCTCTTCGTCCGCACGTACGAGCGCGGCGAGCGGGTGCACGCCTCGATGACAGCCCGTGGCTACACCGGCACGATGCCCGATCTCGAGCCACGTCAACCGGCGTCCCGCGACTGGGTCATGGCACTGTCCCCCGCGCTCGTCGCCGCGACCGCCGTCACCGCGGTGGGCCTGGCGTGAGCGCGTCGGCCGCCATCGAGATCCGGGGTCTCGAGTTCGCCTATCCCGGCGCCCGGCACGCTGTCCTGGACGGGCTCGATCTCCGGATCGCTGCAGGCGAACGCGTGGCGATCCTGGGGCCCAACGGCTCGGGCAAGACCACGCTGGCGCTGCACCTGAACGGGCTGCTCACCGCGCGGTCGGGCACGATCGCCATCGGCGACCTCAGTGTGGAACCGCGGACCCTCGGGGAGATCCGACGCCGCGTGGGTCTGGTCTTCCAGGACCCGAACGACCAGCTGTTCATGCAGACGGTCCGCGAGGACGTCGCCTTCGGGCCCGCCAACCTCGGTCTGTCGGGGGCGGGGCTCGACGAGCGGGTCGACCAGGCGCTGGCCGCGGTCTCGGCCACCGAGCTCGCGGACGCCACGCCGCACCACATCAGCGGCGGCGAGCGACGCCGGGCCGCCATCGCCACCGTCCTCTCGATGCAACCGGAGGTGCTGGTGCTCGACGAACCCACGTCGGGTCTCGACCCCGTGGGCCGCCACGAGCTCGCCGACCTCCTCACCACCTTGCCGCAAACGCAGGTCGTGGTGACCCACGACCTGCCGTTCGCACTGGCCACCTGTCCGCGTGCGTTGGTGCTCGACGATGCGCGCATCGGTGTCGACATGGAGACCGAGGCGCTCCTCGCCGACCCCGACCTCCTGCGCAGGCACCGTCTGGCCCTCCCCTACGGCTACCGACGCCCGAACCCTCGGTAGTCCCGGGCGGGCAACCGCCGGCCTGGTGGCGATCGGACGGCGTTTCCGGCGCTGCTACCGTCGGCGCGACGACGTGAGGGGGAACCACATGAGTCGCATGCGTGAGATCGCAGACGAGCACTGGAACGGCAAGGCCGACCTGGTCCACACCCACCATCCGGTCACACCGCTGCGGACCGCCGACGGCGAGTTCCTGGCCGAGGAGATCGTCGACGGTGTCTTCACCATGAAGTCGATCGCGTCCGTCAACGCCCTCGACACGGGAGACGGGCTCGTGATGTTGGACACGGGGGGCAAGTTCGACTCGGACCGCATCTTCGACGAGGTGCGCAGCTGGCGCCCCGACACGCCACTCGCTGCGGCCGTCTACTCGCACCATCACGTCGACCACGTGTTCGGCACCGCCCGCTTCGAGGCCGAGGCCCGTGACCGGGGTTGGGCGGGCCCGACGGTGTACGCCCACGAGAACGTGCCCGCACACTTCCGCCGCTACGAGAAGACGACCGGCTGGAACGCGGCGATCAATCGGCGCCAGTTCGGCATCGACATCGAGGGCTGGAGCTGGCCCGACACCTACCGAGACCCCGACGTCGTGTTCAAGGACCGCATGACGTTCAGCCGAGGCGACCTGACGTTCGAGCTCTACCACGACCGAGGCGAGACCGACGACGCGGCCTGGACCTGGGTGCCGGAGAAGAAGCTGCTGGCCCCGGGCGATCTGTTCATCTGGGCCGTCCCGAACGCCGGCAACCCGCAGAAGGTGCAGCGCTATCTGAGCGACTGGGCGGCGGGCCTCCGCAAGATGGCGGCGCTGGAACCCGAGATCATGCTCTCCGGGCACGGCGTCCCGATCTTCGGCGCGGACCGGATCGTGCCCGCCCTGCTGAACACCTCCGAGCTGCTCGACACCATCGAGGACCAGACCCTGGCGATCATGAATCAGGGGAAGAACCTCGACACGGCCCTGCACTCGGTCAGGGTGCCCGACCATCTGCAGACCCAGCCGTACCTCCAGGCGGTCTACGACCATCCGCAGTTCCTGATTCGCAACGTCTGGCGACGCTACGGCGGCTGGCACGACGGCGAGCCCGACAACCTCCTGCCTGCGCCCCGCGCGCAGCAGGCCGCCGAATGGGTGGCCCTCGCCGGCGGGTGCGATGCCGTGCTCGCTCGAGCATCGGAGCTGGCCGACACCGGCGACCATCGCATGGCATGTCACCTGGTCGAGTACTGCGCGCTGGCCGAGCCCGACAACGCCGACGTCTGGGCGGTTCGGGCCCGCGTCTACCGCGAGCGCTCGGCCGAGCAGACGTCGTCCATGGCGCGCAACATCCTCAACCACGCCGCCACGGCGTCCGAGCAGGGCAAGCGAGACCTGGCCGGCGACTACTGAACGACGCCGCCGGGCCGGCAGAACTCCCTCCACCCGATCGAGACCGCACCGACACTCGCCACGGGATGTCTCCCGTGCCGGCGGATCTCGCGGACGAGCGCCGTACAGTCACTGACCGAGGTGGATCGCGTGGTCCACCCGAACGAAAGCACATGCACATGCAAGGAACCGTGAAGTTTTTCAACAGTGAGAAGGGCTTCGGCTTCATCACGCGAGACGACGGCGATGATGTCTTCGTCCACTACTCCAACATCGCCGGCGACGGCTACAAGTCCCTCGACGAGGGCCAGAAGGTCGAGTTCGACGTCGCACCAGGCCGCAAGGGCCCCGAAGCCCAGAACGTCCGAGCGATCTGATCCCCTCGAACACTCCGCAGAAGCGCCGCCGCCCATCGGGGCGGCGGCTTTTCTCGTTCTGGACCGCGTGGCTCCGTCCGCCAGCGCCGGGCCCGTCGCAAGCGATCGGCGGCGCTTGGTGCTCCCTTCGCCGGCGATGACCGGGTCGGGTCACGGGTGCTGGCCCACAGGCTCGGCCTCCATCGTTCGGCGAACGTGTGCGGCCGCTTCATCTTCTGGGACAATGCACCCGCAGTGTCCGGGCTGTCACCCGCCCGTTCGCGTGCCGTGACCCCAGACGAGGAGCGCCGTCATGGCCACAACAGAGCTGACCAGCGAGCAAGCGGACTTCCGCGAGTACGCCCGCCGCTGGCTCGAGGAGCATCGCCCACCAGCCCCGTCGGAGCGGCTTCCGATCTCGGCGCTCGAGGTCATGACCGTCGGCCAGCGTGACTATCTCCAGGACTGGCAGGGCCGCTGCTACGAGGCCGGGCTCATCGGCTGCGACTACCCCACCGAGTACGGCGGCGGAGGCCACGAGGGCTTCCAACGCATCGCGAACACCGAACTCTCGCGGGCCGGCGTCCCGTTCATGGTCAACATCGTGGGTCTCAACATGGCCGCGCCGACGATCCTCGTCCACGGCACCGAGGAGCAGAAGCGGTCGTTCATCCCGGGGGCCCTCTCGGGGTCGGAGATCTGGTGTCAGGGTTTCAGCGAGCCCGACGCGGGTTCCGACATGGCCGGCCAGCGCACCACCGCCGTGCGCGACGGTGACGACTGGGTGGTCAACGGGCACAAGGTCTGGACCAGCCTCGGCCACTTCGCGAAGTGGATGATCCTCATCGCCCGAACGTCCGGCGATCACAAGTATCAGGGGCTCAGCTACTTCCTGTGCCCGATCGACGGCCATCAGGGCGTCACCGTCCGGCCGCTGGTGAAGATGACCGGCGAGGCCGGCTTCAACGAGGTGCTGTTCGACGATGTACGAGTTCCCCACGCGAACCTGCTCGGCGGCGAGGGAAACGGCTGGGCGGTGGCCATGACCACCTTGTCCTCCGAGCGCGGCGCCACCGAGGGTGCGGGGGGCGGCGGCGACACGTCGCAGGCCACGATGGCGCGGCTGATCGCGCTCGCCCGCTCGACGCCGCGCGATGGCCGCCCGGCCAGCGACGACCCCGCGATCCGTGACGCCATCGTCCAGCACGCGATTCTGGCAGAAGGGCTCAGCCAGAACGCCCGTCGGGCTCGCGTCGAGGCGCTGGTCGACCACCCCATGCGCATCCCGCTGCAGTCCAAGGTCACCGGCTCGGAGTTCCGCCAGAGCGCCACCCGGCTCGGGGTCGAGATCGCGGGGCCGTTCTCCACGTTGTACAAGCGTGACCCGAAGGCGCCCGATGACGGGCACTGGCCGCTGGCGTACATGAACTCGTATGGGAGCACGATTGCCGCCGGCACCAGCGAGATCCAGCGGAACATCCTGGGCGAGCGCGTGCTCGGCCTGCCGAAGACCAAGTAGACCCTCATGCCCGCTTCCGCCGACCCCTCACCTGCCACCACCACTCGGTCGACGCTGCCGGACTTCGGGTTCGGCGAGCTGGAAGCCGAGCTGTGCGACGTCGCTCGCCGGTTCCTCGCCGACCAACTGCCGATCACCCGCTTGCGAGAGCTCGTCGCGGCCGACCACGACTCCGTCTACGACAAGGGCGAGCCAACGACCTGGGACCCAGGCCTGTGGGAGCGGGCGGTCGAGCTCGGGTGGACCGCGGTCGCCGTCCCGGAGAAGGCCGGCGGCACGCCCGTGTCCATGGCCGGGTTGGCGGGCCTGGTCGAGGCGGCGGGTGCCAGCGCGCTGCCCTCCCCCGCTGCTCGCGACGATCACGACCACGTTGGTGTTGAACGAATGCGTGCATGGTCAGG
>CBDHFJ010000107.1:0-15704 GCA_965262315.1 Acidimicrobiales bacterium
CGTGTGCAGTTCGCCGACACGTTGAGTCAGCTGGTCCGGGGTGCCTCGGGCGGCACCGGCGAAGCCACGGGCGGCGTGAACCCCCAGCAGGTGGGTCTCGGCGTCAGCCTGGCCTCGACGAACAAGATCTTCACCCAGGGCGGTTCGCAGCTCACGGGTCGAGCCACCGACGTCACCATCACCGGCGAGGGCTTCTTCATCACCTCGCTCGAGAACGAGACCCTGTTCACGCGCGCCGGCTCGTTCTCCTTCGACGACGACGGGTTCCTGACCGATCCCCTCGGCGGCGTGATCCAGGGCTGGAACGCCTCGCTGGCCGGCGACATCAACATCGAGGCCCCGCCGACCGGTATCCAGGTCCCCGTCAACGCCAGCATCCCCCCCACCGAGACCACCGAGATCCTGATCGGCGGCAACCTCGACGAGCTCACCACGGTGGGCAGCGTGCAGACCACCGCGATCGACGTCATCGATCAGCTCGGCGAGAAGCACCGCATGACGATCGAGTTCGAGAAGACCGCTCCCAACACGTGGGACGTGAGGGTCGTCGACCCCTCGTCCACCGTGCTCGGCACGGCCAGCATCAGCTTCGATCCCGCAACGGGCGCCATGACCTCGGCATTTGCGCCGACGTACAGCTACACGCCCCCGGGCGGCACGGCCTTCACCTTTGCCCTGAACCTCGGTGACCCGGCCGACGCCGACGCCCTGACCCAGTACGCCGGCCAGGCCGATGCCCAGGCCATCGACCAGGACGGCCTCGAGGTCGGCAACCTGCGGTCGTTCGCCATCGCGGACGACGGCACGCTGTCCGGCGTGTTCTCGAACGGTGAGACCAAGATCCTGGCCCAGCTCGCATTGGCCAGCTTCTCCAACCCGTCCGGTCTGCTCTCGACGGGCAACTCGCGCTACCGGGCGACGAACGCCTCGGGAACAGCCCTGATCGGCCTCCCGAACACCGCCGGACGCGGCGGGGTGGCTGCGGGCACCCTCGAGATGTCCAACGTGGATCTCTCCGAGGAGTTCACCCAGCTGATCATCGCCCAGCGAGGGTTCCAGGCGAACTCCCGAATCATCACCGTCAGCGACGAGATGATCCAGGAACTGGTCAACCTCAAGCGGTAGCACCTGAACGCCTGAGCAGCTGATCGACCGCCGCCCCGTCGCCCGCCCCTCCCCGGGCCGGCGGGGCGGCGTTCCGCGTCCGGCCGCACCAACGATCGCGACCATCGAGCGAGCACCGCCGCCGTGGATCCGAGCCACGCGCACCGGACGCCGGGCGCCCCGGCGGGTCTGGCGGGTCGGCCCCTCAGGCGTCGGCGGCGCCGACGGCCAGGCCGACGTCCATGGCCGCGGTGACGCACGTGCGGTTCCGACCACGGCGCTTCGCGGCGTAGAGCGCGTCGTCCGCGGCCCGGACGAGCGCGTCCTGCGCCGCCAGGATGTCGGTGCCGAAGCGTTGCACGAGCGACGCACCGGCGCTGACGGTCGCCCGGCCGTGGCCGACCGTGGACGCTGCGTCGAGCATGGCCTGGCGGAGGCGTTCGGTGCCCTTCTCGAGCTCCTCGAGCGAGTCGGCGCGCAGCACCAGCGCGAACTCGTCGCCGCCCAGGCGGGCGAAGAGTTCGTCCTCGCGAACGGCTCTCAGGGCCGCTCGGGAGATGGCGGTCAACAACTCGTCACCCACGAGGTGGCCCTCGCCGTCGTTCACTTGTTTGAAGTGATCGAGGTCGAACATGGCGACGCCGACGCCCGCCTCTTCGGGATGCCGGCTCAGCGAGGCCAACGCCGTCCGCAGACGGTCCTCGAACGCCGGCCGGTTGGGGGCACCGGTCAAGGGATCCTGCAGCGAGAGGCCCTCGAGGCGCTCGTTCTCGGCACTCAGCTCAGCGATGCGCCGTTGGGCCGCCTCGAGCTGATCCATCGCCGCGAGCTGCGACTGCTGATACTCCTCCCGCGCCCCGACGATGATGGCGTCCAGCTCCGACCCGACGTTCAATCCGAGTTGCTGGACGGTCCGTCGCGCTGCCACCCGGAACTCCCCCCAGAACCCCAGGAGGTCACTGTCTGCCAGTCCCCACCGACGCGCCCAGGGGCGGATCTCTTCGACTGCGGACTCCTGACCGGCGCCGAGAAGGTCAGCGATCGCCGTACCGAACCCGATGGCCGCGTCGAACACGCTCGGCGAGCGCCGCAGCCGGTCCTGAAGCGGGAGTCGTCGCGCCGTGGCGCCGTCCCGAAGGTCTTCTGGAATGTGCCAGTAGGACATCAGGGCCACGCCCAGATCGGCGCCGTTGGCGGGCAACGCGTCGCGCTGGCGCTCCACCGAAGGCAGGCCCCCGGCGTCGTCCCACAAGGCGGTGAACTCGTCGGGCTCGGCTCGGAGCAACGCCAGCTCACCCAGGTAGGACAACAGACCCGATGTCAGCGCTTCCTCGTCCCGACCGGTCCCGATCCGGGCCGAGAAGCTGCGGGCCGCGGAGCCCGCCATGGTGCTGGCACCGATGATGCCGGAGAGTTGTTCGGACTTGGCCGTCGAGCCCCAGAGGTCGCCGAGAATCGCGAACCCGACACCGATCATCTTCAGACTGCGCAGGCCCAAGATGGCGGCCGCTCTGGCCACGTCCACCACGGGCTCGCGGGGCGCATAGAAGGGCGAATTGGCGACCTGGAGGATTCGGGCCATCAGCGCCGGATCGCTCTGGGCGACAGCCGCGACGTCGCGCACTCCGGCGCAGGGATCGTCGCACAGGCGCAGGAACTCCACCGCCGTGCCCGGCAGGGTCGGCAGGTGCTCGAGCAGGCGTGGATCGATCTGGGAAACTGCGGACATCGTGGCGGAAACTCCTCGCCCCCCATCGGCCACGAGTCTCGTGAATTGAACCGGGCTCGCGGGCGCCGGGTACGGTGACCGGGATGGATCGGGACGCACTCCGAGCCCTGCACGACCTGTCCGGCAGGGTGGCCATCGTCACCGGCGGCACTCGAGGCATCGGGCGCTCGATCGCCGAGGGTTTCAGCGCGGCGGGGGCCAGCGTGGTGGTGGCCAGCCGCAAGGCAGAGGCGTGCGACGAGACGGCCGAGCACCTCGCGTCGATGGGTGGCCGGGCACTCGGTGTCCCCACCCACATGGCCGACCTCGAAGCCGTCGCCGCGCTGGTCGACCGGACCGTCGACACCTTCGGCCGCATCGACATCGTCGTCAACAACGCGGCGAACGCCCTGGCCCAACCGCTGGGCCACCTCACGCCGGAGGCGTGGCAGAAGTCGCTCGACACCAACCTCCGCGGTCCGACCTTCCTGGCCGAGAATGCCCTCCCCCACCTGGAGGCATCCGGCAACGCAGCCGTGCTGAACGTCATCTCTGCCGGAGCGTTCCTCTTCAACCCGCACGGCGCGATGTACTCGGCCGGCAAGGCCGGGTTGATGGCCATGACGCGGTCGATGGCGGCGGCCTGGGCCCACAAGGGCATTCGGGTCAACGCACTGGCGCCCGGCACCGTGATGACCGACATGGTCCGCAACAACCCACCCGAGGCGGTCGAGTCGATGCAGAAGGCGGGAGCGATGCGACGAGGCGCCCACCCCGACGAGATGGTCGGACCCGCGCTGTTGCTCTGCTCGGACGCCGGAAGCTTCATCACCGGCCAGGTCATCCTGGCCGATGGTGGACTGACCCCGCACTGAGAAGGCAGGCAGCCGATGCGGGTGTTGGTGACCGGAGCCACCGGGTTCGTCGGCGGTCACGCCACCGCGGCGCTGCTCGCTGCAGGCGACGAGGTGACGGCGCTCGTCCGGTCGCCTGACCGGTTGGCCGCGACCATGGCCGCGTTCGGCCATCCGGTCCCCGCTCATGTCGTCGGGGACATGACCGACCCCAGCTCGGTCCGCCACGCGATCGAAGGCGTCGATGCGGTGCTGCACTGCGCGGCAGTCGTGTCCCTCGGCCGCGGCGACACCGAGACGATGATCAGGACGAACGCAGAGGGTGCCGAGACCGTGCTCGGAGTGGCCGCCGAGCACGGCGCCGACCCCATCGTCCACGTGTCGAGCACCAGCGCGCTGTTCGAGCCGGGCGTGGGGCCGCTCACGACCGACCATCGGCCGACGGAGACGACGCTCCCCTACGGCCGGGCCAAGGCTGCGTGCGAGCGCGTGGCCCGCCGCCTCCAAGACGAGGGTGCGCCGGTGGTCATCGTCTACCCGGGTGGTGTGCTCGGCCCGGCGGCGGGAACGGCCTTCGGTGAGGCCGGCGAGGGCATGTCCGGCTTCCTCGCCGGTGGGGTCATGCCCACCAGGCAGGGCGCGCTGTCGATCGTCGACGTACGGGACCTCGCCGCGATCCTGCGAGCGGTCATGGAGCCCGGCCGAGGCCCTCGACGGCTGATGTGCGGCGGGCACCTCCTCGACGTCGCCGACCTGGCCGACATCTTCCGGTCGGTGACCGGTCGTCGGTTTCCCACGGTGCCGACCCCGGCCGCTGTCCTCCGTGCCGCCGGAAGGCTGATGGACGGCGTGAGCCGGTTCCTTCCGGTCGACAGCGGCCTCACCGAGGAGGGCATGACGGTGTTCACCCGGTGGGAGGGCACGGTCGACACCGACCTGGCGTCGCTCGGGCTGTCGCTCCGGCCGCCGGAGGAGACGATCGCCGCTGCCATCGCCGGCTGGCACGACGCCGGGCTCATCTCGGACCGACAGGCCGGGCACACATCCCGGTAGGGTCCCGGCGATGAAGCGAGCCGACAAGGCCGACCGGATCGGCGAGATTCTCGACGATCTCTACCCGACACCCCCCATCCCACTGGATCACACCGACCCCTACACCCTCCTCGTCGCCGTTGCGCTCTCGGCCCAGACGACCGACAAGAAGGTGAACGAAGTGACGCCCGGGCTCTTCGCGAAGGCGTCGACACCCGAGGAGATGGCAGCCCTCCATCCCGACGAGATCCTCGATCTGATCAAGGAGATCGGGCTCGCGCCGACCAAGGCCAGGAACTTGTCCGCGGCAGCCCATCAGATCGTCGAAGCCGGTGGCGAGATCATCCCCGACTGGGACTTTCTCGAGTCGCTGCCCGGCGTCGGCCACAAGACCGCCAGCGTGGTGATGGCCCAGGCGTTCGACGTCCCCGCGTTCCCGGTCGACACCCACATCCATCGGCTGGCCGATCGATGGGGGTTGTCCAACGGCACCACCGTGGAGAAGACGGAGAAGGACCTCAAGGCCGTGTTCCCGGAGGACACCTGGAACCGGCGTCACCTCCAAGTGATCTTCTTCGGACGTGAGTACTGCCCCGCCCGCGGGCACGACCTGGCCGAGTGCCCGATCTGCTCGTGGGCGGCCACCAAGAAGCGCATCGCCGCCGAGGCCAGGCGCTGACCGTCAGTCGGTCGGGCGGTCCGCCGTGAGCGCGACGAGCAGCCGGTCCAGCTCCGCTCGCAGCTCCGGGTCGACGAGCTCGCCCGCGACGCTGTCGAAGGTCTCCGAGAACCGCCCGACACCGAGCCGCCCCACCAGGTCCGCACCGAAGAACGGCGCCGTCATCTCGGCATGGTCGAGCACGCCGGCACCACCGCGGGGCCCGGGCGTGGCTGCGAGCATGAGTACCCGATTTCCGCCGTAGACCTGCATCTCGATCCGCGACATCCAGTCGTAGATGTTCTTCCACGCCACGCTGTACGAGCCGTTGTGCTCGGCGAAGGAGATCACCACCGCATCGGCGCTCCTGATCTTGTCGAACAGCCGCTGGGCCGGCGCCGGGATGCCTCCGGCCTCCTGCCGAGCCTTGCTGTAGATCGGGATCTCGTACTCGTTCAGGTCGATCAGCTCGACGTCGGCCTCGCCGACGAGCCCGCCCTCGAGTCGGCGCTGGACGTGGCCCAGCAGTTGCCGGTTGATGCCGTCGGGCGTGTTGGTGGCAGGGATGGCGAGGATCTTCACACCTGACCTCCGGTGCGGTGCGCGGTGGCGGCGACGTCGATCCGCACCGCCGACCCGATGACGAGCGACGGGAGCTTACCCACGCCCGCTGCGTTCCGATCAACGGTGCCCTCGGCTGCGAACGAGGCGCGATCTCCGTTGATCACCAGGTCGTGGACGTCCAGCGCGAACGGGATCGAGCGCCCCTTGATCGTGAGCGTCCCGCTCACCGAGTGCCCGCTTGACGCCGCATCGGCCGACGTGGCCGCGAAGCCGATCGACCGATGGGTCTCGGCGTCGAGGAAATCGTCGGACACGACGTGCTCGTTGCGCTTGTCGTTGGCGCTGCGGTACGAGCCGGCGTCGACCTCGGCCTCGACGAGCGTGACGGCGTGGTCGTCGGACACGATCACCCGACCACCGGTCAGGTCCAGCGATGCGGTCACGCTGAAGAATCCGAGCTTCTTCGCCGTGACCTTGATGTCGGTCGCGCCGGGGTCGAGTTGCCACGTCCCGGTCGGGAGCGGCAGCGGGGAGTGGCTGGTGTCGGGCATCGGGGAGATCCTGCCTGTTCAGTCGGTTGATGCTTCAACGATTCACTTGAAGCATCAACATAATGATGGAAACTTTACGCGTCAAGCTCTAGGTTGGCGACATGGACCCGCGATGGCTCGACGACGAACAGCAGCTCGCCTGGCGAGCCCTGCTGACCATCGTGAACCGGGCGTTCCCAGCGTTCGACCGGACCCTCAAGGAACACGGGCTCCTGACCGTCCAGTACGGGATCCTCGCCGCGTTGTCAGAGGCCGACGGCCGCACGCTGCAACTCACGCAGCTCGCAGATCAGGCCAACACCTCGCAGAGCCGGCTCACCCATCGACTCCGCGACCTCGTCGACCGCGGCGACATCGAGATCCACGCCGACCCCGCAGACGGCCGCGTGAAGCACGCAACACTCACCGACGGTGGACTCGCCCGCCTCGAGCACATCGCGCCCGACCACGTCGCCGACGTGCAGCGGCTCCTCTTCGACAACCTCTCGCCCGAACAGACCGTGGCACTCGCCGATGCGTTGGCTGCAATCGCCGCCAACCTCTGCGACCACGAGTTCTTCCGGCACTCGTGAGCGCCCCAACCGGCGCCGGTCCCGAGTGACTCAGTCCAGCGGGACCGGAACCTGGATGTGGCCCGGCACGAGCTGCACATCGCCTCGGGCGCCCACCTCGGGCGGATCGAGGTGCGAGGTCATGAACAGCAGCTCCGTGCCGTCGTCGAGCCGAGCCGTCGAGAGCCAGTCCGTGCCGTGGTACTCCCGGGCGGCGATCGTGGCCGTGCCGGCCGACGTGGCGACGAACCTGAGGTCGTCGGGCCGCACCATCGCGTGGATCCTTCCCGCGCCGTGTCCTGCCAGGTCCACCGGGCCCAACGCGGTGTGGGCGTCGGAACCGACGCCGGCGACCGGCAGGAAGCTCGCATCCCCCATGAACGCAGCCACGAATCGATTGACCGGCGTGTGGAACACCGCAGCAGCGGTGTCGAGCTGCACGAACCGGCCACTGCGCATCACCGCGATCCGGTCGCCGATGGCAAGCGCCTCCTGCTGGTCGTGGGTCACGAACACCGCCGGTGTGCCGGTGGCTTTCAGCGCCGCGACCACGTCGTGACGCAGTTGGACCCGGAGGTTGTGGTCAAGGCTCGCGAACGGCTCGTCGAACAGCATGAGGGCCGGCTCGGGAGCCAGGGCCCGGGCGAGCGCCACCCGCTGCCGCTCCCCGCCGGAGAGCTCGTGCGGGAACCGGTCACCGTGGTCACCCAGGCTCACCAGGTCGAGCATGGCGGTGACCCGGCCGGCCGTCTCGGCCCTCGACCGATCACGCACACCGAAACCCACGTTGTCCCGAACCGTGAGGTGCGGGAACAACGCGTGCTCCTGGAAGACGAGGCCCGCTGAGCGGCGCTCTGGTGGGAGCCGCACGTGCCCGTCCTCGACGAGGTCACCGCCGAGCCGGATCGTGCCGGCGTCGGCCCCGATCAGGCCGGCGATGGTGCGGAGCAGCGTGGACTTGCCGCACCCACTGGGGCCGACCAGCGCCAGCAACTCGTCGGGTCCGAGGGTGAGGTCGACGCCGTCCACGGCGACCACGTCCCCGAAGGTGGTGACGAGACCGGCGATCTCGAGCGGCGAGGGCGTGCTCATCAGCGATCAGCCCCCCGGGACAACTGGCGCGACAGCAGCGCCACCGGCACCAGGGCCACCACGATGATGGCGAGCGCGGGGAGCGCCGCTTGTTCGAACCGGGATTCCGACGCCAGGTTGTACGTCCACACCGACAGTGTGTTGAAACCGATCGGCCGCAGCAACAACGCGATCGGCAGTTCCTTGAGCGCGTCCACCGCCACGAGGACCGCAGCGGTGATGACGCTGGTCCGCGCCAGGGGAACATGGAGGCGTCCCACGATCGTGTACGGCCGGGCGCCCAGGCTGCGCGCCGACGCCGTGACCTCGTCGGGCACCTGGCCCAGCCCCGCCTCGATGGCGTTGAGACCGGGCGCGAGGAATCGGACCGAGTACGCATAGACGAGCCCGATGAGCGACCCGGTGGCCACGACGCCGGGGAGACCGAGGCCGATGCCGCCGAGCAGGTCGTCCAGTGCCACCAGGGCCAGGACCACGCCGATCGCCACCACTGGACCGGGCACCGCATAGCCGATCGCCGTGAGTCGAGCCGCAACGCCGGTGGCCCGCCCACCCGAGAACCGAGCGGCGTTGGTCACCACCAGGGCCACGAACACGCAGACCGCAGCGGTCAGCAGCGCCAGGATGATCGAGTTCTGGAGGAATTCGGTGAAGCGCTCGAGCAACGGGGTTCCCCGAGGTCCCGTTGCCTCTTCGGCGGCCCAGACGACGAGCTGGAGGGTCGGTGCACCGAACGACAACAGCAGGACGAACCCACAGACCGCGGCGGCACCGATCGCCTTCCAGCCTCGTAGCGGTTTGGGCCCGAGCCCCGATGCGGCTCCCGCCGCCTGGCCGAATCGCGCACGCCCACGCATCACCCGCTCGAGCCCGATCACCATCAGGGCCACCACCAGGACGAGGGTGGCGAACTCGCTGGCCGCGTCGCGGTCGAAGGTGCCGCGCCAGATGCGGAACACGCCGACGGTCACCGTGTCGACGCTGAAGTACTGCACGGTGGCGAAGTCGGTGAGCGTCTCCATCATCACCACTGCCGCCCCGGCAGCGATCGCCGGCCGCAGCAGCGGCAACAGGACCCGACGGGCGGCCTCGACGGGCCCGGCCCCGAGGCTGCGGGCCACGTCGTAGGCGCCGCCGGCCTGGTCGGCGAGCGCGCCCGTGCCAGGAGGAAGACGTAGGGGTAGAGCACCAGCGTGAACACGGCGATGGCCCCACCCATCGACCGCACCTCGGGGAACCACGCGTCCTCACCGAAGGTGTCACGCCACCACCCTTGAACCGGGCCGGTGAACCCGAACACGGAGAGGGTGACGAAGCCGAGGACGTACGACGGCATCGCCAGCGGCGCGATCAGCAGCCAACCGAACACGCGTGAGCCGGGGAAGCGGTAGGCGCTGACCAGCCACGCCAACGAGCAGCCGAGCAGCAGCGACCCGAACGATACGCCGACCAACAGGATCGCGGTGTCGGCCAGCTGACCCGGGAGGCGGGTCTCCCACTGCTGGCGCCAGACCTCCCCGTTGGGGTCGAGGATCGAGACCGCCAGGAACCCGACCGGCACCACGACCAGGACCGCAGCCACCACCGATGCGACCGGCCAGCCCCAGCGGCTGGCCCGATCCGCGGCCGATCGCTCGACCCGGTCCGCGTGCACGTCGTCGCCGGTCGGCGCGATGACCGTCACGTCACTCGTAGCCGGCCTCGTCGAGGAGACGGACGGCGTCGGCGTTCAGTCGCCCGAATTCGGCGGCATTCAGCTCGTCGGCCACGAAGGTCTCACCGAAGGTGGTGGCGATCAACGCCTCGGGCGGGACGTCCGGGTTCACCGGGTACTCGTGGTTGCCGTCGACGAAGGCGCTCTGGCCATCGGTGGCCAACCATTCGAGGAGCTGCTGCGCGAGCTCGGGGTCATCGGCATGCGTGGTGACACCGGCGCCGGACAGGTTCACGTGCACCCCTCGGCCGTCCTGGTCGGCCCACACGAGCTCGACCGGGAAGTCGGCGTCGTCTTCGAGCAGGCGAGCCAGGTAGTAGTGATTGACGATGGCCACGTCGCACAACCCTTCGGCCACCGACTCGAGCGTGATCACGTCGTTGGGCATGATCTCGGCGTTGTCGGCCCAGCCGGACACGATGGCCAGGGCATCGTCGTAGCCGATGTTGGCGATCAGGCTGGCCACCAGCGACTGGGTGTAGGTGTTGGACGAGTTGCGGAGACAGACCCGGCCCTCCCACTGGGGCTCGGCGAGCTCGGCGTAGGTGGTGGGGAGCTCATCGGCGCCGACACGGTCGGGGTTGTAGACGATGGTGCGGGCGCGGGCGCTGAGGGCGTACCAGTAGCCGTTCGGATCGCGCAGCGACTCGGGAACGGCGGCGTCGAGCACGGGCGAATCGATCGGCTGGAGGATGCCTTGCTCGACCGCACGGACGAGATTGCCGGCGTCCACCGTCATGTAGATGTCGGCTTCGGTGTTCTCACCCTCGGCGGCGATGCGCTCTCGGGCCTCGGCGTCGCTGACCTCGAGGAACTCGATCGAGATGCCCGTCTCCTCGGCGAACTGGGTGAACGCCTCCTCGAGGTCGTAGTGCCGTCCGGTGTAGATCTGGATCGTCTCACCGTCGCCACCTCCGCAGGCCCCCAGCAGCAACGCGGCGGCACTGGCCGCCAGAGCGAAGAACAAGACTCGCGAACGCATGCAGAACGGCCTCCGTCCGAGGTGCCCCGAGACCTTCCCAGGGTGTGCCGAAGCGTATCCGAGACGCATGACTTACACACAACGTCTAGGTCACCTAACACGCGAGCGAACGCACGCCCCTTCCGGCGGACCAGCGGCGGGGGGGTCACCAGGCTCGAGCGCTGAACCACACCCAGACGAACCGCCACGACGGAAGCCGTACCGACGCCGCGATGGCCGGGGTGGCCTCGCCGGGCTCGGCGTCGGGCTTGTCCGCTGCCGCTGCGGCCTGCCCGCCGCCCTCGGGATAGGGCCAGGGATTGGGCAGGCAGCCACCCAGGGATTTCGACTGCTGCATCATCACCGGTGCCGGTTGCCCGGGAGCGGGACACGGCACATGGACGTAGTCGAGGCTGTGCCCCACCTCGTGGTTGACCAGGTACCCGCGGTACTCGTCCAGCGACGCCGTCCAGTGCGAGACCGCCCCCTCCCAACGGTTGAGGTTGAAGACGATCCGGACGTCCTCGACGTTGCAGGACAGCTGGCCGCCGGTGCGGAACGGGAGGCAGAGCCGATCGGTTGTCGCCGGCGTGGCCAGCTTGATCCGCAGATCGGCCCGATCGACGCTGACCCGCTGGAATCGAGCCTCGCCGTTGGCGGCCCAGCTCCGCGGGTCGCCGAGGATCTCGTCGACGATCCGGGCGACGTCCTCGGGGTGGTGACCGGCAGCGGCCTCGACCTCGACGCTGTAGCGGATCAATGCGCCCCCCGTGCCGAACTGGTCCCCGCCACCCAGCGCCGGCAGCATGACTCCTGGCTGGGCGCTCCAGCAGTCGATGCCGTGGCGCTGGTCCTCGATCACCACGCTGACGCAGACGCTCTCCGTCGCCGCGATGTCGACGGTCAGGTCCCAGCCCCAACCGCTGACGTCGCGCGGGGTCACCAGGTCCGCATCGATCCGGCGTTGGGAGGCCTCGAACCGGGGCATCGCCTGCCCGTCGACCACGACCCGGACCACCGGGGCCGTACCCGTCGGCGCCGCAGCCCATCCCACGATCCGCGTCGAGTCCTCACGAACCTGGACGAGGTCGAGCCGACCCCAGCGCGACGGCGGATCCGCCACCTGGCCGCCCGCGGACGGGGTGGGGACGACCAGCGGCGCCAACAGCGCCAGACCGATCACGAACGCCCGCACCGTGCGGTCCCTGACCGCGCGCATCACGTGAGCCATCTCAATCCACCGCCCTGACGTCGATGTCGAGCCCGCGCTTGGTCAATACCGCCTCGGTCTCGTCGATCACCCGGCGGTACAGCGCGCGCGTGCCCGCCGAGAGGTCACCACGCAGCGCCTGCGGCAGCGGGACGATGGTGTAGTCGGACCGATCGACTCGGGTCGGCACATACGACACCGCACCCACCGCCCAGCCCGTTTCCTCTGAGCCGACGACGTCCAGGTAGGCGATGATGCCGTTCTGGGAGGCGGCCGGGCAGCAGGCCGCCGACTGGTTGCTGAGAAAGTTGCCCACGCCGTAGAACACGAAGCGCCCGTGGATCTCGTCCACCGGTTGGACCACGTGGACGTGGGCCCCGACGATGGCGTCGACGGCACCGGATCCGAGGAACCGTTCCGCCTGACGGACCTGCGTCTCGGAGGGGTCGACCTGGTACTCGTTGCCCCACTGGATGCTCAGGATGACCAGATCGGCGCCGGCAGCCTTGGCCGCTCGGGCATCGGCGATGACCCGCTCGACGGTGGTGACGTTGACCAGGTAGGGCTCGTCGGCGGGGAGCCGGAATCCGTTGAGGCCGTAGGTGTAGGACAGATGGCCGATCGTGAGGTCACCGAGGTCGTACAGCGTCGGTCGATCCCGCTCGCGCTGCGAGCGCGCCATGCCGGTCTGGGGCAGGCCGGCATCGGCCATCACGCGCAGGGTCGACCGGACGCCGGCCGACCCCTTGTCCATCGAGTGATTCGATGCCGTCGAGCACGCGTCGTACCCGGCCGCCACCAGCGCGGCCGGCAGGTCCCGAGGGGCGTTGAAGACCGGAAAGCCCGCCAACCCGACGTTGGTCTCCGACACCGGGGTCTCCAGGTGGCACACCGCCAGATCAGCCGTCTCGAGGAGCGGCCGGACGTCGGCGAACATCGGGCGGTAGTCGTGCTCGAGCTCGCCGCGGCCGTAGGCCGCGGCCTGGCGGATCACGGCTCCGTGGCTGAGGATCTCGCCGCTGAACGCCAGGGTCGTCGAAGGCTCACATTCCGATCGCCCGTCGTCACCGGGACCGCCGTTGCACCAATCGGGGCCGGCCCCACCGTGCAGCTGGTCATCACCTCCACGTCCTCTGAGGCGATCGTGGCCGGGGCCGCCGTCCAGGGCGTCGTTGCCGCGAGCGCCGTCGAGCTCGTCCCACCCGCTGTTCCCGAGGAGGCGATCGGCGCCACCACCACCGGAGAGCCGATCTCGTCCCCGGCCTCCACGCAGCTCGTCACGACCGCGACCGCCGATCAGCCGATCGTCGCCCGGTCCACCGGCAATCAGATCGTCGCCACCACCGCCGCGGATGTCGTCGTCCCCTTCGAGGCCACAGATGACATCGTCGCCACCACCGCCGCGGATGTCGTCGGCAGCCCGCGTTCCGACGATCACGTCGTTGCCCGGGGTGCCGCGGGTGCGCTCGCCCTCGCTGACGACGATGGTTGCCGACCGACCGAAGCAGGTCGGGGGCTGCTGGGCGGCTCCGACGCCAGGGAGCGCGGCCACGGCGGCAGCCAGGACCACGACAGCGACCGCGCTGCCCGCAGCTCTTCCCCGCACGGCCCTCCTCCCCGATCCCGCCGACACGCGGCCTTTGTAACACACGACGCGAGCCGGTCAGCGCAGGTCGATGCCCTCGTAGCCGCTCGCACGGGACTCGGCCAACAGCGCGTTGTACTTGGGTGCCGTGCCGAAGTACGCCTGGTACCGGACGGTGCCGGCCTCGTGGCCGGCGACGTTCGAGTTGTAGCCGGTGAACCAGCCCTGGCTGCTGCGCAGCAACAGCTTCTCGTGCTGGCGGACCACCTCCTGGACCCAGGCCTTCTCGGCATCCTCGGTGGCTTCGATCCGGGTGTGGTCGTCGAGTTGCGCCTGGCGGAGCAGCTCGGTGACCCAGTCGACGGCGTTCTCGATGGCGCGAGGAAAGTTGGTCGACCCCGAGACGCTCTGCGGGCCGGCGATCATGAACAGGTTCGGGTAGCCGTGCGTGAAGATGCCGAGATGGGTCCTGGGGCCGTCGCGCCACTTGTCGCCCAGCCGTTGCCCCTCGGCACCCACGATCTCGATGCGGTCGTAGCCACCGGTGATGGCGTCGAAGCCGGTGGCGTACACGATCAGATCCAGCTCGTGATGACCGGCCGTGGTCTGGATTCCGGTGCTGGTGATCCGCTCGATCGGGGCTTCGGACAGGTCGACCAGGTGCACGTTGTCGCGGTTGTAGGCCTCGAAGTAGCGCGTTTCCAGCGGAAGCCGCTGCGTCCCGAACCCGTGGTCCTTGGGGATGAGCTTCTCGGCGACCTCCGGGTCGTCGACGCGCCGACGGATCCGATCGGCGATGTAGTCGGAGATCTCGGCGTTGGCTTCTGGCTGCAGGAAGATCTCGGGGAAGTTCGCGGCGAGAATCGCGAAACCCGGCTCGTCGTACAGCCGGTCCCAGAGCTCGATGCGTTCTTCGCGCGAGACGTTCCAGAACCCGCGCCGGTCGGGAAGGTGTTCGAACCCGCCGGGTGAGGCCGCGCAGTTCTCGAAGATCTCGTCGTACCGCGAGCGGATCTGGGCCATCTCCTCCTCGGAGATCGGGGCGTTGTTCAGCGGCGTGCTCCAGTTCGGGCGCCGCTGGAACACCTTCAGCTCACCCACCTGATCCGCGATGTCGCTGATCACCTGGATTCCCGTGGCCCCTGTCCCGATGACCCCCACGCGGCGGCCGGCGAGGGGCACCGGGTCCGTCGGCCAGGCGTAGGTGTGCCACGAGTCGCCGGCGAAGTCGTCCATGCCGTCGTAGCGCGGCAGGGTCGGGATCGACAGCGGCCCCAGGCCGGCGATCACGAAGCGGGCCCGGTGGCGCCCGCCGTTGTCGGTCTCCACGTCCCAGCGGTGATCGGCCTCGTCCCAGACCATCCGCTGCACCCGCTGTCCGAACCGCATGTGGCGGCGCAGGTCGAACGTGTCAGCGACGAAGTTCAGATACCGCAGGTTCTCCGGTTGACCGGAGAACCGCTCCTTCCAGTGCCACTGCTCGAGCACCTCGCGGGAGAACGAGTACCCATAGGTGTAGCTCTCGGAATCGAACCGGGCGCCGGGATAGCGGTTGCGATACCACGTGCCGCCGAGGTCGTCGTCGGCCTCGAGCACGATGGCATGCATCCCGAGCTCGACCAGACACTTGATCTGGTAGATGCCGGAGACGCCCGCGCCGAGCACGATGGCGTCGAAGGTCTCAGGCTCCTCGGTCATGGGCCGACAGTATCGCCGACGGCCGGCGATGGCCTCGACGGAGCCGAGGCCGCGTCACCTGCGACCACCGGGAGCAGTCCTCCCGGGTGACCGGCGACCTCCTCGCGCATGGCATCGGCATCATCCGGGGTCAGGACTCCGTCGAGCACCAGGTAGCCGTCCCGGCGGTGGCGGAACGGTCCATGTGGGCCAACCGGCCCATACGCCCCGAACCTGAGTCATTCGGCCCATGCGGGCCACGTGACCTCCGAAAACGCGACACCGCCGGCGCCGCTCACGCGGACACCGGCGGTGACGTCGATTTCAGTTCGTGCTGAAGATCAGGCGGTGCGGCGGCGGGCGGTGCCCAGCACCATCAGGCCACCGGCGAGCAGCGCGGCCGCCATGATGGCGATCAGGCCGGACTCGACACCGGTGTTGGC
>CBDHFJ010000108.1:0-17611 GCA_965262315.1 Acidimicrobiales bacterium
CCACGCCGGCCGCCGGGCCGAGCTCCCCACCCTGACCGACGAGCAGTGGGCCCAGCCGTGCCTGACCCCGATCGGGCCCGCCAACTACGGGCGCTTCATGGAGGTTCGAGTCTTCGACTACTGGGTGCACCAGCGCGACATCACCATCCCGCTCGGCCGTGACACCGACGACAGCGGTCCCGCTGCCGAGATCGCCATGGACGAGGTCCACGGCTCGATGGGCTACATCGTCGGCAAGAAGATCGGACTGCCCGACGGCATGTCGATCACCTTCGACCTGAGCGGCGGGGTCGACCGCAAGATCCATGCGGCCGTCGAGGGCCGCGCCGGCCTGGTCGACAGCCTCGACAGCGCCGACGTCACCGTGACCGCCGACAGCGCCACCTTCGTGATGCTGGCCTGTGGCCGCGTCGACCCACAGGAGCAGATCGACGCCGGCCGGATCAGCTGGTCGGGCGACGACGAGTGGGGCCACAAGGCCGCCACCAACCTGCGCTTCACGATGTAGTTCCGACGAGCGAAGGATCTGTGATCCGAGTCCCGGGCGGGTCCCGCCGGCCTCAGGTCTGCTTGAACTGCTCGAGATCGATGGCGATGAACGTGGAGGTCGCCTTGGCGAACACCACGCCGCTGGCGTCGGTGCCATCACATTCGAGGTAGACCTTGCGGCCGTCGCGACCCACCATGCGCGCCCGAAACGTCAGCTCCTCGCCGAGCGGACACGGCGCGGTGTAGCGCACGGTGAGCTCGCCGGTGAACGCCATCGTCCCGACGATCGGCAGGATCGCCCCGAGCACATCGTCGATGACCGCTGCCACCACGCCACCGTGCGCCCGGCCCGGAGCGCCCTGCCATCCGGGCTGCAGTGTCACCTTGCCGATCGACTCCTGGCCCTCGCGGGCGATGCGCAAACCCATGCTCAACGGATTGGCCGATCCCGACACCGGCGAGTCGGAGAAGGTGTCGACGAAGGCGCCGTCCTCGTGCACGAGCTCGGCCAGTGAACCCTCGACCGCGGCATCGAAGCTCGGGTGCGACAGCAGCTCCATCCGGCGCTCGCGGACGGGCTCGGTCTCGATCTCGCCCGCGAGCCGGTCGGCCTCCCGGGCGATGGTCCGCAGCACACCGGGGTCGGCCCGGTGACGCACGAGCGCGTGTGACAGGCGATTGAGCGCCGCCGCCGCGGCCTTGCGGTCCGGGAGGTCGTCGTGCTCGTCGACCCCGGTCACTTCCGCTGACCGGGCGCCATGTAGAACCAGACCGGCATCGGCGCCTCCTGGGCCTGGATCGCGCGACGGGCGTCCATGACCAGCTTCCCGGCCTGGGTCTCGGAGAAGAACCACTCCTCGAGCGCCGGCCGGCGATGTCCTGGGTGTCCACCAGCGACAGCGCCGCCTCCTCGTAGTAGGTGCGGATGTCGTGGACCAGGCCGGTGGTGCTCTTGGACGGGATCGGGACCTCACGCCACGGCTCGCCGTCGGCCAGGCGGATCAGCACCTCGAGTCCCTCGGTGATCTGGTCGGGCCCGATCACCCGACCCACCGTGGTGGTGCCGCGTGCCTCGACCGTGCGGTCATACGCCTTGCGAATGCCGTTGGCCTCGTCGATGGCGGGGTGCAGGGTCGGATCGAAGGCGGGCGGCAACTGGCAGGAGACGGCCTCGGTGGCCTCGTCGATGACCTCGGGGTGGTCGTCGATGACCGGGCCCGATTCGGCGCCCAACAGCGCAAACGCCTGCGAGAGGACGCCGTGCTGGAACTCGGCGTCGTTCGGGCGGCCGAGCGGGCGGCCGAGCGGGAACTCACAGAACAGGGAGCGAGGGGGACCGAGCTGTTCCACGACCCCTCGCATGGATGCCAGGACGACGGTGGCGATACCGGCACTCTCGATGACGTGGGCGAGCACACTCACGGTGCGCGTGCAGAGCGGTCAAACGGGGGTGAGGACGACGACGTCGACCCCGTCCTCCTTCAGCTGCGCCGCCACCTGGGGGCCGGTGTCCATGCGGATCGTGGCCACGTCGTCGGGCTGGTTCCCGGCGAACGAGAAGTGCCGGGGTGCGACCCCGCCGATCACCCCCTGGTCGGCCAGCTCCTCGAGCCGGTCGATCGGGTACACCACGTTGAGGTCCATCGAGAACCCGCTGCGATCGAAGTTGGGGCTCCAGTGACCGAGCACCAGCTGACGGTCCGTCCGGTCGAGCACGCGGTAGGAGGCGTCGTTACCGGCCACGAATCCGTCGTCGTCGGGCCGGTGGAGAGCGGCCGAGGTCACGATGGCGACGGTGGCCTCGGCGAGCGGCTCGGGGGTGACCCAGGGGGTCGAGTCGAACTGCGGCATCGGCGTGGTGTTGCCGACCTGGCGCATCATCACATCGCCACCGGTCATGGCGGTCTCCGTTCACGTCGTGGGGTGAACCTGGAGCGGTCTCGGAGACCGTCACAGGCCTGGGTGGCCTGAGAGTAGTGCTCTCAGTCGAGCAGCGCCGCCGTGGCGGCACCGACGATGCCCGCGTGATTGCGCAGCTCTGCCGGCACGACGGGCACGCGGATCTGCACGTGGTGCAGGAATCGCTCGTGTTTCTTGGACACCCCACCACCGACGACGACGAGGTCCGGGGTGAACAGGCGATCGATGTGGGAGAAGTACTCGTGGAGACGCTGGCCGAAGGCATCCCATCCCAGGTCCTCGACATCGCGGACCCGGTCGGCCATGTACAGCTCGGCCACGTCGGCATGCCCGGCGAGGAACAGCTTGCCGAACTCGGTGTTGGGTACCAGGACCCCGTCGACGAACACAGCGCTGCCGACCCCCGTGCCGAGGGTGAAGATCATCACCAACCCGCTGCCGTGTCGGCCCGCACCGAAGTGCATCTCGGCCACGCCCGCAGCGTCGGCGTCGTTCAGCACCACCGTGTGGGCCTGCACCATCTCCTGGACGGCCTTGCCGAGGTCCCGGTCGAGCCAGTGCGGATACTCGTGCGCGGTGGGCGGGCTCTTCACCACGCCGTGCGCCACCACGCCCGGGAACCCGACGCCCACGGCGTCGGCGCCCCCGAGCTCGTCGACCAGCTGCCCGACCGTGGCGACGATGTCGTCGAAGTCGAACCCGGCCGGCGTGTCGATGCGTCGACGGTCGCCGACGAACGTGCCCGAGGCGACGTCGACCAGGGCGGCCTTGATGCCGGAGCCGCCGACGTCGACGCCGACGACCCTGCGCTCAGCGGACATGGGGCGGGTAGTAGTTCTCGGGTCCGACCTCGTTGACGTCGGTGAGCCAGTCGCCGTCGTAGGGCCAGTCGGCCTCCTGGCCCGGCACCGGTCCCTGCCAGAAGCGGGCGAGCGGGCCGTCGACCCGGCTGGCGAGCTCCCAGGCCTGCCGCTTGTAGGTCCAGTTCCCCGGATCCAGCCGATGGGCCTGGCGGAAGTGCTCGATGGCGTCGTCGACACGCCCCGCCCGATGCAGGTGCTGCGCCAGCTCGAAGTGTGCGGCCGCCGCGGACTGATCGGCTCCACGATCGACGCTGCCGCCGATCACGTCGTCGGCATCGAGCACGAACTCGGACTCCGCACCCTGGGCGGCCCAGTCGCGTAGCGCATCGAGCCAGTACGTCCGGTCCACCGAGATCTGCCCGGCCGTGGCGGCCATCGCCATCATGCGCTCGGGGATCTCGTCGGGGAGCTGCGCCTGTCCGGCGCCTTCGACCTCGCCTGGCCAGGCGAACTCCGCGGGACGCACGACCTGGAGATCGGCATCGATCCAGACCGCCATCGGCACGTTGACGATCCCGAAGAGGCGGTCGAGCGCATGCGTCTGGTCGACCACCGCGATGTGGGTGACTTCGTCGACGGCGGCCAGATCCGGCGTGGCGCCGGACCGGCCCTCGACGTCGAGGCACACCGTCACGATGTCGATGCCCTGCGGGCTCAGCTCACGATGCAGTGCCTCCCACCCGGGGAGGTCGGCGCGGCAGCCTCACCAGGGCGCCCACGCCACGATGACGGTGCGGCGGCCCCGCTGGTCGGCGAGTCGCCAGACGCCGTCGCCGAGCACGAGCGGCAGCTCGAGGTCCGGGGCCGCCGTGCTCTCGAGGGCTCGGCCACCGATCGACGACGGGCCGACCACGGTGATGTCGCCGTCGGTGATCACCGCCATGCCGAGGCGACCGGCGACCGCACCGAGGTCGTCGGGCTGGTCGAGGGGCACACAGATCTCGCCTCGGCAGGCGCCCTCGGGCTTCAGCTCCCAGCCGGCCTCGGCCAGCACGTCGGCGACGGAACGGTCGGACTCCGCAACAAGGACCATGCGCGGACCTTAGTGGCGGGCCGACTCGGGGCGACCAACCCCTCCGGGAACCCTCTGACGTCATCGCGGGAACGGCGTATCGCCGCGGCCCCAGCGTCGGTACGCTCGCGGACGTGGGTCTTCGTTCGACCATGCTCGACCGGCTCGACGGCGCCGAGTTCGACGTCCTCATCGTGGGCGGTGGCATCAACGGCGCCGTGTCGGCCGCCGCGCTCACGGCGCGGGGCGCCTCCGTGGCCCTGATCGACCGAGGCGACTTCGCCAACTTCACCAGCCAGGAGTCGTCCAACCTCGTCTGGGGTGGCTTCAAGTACCTCGAGAACTACGAGCTGCCGCTGGTCCGCAAGCTGTGCATGAGTCGCAACCGGCTGATGAAGGCGTACCCGTCCAACGTCACCGAGATCGGCTTCCTCGCCGCGCTCGGCACGACCTCGCCGTTCCCGCCCTGGCTCGCCGCGCTCGGCTCGTTCGCGTACTGGGGCATCGGCAACTTCAAGACCAACGCCCCTCGCCCCCTGAGTGCCGAGAGCATCGAGAACCTCGAGCCGGTCATCAACACCACCCAGGTCAGCGGCGGCATCGAGTACGCCGACGCCTACCTCAAGGACAACGACGCCCGGTTCGTGTTCAGCTTCGTCCGCGCCGCCATGGATGTCGGCGCCGTGGCCGCCAACTACGTCGAGCTGGTCGACGCATCACGGTCGGGCGGCCGCTGGCACGCACAGCTCCGTGACGTCGAGGAGGGCGCCGACCTGCAGGTCAGCGCCAAGCTCGTCATCAACGCCGCGGGACCGTTCGTCGACGCACTGAACGGGTCCTGGAACCTCCGGACCGACCACCGCATCGTCTACTCGAAGGGCATCCATCTGGTCGTCGACCAGCTCACGCCCAACGAGCGCGTGCTCGCCTTCTTCGACGACACCCGACGGCTGTTCTACGTGATCCCCATGGGCCGCCGCTCGGTGATCGGCACCACCGACACCCGGGTGGAAGAGGCGTACACCGAGGTCACCGACGACGACCGCACGTTCCTCCTCGACCAGATCAACGCCCGCCTGGACCTGGCCTCCCCGTTGACCGTCGACGACATCATCTCCGAGCGGTGCGGCGTGCGGCCGCTGGTGGTGAAGAACAACGGCGACGACCAGCGCGACGTGGACTGGACGTCCCTGTCGCGCAAACACGAGATCGAAGTGGACCACACCAAGGATGTGGTCACGATCTTCGGGGGCAAGCTCACCGACTGCCTCAACGTCGGCGAAGAGGTCTGCGACGCCGTCGAGGAGTTGGGGCTGCCGCTCGGCCGCGACCTGCACCGTTGGTACGGCGAGCCCGGCCGCGAGTCGCATCGCGAGTTCTACCGCCAGGCCCGCGGCATGAAGCTCGACGACCTGCGCGACAAGCCGGGGGTCGAGCCGCTGTCAGACCGACTGTGGCGTCGCTACGGCCGCCGAGCGTTCGAGATGCTCGACGACATCCGCGAGGACCCGTCGATGGGGCAGGACATCATGGGCGCCGCCGACTACCTCAGGGTCGAGCTGCACCACACCGCAGCCAACGAGATGGTCACCAAGCTCGATGACTTCCTGCGTCGGCGCTCCAAGATCTCGCTCGTGATCCCCGACACCGAGGTCCGAGCCTCCGACGGCCTCAACGAGGTGGCGCAGATTCTCTTCGGCGACCGGGCCGGCGACAAGCTGACCGAACACTTCGGCCCCGACTTCCAGCCCGCGCTGGTCTGACGCGATCTCAGCGGCGACGGCCGGAGCCCATCAGGGGCGCCATCGTCTGGTCCTCGACGGACACGGTGAAGCCGGTATCGACCGCGACGTCGGTCAGCCCGGCTCCGACGAGTGCGGCTGCGATCTCGCCGCGACCGAGGCCATGCCCGTCCTCCTCGCCGTCAGGGCGCTCCCAGTCCCACTGGACGAAGATCCCGCCGGGATCGAGTCGCCCGGCCAGATCCTGCGCCGTCGCCGGGTAGTCGCCGAGGAACGAGCACACCGACGAGCACACGATCAGGTCGAACCGCTGCGACGGTTCAGGCAGGTCGACCTCGGCGGCGACCGCCGTCCAACCACGATCGGCGATCTTGGTCTGCAACACTTCGATCATGGCGGGCGAGGTGTCCACCGCGACGACCGACGCCCCGGCATCGGCCAGACATTCCGTCAGCAGGCCGGTCCCGGCGCCGAAGTCGAGGACGCGGCACCCGGCCAGGTCGACGCCGATTCGTTCGAGCAGCTCGGTCAGCGAGGCGTACGCCGCTTCGGCGTAGCAGCGCGCGGCCGGATCGGCATCCCACGTCGGCGCGTACTCGGCCCACTCGTCGTCCACGCCGTGAGGTCTAGCAGGTTGCTCGCAGGGTGCGGGCAGACGCGAGCTCCTGTGGCCCTGGGTCCGACCCCTCGATCAGAAGTACCGTTGGTGTTGCACGCGCACCAAAGGGGGGTAGCCATGGCCGAGCACGATCTCGTCATCCGGAACGGCACGATCATCGACGGCACCGGGAGCGACCGGTATGTCGCCGACGTTGCCGTGAGCGACGGCGTCGTCACCGAGGTCGGCGACGTGGACGGGACGGGGACACGCGAGGTCGACGCCGAGGGCCACCTGGTGGCGCCCGGCTTCGTCGACATCCACACTCACTACGACGGCCAGGCCACCTGGGACACCCAGCTCGCCCCGTCGAGCTGGCACGGCGTCACCACCGTGGTGATGGGCAACTGCGGCGTGGGCTTCGCTCCGGTGCATGAACACAACCGCGAGCGTCTGATCCAGCTGATGGAGGGCGTCGAGGACATCCCCGGCACCGCGCTCCACGAGGGGCTGTCGTGGGAGTGGTCCAGCTTCGAGGACTACATGGACGATCTCGATCGCAAGCCCCGCGACATCGATCTCGGCGCCCAGCTCCCCCATGGCGCACTGCGGCTGCACGTCATGGGCGAACGCGGTGCCACCCAGCAGCCGGCGACCCCCGACGACATCGCCGAGATGGCCGAGATCGCCCGCCGGGCCGTGCAGGCCGGCGCCATGGGCTTCACCACCAGCCGCACGCTCAACCACAAGTCGAGCCTGGGCGAACCGACCCCGACCCTGAAGGCCGAGGCCGACGAGCTGGTCGGCATCGCCGAGGCCATCGGCACCACCGGCCAGGGCGTGCTCCAGGTGGTCAGCGACTTCATCGACCTCGAGGGTGAGCTCGATCTGTTCCACCAGATGGCGGCCCGGTCGGGTCGTCCGATCTCGGTGTCGATCGCGCAGGCACCCAAGGTCCCCGACCTGTGGCGCACCGAGCTCGACCGCTTCGCCGAGTCCACCGCCAACGGGGTCACCATGCGGGGCCAGGTCGGCGCTCGCGCCGTCGGCATCATGCTGGGCCTCGAGACCACCCTGAACCCGTTCATGTTCAGCCCGGCGTACCAGGACATCGCCGGCCTCCCACTGGCCGAGCGGGTTGCGCGCATGGCCCGACCCGAGGTGCGACGGGCGATCATCGACGGCGTCGAGGTCCGCTCCGAGAAGCTGGGCAGCCGTGTCATCGGCTGGTTCCCGCAGATGTTCCGGCTGGGCGACCCACCCAACTACGAACCCGATCCGTCGGAGTCGGTCGCCGCGACGGCCGAGCGCGAAGGTCGGCCGGCCATCGAGGTCGCCTACGACTGGTGTCTGATGCACGGTGGCAAGGAGCTGCTGTACGTCCCGTCGCTCAACTGGGCCAACGGCAATCTCGACTGTGTGCGCGAGCAGCTGTTGCACCCCGCAGCGGTGCCTGGCCTCTCCGACGGTGGCGCCCACGTGGGCACGATCTGCGACGTGAGCTTCCCCACCACCCTGCTGCAGTGGTGGGGCCGCGATCGCCCGCACGGCCGCATCCCCGTCGAGACTCTGGTCGCCAAGCAGAGCCGCATGACCGCCGAGACGGTCGGCCTCAGGGACCGGGGCGTCATCGCGCCGGGCTACCGGGCCGACATCAACGTGATCGACTTCGACGGGTTGCGGCTCCATGCGCCCGAAGTGGTGGACGACCTCCCGGCGGGCGGGCGCCGCATGCTGCAGCGGGCCACGGGCTACCGGCACACGTTCGTGACCGGTGTGGAAGTGGCATCGGACGGCGAGTCGACGGGCGCCACGCCCGGGCGGCTGGTGCGCGGCCCCCAGGAGGCGCGGCGATGAGCTTCCCCTACCCCGTCATCAGCGCCGACTCGCACATCACCGAGCCGCCCGACTGCTACCTCGACATCGACCCGGCATACCGCGACCGGGCGCCGCACATGATCACCCACGACACGCGCGGCGACCTCTTCATCATCGACGGCATGCGACCCATCGCCATGGGACTGGTCGCGGCGGCCGGCAAGCTGCCCGAGGAGATCACCGCCGAGGGCGTGCACTTCGACGAGCTGCATCGCTCGGGCTGGGACTCCGGCGCCCGGCTGGCCGACCAGGAACGAGACGGTGTCTCCGCCGAGGTGATCTACCCCACGGTGGGGATGATGATCTGCAACCACGAGGACGCCGACTTCAAGCGGGCCTGCTTCGACGCCTACAACCGCTGGATCGCCGCGTACTGCGAGGCCGCCCCGGATCGCCTGCTCGGCGCAGGCCAGACCGCGCTGCGCAGCGTCGACGAGGGCATCGCCGACCTCCAGGCCATCGCCAACGCCCGCCTGCGCGGGGTGATGATGCCGGGCGAGCCCGCCACGCTGCACGACGACGGGTCCGGCGACTACGACGACCCCATGTGGGACCCGTTCTGGGAGGCGGCCATCGATCTCGGCCTGCCGCTCAGCTTCCACATCCTGACGTCGCGCAGCAGCGCGTTCGGCATGCGACCACGCGGCTCGCGCCTGAACAGCTTCCTGGGGATCATCCGCGGCATTCAGGACATCATGGGCACGCTCGTCTACGGCGGTGTCTTCGAACGTCACCCCGACCTGAAGATCGTGTGTGTCGAGGCCGACGCCGGCTGGGTGCCGCACTACATGTACCGGATGGACCACGCCTACAAGCGCCATCGCAACTGGATGGCGCCGGGCGTGAGCCTGTCGAAGCTGCCGTCGGAGTACTTCGCCGAGAACATCTACGTCACCTTCCAGGACGACTGGACCGCGTTCCGCCAGGCCAACGACATGAACTGGCGCCGGCTGATGTGGGCCAACGACTTCCCCCACTCCGACTCCACGTGGCCGTGGTCCCAGGACATGCTCGCCGAGCAGGTCACCAACCTCACCGGTGAGCAGCAACAGGCGATCCTGTCGGGCAACGTGGCCGACCTCTACCACATCGACGTTGCCGAGCTCCCGGTCCTCACCAGCGCCTGACCGAACGACTGCCCTGTCAGCTCACGCCGGCCGGGCACTGCCAGTGTCGGCTCGGGCTGGCCAGCTCACACACGAACCCAGAGAAGCCTGCGTGGCGTTTGAACGCCCCGTCTGGAGGACGGTGATGCGTGAAGCTGGCAGGGCAAAATGGGAGCGAAGCGACCGCCCTGTCAGCTCACGCCACGATGCCGGTGCGGCCGTCCCAGATCCCGTGTTCGCTGCGCGCTCGGAAGCGCAGGGTCGTGAACTCGAAGTGGAAGTCCTTGCGGTTGCGCTCGACCATCGCGTCAGCGTGACGCGTCGGCTTCGGGACCGCGCTGTGCCCGGCCACCATGTCGGTCATCTCCTGTTGTGACCGCCACACCGTGAACGTGGACACCGTGCGCACCGGGTGCGACGCGGCGAGCGCGAGCGTCTGCCCGGGGTGGTCCCGCACCAGCTTCTCGACGGGCTTGCCCCACCGGATGAACCGCGGCACCTGGGTGTGCTTGAGCCGAGCCAGCGTGACGGCCACCACCGGCCTGTCCGGATCCTGCTCACCGACCTCAGTCGGGAGGTCCGGAAACTCGCTGATCCGTCCCCACCGCCGCATGAAGTCCATGCGCACGTGCCAGCCGTCGGCCATGCGCCGGCCCAGCGCGTGATCGGTCAGGAAGCCGTCGATGGCTGCCTCGGACTCCCAGGCCGCGAACATCGCGAGGCTGCGGAGCTGACAACGCGCCGGTGAGATCAGCGGTGCCCCCAAGCGCATCGGCACCAGGCATTCGGCGTGGATCAGCCCCGGCACTGTCGCAGCGTCGGGCGGACGGACGATGGCGCGGACCGTTGTGAATGGCGAGGTCTTCAGCAGGTGGAACGTGAAGATCGGCATCGGAGATCAAGCGGCGAGATGGACGTGATGAACGTACTCATCGGCGAGCGCCTCCTGTACGACAGGGCGCACGTGGTGCAGACGGGCCATCGGCACCTTCGGATATGCGTGGTGTTCGAGGTGCAGGTGATGGTTGAAGAGCAGGATGCCGAGCACCCGGGTGTGTACGGCCACCAGTGGGCTGGCCACCGGTCGACCGAAGTTGGTGTGGGGACCCTTGGCCAGGAGAACGGCGAAGAGGAAGGTGCCGAGGTGCAGCGCAGCGACGAGGAGCAGCGCCACATTCGTGATGGGCACAACTGCGACTGCGGCGGCTGACACGACGAGCACCGTGGTGATCTCCGCCGTCGTTCTGCGGCCGTGGGGGCTGTGGCGCCAGCCCCACGCGGCGATCCGGTACCGCCACAGACACGCACCGAGCGGCAGGCGACGCCAGCTGAGGTACTCGACGTAGCCCTCGGGGTCCGGTAGGTCCGAGCCGTCGCGGTGGTGCAGCAGGTGGGTGGTCTGCCATGCGTGGCCGCTCTCCAGGATGAGGAGACCGAGTGCGGTCAACCAACGGCGCCGGGCCCGAGACGACAGGCCCAGGCTCCCGTGGATCAGATGATGGACCGCCGTCGCCGTCGAGCCGTAGTGGAACCACAGGGCGACGGGCACCAACGGCCACCACCCTGCGGCCACCGAGCCCACCAGTGCAATGACCCCGAAGAGGGGGCGAACCAGCAGGACCAGCCGGACACCCGCGAGGTCAGCCGTGACCGAGGCATCCAGCGAACCGAGCCGGGGCACCTCGATGCGGGGAATGGCCCGATCGGCACGCGTGCTCCAGTCCGGTCGGGTGTCGGTGATGCTTGTCGTGTTGGCCATCGGTTCCCCTTGAAAGAAACACCCGTTTCAATTTCCGTGGGCCTCACTGTCGCGCCCATCCCGCGTATTGTCAACACCTGTTTCAAACAACTCCACCAATTGTTGGCTACGGTGTTGTCCATGGCAGCCACCAGCGACACCAGAAAGCGCAAGCGCGGGCGCGGCGCCGACCCCGAACAGACCAAGGACGAGCTCGTGGCTGCCGCGATCTCGAGCCTCGTCGAGGAGGGCTACCGGGGCACCACGGCACGCTCCATCGCCGCCCGCGCCGACTGCAACCAGGCCGCCATCTACTACCACTTCGGAGGTATGGAGCCGCTCCTGATCGAGGCTCTCCAACGCAGCAGCAGGGACCGCCTCGAGCGCTACGAGACGTCGCTGAACCACGACGTCTCGCTCCCCGAGCTCGTCGACCAGCTGGACGCCCTCTACCGGGAAGACCGAGAGAGCGGCCACTTCGCACTGCTGGCCGAACTCCTCGGCGGCATCACGGCCACCCCGGAGCTGCGCGCCGGCATCGAGGCCGCCACACAGCCGTGGCTGGACTTCGTCGAGGAACGCGTACGCGACGCCACGGCGTCACTGCCGTTCGGCGCCATGTTGCCGGCCCGGGACCTCGCAGACCTCGTCTTCTCGGTGGTCGTCGGCGTCGAGCTGAGGAACAAGGTGGACGGCAACGTCGACCGCGCGGACCGCCTGTTCCAGCTCGGCCGCGTGGCCGCAGCCCTCGTCGAAGCCCAGACGCCCTAGCGGCCTGCCCGACGCGCTCCCCGGACGCCGGGTGAGCTCAGTCGAGGAACTCGGGCTCGTCGCGCATGAGCTCGTCCCACCACGGCTGGAACTGGAACCAGCCGGCGAAGTCGTGGCCCTGCTGGTCGAAGCCGGACTGGCACAACTCTTCGGGGATCTCGATGGGGTCGCCTGCAGCCTCGGCCACGAGCTGGCTCTGGCAGCAGCGCTCGAGCGCGACGAACCACCAGACCGCCGCCTCGACCGAACCACCGGTGGTGATCAGGCCGTGGTTCTGGTGGATGAGGGCCTTCTTCTGGCCGAGGGCCTCGCCCATGGCCTTGCCGACCTCGAGGTCGAGGACGACGGCGCCGCCACCCTCGGAGGTCATCGCCACGTCGTTGTAGAACATCGTGGCGTCCTGGCTGATCATCTTCAGCGGCTTGCCGAGCGTGGAGAACGTCTTGCCGTACATCGAGTGGGTGTGCGCGGCGGCGATGACATCGGGGCGAGCGGCGTGGATCTGCGAGTGGATGGCGAACGCGGCGGCATTGACCGGGCGGTCGCCGTGGACGACCTCGCCGGTGTGGTCGACGCAGATGAGATCGGACACCTTCATCAGCTTGAAGTTGTGGCCGAACGGGTTGACCCAGAAACGATCGGGGAACTCCGGGTCGCGCACCGTCACGTGCCCGGCGACGCCCTCGGCCAGACGGAGGCGGCCGAGGACACGAAGACCTGCGGCGAGGCGCTGCTTGCGGTACAGGCGCTCCTCCTCGACCGAGCCGAACTCGGTCTGGGGCAGCGGGATCTTCAGCCCGTCCTGCGGCGGTTCGAACTCTCCGAGATCCGGCCGATCGTCGACGTCAGTCATGGCTGCTCCGTTCCCACTCATGGTCCACTCGCCGCGCCCCACGGGCGCGCGTCCCCACGGTACTCACAACGGCCTCCCGAACCCAGCGCGAGTCGACGGCGCGCTCAGGCCAGCTTGATCTCGTAGAGCTCGTAGGTGAGGACGTTGGTGTCGCGATCCAGGGTGCCGTCGCCGATGAACTGGACGCTGTTGACCCAGGCGTACTTCTCGGAGCCGGTCTGCATCGTCGGTGCCGAGGCCACCCGCCCCGCGGTGAGGTCGATCTTGCCGCCGTACTCGATGTAGATCAGCTCGCCGTCGTCGGTGCGCACCGTCGCTCGCACGTCGAGCGTGCCGTACGAGCCGTCGTGCCCGAGCGTCAGCCAGTCGGCGATCGACTTGCCGGCCAGCGACGCGTTGAGCCGCTCCCCTTCGATGGTCAGGTCATCGACCTCGGCCACGATGCGCATCCCCATCGCCCCCGCACCGACCACCAGCTGTTCGCCGAGTGGTGCCTTCATCGTGGCGACGTGAACGAGCTCCGGTGCTTCCATGGTTGTTCCCCTCGAATCGTGGTCCGATCAGCCTGGCACACCACCGGCTTCACACCAGCTTTCGCGGGCGCATGGGACGCTCGGAGCACACCAGCAGTGGACCATCCGAGTGGGTTCGGGAACGAAACCGACCTCGTCGGTGTTCCACAGTCACAGCCCTTCGGGGCACGTCACCACCGGTGACGCACTCTTCCAAGAAAGCGAGTTGAGCACAGCAATGAAGCAGAGCCTGCGTCTCGGGACGATCTCCGGGATCCCTGTGGGCTTGCACTGGGGCCTCCTGGTCATCGCATTCCTCTATCTCACGAGCCTCGCCACCGGGTTCCTCCCCGCGGCCGAACCCGGCCTGGGTGCCGGCTCGTACTGGGCGATCGCCAGCCTCGGCGTCGTTCTCTTCTTCGGGTCGATCCTGGCCCACGAGCTCGGCCACTCACTGGTGGCCCAGCGCGAGGGCATCAAGGTCCGTGCCATCACCCTCTGGCTGCTCGGCGGCGTCGCCGAGATCGAGTCCGAAGCCAAGACACCCGGTGCGGAGTTCCGCATCGCCGCCGCCGGACCCGCCGTCAGCATCCTGCTCGGCCTGGGCTTCTACGGCGCCGGCTTCGCCATGGCCAACGTCTTCGGGCCCTCGCTGTTCGCGACGATGCTGGGCTGGCTCGGCATCGTCAACGGCATCCTGGCGCTGTTCAACCTCATCCCCGCGGCACCTCTCGACGGCGGCCGCATCCTCACCGCAGGCCTGTGGGCCTGGACCGGCAACCCCCACCGGGCCCGGGCCCGGGCCGCCAGCGTCGGCCAGGCGTTCGGCGCCCTCCTCCTCGGTGTCGGTGCCCTGACGCTCTTCAACGGCGGCACCTTCTGGCTCCTGATCCTGGGTTGGTTCATCATGAGCGGCGCCTCGACGGAACGTCGTCGAGCCGAGCTCTTCGAAGTGGCAGCGCACGCGTCGGTGGGCGAGGTGATGGCCCCCTTGGCCTCACCCACCGACAGTGCGGTCACCGCCGTCGGCCTCGCCGCCATGGCGGGCAGCAACAGCCACGTGGCCTTCCCGGTCCGGAGCAGCGAGGGCGTCATCGTGGGGCTCGTGCCCGGTTCGTCGCTGCGGAACCTCAACCCGAAACGCCACGCCGACACCCGAGCAGCGGACCTGATCGTCCCCTGGAGCGACTTCGTCAGCGCCCGCACCGACGAGCGCCTCGAAGACATCGTCGACCGCCTCCGGTCCGCCGGGGCCGAACACGTGCTCGTCTACGACAGCTGGGGCCACCAAGCCGGCTACCTCGGTCTGGTCGAGCTCTCTCGAGCCGGACGGCTCGTTCCCACCTGATCTCTCCCCTGGTGTCCGACACCGACCCTCTCCTCCCCGAGGTGTCGGACACCGAACAAGCAATGCCCCTGTGAGGTTCGGCCCCGGCGCTCCCCGCCGGGGCCGAGCTGTGTCCGGGCAGGGGTGTCACGGGGCGCCGATAGCCTTCGCACGTATGCGGATGGGACCACACGCCCTGCTCGGCTCCGACCCCGAGGCGGTGAAGGGGAAGAAGCTCTCGGGCGAGACGATCTCACGGGTCGCCGAGTTCGCGCGTCCGTACCGGTGGCAGCTCGCGGGGTTCGTCGGCACCATCCTGGCTGCCGCGTTGCTGGCCCTCCTGCCGCCCCTGGTGTTCCGGCGCCTGATCGACACATCGATCGTCAACGGCGACCGCAGCGAGGTCAACACGCTGGCGATCATCCTGATCGTCGCCGCGTTCACCGAGGCCGCCCTCGCGCTGGCCGAGCGCTGGTTCAGCTCACGCATCGGTGAGGGCCTCATCTACGACCTCCGCGTCGCCCTCTACGACCACGTGCAACGGTTGCCGATCGCCTTCTTCACCCGTGTGCAGACCGGCTCGCTCATCAGCCGGATGAACAACGACGTGATCGGCGCCCAGCGGGCCATCACCGGGACGCTCGGCCAGGTGATCTCCAACGGGATCGTGTTGGGCACCACCCTCGTGGCGATGCTGATCCTCGAGTGGCGACTCACCCTGATGGCCGTCGTCCTGCTTCCGATCTTCGTCCTGCCCACCAAGCGCGTCGGTCGACGCCTGCAGGCCCTCACCCGAGAGTCGATGGACCTCAACGCGTCCATGAACACCACGATGAACGAACGCCTGAACGTCTCCGGCGCCATGCTGGTGAAGCTCTTCGGTCGCCACGACGACGAGCGCGACGAGTTCTCCGATCGGGCCGGGCGGGTCGCCCACATCGGCGTCCGCAGCGCCATGTACGGCCGCACGTTCTTCATCGCCCTGACCCTCGTCGGCGCGGTCGGCACGGCGATGATCTACTGGGTCGGCTCTCGCCTCGCGATCAACGAGACCATCAGCATCGGCACGCTGTCGGCGATGGGTCTCTACGTCGCCCGCATCTACGCTCCCCTCACCGGCCTGACCAACGCGCGGGTCGACATCATGACGGCGCTGGTGTCGTTCGAGCGGGTCTTCGAGGTGCTCGACGCCCCCAACGCCATCACCGACCGCCCCGGCGCCGTCGACCTCGAGAACCCCAAGGGCCGGGTCACGTTCGACAAGGTCTCGTTCACGTACCCGGCATCGGACACCCGCCTGGCCTCCCTCGAGTCGGCCACCGAGGACCCCGACGCCCGCCGGGTCCTCACCGACATCGAGCTGGACATCGAGCCGGGCCAGACGGTCGCCATCGTCGGGCCGTCGGGCGCCGGCAAGAGCACCCTCATCTCACTGGTCCCACGCCTCTACGACGTCGACGACGGGGCCGTGAAGGTCGACGACACCGACGTGCGCTACCTGACACAGTCGTCGCTGCGCAAGGCGATCGGTGTGGTCAACCAGGACCCACACCTGTTCCACGAGTCGGTGGCATCCAACCTGCGCTACGCCCGGCCCGACGCCACCGACGCGGAGCTGGTCGAAGCCTGCCAGGCCGCGCAGATCCACGACGTCATCGCCGCCCTTCCCGAGGGCTACGACACCATCGTCGGCGAGCGCGGCTACCGCCTCTCCGGTGGCGAGAAGCAGCGGCTGTCGATCGCTCGCATGCTGCTGAAGGGCCCGGCGGTCGTCGTGCTCGACGAGGCCACCAGCCATCTCGACTCCGAGAACGAACAGCTAGTGCAGCGAGCGCTGACCACGGCACTCGAGGGCCGGACGGCGATCGTCATCGCCCACCGACTGTCCACCATCACCGACGCCGACCTCATCGCCGTGGTCGACGACGGCCGCATCGTGGAGCGCGGCAGCCACGCCGACCTGCTCGCCGCCGGTGGCCTCTACAGCGAGCTGTATCACACGCTGGTGCGGGATCAGGAGGCCCCCGCCTGATGCAGATGTCGCTCGACGCCGCGATGGGGCACACCTTCTCGGTCGCCGAGTTCGCCGGGCTCGTGAACGAACTGTTGAGCCACACGTTCCCGCACGACCTGTGGATCCAGGGCGAGGTCCGCGACCTCAGCCGAGCCCGTTCGGGCCACGTGTACTTCACGCTGGTCGACCCCACCGACGACGTCGGTCGATCGTCCGACGCCCAGATGCAGGTGGTGCTGTTCGAGCAGACCAAGCATCAGGTGAACGCCCACATCAAGCGCACCGGCAACGGGATGCGGATCGACGACGGGGTCGCCATCCGGATTCGCGGCGTCCCCGAGTTCTACGCGCCCCAGGGCCGGCTGAACCTTCGGATGACCGGAATCGACCCGGAGTACACGCTCGGTCAACTGACCGCGTCGCGGGACCGTCTCCTCCGGCTGCTGGCAGCGGAGGGCCTACTCGAGCGCAATGCCACGACGACGCTGACCGCGGCGCCGATGCACGTCGGCCTGGTGACCGCACCCGGTTCGGCGGCGCAGGCCGACTTCATGCACGAGCTCGAGAACAGCGGGTTCGGATTCAACGTCACCCTCGCCGCGTGTGCGGTCCAGGGCACCGGTGCCGCGGCCAGCATCGCCGGGGCCATCGTCGCCTGCCAGCGCGCCCAGGTCGATGTCATCGCCGTCGTCCGGGGCGGGGGTGCGCGCACCGATCTGGTGGCCTACGACGACGAGGCCGTCGCCCGAGCGATCGCCACGTCGTCCGTCCCCGTCCTCACCGGTATC
>CBDHFJ010000109.1:0-16055 GCA_965262315.1 Acidimicrobiales bacterium
CTCGAGCGATCGCCAGCTGAGGCCCCACTGCTCGTAGAACGGCGGCAGGATCGGCTCGACGGTGCGGCGCATGCCCCGCACCAGGTCGGCCTCGGGGACCCCGGCGATCGCGCAGCCGAGATCCTCGTCGAAACAGGTGAGCAACGCGGTCAGGTAGCCGCCGAGCGAGATGCCCATGGCCCCCACCGCGGGCGCACCCTGATCGGAACGGAGCCAATCGGTCAAACGCCGGATGTCCCAGATGGCGTGGGCCGCGGTGTGCACGGTGTTCATGGCACCGCCGTGCAACACCCGGTCGCCCGAGGAGCCCTCGGACCGGGGGCCGTGGAGCGGCTGGACCGGGAAGGCGAGGTTCAGGCCGAGATCCCGATGCAGGCGCTTCGCGTCGAACGCGTTGAGATCGACGAGGGGCTGGCCGGTCCGGTAGCCGTTGATGCACAGCAGCCACGGACGGGGCTCGCCGTCGTGGCGGAGGATCCACGCGTGTGCGGTCCGGTTCGCCTCGTACTCCGCCCACCGATCGCCCCCGGGCTCGTCCGGGTGCGTCTCGTAGCCCGACTCCACCCGGAGGTGCTCGAACTTGATCCCTGCGGCGGAGCGGCGACGGATCTCGGGTGCCTCGAGCGGCGGCGGCTCCCGGTGGTACGACCGTGGATCGTCCACCCAGCCCTTCTGGTTGTACATCTCGACGGCATCGCCGAGCTCGTCGCGGAGGCGACGGCGATAGTCCGACGCCGGCCACCGCAGCCGGCTCTGCGCCACCTCGACCTGCAGCGCCCACTCGTCGACCAGCCACTTGGCGGCCAGGCCCGGGGTCACCCGGGGACGCGGCAGATCGCGCTCTCGGTGACCGATCACCCAGTCGCGGCTCTGCCCCCACATCTCGTCGATGAAACTCATCGTCGCCCCACGATCGTCGTCTTCGGTGGCCCGGGGGATCCCGGGACCCATCGGCCGAACGACCTCAGAGTCGAGCAGGTTGTCAGCGGGCCGGCAAACCGGCAGGTCAGCGACCGAGCGTCTCCGCGGCGATCCGCCACACATCCGGGTCGAGCCCCATTCCGACGTGGGACGACCGCACCTCGATGTTGCGGACAGCGGGGCTGAAGTCATCGATGCAGGCGAGCCAGTCGACGATGCCGTCGAGCCGGCTGTGGATGGCGGTGATGGGCACCTCGATGGGGATCGTGTTCCGCTCGGCCACCGTCTGCTCGATGGCCGCCACTCGCTCGGGCCCGTAGGACGCGGCCGAGCGCGTGTACTTGGGGCCACCCACGACCGGCGTGCCATAGGTGATGACCTGGGACACCAGCTCGGGTTCGTCCCGGGCGATCTCGCGAGCGATGACCCCGCCGAGGCTCCAGCCCACCAGGGCGATGGGCTCGTCGGCCTCGTCGGCGAGGGCGCGGACCCGCTCGGTGGCGGGCGGCACCAGCGCCTCGACGTCACCACCGTTGACCCCCAGACCCCAGCCCCTGCTGCGGTGACCGCGGCTGGACAGCCAGGCCCGCATGGGCGCCGTGGCCAGGTCACCGGTGCCGAACCCCGGCAGGGTCAGCACGGTCCGGTCTCCGCGGGGCGCCGACCAGAGCCGGGGTGACTTGAGGATGATCCGTGGAACTTCGCGAACGGCTCGGGCCTCGGCCACGAGCATCGCGTTGCTGGGCGCCGCCAGCTCGCGATCCGGAAGGGGCTTCTCCGCCATGACCATGACGGTATCGGGGTGAGCCCGACCGCTCGCCGCGGGGTTCACCGAGGTGGGCTGCGTCGCGCTCCCGCCGTCACCATCTCGGCATGGGCGCGTTCGTACGCCGCTGCGGCGAGGTCTTCAACGCGGGTTCCGCCGACTGGGTTCACGGACTGACGGACCCGTCATCTCGCAGGTCACCACCAACGTCCTGAAGCGGTTCGGCGCCATCGGAGCGCTGCACCGAAAGAATTTCGAGAAATCGCGAACCGACCCGGCGATCCCCTCCGTACAGACCGTCGACCGCAGCCGATCACCGGCGGCGTCGCCCGATACACGACGGAACCAAGGCGGATCTCCGATGGAAACCACCCCCAGCTTCGACGCGCCTGCGCACGACACCAGCACGACCGACCCGACCACAGCGCTGCTCATCGCCGCTGCTGCCGGTGCCGTCGTCGCCATCGCCATCGGCACGTACGGCCGGGTCCACACCCCCACCGGCCAGGGCATCGTCTCGTTCGGCTTCCCGGCCGTCCTTCCCATGAAGGCCTGGTTCACCACCGGCGCCGGGGCCCTCGCCATCGGGCAGATGGCATCGGCGCTGTGGCTCTACCGGCGACTGCCGGGTGCCGGCGCCCCACCCGCATGGGTCGGCCCCTTCCACCGCTGGAGCGGCACGGCGGCCTTCGTGCTCACCCTCCCGGTCGCCTACCACTGCCTGTGGTCGCTGGGCTTCCAGGACACCAACGGCCGGGTGCTCACCCACTCCCTGCTCGGCTGCGCCTTCTACGGGATCTTCACCACGAAGATGCTCGTCCTCCACTCCAAGCGCATGCCCGAATGGGCCCTCCCGTTCGCCGGCGCGGCGCTCGTCACCACCATGGTCGCCATCTGGCTGACCTCGTCGCTCTGGTTCTTCCAGAACTTCGGCTTCCCGGGCTTCTGAGTCCGTCCGCCGGCTGAGACCGGCACCACCCACGTCACCCACCCTGTCGGGCGCCGCCCGGAAAGGACCCCTTGCCATGAACGCTCTGACCTCTCGCGTCTCGTTGCCCCTGACGGTGTGCATCGTCGCCTTCGGCATCGCCGGCCTGGCGCTGCTGCGATCGCCACAGACGGCCACACCGGCGCCGGCCCCGGCACCACAGCAGGTGGCCGAGCCGGCCGCCGACAACGATCGGGTCGATCCCGCTCCCGCCGAAGTGGCGGCCGCGCAGATCGACATCGCCGGGTTCGCCTTCAGCGGCCAGACCTCGGTCGACGGCGGCCAGGCCATCACGGTCGTCAACGCCGACGGCGCGCCGCACACCCTGACCTCGGTCGACGGCCTCTTCGACACCGGCGTGATCGGCGGCGGTGCGAGCGGCTCGCTGGCAGCGCCCATCACGCCCGGCTCCTACGCCTTCTTCTGCTCGCTCCACCCCTCGATGACCGGAACCCTCACGGTCAGCTGAGCTGCCTCGTTCCACTGCGGACGGCAGCTCCCTCACTCCTGCAACACCCCCAACCAACCCCTTCCACCCGAAAGGACCCCAAATGAACACCCGAATCCGACTCGTCTCCAGCCTGCTGGCCGGCGCGATCATCTTCACCGCCTGTGGCGGGGACTCCGTCCCCATCGCAGCGGCACCCCAGGCCAACAACGTCGAGGCCGACAACGTCAGCGCCGACGGTGCAGCCGAGGTGCCGGCCCCGGCGGCCGGCGGCATCGCCGCCACGGCCGGCACCACCGACCTCGGTGAGATCCTCGTCGGCGACGACGGCCTGACCCTCTACGGCTTCACCAACGACATCGACGCCATCTCGGCCTGCTACGGCACCTGTGCCGACGCCTGGCCGCCGGTGATCGTCGACGCCGACTTCGAGGTCGCTCCGGGCCTGGACACCGGCATCTTCGCCACCACGGTTCGCGACGACGGCTCGCTCCAGCTCGTGGCCGGCAAGTGGCCGCTGTACTTCTTCGCCGGCGACGCCGCTCCCGGCGACATCAACGGCCAGGGGTCGGGCGACGTCTGGTTCGCCGTGGACACCAACGGCATCCTCGTGACCGACGACGCAGCCGCCGGCGAGACAGCTCCTGCCGAAGAGGCCGCGGCACCGGCCCCCCAGCCCGACTTCATCGGCGTCGGCGGGACCGAGCTGGGTGAGATCCTCATGGACTCCCGCGGACTCAGCCTCTACGGCTTCCTCGACGACGTCGACGGCCAGCCCACCTGCGAAGGCGCCTGCGCCGACGCCTGGCCGCCGATCCTCGTCGACGGCCCCGAGCTGCCCGAGGGTCTCGACCCGGCCGTGTTCTCGGTGGCCCAGCGCCCCGACGGCACCCACCAGCTCCGAGCCGGCGTGTGGCCGCTCTATCTGTTCGCCGGCGACGCCCAGCAGGGTGACATCAACGGCCAGGGCTCGGGCGACGTCTGGTTCCTCGTCGAGCCCGACGGCAGCCTGATCGGTGCGCCGGGTGGCGAGGTCGCACCGGCCGTGCAGCCGGCTCCCGAGCAGCAGCCTGCCCAGGAGCAGCCGGCCGACGAGTCGACCGACGACGCCTACGACTACTGATCCGCCTCGAGCCGTCGCTGCCCACCCTCCGGGTGGCGACGGCTCGAGCAGCTTCTCGCCGGGTCGGTCAACCCCGGCGGGTATCGGGTGACGCACGCCCGTCCGTGAGCGATCACGGGCGGGCGTCGTCGCGCGCAGGCGCGGGCGGCCGCCGCCCGGAGCTGCACCGCGTGCTCCCCGAGCGTTCCGTGTCCAAGGTGTCGCGCGGCGGCCTCTGAGGCGAGCGCGCGTGCCGGGGCTTCCGGTCGACTCAGGCGTCGACGATCTCGAAGGCGGGGATGACGCGAGGCGCGGCGTTGGTCACGTACTCGGCGAACTGCGGCATGATGCCGGCCATCTGGTCGAGACGGTCGCCGCGGTCGGGCTCGGGGAGCGGCTCGAGTCGGGCCTTGGACTTGTCGGTCCCGATCTCGACGTCGATCTCGGGGTTGGCGATCAGGTTGTGATACCAGTCCGGGTGCTTCGGGCTGCCGGCCGCCGACGCGAAGACGAACTTCCGGTCGCCATCGAGCAGCATGACCAACGGGATCTCACGGATCTGGCCGGACTTGGCGCCGACGGTGTTGAGGATGACGAGGGGGGCGTCGCCGAACTGCTCGACCTTGCCACCGTTGGCACGGAACTCGGCGATGACCTGGGTGTTCCAGTCGCTCATGGGGTGTCTCCGATCACGAGGGGTTGACTCGCGACGATACTTCAACGTTGAAGTTGTTGCGACCGGTCGGGCGTCACACCCAGTGCATCGCGAGGGCCAGCGAGAGCGACTTCCCCGGGCTCGAGCACCTCACCGCCACTCAGGTCGAAGGCGTGGGGCCGCGGCCCGGCGCATCTCGCGATGGCGAGCCGGTCGGACCGCCCTCGATGGCCGAGAGGTCGGCCACGACGCGCCCCTCGCGAACCTGGCAGGGATACATGGTCAGGGGTTCCCTGATCGGCTTGCGCACCGGCTCGCCGGTGCGCAGGTCGAACCGGCCGTTGTGCTTGGGGCACTCGATCTCACACCCGATGACCAGGCCTTCCGCGAGGTGGGCCGCGCCGTGGGTGCAGAGGCCGTCGCTCAGGGCCACCTCGGCGGCCTCCAGCCGGTAGAGCGCGAACGTCCGCCCGGCGACGTCGACGCGGCGCACCCGGCCGACCGGCACGGCGTCGACGGGCCCCAGGTCCATGTCCGGACCGACCTTCAACCGGTCGTCCACCATCGGTCCCACATCGATGGGGTCCGCGCTGACCGACGGCACGTGCGGCACACCTCGACCGCCGAGTTCCCAGGCCGTGTCCTTCTCCAGCTCCCGCAGCGCACCCAACAGCTCTCGATAGGCCGCACGGGTGTTCGGCAACGCAGGGGAAGCGAGTCTTTGATCTCGTCGTGCAGCGCCGGAAGGTTGCGGTACGGGACCCCCGGGAAGATGTGGTGCTCGGTGTGGTAGTTCATGTTCGAGTAGAGCCAGCGGAACACCGGGTTCATGACGACGGTGCGGGTATTGAGCCGGTGATCGAGCACGTCTTCCCGGAGCCCGGCGTGCTGGGTGATACCGAAGAACACGACCAGCCATCCGCCCGAGAAGGTGGGGAGCCCGATCAGGAGCACGGGCAGCGGCGTCCACCAGATGAGCGACCCCGCGACGGTGGCAGCCAGGATCGCCACGAAGGCCCGGCCTTCCCACACCACCCGACGGAGCTCCGACTCAGGTACCACGTCGCGGGCCTCCGCGTCGACGTGGCCGAACGCGTTCTTCACGATGCGGACCAACATCCGGGTCCCGCCCACGACGTGGGTGTAGACGAGCGGTAGGCCGCGCACGCTCGTTGGCCGTTGAAACGCGATCTCGGGATCGCGGCCCACGATGATCGTGTCGGTGTGGTGGCGATAGTGGGACCAGCGCCACGTGGTGGGCCCGCGGAACAGCATGAACGAGGCCAGGTAGTAGACCACCGTGTTGGCCGGCTGCCAGCGGAACGCAGTGCCGTGGCCCATCTCGTGCCACCGGGAGTCCGCTGCTCCGCCGTAGAGCGCGCCGTAGACCACCAGGAGAGGCACCGAGTACCAGGACCACCACGTCAGCACGATGACCATGGCGAGACCGACGATGAGGCCGAGCCACAGGATCGTGTCCCGAGCGGCACGAGCGTTCGTCCGCTGCATGAGCTCGGTCAGGCGCGCGCCATCGATCGGTGGTCGCCACCACGCCGCCTCGGCCAGGCCGCGTTCGAACGCCAACGCGTTCTCGGGGCCCGTCAGGCGGTAGTCACGCTTGGGGAGTGCCACCGGTCAAACCTCCGCGGAGCTCGGCCCTCGCGAGCGGCCGAGTGTCGGCCACCCGTCGGACGGCTTCGACCTCGGCGTCGAGCACCTGTCGCACCTCAGCCGTGCACATCTTCGCCAGTTTCGCCCAGTCAGTCCGACACCGCCGACAATCGGGCCACATCGGCACCCCACACGTGCCGAGCTGGCTTCGCTCGCTCGACACCAGCACGCGACGGAGGGGCGCCGCCGAAGCGACGCCCCTCCGCCGAAAGCTCGAGATCGAGCCGGTTCGTCCTACTCGAGGTCGAAGCGGTCGTTCTCCATGACCTGGACCCAGCCCGACACGAAGGCATCGAGGAACAGCTCGTCGCCGCCGGCGGCGCCGTACTCCTCGGCGATGGCACGGAGCTGGCTGTTGGAACCGAAGATCAGGTCGACGCGGGTGCCGGTGCGCACCACGTCGCCCGAGGCGCGGTCGCGACCCTCGAAGGTGTCCTCGGCCTCACCGACCGCACTCCACGCAACGTCCATGCTGAGGAGGTTGGTGAAGAAGTCGGTGCTGAGCTGGCCCACGTTGTCGGTCCACACACCGTGACCCGAGTCGTCGACGTTGGCGCCCAGCACACGCAGGCCGCCGACCAGCGCCGTCATCTGCGGAGCGGTCAGGTTCAGCATGAACGCCTTGTCGAGCAGCAGGTGCTCGGCAGGAACGTTGCCGGCCTTGGCCTGGTAGTTGCGGAACCCGTCGCCGTCGGCTCGAGGTAGCCGAAGGACTCGACGTCGGTGTTGGCCTGATCGGCGTCGGTGCGACCCGGGGTGAACGGAACGCTGACGCTGTGGCCGGCAGCCGAGGCCGCGGCCTCGATGGCGGCGCCGCCACCGAGGACGATGAGGTCGGCCAGCGACACCTGGGCGCCGCCCTTGCCGTTGAACGCACCCTGGATCTCCTCGAGCTTGGAGATCACGGCGCCGACACCGGAGGCGACGTTGACGTCCCAGCCGGCCTGGGGCTCCAGGCGGATGCGGGCGCCGTTGGCGCCACCGCGGAAGTCGGTGCTGCGGAAGGTCGAGGCCGAGGCCCATGCGGTGCTCACCAGCTGCGACACGGTGAGGCCGGCGTCCATGATCGAGCCCTTGAGCTCGGCCACGTCGGCGTCACTGATGAGGGCGCCTTCGTGCGCCGGCACGTTGTCCTGCCAGACGAGGAGCTCGTCGGGGGCCTGGCTGCCGACGTAGCGGATGGCCGGGCCCATGTCGCGGTGGAGCAGCTTGAACCAGGCGCGAGCGAACGCGTCGGCCAGCTGGTCCGGGTTCTCGAGGAAGCGCTTGGAGATCTCGAGGTAGGCCGGGTCGGTGATCATCGCCATGTCGGCGGTGGTCATCGCCGGCGGGGTCTCGGGCGCACCGGGCTGCACCGGCGGCACCATGAAGCCTTCCTTGACCTCCTTGGGGTACCAGTCGAGCGCACCGGCGGGGGTCTCTCGGACCTCCCACTCGTGGCCGAACAGGGTCTCGAGGTACTTGTTGTCCCACTGGGTGGGCGTCGGGGTCCAGGCCCCTTCGTGGCCGGAGGTGATGGTGTCGGCACCCTTGCCGGAGCCGTGGGAGCTGACCCAGCCGAAGCCCTGGTCGGCGATGTCGCCGCCCTCGGGCTCGGCGCCGACTGCGTCCTCGGGACCGGCGCCGTGCATCTTGCCGAAGGTGTGGCCACCGACGACGAGGGCGACGGTCTCTTCGTCGTTCATCGCCATGCGGCCGAAGGTCTCACGGATGTCCTGACCCGACTTGAGGGCATCGGTCACGCCGTTGGGGCCCTGCGGGTTGACGTAGATGAGGCCCATCTGGACCGCACCGAGCGAGCCCACCAGCTCGCGATCGTTGGTGTCGAAGCTGCCGGAGTAGCGGCCTTCGCCCTCGTCGAGCCAGACGTCTTCGGGACCCCAGTAGATGTCGTCCTCGGGGGCCCAGATGTCGGGCCGGCCGAAGGCGAAGCCGAAGGTCTTGAAGCCCATGGTCTCCAGGGCACGGTTGCCACAGAAGACGAAGAGGTCGGCCCACGAGATGTTCTTGCCGTACTTCTGCTTGATCGGGAGCAGGAGGCGGCGGCCCTTGTCCAGGTTGCCGTTGTCGGGCCAGGAGTTCAGCGGGGCGAAGCGCTGGGCGCCGGTGCCGGCGCCACCACGGCCGTCGGTCACCCGGTAGGTGCCGGCCGCGTGCCAGGCCAGACGGATGAAGAGGCCGCCGTAGTGGCCGAAGTCAGCGGGCCACCAGTCCTTGGAGTCCTCCATGAGGGCGTCGACGTCGGCGGACAGTTCGTCCAGGTCGACCCCGGCGATGGCCTTGCGGTAGTCGAAGTCACCGAGCGGATTCGACGCGGGGGTTGTTCTGGTGGAGGATGCGAACGTTGAGCTGGTTCGGCCACCACTTCTCGTTCGACTGAGCCGCGGACGAGGTGAGGGCACCCCACTCCGGGTTCTGCGTTGCGCTGTCGGTCACTGGACTCTCCTGCATTGCTTGGTTGGGCTGTTGGTAGGGGTCTGTCGTCGCCGGAGCGACAGCCTCAGACGGCGGCGGCCTGCTTGTGCCTCAGACGGCGGCGGCCTGGTTGTGCCTCAGACGATGCCTCATACGGCGGCTGCCTGACACTCGGGGCACTGGCCCCAATAGATGACCTCGGCTTCGTCGATCTCGAAGCCCCAGTCGTCCACCGGGTGCAGGCACGGTACCTCGCCGGTCGCGCAGTCGACGTCGACCAGGCGATCGCAGGTCCGGCACACCAGGTGGTGGTGGTTGTCGCCCACGCGGTCCTCGTAGCGGGTGGGCGAGCCCGCCGGCTGGATCGCACGAATCAGATCGTGCTCAGCGAGGACGTTGAGGGTGTCGTAGACCGCCTGGCGCGAGATCGCGCCGATCTGGTCACGCACCGCCTCCGCCACCTCGGGGGCCGAGATGTGCGGGTGCTCCGAGATCGTCCGCAGCACCGCGATCCGCTGCGCTGTCACCTGGACCCCGCGCTCGCGGAGCAGGGTCGCCGGATCACCAGCCGGTTCGCGACGTGTGGACGTCTCGGACATGCGCGACAGTCAACCGCTGATTCTGGACTGTGTCAAGAATCAGCCGGTGGAAACTTTCGGTGAACGTCGCGTAGCCAGCGTGGCTGTCCGAGGTGTGACGGAAGGCACTACCCTCGCCGCACGAACAGCCACCGGGGGGTGCCATGGCAGAGGACACGTGGGTCGTCACGACCAAGCGCAGCGAACGATTTCCGTTCTACACGCGGGCCAACGTGGGCGAGGTCTTTCCGGACCCCGTCGCCCCGTCGTCGTTCTCGTATGCCTTCCAGGCCGACGACGGCCTCAAGGGCAGCGAGATCGGCTTCCGCGAGGCGTACAAGAAGATCGGCGCGTTCACCGAGGACGAGTACGACCCCGACCACTGCCAGTTCCTGGGCGTCTTCAACGGGTACTGCTACCTGAATGCCTCGATGATGCGCTTGCTCGGCCACCGGGCACCGGGGATGACGGCGGCCGACATCGACTACTCGTTCTTCGGTGATGCGCCAGGCGTCCCCGAGTTCGTGGAACAGCCCGGCGACACCCGTCCCGAACTCACCGAGAAGATCGGCGCCACCTTCCAGTGGGCCCTGACCGTCACCGAGCTCACCGAGGTCAAGGCCGACGAGGAGTTCGTGAACAAGCTGCGCGCCGACCGGCCCGACGCGGCGTCGATGACCGACCGGGAGATCTGGGATCGATGCCGCTCGCTCTACGACGACCACTTCCCGCACCTGTTCACCCAGCACATCTACATCACCATGCTCGCCACGCTGCCCGTCGGGATCATCCAGGGCGTGTCCGAGGCCGTGGGTCGGCCCGAGGCGATGCTGCGGCTGATGGCGGGTGTCGGCGACGTCGAGTCCGCGGCACCGTCGTCCGCCATGTGGGAGATGGGCCGCATGGCGCGGGCGTCGGCTGAGCTGACCGCGATCTTCGACGGCGGCCTCGACGGACTGGGTGATCGGATCGCCGCCAGCGACAGTGCCGATGCGACCGCGTTCCGAGACGCCTTCGACAGATTCCTCTTCCACTACGGGTCCCGTGGACCCAACGAGTGGGAGGTCCGGTGTCCGACCTGGGAGACCGATCCGCACATCGCGCTCGCGGCCATCGACCGCATGCGGCTGGCCGAGGACAGTGCTGCGCCGTCGTTGCAGAACGCAGCCCGCGCCGAGGAGCGCGAGGCGCTCGGCGCCGAGATCGCCGCGATGGTCGAGGGAGACCCCGAGGCCCACGGCCAGTTCCTCGCCGCGCTGCACGCGGCAACCGTGTTCATGCCCGGTCGAGAACGCACCAAGACCAACTGCGTGAAGCTCGTCCAGGAGATCCGGATCCTGAGCCGCGAGCTCGGGCGACGCTGGGTGGAAGCGGGTGCCATGGACGAACCCACCGACCTGGCATTTCTCACCGTTGCCGAGCAGGAGATCGAGCTCGACAGCCCGGGTTCTCATCGGGACGTGATCGCCGAGCGCAAGACACGCTTCGAGGAGCTGTCGGGCCTGGAGGAACCGTTCCTCTTCGTGGGAGACCAGCCGGCGCCCGACACCTGGCCCTCACGGTCGGCCGGCGCCGAGCGCCAGGCCGCACCGGGCGACAGCCTGCAGGGAATGCCAGGGTGTCCCGGCACCGCCGTCGGCCGCGCCCGCGTGGTGCTCGACTCGGCAGATCCCACGAATCTGGAGCCCGGCGACATCCTGGTGGCCCCGATCACCGACCCCTCGTGGACGCCGCTGTTCGTCCCCGCGGGGGGTGTGGTCGTGAACGTCGGCGCCCCGCTGAGTCACGCCATCATCGTGAGCCGGGAGCTGGGCATCCCCTGTGCGGTCTCGGTCACCGACGCCACCTCGCTGATCCCCGACGGGGCGCTGATCGAGGTCAACGGCGACACCGGGGCCGTCACCGTCCTGGAAGGCTGAGCAAGCCGCCCGACGCTCGGGCGGCCGACGGGGCTTCTACCCTTTCGCGGGTGGCCACCCACCGACTGATCGCCCTGCTGTGCGCGTGCGCGCTGAGCGCTGCGTGCGCGGGATCCGGCGCGCTGTCGGTCACCGCTGTGGCCACCACGACGCCCGCCCCGACGGCGACCCCAGCGTCGCCACCCACGCCCACACCAGCACCCACCGCCACGCCCGAACCCACCGCCACACCCACGCCGACGCCCAGCCCGACCGCTGGCCCCAGCCCGACGCCGCTCCCCACGCCGACGGCGACTCCCATCCCGAGGGTGCTCCACGAACAGCCCTACGAGCAGTTCGCCACGGTCGAGGGCATCGCCATGCACTATCCGGCAGCGGTGGTCGAGACCATCGGCTTCCATGAATCCGGCCACGACGGCTCGAAACTGTGGCCCACCGACGCCATCACGTCACCCTGGACCGTGCTCGATTCGCGCGAGCGCGGCACCCACCCCCGGAGCGCCGCCGACGTCGTCGTGGCTCCCGACATCGAGATCCGCTCACCCGCCACCGGCACCGTTGTCGCAGCGTCCACCTACGTCCTGTACTGCGAGCACAGCGACGATCTGGTCTACATCGCGCCGGACGAGCACCCGACCTGGCAGATCCGGATCTTCCACGTCTCGGGCGTCCAGGTGCAGGTCGGTGACCGGGTCGAGGCCGGCGTCACCGTCCTCGCTCCCCGAGCGACCGAGCTCCCGTTCGCGTCACAGGTCGACGAGCAGACGGCCGAGCCGTCGTGGCCACACGTGCACATCGAGGTCGTCGACCCCAACGTCCCCGACCGCCCGACGAACACGCCGGGCTGCTGACCGTCGGCTCAGTTCCACCCCATCGCGCGGCGATACCGATCGCGGTGCTCGAGGACGTGGTCGATGCGCTGCTGATGCGCAGCGCCGATGGTCTGCTGGCGGCCCCATGCGTGGTCGCGCTCGGCGATCTGCCACAACCGCTCACGGTCGTGATGCAGCGCCGCCACCGCGTCCACCAGGGCCTCGGGCTCGATGGCCGAGGCGTGCGTGGTCACCCCGAAGTGGCGCTTCAACGCCTGGACCGCCGGGTTGGGGTACGACACCACCGGAACACCGGCCGACATCATCTCGGGATACGAGGTGCTGGTGTCGCCCTGACGATGGTTGCCCACGAACATGTCGACGGTCTTGTGCATCATCGGCAGGAGCGTCTCCCGAAGATCGACGAACCCGTGGAACGTGAAGGCGTCGGCGAGGCCATACTCACGCACCTTGTCCTCGAGCGGCTGCTTGAGCGGACCGTCGCCGAAGACCGAATACTGGAACGGCACGCCACGCTGGCTGAGACCGCGGGCGATCTCGGCGATGTCCAACGGGCTCTTCATCGGATCGAGGCGACCCGAGAAGCACAGATGCAGCGGCTCACCGGCGAGATAGCGGTCCTTGCGGGCCACCATGTCCGCGTCGCCGCCCTGTTCACCCTCGCGGATGCGGGTGTCGATGAAGGCCAGACGGTCGCGGGCGTATTTCTCGAAGTAGTCGTAGGTGGCGAACTGGTTGCTCTGGATGCCGGCGGCTTCCTTCACATCCTTGATCTGGCGCCACTTCTCGCGCTCGGTCCAGACGATGCCGCCGACCTTGCCCTTCAGGTTGCGGTCCTCGGTCAGCAGGATCACCTGGCGGGCGATCCCCGGCGGGTAGTCGGATCCGCGAAGAAGCCGCAGGTGCGGGTTCGACACGTACGTGTGCAGGTTGTGGATGCCGGTCTCGAGGGGCAGCAGGCACATGGCGCCGTCGGGGAAGTCGGCGGCGCTGACCTTGCTGCGGTCGTAGGGCACGGCTCGGAGGGGCAGGTCGTCGAGCGCGATCTCGACCTCCATGTCGAGCTTGCGCTCGTCGCCGGTCTCGAGCAGGTACCGGCACTCGCCGGGCCACTTGGTCCCGAACTCGTGCAGGACCTCCAGGTACTTCGTACTCATGGCGACGGTCTTGTCGTCCAGCGCGTACGGGCGGTACGCCATGCCCAGCACCAGTACGTCGTCCGCGCGGCTTCCCATGTCGCTCCTCGATCCCTGGCCCACGTTCCGGTGTGGGTCACGCCAATCCGGTTACCCCCAGACCATCGGCAGCAGCCGGCCCGAGGTGAGTTCCCCGCTGATGCGATCCTATGGGTGCGAGACCACGCCAGGAACTACGGTGACGCGCGATTTCTGGAGGATTCTGGTGAGGGTCGAAGGCCGGCGGCCGCACGCGGTCACCAAGAGCGGGCCGGTGCGCGGCAAGCTGATGAGCAAGGGACGGATCGCTGCGTTCAACGGCGTTCCGTATGCCGCGCCACCCGTGGGCAGGGCGCGATGGTGCCCACCCCGCCCGCACGACGGCTGGACCGACGAGCGGGACTGCACCAAGCCGGGCCCCAGCGCCTGGCAGCGGGCCACGCTGGGCGACGAGTTCTTCGCAGCCCTCGTCGACGGGCTCGGCCTCGCTGCCTGGCGACGGCGAACGCTGACCACGCTGCTGAAGGTCATGCCGCAGAAGCAGAGCGAGGACTGCCTCCATCTCAACGTCCGCGCTCCTGTGCATGGCGACGCCCTCCCGGTCCTGGTCTGGATCCACGGCGGCGACCACACCGACGGTTCTGGCCACGAGCCGATCTACGAGGGCCGTCATCTGGCGGCGCGAGATGCCGTGGTGGTGACGATCAACTATCGGCTCGGACTGTTCGGCTTCTTCGCGCACCCCGAGTTGGCCGAGGAGTCGCCCGACGGGGTGTCCGGCAACTACGGGCTCCTCGATCAGATCGCTGCGCTCGAATGGGTCCGTGACAACATCGCCGAGTTCGGTGGTGACCCCGACTGCGTCACCGTGTTCGGCGAGTCGGCGGGCGGGCAGGCCGTCCTCAACCTGATGACGTCGCCGCGCGCTCGCGGGCTGTTTCACCGAGCGATCGCGCAGAGCCCCAGCGACAGCGGTCGCTGGCTGCACCTCCGTCGTCCGGTGCTCGACTTCACGTCGGCGGAGGCGGCGGGTGGACGGTTCGCCGACCTCGTCGTCGGCGAGGGGCGGGGTCAGCTGTCGCGCCTGCGGTCGATCTCGGCCGAGACGCTGACCGAGTACTACCGGGAGCACCCGCATCTCGGTCGCTACTTCTACCCGGCTGTGGACGGGGCCGTCCTGCCCACCACACCCATGACGGCGTTCTCGCTCGGGGCCCAGGCGCGGGTCCCACTCATCGTCGGGTACAACGCCGACGAGGGCACGCTGCTCGCGGGGGTGACCCATCCGGTGGGTGGAGAGTTCGAGTCCACCGGACGGCCCGACATCCGGGCCACGTTGATCCGCTCGTACGGATCCGTGGAGGAGGCCGAACGTCTCCTGGCCGCCTACCCGGGTCTGGCCGACGGCGATCCCGACGCCGTCGTCACCCACATCGGCGACCACATGTTCGGCGTCCACGTCGACCACGCCAGCCGGCGGCACGCCGCGGCAGGGCACCCGACGTACCGCTACCACTACCGGTCCGTGCCCGCGTCGCCGGAGCAGACTGCCGGCGCGTTCCACGCCGCCGAAGTGATCAACGTGTTCGGCACCTCACTGCCGTTGGTGCCGGCACCTGCCGGCACCGACGAGCTGAACGCCGAGATGGGCGACCGGTGGGTGGGGTTCGCCCGGACCGGCACGCCGGAGGTCGCAGGCCGCTCGGATTGGCCGCGCTACGACCCGGAGAACCCGGTCCACATGGTGTTCGATCGGCCGACCTCCGCGGTCGAGCCGTGTCCGGCTCAGGAGGGGTTGGACGTGATGCGCGATCGCATCGACCGCCTCTCCGGGCTCGTCGCCGACTGACCCACCCACTCAGAAGTAGGGGCTGACGAACGACGGCTCGTCCGGAGCCGGAGCGGGCGGACGCTGGTCGACACGGCGGCTGAGGGCATGCATCGCCATCCCGCCGAGGAGCGGGCCGGGCGCGAGGAGGAGGAACGCCCAACCCCACCCGTGGGCGTCCCGCACGACCGGCACCAGGAAGATGGTGAAGACCGTGAGCACGAAGCCGGCGGCGAGCTGCACGGTCAGCGCGGTCCCCACGTAGCGGGCCTCGGTCACCTCGGTCACGATCGTCGAGAACTGGGCGCTGTCGGCGACCACCCAGAAGCCCCACACCAGCCCGATGCCGACCACGATCGGGGTGGGGGCGTCGAGAAGGAACCCGGCGACCACGGCCACCGACCCCGACCATCGGAGAGCGATGGCGGCGGCCTCGCTCCGGGACCGTCGGTCACTGACCAGACCGGCGTAGACCGACCCTGCGGCACCAGCCGAGATCGCCCCGAAGCCGGCGAGGCTCGCCCACCGGTCATTGCCGGGTCCGAACGCATCCGCATAGAAGGCCGTGATCCACGCCCACATGGCATAGAGCTCCCACATGTGGCCGAAGTAGCCGGCGGTGGCCAGCCGGAACTCGCGGTTGGCGACGATCGCTCGGAGCTGGCCGGGATCGAACCCTGCAGGCGAGAGTGCGTTGGGGCCGTCGCGGCCGATGCGGTCGACGATGAGGCCGCCGAGGACGGTCGCCACCGAGGT
>CBDHFJ010000110.1:0-11156 GCA_965262315.1 Acidimicrobiales bacterium
GGGGTCGTGGGTGACCATGACGATGGTCTGGCCGAGTTCGGCGACGGCGCGGCGCATGAAGTCGAGGATCTCGGCGCCGGTGCGGCTGTCGAGGTTGCCGGTGGGTTCGTCGGCGAAGATGATCTCGGGTCGGCTGGCGAGGGCCCGGGCGACGGCGACGCGCTGTTGCTGGCCGCCGGAGAGCTCGTTGGGGCGGTGCTTCAGGCGGTCGGCCAGGCCCACGGTGGACACCACCTGGTCGAGCCATCCCTGGTCGGGGCTCTGCCCTGCGAGGTCCATGGGGAGGGTGATGTTCTCGATGGCCGACAGCGTCGGGATCAGGTTGAAGGCCTGGAAGATGAAGCCGATGCGCTCACGGCGCAGCAGGGTCAGCTGCCGCTCCGTGAGGGTGGTGAGGTCGGTGTCGCCGATCCACACGCGGCCGCCGCTCAGGTCGTCGAGGCCGGCCATGCAATGCATCAGCGTCGACTTGCCGGAGCCCGAGGGACCCATGATCGCCGTCATCCGGCCGTTCTCGAACGCCACGTCGACGCCGTCGAGCGCTCGGACCTCCGTGTCGCCCGATCCGTAGATCTTCGTGGCCTGTTCGGCTCGTGCGGCGACCGCTGTTGCGGCCGGAGCGGGGGGTGTGCTCGTCATTGCCGTCTCCTTCGTTGCCGCCACCACGCTATGCGCTCTCGGGGCCGCGTCGGCGCCCTTTCGCGCTCGATCGCCTTCGGTTGATCGACAGTCGATCGCAGGTGCGTCGGACGATGTGCCCGCGCCGATGCCGTGCCACCCGGGCGGCGGTGTGAACCCGGGTGGCACGGCAGAACGGTGGATCAGCTGGCGATGGCGTCCAGCACGTCGAGCTTCCCGGCCCGGCGAGCCGGACCGCGGGCGGCCAGGAGGCCGGCGGCACCGGCGACGGCGACCAGGATGATGATCCGAGTCGTCGGGATCGCCAGCGTGGAGGTGAACTCCGCCGGCAAGGCGGCGACGGCGGCCCAGCCGAAGCCGATGCCGATCGTCACGCCGAGGACAGCGCCGAACAGCGCCACCAGGCCCGCCTCGAAGCGGATCATCCGGCGCAGCTGACGTCGGGTCATGCCGACCGCTCGGAGCAGGCCGAGCTCCCGGGTCCGCTCGAACACCGAGAGGGCCAGGGTGTTGGCGATGCCGATGAGGGCGATGACCACCGCCAGCGCCACCATGGCGTTCAGTGCCGTGAGGGCGGCGTCGATGTCGGCCTCGACGCCGTCGACGAACTGGACGAACGTCTCGACCGTGGCGAGGGGGTAGAAGTCGGCGAACTCGGCGAAGGCCGCCGCCAGCTGGGCGTCGTCGACGCCGTCGGCGATGGTGATCGCCATCCAGTAGACGGTGCTGTCGGCGGCGCCGGCAGCGAAGGTCTCCGGAGCGAACACGTACTTCTCCTCGACGATGACGTCGTCGGAGAAGATGCCGGCGATGGTGGCGTTCGTCGTCGAACCGGACGTGAACTCGACGCTCACGGTGTCGCCCACGGCCAAGCCCAGGGCATCGGCCTCGTCATCGGCAACCAGCACCGGGTGCTCGATGCCCGATGGCACGCCGGTGCCATCCACGATGCCGAGGTCGAACAGCTCGTCGACGGCCGCGTGGTCCGCGGCAACGACTTCCTGGATGGTCTCGGACCCGTCGGTGGTGATGCGCACGTCGGCGTAGTTCCAGGCCACCGACTGCTCGACGGCCGAGGAGCCGGCGATCAGTTGGGTCAGTTCCGGCGGGAGACCGGCTTCGCCGTCCTCGGTGATGAGGTACTCGGCGTTCACCGAGCTGTTCAGCGTGGATCGCAGCTGAGCCTTCACGGATTCACCGACGACCAGCGCCATGGTGACCAGCGCCAGGCCGATCATCAACGCTGCGGCCGTGGTAGAGGTGCGGCGGGGGTTGCGGCCGGCGTTCTCCTGGGCCAGCCGACCGGACACGCCCATCGTGGAGCGAACAGGCCAGCCCAGTGCGGTGGTCAACCAGCCTGCGAACAGGGGGCTGAGCAGGGTGATGCCGGTGAAGACGCCGATGGCGCCGATCGCCAGCAGCGCCACCATCGCCCCGGTCGCCAGTCCGCCGAAGAGGCCGAGGCCGCCGGCGATCAGGCCGACGACGGCGATCACCGCTCCGAGCAGGATCGAGCGCCGGCCATCGTCGGCCTGGGCGTCGGCACCGTCGCGGAGCGCCGCGATCGCGGGGACCCGGGCCGCCTTGCGAGCCGGGCCGACCGCGGCGACGAAGGTGACCACGATGCCCACGAGGCAGGCGACGAGGATCGTGCGCAGCGACAACACGGTCGGCGAGTCGGGCAGCGATGCGCCGATGGCGTCGAAGATCGCCCGCAGGCCGAAGGCCACACCGACGCCGGCGGCGATGCCGATCGCCGACGCCAGCACACCGATGACGATGGCTTCACCCTGGACGGACCGGCGGAGCTGGTCGGGGTCGGCACCCACCGTGCGCAACAGCGCGAGCTCCTTGGTGCGCTGACCGAGCACGATGGAGAAGGTGTTGTAGATGATGAAGACCGAGACGAAGAGCGAGACGCCGGCGAAGCCCAGCAGGACGTTGCCGATGATGTCGATGCCGCTGTTGAACTCGGCCGCCTGCTCGCTCTCGAGGGTGGCGTTGTCGACCACCTCGACCCCGGCGATCCCATCGGTGAGGGTCCGCTGCACGATCGAGAGGTCCGCGCCGTCGTCGAGGGCGACGAGCACGCTGTCGTAGCCCTCCTCGCCGGTGATGGCGAGCAGGGTCTCGGTCTCGAACTGCATCAGGGTTGCCCCGACGGTGTCGTTGTTCTCGCCGAAGCTGGTGGTGCCCACCAGCGTCATCGGCACGACGCCGGTCTGGGTCACCACGTCATAGGTGTCGCCGATGACGAAGTCGTTGTTCGCGGCGCTGTCGAGGTCCATCGTGAACTCGCCGGGGCCGTCGGGCGCGGAGCCCTCGACCACGGTGAAGCTCGAGAGCTGGGGGTCGTCGATCCAGCCGAACGCCAGCTGGGGTGGCCCGAAGCTGTCGATTTCGTTCCCGTCGGCCTTGAGGGGCCGGACGCTCTGTTCCACGGCTTCGACCAGGGGCTGAGCCGCTCGGACGCCGTCGGTCGCGAGGACGGCGGCGAGCTCCTCGTCGCCGAGCGACGTGGGCTGGCCGAACTCGTCGATCGGGCGGACCTCGAGGTCGGTGCCGTCGACGATGTCGGCGGAGAGGTCGCCGAACGTCGAGCGCAGGCCGTCGGTCAGCACGAACGACGACACCACGAACGACACGGCGAGGACCACGGCGAAGGTGGTCATGGCAAACCGGACCCGGTTCGCCTTGAGGTTCTTGAGGGTGAGGCGAAGCATCGGTCAGTCCCCCAGGTTCCGCATGCGGTCGAGGACCGAGTCGGGCGTGGGCGCCGTCATGTCGTCGACGATTCGGCCGTCGGCCAGGAAGACCACCCGGTCGGCGTAGCTGGCGGCGACGGGGTCGTGGGTGACCATGACGATGGTCTGGCCGAGTTCGGCGACGGCGCGGCGCATGAAGTCGAGGATCTCGGCGCCGGTGCGGCTGTCGAGGTTGCCGGTGGGTTCGTCGGCGAAGATGATCTCGGGTCGGCTGGCGAGGGCCCGGGCGACGGCGACGCGCTGTTGCTGGCCGCCGGAGAGCTCGTTGGGGCGGTGCTTCAGGCGGTCGGCCAGGCCCACGGTGTCCACCACCTGGTCGAGCCATCCCTGGTCGGGGCTCTGCCCTGCGAGGTCCATCGGGAGGGTGATGTTCTCGATGGCCGACAGCGTCGGGATCAGGTTGAAGGCCTGGAAGATGAAGCCGATGCGCTCACGGCGCAGCAGGGTCAGCTGCCGCTCGCTGAGCGTGGTCAGGTCGGTGTCGCCGATCCACACGTGACCGCCCGAGAGCTGGTCGAGCCCGGCCATGCAGTGCATCAGCGTCGACTTGCCCGAGCCCGAGGGACCCATGATCGCCGTCATCCGGCTGCGCTCGAAGGCGACGCTCACGTCGCGCAACGCTCGGACCTCGGTGTCACCCGAGCCGTAGACCTTCGAGGCCGACTCCGAGCTTGCCGCCCAGGCGGCGTGGCCCGGAGCCCCCGACGACGGGGAGGGGGTGGGGGAGGAGCTGTCCATCACGAGGGACATGGGGGTACCGCCTTTCGCTTCTGCAAAGAGGACGGTGAGCGGGCCCGGTTCCGGGGGGAAGGGGAGGGGGGCCGGGCGCCGCTCACCGGTGGGTGTTGACGCTTCGCACGGTAGGAAACCGGCCGGTGGGCCCACATCCGGCTGAGTCCTGATTGGACCCTCATCCCCCGGAGGGATGTCTCAGGGTCATCCCCTACGTCGGAAGGAGGGCGCCCTCGTTCGCTCAGGCGCCGGGGGCGACGACGCCGGCCTCGTACGCAAAGACGACGGCCTGGACGCGGTCGCGGAGGCCGAGCTTCATGAGGATGCGGCTGACGTGGGTCTTCACGGTCGCCTCGCCCAGTATGAGCTCGGCCGCGATCTCACTGTTCGACAGGCCGCGTGCGATGAGCACCAGCACCTCGAGCTCGCGATCGGTCAGGTCGGCCGGAACCGCGGCCTTGGCGATCGGTGCCGGCTGGCTGGCGAACGCCTCGATGAGCGTGCGGGTCACCGATGGGGACAGCAGTGCCTCCCCGCCGGCGACGACGCGCACTGCGGCGATCAGCTCTTCGGGCGGCGTGTCCTTGAGCAGGAAACCGCTTGCTCCGGCTCTGACCGCTTCGAAGACGTACTCGTCCAGGTCGAAGGTGGTGAGGATGAGCACCTTGGGAACGTCGCCGCCGGCTGCGTGGATGCGTCGGGTGGCTTCGATGCCGTCGAGTTCAGGCATGCGGACGTCCATCAGGACGACGTCGGGTGTACGGGCGGCGCAGTGCTCGACCGCTTCCAGGCCATTGGTGGCGGTCCACGGGACCTCGAGGTCGGGTTCGGCCTCCAGGATCATCTGGAACCCGGTTCGCATGAGCGCCTGATCGTCGACGATCGCGACCTGCAGGGTCACGTGGCGGCCTCGGTGCGTACGAGGTGGCTGGTCGGGATGGTGGCCACGACCTGATAGCCACCGCCGGCTCGCGGGCCGGTGGTCAGGGTGCCGTCGAAGAGCTCGACCCGTTCGCGCATGCCGACGAGACCGTTGCCCGATCCCGGAGCAGCGGGCACCGCCGCAGCGCCCCGCCCCTCGTCACGCACCGCGATCTGCAGGGTGTCGACGCCGTAGTCGAGCCTGACCTCGGCCTGATCGGCGGCTGCATGCTTCACCACGTTGGTGAGGGCCTCCTGCACGATCCGGTACACGGCCAGCTCGAGACCCGGCGCAAGGGGCCGCTGGTCACCGGTGACCTCGAGCTCCACGGTCAGCCCGGCGTCGGCGCAGTTGTCGATGAGTGAGTGGACGTCACCCAGTGTCGGTTGCGGGGCCAGCTCGGTGGTGTCGTCGTCGCTGCGGAGGATCCCGAGCACTCGCCGCATCTCGGTCAACGAGTGCCGGCCGGTCTCCTCGATGGCGGACAGCGCTTGCTCGGCACGGTCGGGGTGGGCGCTCAACACTCGGCGGGCGGCACCCGCCTGGACGACCATGACGCTCATGCTGTGGGCGACGACGTCGTGCAGCTCACGGGCGATGCGGGCGCGCTCGGCGTCGACGGCTCGCGCTGCCCCGGCCGCCGCGTCGGCCTGGGCTCGCGCCGCCTTCTCCTCGAGCTCGCCCTCGTACGCTCGCCGGTTGCGTACCGCCTGGCCGGCCACCATGCCGATGACGAACACCGTCATCACGCCGAGCAGGGTGTCGACGCCCACATCGTCCTCGTCGCTGATGATGCCCGCAACCACGGTGATGGCCGAGGTGGTGGCGAAGAACAAGCCCGACGCCCAGGCCCGCGTCCGCCGGTCCTCGTGGAGGATCACCGAGTAGAGGGCCACCAGAATGCCGGCATCGAAGGCCTTGGTGTAGTCCGACACCCAGTAGCCCCAGGTGGCGACCGAGACGACGGCGAGCACCGGGATGGGACGGAGGCGGCGGAAGGCGAGTGGCAGGGTGGCTGCGCCGGCCAGCAAGACTCCCCAGATGTCGGCCGGGCGCTGCGAGCCTTCCTCCTCGAAGGTCCACAGGGCCACGATGGCGATGGTCGCCAGGACCACGGCGAACAGGAGGTCCGTCCGGAACGGGTGGGCCTGGCAGATCCGGGCCAACCTGGCGACCACGCCCGGTGCATCACCGGGTCCGTGGCGCTCGGGCGCGGAGGTGGTGGCCATGCCACGAGCGTACCGATCGGTCAGCGGCGGGGTCGTCCTCCGCAATGATGATCGCCCGTCATCCCGTGGACGGACCCGCCGGTCAGGAGTCGAGCTCGCGGCCCTGGGTGGCCCGGACGCGCACGTCGTCCACTGAGAACTGTCGCAGCCGTTCGAGCCAGGCCGTGCGGTACTGGAGGTAGAGGTCGCGGTGCCGGTCGACGGCATCGCTGTCCTCGCGTTCACGTGCAGACTCCAGCGAGTCTCCGGCGGCGCGCAGGGCAGCGAGCTCCGCTCGCATCTCGGGCGCGGGGTGACCGTCGATCGCGTGCTTCAGTCGCTCGCCCGCTTCGTCCACGCTGATCGTCGAGGCAGGCGCAGGATCGTGGGCGTCGAGATAGTCGAGGAGCGAGGACTCGTGATCGCGATGCCACGCTTCGAGTTGACGTCGGGTCGGCGCGCTCTCGTCGGGCTGACCCGCTGGGCTGTCGGGGACACGGATGTCGGCGCGTGAGGGTCGGGGCCGCGTCAGCAGGTGCACCGCCACCACCACGACCAGACACCCGAGCACGATGAGGATCGGGTACAGCACGTCGGTCGACATCGGTTCCCTCGAGAGCGGACGGAGGCGCGAAGGCGCGCATCGAGAGGGTAGTGCGACCGGCCCGACACAAATGCGCTGCTGCCCCGAAGGAGCAGCAGCCAGGTGGCGCAGCCAGTGGTCGAAACCCCCCAACGACCACTGACTGCGTAGAACGCCACCCGTGAACTCCACGAAGGCCGGTCGCCCCCCGGTCGATCAGCCCTACTGGAGTTGATGTGTCGGACGACACAGTACACACATCATGCCCGGTCGCCAAGAGGAAGATGAAATCGACATGAATCCGTATCAACACGGTTGTCCCCAGCCGGTGGGGACAACCCGGTGGACAACCGCCCGTCGCCGGGTCCGCAGATCAGCTGACGATCTTGACCGGAGCGGGTACGGCTTCGCCTGACGATCTTGACCGTCGCCGGGTCCGCAGATCAGCTGACGATCTTGACCGGAGCGGGCACGGCTTCGACACACTCGTGCCTGCCGCAGTTCCAGCAGGGGTCACGGAGGGTCCCGCGCCACGTCACATCGCAATGCGGACACGCCACGGTCAACTTGGCGGGCCGCAGGTTGCGGACCTTTCCCCGGCGCGGACGTCTGGTCACGAACGCGCATCCTATGGGGGACCGGCGGGCCTGCTGGTGGATGCCGCGCGGCGTTCCGCGACATGGCTTCGTCGGGCGGCACGAGGAGAGTGGTCGGTGGTCTTCTACCCTGGCCGGGCCGCCTGTCGGCGGTGACGCTCACGCAAAGGACGATCCTCATGCCCGACTGCCCCGCCCCCGATGGCTCCAGCCCCCGTCAGACCAGCTTCGACAGTGCACCGCCGATGTGCATCGATCCGTCGAAGTCCTACACGGCGACGATGGACACCTCGTTGGGCGAGATGGTCATCCACCTCGACGCTGCCGGCGCGCCGAAGACCGTGAACAACTTCGTCTTCCTGGCCCGCTACCACTACTACGACAGCCTGGTCTTCCACCGGATCATCAACGGCTTCATGTGCCAGGGCGGCTGCCCCGAGGGCAGCGGCCGCGGTGGTCCCGGCTATCGGTTCGAGGACGAGCTTCCGGCTCCCGGTCGCTACGAGATCGGTTCGATCGCGATGGCCAATGCCGGGCCCAACACCAACGGCAGCCAGTTCTTCATCGTGACCGGTGCTTCCGGCGTCGGCCTGCCCCCGGCGTACAGCCTGTTCGGCAAGGTCATCAAAGGCCTCGAGGTCGCCGACGAGATGCAGCGTGTGGCCACCGCGCCCGGCGACCGTCCCCTGGAGGACGTCGTCATCAACGCGGTCACCATCACCGAGAGCTGAGATCCGACGTCGCGCCGAGCCCGGAGCGCGCAGTCTCTGCGTCCTCTGCGTCCTCTCCGTCCCTCAGCCGTCGGCGGCGGGTTCGGTGTCGGGCTCGGCTTCGGTTTCGGGTTCGGCTGCGTCTTGTTCGGCCTGCCACTCCGCGACCTCTTCTTCGGTCGGGATGACGATCTCCTGGCCGACCTGGATGAGGTCCGGGTTCAGCATGTCGTTGACCGCGATGATGGCGCCCAATGGCACCCCGAACGTGGCGGCGATGGTGCCGAGGAGGTCGCCGGACTCGACGGTGTAGGTCAGGCGCGGCACCTCGATCTCCGCGGGTACCGCGGTGGGAGTCGGTGCCGCAACCGTGTCGAGCGGTGTCGAAGTGGCGGTGGCGTCGTCTTCGATGTCCGGCCGTTCGTCCGTTGTCGGTTCGTCGTCGTCACCGCCGCAGCCTGCGGCCACCAGCACGACCACGGCGAAGGCGGCCAGGCCGCCACGGAAACGCTTCAGCATCTGACCCCCCTGATGTCGGACACGGTTCGGCGATGGTACCGCAGGGCTCGGTTCAGGCTGAAAACCGCAGGTCAAGATCGACCATGGCCGGGCGCGGTCGCTTCATCCGACCCGGCGGTCGTGCCAGATCGCGCCCGCCGACTCCATGGCCAACTCCAGGTCCACGCGGTCGTCGCTCCCGGGGGCGAAGCCTCCGGTGGCGTCCAGGTGGGCGAACAGGGTGATCATGGTGGTGGCCAACCCGTCGGGCGTTGCCACGCCCCGCAGCGAGCACCAGCCCGACAGGTCGATCCACCACAACCGCCAGACGTCATCTTCGGTCCAGCGGTTCACCGGCACCGGCACCTCACTCTTGGCCGCGAGGATGACGGTCAGTGCGTCGAAGTCCATGCGATGGCCGTTGGCCAGAGCCCACCGTGTGGTCCGCAGGCGCAGTGTGGAGGCGGCTGGGGAGAGACGGGCGATCCGGCGAGCACGAGGTGTGGTGCTGGTCTGCATGGTCCCCATCATGCTGAGGGGGTGTGACAGTTTCTTCGCGCGGTCGGAGCTTGCCCGTCTGCGGCTGCGCTGGAGGTGCTGAGGCGCGCTAGGTCGCGATGCGGGTTCGGGGGGCGGCGAAGCGTTGGGGGAGGGGGATGTCGTCGGCCACCTTGGTCAGGAGGGGGCCAGCCACCGCAGTGATCAACACGTAGGTGGCCGCCAGGGCGCCCAGCTCGGGGCCGTCGACCAGATCCGACCCGAGTGCCGCGATCACGATCGAGAACTCGCCGCGGGCCATCAGCACCGTGCCGGCTCGCATGCGGCCCTTGCTGCCGACGCCGAGTCGCCCCGCCGAGTACCACCCGGTCACCAGTTTCGTGGCCATCCCGATCACGGCAAGGATCAGCGCCGGGACCGCGACATCCGGTAGGTCGGCCGGGTCGATCTCGAACGTGAAGAACAGGAAGAACGTGCCGGCGAAGAGGTCCCGGAGCGGACTGATCAGCGTCATGGCGCGGTGTTCGGCCTCGCCCGTCAGCGCCAGCCCCACCAGGAAGGCGCCCACCGCGCCGGAGACCTCGACCGACTGCGCCAGCCCGGCGACCAGCAACGTGAGGCCGAAGACCGCCAGCAACAGCGCCTCGTCGGACTCGGTGAGGACCCAATCCGAGAGCTTGCGGCCGTAGACCAGCGCCAGGGTCAGGATGAGGCCGACCGTGGCCACGGCCACTGTCACCGTGACGCTGGTCTCGAGCACCGTGCCGCCCACGATCAGCGCGGCCACGACCGGGAGGTAGATCGCCATCGCCAGATCCTCGATGACGAGGAGGTTCAACACGCTCGGCGTCTCGCGGTTGCCGAGGCGATTCAGGTCCCCCAGCGACTTGGAGATGATGCCCGACGACGAGATCCAGGTGACTCCGCCGAGCAAGACGGCGGCCAAGGGTTCGAGCCCCAGGACGAACCCGGCGGCCACGCCGGGGCCGGCGTTGAGGACCATGTCCAGCAACCCCGGACGGGTGCCGGTCCGGAGACCGTTGCGGAGTTCGGCGTCGGAGTACTCCAAACCGAGCGTGAAGAGCAGCAACAGCACGCCGATCTCGGCTGCGAGCGACGCGAACTCGGTGCTGACGTCGATCTGGGCGATGCCGCCCTCGCCGAAGGCCAAGCCGGCGATGAGGTACAGCGGCACCGCGGTGATGCCCATCCGGTTCGCGGCGCGACTCAGGATCGCCAGGCCCAGCGCGAGCGCGCCGATCTCGATGAACGCCAGCGCCGCTTCGGTGCTGCCGGCGGCCAGGATCGGCACGGATCAGCGCCGAACGAGTGCTCGGAGAGCGTTGAGGCCGCCGGAGTCCCCGACGGCGACGATGAGGTCGTCGGCCTCGAGCACGAAGTCCGGCTCCGGAGTCGGGACCGGCTGGCCGTCCCGGATCACCGCGACCACGCTGGCCCCGGTCCTGGTGCGATAGGCCTCGTCGCCGATCGTGGAGCCGACCGCCGGTCCGTCCGTGGGGACCTGGATCCAGGCGATCGACTGGCCGTCGACCGAGTGCTGGATGTCCTCGACCTCTTCGGAGACCTGGGACGCCCCGAGCAATTCGGCCAGCGTCCGGGTGTCGTCGTGGCTGAGCTTGATCACCGAGGAGCAGGCGTCGGGATCGTCACGGTCGTAGACCAGGATCTCGCGACGGCCGTCGTGGTGGACGAGGACACCGAGTTCCTGGCCGCGATCGGTCGCGAACTCGTGGCGCACTCCGACGCCGGGCAGCTTGGTCTCGTTGACGTCTGGCACGACCTCATTCTCGCAGATCGCGCCGCCGTTGCCTCCCTCGGCGGCCAGCGCCGATCAGGCGCCGGCGGTGCGTTCGTAGACGTCGGGCGCCAGGGCGCCGGCGAGTGCGCCGTCCGCCACGACCTCGAGGTCGTCGAGCTGGCACGTGGTCATCGCCAGACTGAGGGTCACGCCCAGGTCGGCGTCGGACCGGGCACCGGCACGGAC
>CBDHFJ010000111.1:0-59364 GCA_965262315.1 Acidimicrobiales bacterium
CGTCGAGACCGAGAGGCAGCAGGACGACCAACGCCACCGTCAGCGACACGGGCCACCACCGGCCGAGCGTACGGATGGAGGGTTCACCGCCGATTCCCGGACGCCCCCAGAGCATGGCCCCGAACGCGAAGAACGCGGCGTAGTACACCAGCAAGGGCCAGGGGGGTTTGAACCCGAGCGACGTCACCGGCCCGAACTCCAACCCGCTCTTCTCCGCCATCGCCACGTCGGCGAGATACGACAAAGGAATGAGCAACACCAGCGCAGCTCCTCCCCAACGATCGACGACCGACGCTGCGGCCCGAGACCGGTCGACCATCGCAGCAATCGAGGCGAAGCCAGCCACGAACAGCACGAGGAACCACAGGAACCAGAGGTGCTGCAGGTTGCCGAAGCCGACCGCCCTCGCGTCGTGGTCATCGATCGTGTAGGCGACCACGGCACTCGTGATCGGGATGATGGTCAGGAGCGCCAGCGCTAGCGGCAGTGCAACCCGCAGCGCCCGCTGTCGGACGAGCCATCGCAGTCCCCGGCGACGCCAGACCATGGCGGAGAAGAACCCCGACAACAGGAAGAACAGCGGCATCCGGAAACCGTGGACGGCGTGCAGGAACTCGTCGAACCAGTTGTCGGCGCTGGAGGTGGCGTCCTGGACGCCACCTCCGTCGGGGAAGAAGGCGGTCGATGCGTGGAGCGCGATGCCGAGGACCATGGCGAAGCCGCGCAAGGCGTCGAGATCGTGGAATCGCTGCCCGGCACGGGGCGTCGCCGGCTCGGGTTCGTCGCTGCTGCTCGGCGTCCTCGAAACTGCGGAGGTAGTCGTGGTCGGCCTCACTCTGGGAAGGGGCCGGTGCCGGCCCGGAACGGAGAAGATCGCCCGGGTTTCACGAGACCACCGCCCTGGTGGTGGCCCACCGAGCGTTCGCGCAGCGTAACGGATCGCCAGGTGCGTGGCTCATAGCAAAAACTGATGCCTGAGCGCTCGGCCACAGCGTCGTTCGAACACGACGCCCGCCTCCCACTCGACCGGTGAAGGACGCTGCCGAAAGAGATGCACGGGCGAGGGTCCAAGGAGCTGGGAGCCGAGCGGGCCAGGGGGCCGGGGCCGGGGCCGTCGGGGGCCAAGCGGGCCAGGGGGCCAGGGGGCCAGGGGCCGGGGGCCGGGGGGCCGGGGGGCCGGGGGGCCGGGGGGCCAGAGGGCCAAGCGGGCCAGGGGCCGGGGGGGCCAGGGGCCAAGCGGGCCAGGGGCCGGGGGGGGCCAGGGGCCGGGGGGCCGTCGGGGGCCAGGATGCCAAGGGCCTGCGTGGCCCGAACGCCCGGCCCGGAGGGCGAAAGACGCGGGCCAGACGCACGAGCAAGCCTGCGAGTGCAGGCTTGCTACGCGTGGAGCTGAGGGGAGTCGAACCCCTGGCCTCCTCGATGCGACCGAGGCGCTCTAGCCAGCTGAGCTACAGCCCCGAAGGGAGTGCCACTGTACCAGCGGTGTGCTGGAGTGTGACAGGGGGTTCAGCGCCAGCGGCCGTCGGTGCCGGTGGCCTGAAGGGCCCGGTCCCGAGGTGCGGCGAGGACCGGCAGGCTCTTGGTGCGATCGAGCTCGATGGCCCGCTGGTACTGCACGAGCATCATGACGAAGCCCAGCAGGAGGGCGTCGGCGATCAGGTGCACGATGATCATGGCGGCGCCGCCGACGGTGAACACGCCGATGAGCGTGATCGCGGCCAGGCCGGCGAGACCGACGAGCACGTTGCGACGCCGGAGGCGCGCCTGCTCGCTGGTCACCGACCGAGCAGGGCCACTCCCGGGCTGGGCGGCCACGGCCGGAGCGGTCAGCGAGTGACCGGGAGGGCCGGCCGGCGTCCGGGGCCGGAGCTCGGTGACGCCCGAGCCCAGCGAACCGCCGACGGCCCGCAGAGGGGCGACGGTGGCCGGGGGACGGCGGGTCTGGGCGACGTCGAACGTGCCGAGTCGCCGGGCGGCGGTCCCGACCGAGAGGTTCAGTGCGGGCATCCGGGTGCGCAGCCAGTAGATCCCGACTGCGGCCCAGACGATTGCGAGAAAGACGAGGAGCACCATCGTTTCCATGGGTCGACCTGCTTTACCTCGAAAATGCTCTCATCCCGCGCGCGGCAAGTGGCGGATACGCGACGAGATGATGACGGACAGTTGACGAACATTGCGGTTCTACTACCGGATGGCGGTGATTTCCAACCGGGTCGGGAACCAGCAGCGAACGAGCCTAGGCCGCGCGACCCGGCCTCACCAGTCGGCAGCGCGCTGCGCGCGATCGAATCGCGCGGAGCGCGCGAACCCAGTCGGCATCGGCCTCAGAGATCGTGACTGGTGGGCTCGGCCTCGGGCTCTCGGCGGTACGTGCCCGACCGTCCGCCCGTCTTCTCCCAGAGCGCGATGTCGCCGATGACCATGCCCTTGTCGCGGCTCTTGCACATGTCGTAGACGGTCAACGCCGCCACCGAACACGCGGTCAGCGCCTCCATCTCCACCCCGGTGCGGTCGTAGGTCTCGACCTCGGCCTCGACCTCGATGTAGGTCTCCTCCAGCCGGAAGTTCACCAACACCGCGCCGACGAGCAACGGATGGCAGAGCGGAATGAGTTCCGGGGTGCGCTTGGCCGCCTGGATGCCCGCGACCCGAGCGACCGCGAGGACGTCTCCCTTGCCGATGGCGCCGCGGGCGATCGCCGATGCCGTGTCCGAGGTCATGTGGACCTTGGCCCGGGCGATGGCGCGGCGATGGCTCGGGTCCTTGGGCGTCACGTCGACCATGCGTGCCCGCCCCAGCGGATCGAGATGCGTGAACCCCTGATCAGACATGGCCGAAACCCTACCGGCCGTTTGCCGAGCTGCTGAACCGCAGCGGGGCCGGGCCCACCACGCGCTCACCTCGTCCGAGAACCTCTGGTTCTCGGACGGTCACCCCCCGATCTGGGACATCGACTTCTTGGGGCGAATGAAGTGGACCTGGCCGATCTGATGACCGGCCCACTTGTCCATGACCGCACCCCTCAGCGCGTCGGCGATCTCGTCGTCGGTGGCGCCGCCGCGCAGCATCGCGCGCATGTCGTATTCCTGCGTGGCGAACAGACAGTTGCGGAACGCACCCTCGGCCGTCAGCCGGATGCGGTCACAGGAGTCGCAGAAGGCCTGAGTGACCGTGGCGATCACGCCGATCTCGCCGCCGCCGTCGGCATAGCGCCAGCGCGCTGCCGGTGCACTCCCCCGCTCGAGCGGCTCGAGCGGATGGCGCGCCGAGATGACGTCGAGGATGTCCTGCTGGGACATCACCTTGTCGTCGCTCCACGCCTGGTCGGCGTCGAGCGGCATGAACTCGATGAAGCGGACGACGACGCCCTTCTCCCGCCCGAACTCGACGAAGTCGAGGATCTCGTCGTCGTTGATGCCCTTCATGACCACGGCGTTGATCTTGACCGGCTCGAAGCCGACCTCGACCGCCGCGTCGATGCCGTCGAGCACCTTGTCGAGCTCGTCACGGCGAGTGAGCTCGAAGAACCGCGCCCGGTCGAACGTGTCGAGGCTGATGTTGATCCGCGTGAGGCCGGCGTCCTTGAGGTCCTGGGCGATGAGCCGCAGCGTGGCGCCATTGGTGGTGAGTGCCAGATCCACGCCGAGACCGGCCAGCTTCTCGATCAGCAACGGCAGGCGCGCCCGAACCGTGGGCTCACCGCCGGTCAGACGGATGCCGTCGATGCCGAACCGGTTGACCAGGATCCCGGCCACCCGCTCGATCTCCTCGAACGTGAGCAGATGTTCGCGAGGCGTCCACTCCATGCCCTCCTCGGGCATGCAGTAGGTGCAGCGGAAGTTGCAGCGATCGGTCACCGAGATCCGCAGGTCCCGGTGCACCCGCCCGAAGGTGTCGATGAGCTGATCAGCCATGATCGTCTCAGCTTACCGATGATGAGTGACGCCCAGCCAGGGGACGCCGGTCACCACCCGCTTCATGCCACACTGGCGCCGATGACGATCCGGTTGGTCGCCAGCGATCTCGACGGCACGTTGCTCGGTCCGGACCACGTCGTCCACGACCGCACGGTCGAGGTGGTGAACGCGCTCGGTGCGGCCGGCGTGATCGTGGCTGCCGTCACCGGGCGCTCCTGGTTCACGGGCCTCGACGTCGCCACCTCCACCGGGACCCGGCTGGACTACTTCGTCGGCGCCAACGGCGGCCACCGCATCAACGTCGACACCGACGAGATGGAAGAGCGCCTCGTGTTCGACGCCGAGGAGGCCGCGACCGCCGTCGCGGCACTCCAGGACCGCTTCCCCGACCTCGGCCTGGTGACCGAACACCAGACCGGCCAGTGGCACAACCCGCAGATGCTCGAACAGCTCCCCACCTCGGTCGAGGGCACACCTCGCCGGAACTCGGCCACGTTCCGTCCCGACGACATCGGCAAGATCATGATGTTGCGCCCCGACGTCGCGGCACAGGAACTGATCGACCAGGCACGGTCGCTCGTGCCCGCGTCCATGAACGTCACCACCTCCGGCTTCCGGTTCGCGGAGATCACACCGGCGGGCGCCGACAAGGGCTCGGCCCTCGCCCGCTTGTGCACTCGACTGGGCATCGACCGGTCCGAGGTCATCGCGTTCGGCGACAACCACAACGACCTCACCATGCTGGAGTGGGCGGGCCGCGGGGTGGCAATGGGCAACGCCGAAGACGCCGTCAAGGCAGTCGCCGACGAGGTCACCGCACCGAACGCCGACCATGGCGTCGCTCAGGTGCTCGAGACGCTGCTCTCCTGAACCCGGTCGAGCTCGGCTCACCCGGAAGCTCGGGGCGTGCTCGGCGCTCTGGAAGCCCGGGGCCGGGGTGTACTCAGTTCGCCCAGAAGCCCGGAGTCGGGTGCGTGCTCAGTTGACCCAGAAGAACGACATGGGGTCACCCTGGGCGAACCCGTCACCATCGGGCACCACCGCGAGCGCGTCCGCGCCTGCCATGGCCGTCAGCTGGTGCGACCCCTGGCCGCCGGCCGACACCACCGCGTACTCCCCCGCCGATGCTTCGATCCGGGCGCGCACGAAGTGGGTCTTGCCGTCGGGGCCGCGACGCCAGTCCTGCCCGGCCACGCCGTCGACCCTGGGTCGGTGGAGCCGGGTGTGGCCCATCATCGACCGGAGACCGGGCCGAGCGAACAGCTCGTAGCTCACCATCGAGCTCACCGGATTGCCGGGCAGTCCGAACACTGGCGTGTCACCGAGCAGACCGAACGCAAGTGGCTTCGCAGGCTTGATCGCGACCTGCATCCAGCGCATGTCGGCGATGCGGCTCAAGACGGCCTTGACGTAGTCGTAGTCGCCCATCGAGACACCGCCACTGGTCAACAACGCGTCGCACTCGGCGGCGCCGGAGCGCACGGCGGCCTCGATCAGGGCCTCGTCGTCGGCGATGATGCCGAGGTCGACCGCCTCGAACCCGTCGCGCTCGGCCAAGGCGATCAGGGTGTGGCGGTTGGCGTCGCGGATCTGGCCCTGCTGGAGCGGCTGGGGTCCTTCGATCAGCTCGTCGCCGGTGGAGAACACGCCCACTCGGGGGCGCTTGCGGACGCTGACCTCGTAGCGCCCGATGCTGGCGAGCACGCCGAGGTGCCCGGGCGTGAGCTCGGCACCCGCAGCGAAGACGGCATCGCCGGGCTCGAGATCCTCGCCGGCGTGGCGGACCGCGTTGCCGTGGTCGACCGCTCTGTCGATCGTGACCTGCTCGCCGTCGACCGCGGTCCACTCCACCATGGCGACGGCGTCGGCGCCGTCGGGCAGGGGCGCACCCGTCATGATCCGGATCGCCTGGCCGGGCTCGACGGGAACGGTCGGTGCCGCCCCGGCAGGGATGGTGTCGACCACGGTCAGCGTGACCGAGGAACCATCGCCCTCGGTGCCGGCCACCGCGGTGTCGGCGGCGCGCACGGCGAACCCGTCGACCGCGGTGTTGGCGAACGGCGGGATCTGTTCGGGGGACGTGACGCCCTCGGCCGTCACCAGGCCATGGGCTTCGCGGAGCGCAACCGACACGACCGGCAGTGGCGGACACCGGTCGATCACGTGGGCCTGGGCTTCGTCGAGGGGGATCATGGCCCGAGCCTACGCGGCCTCCTCCACGTTGTCGGCGCTGGTCCACGGGTTCGGTCCCGAACCGACCAGGGTTCTACGATGCGGCCCTGTGGATGTGTGGTGGTGGCTGCTCGTATCGGGCGCCTATCTCCTCGGAGGCTTCCCGACAGCCCACCTGATCGGGCGGCTCACGGGCAACGACCCGAGCCGTGAAGGCTCGGGCAACCCCGGCGCGTCCAACATGTACCGGGTCGCGGGCAGGCGCGCCGGCGTCGCCGTCCTGATCGGCGATGTCCTCAAAGGGCTCGTCCCCACCGTGATCGGCTTCGCCGTCGACGGTCGCCCGTTGGCCACGGCCTGCGGTCTGGCCGCCATGACGGGACACGTCTTCCCCCTCGGCCGTGGCTTCCGTGGAGGCAAGGGCGTTTCCACGCTGGGTGGGATGTCCATCTTCCTGCACCCCTTCGTGAGCGCGGGGGTGGTGGCGATCTGGGCGCTGGTGATGCGACGGTTCCGGGTGGCGTCGATCGGCTCGATGGTCATGGCCGTGCTGTTGCCCGTGGGTGTCGCCTTCCGGGGTCGGGCGGCATGGGAGATCGCTGCCGCGGCAGCCGCAGCCGCGCTGATCATCGTGCGCCACTGGTCCAACATCATGCGCCTCGTGCGGAACGAGGAGCGGGCGCTCTCGTGAGTCGTCGACGCCGGCCGGTGTGACCGCGTCGCCGGTGCCGATATCCTCTCCCGGCGATGCCGACGTACGACTACCAGTGCAGCACCTGCGGCGTGCACTTCGAGCTGTCCCAGTCGTTCAGCGAGGACACGCTGAAGAAGTGCCCCACCAAGAAGTCGGGCAACAGCCCCGAGGGCTGCACGTCACCCGGCCGCGGCAAGGTCGGCAAGGTCTTCTCGGCGCCCGGGATCTCGTTCAAGGGGTCCGGGTTCTACAAGAACGACAGCCGTTCCGGATCGTCCGGTGGTTCCAGCTCGTCGGACGGTGACTCGTCCAGCTCGTCGAGTTCGTCGAGTTCCGGCGACTCCAGCTCCTCGTCGACATCGGAGTCGACGTCGAGCACCTCGTCCACCTCGGACTGATCGCGCTCCCGCCCTCGCCTCCCCCGGCACCACGACCGCCTTCGCGCGGCCGGACTCCGAGGAGGACACGTGTCCGCGGACCCGCACAACGACCGTCTCGAACGAACCCACGAACCACCTGGGTGGTCGCCATCGCCGCTCCGGCGGCTGGTGCGCCACCGGGGCGCATACTGGACCATCTCCCTGGTCCTGGCGGGTCTGGCCGCCCTCGGCGTCCACGGCGTCACGGCTGACGCGCGCAAGACGCTCGATCGGCTCGGTCCCACCAGCGTGGTGCTCGTCGCGCACGGGCCGATCGAGCCGGGCGACGTCCTGGCCGATGCCACCATCGAGCGCGAGGTCCCGGTGGGTCTGCTCCCCGAGGGTGCGCTGGACAGGCTCCCGCCCGAGGCGGTGGCGGCCCGGACGATCCCGGCAGGCGCGGTGCTCACCGGCCACGACGTGTCGACCGAGGCCGGTCCGTCGTCGACCGAGGCCGCGATCGCCGTGCCCCTCTCGTCGTCGACCCCGCCGACCGCGCCCGGTGCCCGCGTGGTGCTGATTCTCGCCGGTGACGCCTTCGCCGGCATCGATCCCCGGCTCGTGGACGGCCGGGTGTTGCACCTCGGCGACGACCGGATCACGGTCGCCGTGGCCAGAGCCGACCTGGCCGACACCGCGGCGGCGTTGCGACTGGGTCTGCTGACCCTGGCCGCGGCCTGATCAGCGCCAACCGCTGGCCAGGATGCCGAAGACGGTGAGTCCCACCACGACGCGGTACACCACGAACGGCGAGAAGTCCCGGCTCCGCACGAAGGCCAGGAGTCCCCACACCGCCAGCCAGCCCGTCACCGCCGAGCTGGCCATGCCCCACAGGAAGGGCGCCCGGAAGTCCGCGGGGATGCCGCTGAAGCCGCCGATGTCGACGAACGAATAGAAGCCCGCGGCGGCGATGATCGGGATGCTCATGAGGAACACGAGTCGCGCGGCGTCGGAGCGGTCGAACCCGACCCAGCGGGCGGCGGTGACGGTCACACCGGACCGGGAGACGCCGGGTTGCAGCGCGCACGCCTGGGCGAAGCCCAGGATCGCGGTGTCTCGCCAGGTGACCGACTCGAACTCCCGGTCGCCGCCGATGCGGTCCGCGTAGAGCAGCAACAGCCCGAACAGGATCAGCGTCGTCGCGGTCAGCCAGATGTCGTCGTCGAGCGCGTCGCGGACGCTCGAGCCCAGGACACCGATGAGGCCTGCGGGGACCATGGTGGCGATCAACATCCACGCGATCCGTCCATCGGGGGTCGGTTCGCGGCGGACCGCCATCGTCACCCCGGCCGCCGTGAACCGCACGACGTCGCGCCACAGATACGCGATCGCACCCACGAGGGTGCCCAGGTGAACCGCCACGTCGAAGGCGGTCTCCAGATCCTGGTTGCCCTCGAAGTCGTTCCAGTCGAACAACCAGGGCACGAGCTGGAGATGGCCCGACGACGAGACCGGCAGGAACTCGGTGAGCCCCTGCACGACACCGAGGACGATGGCGTGGAGCGTGTCCACCTCAGCTCCCGCCGAGGCTGACGTCGGCCACGACCAGCGACCCGCAGCTCACCCCACCAGGGCGGTGCTCGAAGTCGGAGCCCAGTGCCACCACGTCCTGGAGCAGCTTGGGCAGCGTGGAGGCGATCGTGGCCTCGCGCACCGGCTCGGCCAGCTGACCGTCCCGGATCATGATCCCTTCGGCACCAACCGAGAAATCACCCGACACCGCGTTCACGCCCGAGTGCAGGCCCGACATCGAATGCAGGAAGAGCCCGTCGTCGATGTCCGCGATGAGCTCGTCGAGCCCGCGATCGCCGGGCTCGACACGGAGCGCGTGCCAGCCGACCCCTGGGGTGGACCGGACCCCGCGGACGGCGGATGCCGTGGACGCCACGCCGGCCTTCGCTCCGGCGATGGTGTCGTACAAGAAGCCCTGGAGAACGCCATCGACGATCAGCGGGTTCACACGCGCGGCGAGGCCCTCACCGTCGTGGCTGGCGGCGCCGAAGGACGCGGGGTCGGTGGGGTCGTCGATCATGGTGACAGTGGCCGCGGCAACGGCCTCCCCCACCCGATCGGCGAAGGGGGTCCGACCCTTGAGGGCACGGTCGCCGGCGGTCATCCCGGCGATGATCGACCACAACGAAGCCGCCATTCGCGGCTCCAGCACGAGGGTCAGGCGGCGGCTCTGCGGTTGCGTGGCACCGAGCAGGGCGGTGGCCCGGGCGACCGCATCGGTCGCGGCCACGTCGAGGTCGAGGGACGCGGGACCCCACCCGACGTCGGAGCCCGCTCCGGTCTGGGTCTCCTCTCCCTCTCTGGCCAGCGCCAGCGCCGACACCGAGGCGGCGGTGCGGCGGTTCTCGGCCAGGATGCCGGTGGTGCTGGCGATCACCGAGTGGCCGGAACGGTCGCCGTAGGACGCGGACCGCACACCGGTGATCCGCGGATCGCCGTTGCGCACCCGCGCCTCGAGCTCGATGGCCATGGCGACCTTGTCGTCGGTGGACGTGGCGTCCACCGACGGGTCCCACAGGTCGTGGTGAACCGGCACCACGCCATCGGGTTCGGCCAGGCGGACGAACTCGTCGACCTCGGCGAAGGGGACGTTGGCACGCGCCTCGGCCACGGTCTCGGCCACCACGTCGTCGGCCAGCGAGCCGGCAGACGCGAACCCCAGCCGACCGTCGCGGATGATCCGCACGCCCAGACCGGCGGAGTGCGCGACCGTCAGCGCCTCGACCGCGCCGTCGTAGGCCCGGACCGACGTGTTCGACGACGAGCTGGCGACCACCTCCAATGCCTCACCCGGCTCGGCCATGGCGAGCACCCGTTCAGCGACGGAGCGGAGATGGTCGGCTTCGGAGGCGGCGGTGTCGGTCACGGCGCCAATTCTGGCGGCTGACCCCTCAGTCACCCGACATGGTGACGTCGGCGACGACCAACGAGACGCCGCTGGCACTCATCGGAAGTCGTTCGAGGTCGGCGCCGACCTCGAGGACGTCCTGCAGCATCTTCTGGAGCGTGGAGGCGATGGTGACCTCGCGGATCGGCTCGGCGAGCTCTCCGTTGCGGATGCGCAGACCCTCGGCACCGGTGGAGAAGTCGCCGCTCACCGGATTGACGCCCGAATGGAGGCCGGCGACGCCCTGAATGAGCACACCGTCGCCCACCGAGGCCAGCAGCTCCGCCTGGCTGCGCTCGCCCGGCACCACTGACAGGGCGTGCGCTCCGACCCCCGGCGTGGAGCTGTACCCACGCACTGCCGAACCGGTGGACGCCGTCTGCATCCGCCGAGCGGTGTAGCTGTTCTGGAGGAAGTGGTCGAGGCGGCCGTTCTGGATCAGCACGTTCCGTCGGCTGGCGAGCCCCTCGCCGTCGGTGTCGGTGGCGGTGAACGCCTCGGGGTCGGTGGGATCGTCGATGAGGGTGAGGCAGGACGCTGCCACTTCCTCTCCGAGCCGGTCCGAGAACAGGGATCGGCCCTTGAGCACCGACTCCGCACTCATGGTGCTGCCGATGATGGCGAGGAACTGGGCGGTCACGTAGGGATCCAGCACCACGGTGACCCGTTCCGAGGCGGCCTTCTGGGCACCGAGCAGGCGGGTGGCCCGATCGATCGCGTCAGCGGAGGCCTGGCCGACGTCGAGGAGTTGCGGGGCCCGGGCCACCGAGTAGCCGAATCCGGTCTGGGTGTCGTCGCCCTCGCTGGCGAGCGAGTACGTGGCCACATAGCAGCCGCTGTCCCGCCCGCTGTGCCGGATCCCCGTGGTGGATGCGATGGCGGCCTCGGCCACCGCGTCGACGTAGTCGGCCGACTCGACGCCGATGATCCGCGGGTCGCCGCCCGTGACCGCTCGTTCGAGCTCGAGCGCCATGGCGATCTTGTCCTCGGTCGGGAAGTCCTCGACGCGAGGGTCGTACAGGTCCAGCTCGGGCACGGGTAGGCCATCGGGCTCGGCCAGTCCGAAGAACTCGTCGGGTGAGCCGAAGATCGCGTTGTCGCGAGCCTCGGCCAGCGTCTCCGCCAGCACGTCCTCGTCGAGGGTGCCCGCGTGCGCAATGCCCTGCTTGTGGTCGACGATCACGCGAACGCCGACGCCTTGGGACTCAGCGGCGGTGAAGGACTCGATCTCGCCCTCGTAGACCCGGATCTCGGTCTCGCGCTCGTGGACGACGATGGCCTCGACCTGCTCACCGTCGCGAGCCCAGCCGACGATCTTGTCAGCGATGGCCGAGAGGTCGTCGACGCCGCTCATCGTTCTTCCCTCGTGCTGCTCCCGCAACGGGCCTGGCGGCCACGCTCGCTCCGCTCGCTCATGCAGCGGTACCGCCGACCGTCAGGCTGGTGACGCGCAGCGTGGGCGTGCCGTCGCCGACCGGCACACCCTGGCCGTCCTTGCCGCAGGTGCCGGGCGAGCCCATGGCGAAGTCGTTGCCCAGGGCGTCGATGCGGGTCAGCACCTCGGGGCCGTTGCCGATGAGGTTGCCCTCGCGGATCGGTTCGGTGACCTCGCCGTTCTCGATCAGGTAGGCCTCGGTCATGCCGAAGACGAAGTCGCCGGTGGCGGTGTTGACCTGGCCGCCGCCCAGTTGGGCGACGAAGACGCCCGACTCGGTGTCGGCGATGATGTCGGCCGGGTCGGTCTCGCCGTTGGCGATGTAGGTGTTGGTCATGCGCACCATCGGCAGGCACTGGTAGTTCTGACGGCGGCCGTTGCCGGAGCTGGGGCGACCCTCCTTGCGAGACCGCAGCGCGTCCCACATGTAGTCGACCAGCACCCCGTCCCTGATCAGCACGTTGTGCTGGGCGGGCCGGCCTTCGTCGTCGATGGCGAATGCGCCCCACTCGCCGCCCATGGTGCCGTCGTCGATCAGGGTGACGAGTGGGCTCGCCACCTGCTGGCCGACTCGATCGGCGAAGACCGACGCCTGCTTGGCCACCAGATCGGCCTCGAGGCCGTGGCCGCACGCCTCGTGGAACAGCACACCGCCGCCGCCCTTGCCGATGACGACGGGCATCGCTCCCGACGGAGCGGGACGGGCGCGGAGCTTGGTGATGGCGCGCTGCGCGGCGGTGCGGGCGAGCTCCTCGACGTCGACCTCGTCGAAGAGCTCGAAGCCGACCGGGCGACCGATGCTCTCCCGTCCGGTCTGCATGCCGGTGTCGCCCTGAGCGACACAGGACACGGAGAACAGCGTCTTGACCTGGTCGTCGGAGGCGAGGACACCGTCGCTGTTGGCCACCAGGATGCGCCGGCGGCTGTCGCCGTAGCGGGCCGACACCTGGGTGATGGCGTCGCCTTCGGCCCGAGCGACCTCGTCGGCCCGGTTCAGCAGTTCGACCTTGGCCGCCTTGGCCACGGTCTCGGGCAGCACCTCGACCGCGTTCGGAGAAGGCGCGTCGACCTCCGCCAGCGCGGCCACGACCGTGCCACCGCCGCTGCTGCTGCGGGCGGCCGCGGCGGCGGCCTCCGCTGCGGCGCGCAGGCCGCGTTCGGACAGATCGGCGGTGTGGGCGAACCCGGTGGTCTCCCCGACCACGACGCGGATGCCGGCCCCGCGGTCACGACCCGAGGAGAGCTCCTCGACCTTCCCGTCGTCGAGCAGCGCGGACGAGGATCGTTTGTCCTCGGCGAAGATCTCGGCGAACTCGCCGCCCGTGGCGAGTGCGGTGGACAGGGTCTTCTCGATCAGATCGTTGTCGATCATGCAGGTCACTGTTCCCGGTGGTCGTCGGCCCGTTGTTTCCGTGCGCCACCCATCGGCAGCGCCGGGGATCCGTGGAGGCCCACGGAGTCCTGCGTATGGTACCGGCGTGACCCTCGAAGCTGGATCGTCGGCGACGGCCGTGTTCGTGGTGGAACCTTCACACCTGGCCTCCACGTTCGGATCAGGCGACGTCGACGTTCTTTCCACGCCACAGGTGCTCGCCTGGTGCGAGCAGATGACGCTGCGCTCGATCGATGGTCAGCTCGAGCCGGGCCAGACCACCGTGGGGATGCGCATCCGCATCGATCACGTGGGCCCCTCGATGACCGGCAACACCGTCAGTGTCGAGGCCCGGCTCACCCTCGTCGAGGGACGTCGGCTCACCTTCGACGTGGCCGCGCGCGACGGCGACCGCGAGATCCTGCTCGGCCAAGTGGTCCGGGTCATCGTCACCCGGGACCGATTCATGGACCGGGTCCGCGAGATCACCGCACCCTGATCCGCCCCCCGTCCGCGGCGGACCGGTCGGTCGATCAGTCGACGGTCGGGTCTGCGAAGTTCGGGTCGCGCTTGTCGAAGTAGGCCTGGATTGCCTCCACCTGGTTGGGCGAACCGATCAGGGCACCGATCTCGCGTCGCTCCATGGCGAACCCTTCGGCCTCGGTGATCCGGCCGGCGGAGTTCAGGAGCCGCTTGGCGCCTCGGACCGCATCCGGCGACTTCGCCGCGATCTCACGGGCCATCTCCATGGCGGCCGCGTGCGGGTCGTCGGCCAACCTGGTGGCCAGCCCGATGCGAACGGCCTCGTCGCCCTCGACCATCCGACCCGTGAAGGTGAGCTCCTTGGCGACGTCGAGACCGACCAACTCGGCCAGGCGCTGGGTGCCGGTCATGTCGGGCACCAGGCCCCAGCGGATCTCGAGGACCGACATGCGAGCATCGGGGGCGATGATGCGGATGTCGGCGCCGAGGGCCACCTGGATGCCGCCGCCCAGTGCAACCCCGGTGATCGCCGCGATCACGGGCACGGGCATCTCGGTCCAGCCGTAGGCCGCCTGTTGCCCTCGGTGGGTGATGCGCTCCTTGGCGTCGAAGGCCGAGACCGTCGACTCGCCGCTGCCCGCATCCTCGTCGCCCGCCATGCGCTGGAAGCTGCCGAAGTCCAGGCCGGCGCAGAAGGCGCGGCCCTCGCCGGAGAGCACGACACACCGAACCGACGGCTCGGCGGCCAGCGCGTCACCGGTCTCGATGAGCGCCTCGAACATCGCGTCGTCGAGCGCGTTCATCTTCTCCGGGCGGTTCAGGCGGACGTCGGCGACGCCGTTCTCGATGGTCACAGCTACACGATCCGACATCGGACCCCCCTCTGATCGACAGTGCACCCACCGTACCTGTGGGCGCGGGTGCCGGTCCCGCTCACGCGACCATCGGCATTGTGCCAGGTCATCACCCCGCACGCTCGGGCGATGGCAATACCCTTTCTGGGTCGGACGCCGAGTGGCGTCCGCTCTCGCATCATGACCCTGCACGACACCGGCCCCGCCGGACCTTCGACGCCTGTGCCCTCCCGCGCCCTGCCGTGGTGGCGCCGGAAGTGGGTCACGATCCCGGCGCGCATTGGCCTCAGCGTGGCGCTGATCGTGGTGATCTTCGTCCAGATGGATGACATCGACACCGACGAACTGATCCCGTCGTGGAACCGCGAGAACACGCTCTGGACCATGGCCGCGTTCGCGATGACCCTGACCGCCTTCGGTCTCGCCGCCTATCGCTGGCAGCGTGTGCTCGTGGCCCTCGGCTCCACCGGCCCTACCCCGGCCTCTTCTCCCACTACATGGCCGGCCAGTTCCTCTCGAACTTCGTTCCCACCACCGTGGGCGGCGACGTCCTGCGAGTCGGCCGGTTGAGCCGTGACCTCGACGACGGCCCCACCGCGTTCACCTCGGTGGTCTTCGAGCGTCTCAGCGGCTGGCTGGTTCTCCCGGTCATCACCTTCCTCGGCTTCGCGGTCAACCCCGGGCTGACCGACCTGGGATCGGCGACCACGGTGCCCCTCTACGTTGGGGCGGTCACGCTCGGCGCCCTGTTGGTGGTGATCGTCGTCGTGGGCTCGAACTGGATCGGTGGTTCGCTCGAGGGCCGCACGGGGTTGTTGCGGTTCGCCGAGGCCGTGCACCTGGGCATCGACCGCTTCAAGGCGCATCCGCGCGCTGCGGGCGAGGTCGTGCTCTCCGGCTTCGTGTACCAGTTCGTGCTCATCCTGGCCGCGGGCTGCGCTGCGGAGGCGCTCGAGATCAACGAGGTCGGGCTGACCGCGCTGATGGCCTTCCTCCCGGCCGTGCTCATCATCCAGGTGCTGCCGCTCGGCATCGGCGGGCTCGGCATCCGTGAGGGCGCCCTCGTGCTCTTCCTGGGTGGCATCGACGTGTCGAACGAGCAGGCGGTGGCACTCGGCCTCGCCATCTACGTCCTCACCCTGGTCAGCAGCCTCGTCGGGTTCCCGCTCCTGATCCTCGGAGGCGGCCGGGGCCAGGACGAGGCCGTCCCGCCAGACCTCGCCTGATGAACACCGTGGGCACCGACAAAGCCCCGCACGCCGAACAGCCCTCGGTCGACTCGGCCGCCGTGGTGGCGTGAGGCGCTCCTGATCCTGGCCTTCTACCTCGTGTACGGCTGGATCCGGAACCGTTTCGGCAGCGCCGCCGTCAGCCCGCAGACCGCGTTCCGGAACGCCGAGTACATCATCGACATCGAACGCTGGATGCGGCTGTACGTCGAGGAGGACATCCAGGGATGGTTCCTGGACTGGGGCTGGTTCCTGCGGATCTGGAACATCTTCTACGGCACCGGGCACTTTCTCATCACCGGCTTCGCGCTCGGGTGGCTCTACAAGCGCGACCCGGAGCACTACGCGTTCTGGCGGACCACCGGGCTGGCCACCACCGGGCTGGCCCTGGTGGGCTTCGCCGTCTTCCCGCTGATGCCACCCCGACTCATCGGCGACTGCGGCCAGTTCGGCGCGTGCCTCCCCACCGAATTCGTCGACACCGTCGCCGTCCACGGCGGCTGGTGGACGTTCACGTCCGGCACGATGGAGGCGGTGTCCAACCAGTACGCCGCCATGCCGTCCCTGCACTTCGCATGGGCCTACTGGAGTTTCCTGGTCCTGGCGCCCCGCCTCGAGAACCGGGCCGCGGTCTGGTTCATGTGGGCGTATCCCTGGCTGACCGTCTTCGCCATCGTCGTGACCGCCAACCACTTCTGGATCGACGCCGTCGGCGGGGCGCTGGTCCTCGCGGTCGGCTGGGTGCACGCACGGTGGTGGCACGGCCGCGAGGGCAGGCAGTCCGGGGCCTCCTAGACTCCTGCGCCGCGAGAACCCACCATCCGATCGCAGCCGTCGGGCGGGTCGGGGGTACCGTGGGAGTACCCAGAAGCCAGGAGCGCCATGCTGCTCGAACAAGTCACCTGTCCGGCCGATCTGCGCCGGCTTTCCTACCCGGACCTGGACCTGCTCAGCGGTGAGATCCGTGACCTCATCGTCGAGTCCGTCACCGCCAACGGCGGCCACCTGGGCTCGAACCTGGGCGTGGTCGAGCTGACGGTGGCCCTCCCCCGCGGTCTTCGACTCTCCCCGGGACATCATGCTGTGGGACACCGGCCACCAGGCCTACGTCCACAAGATGCTCACCGGGCGCATCGACGGCTTCAAGAGCCTGCGCAAGGGCGGCGGCATGTCCGGGTACCCGTGCCGCGACGAGAGCGAGCACGACTGGGTCGAGAAACAGTCATGCGTCCACGGTGCTCAGCTACGCCTACGGACTGGCCACCGCCCAGGCCTCCGACATCGGGGAGAACCGCCGGGTGATCGCCGTGATCGGCGACGGTGCGCTGACCGGTGGCATGGCCTTCGAGGGTCTCAACAACCTCGGCCACGCCGGCCGCGACGTGATCATCGTCCTCAACGACAACGGCCGGTCGTACGCCCCCGACGGTGTCCCGGTGAGCGACAGCCTGAAGCACCTGCGCAACAACCCCAAGTATCTGCGCACCCAGCAGCGGGTCGAGCGCATGATCAAGGACACCCTCCCCTTCGGTGACCAGGTCGAGCGAGCCGTCGAGGCCACCAAGGCGGCCGTGCGCGAGTTCTGGGACACCACGTCCTTCTTCGAGGACCTCGGCGTCCGGTACAACGGCCCGTTCGACGGCCACGACGTCGAGGAGCTCGAGCGCGCGTTCCGCAACGCCGCCGAGATGGAAGGCCCCACGGTCATCCCACGTGCTCACCGAGAAGGGCCGCGGCTACGCGCCTGCGGAGAACGATCCGATCAAGCGGCTCCACGACACGGGCCCTTCCGAAAAGCCCGGTAGCTACACGGCCGCCTTCACCGAGGCGCTGTGCAAGGAGGCCGAGGCCCGGCCCGAGGTGGTCGCCATCACCGCGGCGATGCCCGACTCCACGGGTCTGCTGCCATTCCAGGACCGCTTCCCGGATCGTTGCATCGACGTCGGCATCGCCGAGCAGCACGCGGTGACCGCTGCGGCCGGCATGGCCATGGGTGGCCTGCGTCCGGTGTTCGTCGTGTACTCCACCTTCCTGAGCCGGGCCTTCGACCAGGTGAACCTCGACGTCGGCCTGCACGGCCAGCCGGTGGTGTTCTGCCTCGATCGTGCCGGGATCACCGGCGACGACGGCGCCTCACACCACGGCGTGCTGGACATGATGCTGCTGTCGAAGGTCCCGGGCATGACCGTGTTCGCGCCGTCGTCCTACCAGGAGCTCCAGCAGATGCTGTCCGACGCCCTGGACATCACCACCGGCCCGGTGGCCATCCGGTACCCCAAGACGCCTGCTCCCAGCGTCGACGAGACCGAGGTCGGCGCAGGACTGCGGGGCCGCAAGGTCCGCACGGGCGACGACGTCTGCATCCTGGCCGTGGGCAAGATGCTCGCCGCGGCAGAGGACGCGGCGACCCGCCTCGAGGGCCACGGCGTTTCGGCAACGGTGTGGGACGTGCGCTGCGTCACCCCGCTCGACCCCGAGATGCTGGCCGATGCCGGCTCGCATCCGCTGGTGGTCACCATCGAGGACGGCATCCGCGACGGCGGCTGCGGCTCCACCATCCGGGACCGGATCGGCGAGGCCGGCTCGGGCGCCCGGGTCGAGGTCCTCGGCGTGCCCACCGACTACGTCGCTCACGGCAACGTCGACCAGCTCCTGGCCCAGCTCGGTCTCGATGCCGAGGGCATCGTCGAGCGGGTGCTGGGTCCGGCGACACCGGCACCGTCATAAGCACGGCATCGACCGGTAGTATTCGGGGCATGGCCGACACCGAGACCCTGACCGAGGACGACCAGTCGGAAGCGATCGGGCTGGAAGTCACCGAAGCCGCGCTCGAGAAGGTGATCGAGGTCCGGGACGCCGAGGACGACCCGGAGACCCTCGGCCTGCGCGTCAAGATCGTCGGGGTCAGCGGCCCCGAGTTCGCCTACGACCTGGCCTTCGAGAGTGTGACCGACGCCGAGGAAGGCGAGCTGGTCTACGAGGTCGGCCAGGGCCTTCAGGTCATGATCCCGGGCGACAGCATCATCAACCTCACCGGCGCAGTGCTGGACCTGCCGTCCAACCCGATGCAGGGCGGCCTGGTGATCCGCAACCCCAACCGGCCGAATCCCCTCGAGGGCCAGGACATCGAGCTCACCGGCACACCCGCCGAGAAGCTCCAGCAGCTGCTCGACCGTCACATCAACCCGTCGCTGGCGGCACACGGCGGCTACGCCGAGCTGGTCAAGATGGAGGACACGGTCGCCCACATCCTGATGGGCGGCGGCTGCCAGGGCTGCGCCATGTCGGCGGCGACGCTGCGCCAGGGCATCGAGGTCATGATCGCGGAGGCCATCCCCGAGATCACCGAGATCGTCGACGTCACCGATCACGAGGCCGGCGAGAACCCCTTCTTCGAGTAACCGCTCCGCCTTCGACAGGAGCTGGTTGACTGGCGGGGTGAACACGCCTGCGCCGGGACCGTCGGACACCGAATACCTGCGGCGGATCCTGACCGCGGACGTCTACGACGTGGCCATCGAGAGCCCGCTCGACCACGCACCCCAGCTCTCCGAGCGCACCGGCAACCGGGTCCTGCTCAAGCGGGAGGACCTGCAGCCGGTGTTCTCGTTCAAGCTCCGCGGCGCCTACAACAAGATGGCGAAGCTCTCGCCCGAGGAGCGGGCGCGCGGCGTCATCGCATCCTCCGCCGGCAACCACGCGCAGGGCGTCGCGCTCGCCGCGTCGCATCTCGGGTGTGACGCGGTCATCGTGATGCCCGCGACGGCTCCAGAGGTGAAGGTCGCCGCGGTCCGCGACCTCGGCGCCGAGGTCGTGCTCCACGGCGAGACCTACAGCGACGCGCAGGCGCACGCTCGGGCGCTGATGACCGAACGAGGCCTCACCTTCGTGCATCCCTTCGACGACCCGGACGTCATCGCCGGGCAGGGCACGATCGCGATGGAGATCCTGCGCCAGCACACCGGCCCGATAGGACGCGGTCTTCGTCGCCATCGGCGGCGGCGGGCTCGCGTCGGGGATCGCCACCTACGTGAAACAGCTCAAACCCGAGATCAAGGTGATCGGGGTCCAGACGGAGGACTCCGACGCCATGGCTCGGTCGGTCGAGGCGGGTGAGCCGATCGAACTGAACGACGTCGGCCTGTTCAGCGACGGCACCGCGGTGCGCAAGGTGGGCGCCGAGACCCTTCGGCTGGTCACCGCCCACGTCGACGAGATCCTGCGGGTCGACACCGACGCCGCGTGTGCGGCGATCAAGGACGTCTTCGCCGACACCCGAGCGATCCTCGAGCCTGCGGGCGCCCTCGCGGTGGCCGGCCTCAAGCAGTACGTCGACCGCACCGGGGTCGCCGACCAGACCCTCGTCGCCGTGGCCTGTGGGGCCAACATGAACTTCGACCGGCTCCGGTTCGTGTCCGAACGGGCCGAGATCGGCGAGGAACGCGAAGCCGTCTTCGCCGTCACCATCCCCGAGGAACGGGGCTCGTTTCGCCGCTTCTGCGCAGAGCTCGGAGACCGGTCGGTCACCGAGTTCAACTACCGGATCGGGGGCGATGCCGAAGCGCACGTCTTCGTCGGTGTCGAGATCAGCGGCCGTCCCGAGGCCGGCGACATCGCAGCGTCGTTCGAGGCCGCAGGGTTCACCACCCTGGACCTCACCGACGACGAGTTGGCCAAGTTGCACCTCCGCCATCTGGTAGGCGGCAAGTCGCCGCTCGCGCACGACGAGGTCCTGTACCGCTTCGAGTTCCCCGAGCGCCCGGGAGCCCTGCTGCGTTTTCTCGAGACGATGAACCCGAGCTGGAACATCTCGCTGTTCCACTACCGCAACCATGGCGCGGACGTCGGACGCGTGTCCTCGTCGGCATGCAGGTGCCCGGCGACCACATGCGAGTTCGACGACTTCCTGGCCGAGCTCGGCTATCGCCACTGGAACGAGACCGGCCAACCCGGCCTACAAGCTGTTCCTCGGCTGACCGCCCGTTCCTCGCCTGACCGCCCGTTCCTCGCCTGACCGCCCGTTCCTCGCCTGACCGGTTCCTCTGACCGCCTCTGTGCGAGACGTGCCCGAGGTGGTCTGCCGCTCCGTTGCCTGGTTTTGTGACACCTTTCCGCGGGCCGCCACGGGGATCCAACAGGAATTCGCGGGCGCGGAAACGTGTCACAAAACCAGATGGAACGGTCTGCGGGGCGGCGTCTAGCATCGATCACATGGCAATCACAGTGTCCGAGCAGCCCACACCCGGAGGACGGGCCCGCCATGGGTCGGGTCCACGTCGAGACGTGGCAGGTCGCCTACCGCGGCCACAAACCCGATGAGCACCTCGACGGCCTGTCGGCGGTCGAACGCGGCGAGCAGTGGGCTTGCGCCATCGCCGGCGGTCTCGCGCCCCAGACGCAGGCGCCTGGTCACCGTCGGCGACGACGGCAGGTCTCGGGGATCTGCATGTCGCGGGCCGGCCGCCCACGAGGACGCTCCCGAGACACTCGGCGAGGTCCACCTGATCTACGTGCACCCCGACCACTGGGACTACCGGAGCCGGCAAGCGCGCTGATGGTCGCCGCGCTCGACTTCCTCCGCTCGGAAGGACTTCACCGACGCCGATGCTTTGGGTCCTGACCGCCAACGACCGGGCTCAAGCCGCTTCTATGAACGCGGCGGCTGGACCGAGGACGGCGATCACCCGGGTCGACGAGATCATCTCGGCCTCGAGGTTCCCGAGACGAGGTACGCCATCTCGCTGGATGTGAGGCTCCCGATCGGGCGCCGGTCAAACACCTGGCCCTGCAAGAGTCCCGCCTCGCGTTCGGGATTCGTGACACGTTCCCGCCGCGACCGGAGCCCGAGAGCAGCCGGCGACTGGAACGTGTCACAAATCCAGGAGACGGCCTTGGGCGAACCAGGTTCGGCCTCGAGGTCGGCGAGCGATGGCGACGACGATGTCGGCCAGCGGCCTCGACTTCGGGCGTGAGTCGCGGCACGGTCGAGCCGCTCCCGGTCACCAACACGGTCTCCATCCCCGCCGCACGGCCGGCGTGGAGGTCGTGGGCGGTGTCGCCCACCATGAGCGCCTCGAACAGGCTCCACGCCCAGCCGCCGTGCGGCCTCCAGGACCATCGCCGGTTCCGGCTTGGCCCCGAACCCGGAGTCCGACCCGAGCACGACGTCGAACAGGTCGGCCCAGCCCAGGATCTCGAGCTGGTCGGTGGCGATCTCCTCCCAGTCGTTCGTGGCGACCGCGAGACCGACGCCCCGGCTGCGCAGGGCATGGTCAGCAGCTCCGGGAGGCCGTCGGCCGGAACCGTCGAGTCACCGGCGGCTTCCATGCACGCCGCGGTGAACTCCTCGATGTCGACGTAGCGGCTCGAGCGCCGCGAAGATCACGTCGTTGGTCTCGGCGACGAAGATCGAGTCGGGCCGGATCGTGTCGGTCTCGAGGTCGTAGCCGATCGCGTCGGCAGCGGCCTTCAGCGTCGCCTCGTCGCGAGTGGCCGAACGGAGGCCGGCTCCGGTCGCGGGGTCCCATGTGGCATGGAAGTCGACCAGCGTCCCGTCCTTGTCGAAGATCACGGCTCGCAACGGAAGCGTCATCGGTCGGTCCTCGAGCTCCTCGCTCAGTTCCAGCCAACGGTCCTCCGCCCCGGCCAGATCGCGCTGCGCAACCGACACCTCGTCGCCCAGCTCACGCAGCCTTTCGTGATCGCTGGCGTTCTCGACCAGCTCGTCGTTGAGCCGATCGATCCGCTTCTGGAGGCGGTTCATGAGCTTGTCGGTCTCCTTCAACTCGTGGCGGATCGTGCTCACCGATCGCCCGGACGCGGGCTTGGCTCGCGGTGCCTTCGCCCCCTTGGAGCCCTTGTCGGAACCCGCAGCGACGGCCGACGCCGACTCGGCCCGACGCTTGGAGGTGCGGACGCGCTGCTGATCCTCCCATGCGGCGAACCCGCCCGGATACCGGCCGGCCTTGCCCTGACCGTCGAGGACCAACACGTCGTCGACGGTGCGCTCGAGAAACGCCCGGTCGTGGCTGACGACCACGAGCGCACCCGGCCAGTCCTCGAGAAAGTTCTCGAGCGCACGGAGCGTGTCCAGGTCGAGGTCGTTGGTGGGCTCGTCCAGCAACAACACGTTCGGTCGGGCCGCCAGCGTCAGGACCAGCTGGAGGCGACGGCGCTCGCCGCCGGAGAGCAGCTCGATCGGCGCCCACTGCACGTCGGAGTCGAACCAGAAGCTCTCCATGAGCGCCTTGTCCTTCCAGTCGGCCTCGGACTTCCCACCGGTGACGGCCTCCCAGACACGCTGCTTGTGATCCAGCGTGACCCCGACCTGGTCGTGGTAGCCGAGGCGGACGGTCGGGCCGTACTCGACGGTCCCCTCCTCGGGCTCCAGTCGCTTGGCGATGACGTCGAGCAGGGTCGACTTCCCGGACCCGTTCAGGCCGACGATCCCGAGCCGTTCGTCGGGGCCCAGCAACAGGTTCACGTTCCGGAACAGCCAGCGCTCGTCGTGGCGGTGGCTCACCCGGTGCAGCTCCACCACCTTGTCGCCGAGCCTCGGCACGTCCACGTGGAGGTTCAGCGAGCCCTCCCGGGCCGCGGCCTGCGGCTTTGTGTTCGACCACCGCCTTCGCGCGGGCGATGTGCGCCTTGTTCTTGCTGGTCCGGGCCGGCGCCCCTCGGCGGAGCCACGCGAGCTCACGCGTGGCCAGGTTGCGCCGCACCTCGTCGGCCCGAGCCTCGTGCGCCTCACGCAGCTCCCGGCCGGCCAGGAACCCCGTCGTAGCCACCGTCGTGCAGATAGGCCTTGCCGCGGTCGAGTTCGAGCACCTTGGTGACAACGGCGTCGAGCAGGTGGCGATCGTGGGCCACCATCACGATGCCGCCCTTGTGCGCGGCGAGGCGTTCCTCGAGCCAGTGGATGGCACCGATGTCGAGGTGGTTGGTGGGCTCGTCGAGGATCAGCAGGTCCGCATCGGCCACCAGCACCCGGGCCAGCGCCACGCGACGGGCCTCGCCCCCCGACAGTTCACCGGTCCGGGCGTCGAGCTTCGCTCCCATCCCCAGGCGATCGAGGATGGACTCGACCTCCCAGTTGTCGCCGGCGACCTCCCGCACGGTGCCGTCCGGCAGCGGCGCGTCCTGGGCCAGGATCGCGACCGATGCGCCACTCCCCCGCCGGATGGTGCCGGCATCGGGCGTGAGCTGGTCGGCCATGACTCGGAGCAGGGTGGACTTGCCGGTCCCGTTGATCCCGACGATGCCGATGCGATCACCGGTGCTGACCGTCAACGAGACGTCGCGCAACAGATCGCGGTCGGGACGAGTGACGGTCACGCCGGTGACGTCGATCAGGATCACGAGGCGACGCTACCGGCGTTCACTCCCGGGTGAGACCCACGGTGCCGAGCGCGACCAGGCGATCATCGTTCGCGGTGTCGACCAACTCGACGTCGACCGATGCGTACGCGTCGTAGTCGGCCAGCTCACGGGCCACGGTACGGACCGGGCCGTCGCCCGCCTGGCCGACGTACCGCACCGAGATGTCGACCGGCACCGCGCCCGGCACGGCCGACCGTGCGGCCTCGGCGAGGGTGATGGCGGTGGCGCCGCCGTTGACGGTGCCGAACGAGTTGAGGACATACGGGGTCTTGTCCAGCTCCACGACACCGGGTTCCAGGTGGCGCAACCCCATCTTGTCGACGGGCGGCTCGACGAAGCCCGAACCCGAGTCCATCATGCTCCGGCGCTCCCCGACCGGGGTACGGCGGCCGACGTCGTCGACGTCGAATCGGGCGGCATCGCGGGCGAGTCGGCTGAACGTCATGACGGCGGTACCTGCGTGACGGGTGGGCAGCTCCTCGCCTCGTCCGTCGAACACCTCGGATCGGACGGTGACGATGCGACTCCCGGCGCGCAGCACCCGGGTGGTGACGACGAGCGGACCCTGCGTCACGCCACCGCTGCGCTGGTACGAGAGATCCGACGTGGCGCACCAGTCAGGCGCCACCTGCGCCAAGGCGGCCGTCGCTCCGGCGATGTCCACCACCGCGGCGACCACCCCGACGTGGAGCCCTTGCGCATCCATGGCCGGCGGTTGCATCGGGGCGAACACGTGGAGATCATCCTCGTCGACCCAGCAGGTGGTCGCCATGAGGTCTCGGAGCAGATGGTCAGGAGGCGGGTACGCGGCCATGGCGGCCACATCTTTGCCGATCGAGGCGGAACCGGCCGCGCTGGCGGTCTGTCTCCGTTGTTGCGTTCGCACCCGGTTCGGAGCGCAACAACGAGTCAGAACAGCCCGAGCTCCTGGGCCCGGGTGATGGCATGGGAGCGCTTGGACACACCGAGCTTGCGGTAGATCGATTTGATGTGGGTCTTCACCGTCGACGGTGCGATGTAGAGCTCGTCGGCGATCTCGCGCTGGGTCAGGTCCCCACGCAGGAGCCGCGCCACCGCGAGCTCGCGTTCGGACAACGGGTCCTCGCCCTGCTCCGCCGGTGGGGGGTGTGGCTCGGCCGGAGGCGCGGTCTCGATCCCGCGCTGCGCCCGGTCGATGAGACCGCCGTGGGAGATGCGGCGCGCGATCTGGAGCGCTTCGCCGAACTCGCCGATCGCGCCGGTGCTGCCCTCGGCGACGGCCAGCTCGGCCCGTCCACACCGAGCGGTCGCCAGAATCTCGGCGTAGCCGTGGGCTGCGGCCTTGTCGACGGCCTGGTCGAGCAGGCGTCGCGCATCGCCATAGCGGCCGGCCCGGGTGGCGCGGACCCCGAGCTCGCTGGCGATCAGCGCCTCGGCCGAGCCGAATCCGGTCCGAGCGATCGCCAGCCCGTCGGCGAGGTGCCGATCGGCCGAGGGGTCGTCGGGGTCCAGACGAGCCAGGCTCACTCGGGTGAGCAACTCGGGGTAGGGGTGCCCTGAGGCGAGCGCCGAAGTCAGCGCCTCGTCGAAGGCGGCGCGAGCCGCGACGCGATCCCCGAGTGCCAGGTGCGCGTTCCCGATGGCGCCTTCGGCCATCGATCGGCAGATGAGGTCGCCGTCCTCGTCGTGCAGCTGCTTGGCGCGCTCGGCGTGTTCCAGCGCCCGCTGGTGCTGGCCGCGGTGGCTCCAGTAGAAGGCCTCGCCGGACTCGAGGTTGGCCCGCCACTCGAGCGGCAGGTCGTCGTCCAGGTAGTCCCACCACAGACCGGGCTCGTCGGGCGGCAGATAGTGGACCCACCAGATCGCGATGGGGCCCAGCAGTGCGCCGAATCCCTGCTTGTCGCCGCCGAGCGCGCACCGCCGCAGCGCGGTACACAGATTCGGCACCTCGAGCCGAAACCGAGGGAACACGTTGTCGGGGTCGGCGTCCCAGCGCAGCGCGTGGATGCGCTCGACGACCGACAGCGCCCACCGATGGTGGCGACGCTCCGCATCAGCTCGAGTGTCGTCATCCAACTCGTTGGCGGCTTCCAGCCGGACGATCTCGAGGATGCGATAGCGATCGGTCTCGGGGTCGAACGCGACCAGCGAGTGGTCCACCAACCGGCCCAGCCCCTCCGCGGTGCCGGCGGGGTCGATGCAGCGCGCCGCCTCGGCGGTGAAGCCGCCGACGAAGACGGTCAGTCGATCGAGCAGCTCGGCGTCGGCGTCGGTGAGGAACTGGCGGCTCCAGTCCAGCGACGCCGCGACCGACCGTTGGTGCTCCGGCCGATCACGACGGCCGGTGCTGAGCCCGGCCGGTCGCTCGGTCATCGCCCGGAGGATCTCGGAAAGTGGCTGGGTCCGGGCCAGCGCCGCCGCGAGCTCGAGGACCAGCGGCACCCCGTCGGCGGCCCGACAGAGGTCGGCGACCAGCACCCGGTTGCCGTCCCCGAGCTCGAAAGTGGGCACCGCCTGACGGATCCGCTCGATGAACAGCTGCGCTGCGGTGCTGGCCAGGACATCTGCGTCGGTGCCATGTGCGTCCGGGACGTCGAGTGGCCGGACCGTCCAGATGACCTCGTCACCGAGATCGATCGGGCGTCGCGAGGTGGCCAGCACACGGAGGTCCTCGGTGCGGTCGAGCAGGTCCACCAGCACGTCCGCCACGTCCTCGACCAGGTGCTCGCAGTTGTCGAGCACCAGCAGCGTGCGTGCCGAATCGAGCGCCGCCGGCACCTTGTCCGGCCCGGGGGCCGGCTCGTTCACGGCCGCATCGGCGATCAACCGGCTCACGTCACCTTCGTGGCTGCCGTCGGCCAGCTGGACCACCACGATCCGATCGAAGTCGGGCTCGAGCTCGTGGACCACCTCGCCGGCAAGCGCGGTCTTGCCGACTCCACCTGTCCCGACGAGGCTCACCAGGCGCGATCGCCCGACCAGCTCGACGACGCGACGAATGTCCTCGGCGCGCCCGACGATGGCCTCGGCGTGGTGCTGGAGATCGAGCACGAGTTCCATCGTAGGAAGGCTGCGGCCCCTGGTCCCCTCCGGTCCGTCCCCCTTTTGGGGGATCGTCACGTCCCCCGACGCGGGTCGACAGTGAAGGCAACGGCCGCCCCAAGGTCTGGGGAGGTCGGGAACGTGCCATGACCGAGATCAACCGACAGATCCGCCTCGATGCCTCGCCGAGCGAGGTCGCCGCCGGCCTCGCCGCCTCACCATGGCGCAGCGCGATGCGCATCGAGCCGGCCGGTGCGGGGAGCCGGGTCGTGATCAACGCCACTGCCGAACCCGAGGAACTCGCTCGGGCCGTCGAGCACATGGCACTCGACGAGGTGTGCCGCCTTCGCAGTGCGTTGACCGAACCCGCTCCCCGTGCCGCCCCCCGAGGTGTCGACGGCAGGCGCTGGACGCCCCAGTTCCTCGAGATGGAGGTGACCGTCGACGCCCCGACCGCTCGCGTCTGGGCCGCCGTCGCCGATGTGGGCAACGTCGAGGCCTGGAACCCTGGGATCGCCTCGGCGACGCTGACATCGGACGCACGCGAAGGCGTCGGCGCGACCCGCGAGTGCGTCCTGTCGCCGATGGGCACGGTGCAGGAACGGGTCACCGCCTGGATGCACGAGCGCCTGATCACGGTCGAGATCTACGAGCGGAAACGGCTTCCTGCGATCAGACGGGCGGCAGCGACCATCGAGCTCACGCCCGTCGGCACCCGGACCGTCGTCCGGTGCCGCCTGGACTATGCGGTCGGCCTGGGTCCGGCCGGGCGGGGCTTGCACGCGTCCTTCCTGCGGCGGATGTTCGACCGCTCGCTCGTCGGCATGCTCGCCGGCCTGAAGCACCACGTGGAAACCGGCGAGCCCGTGGCGGGCGTCGAAGCCCTGCCACTCGGTGAGGTCCGCGCGGCCTGAGGCACGCCGGTACGGTTGCGGCCGTGCGAGTGGCGGTCATGCAGACGACGCCGGCTTCGGATGTCGACCAGAACGTCCAGCGGCTCGCCGACGCGCTCGAGATCGCTGCACGACAGGGCGCCGACGTGCTGGTGACGCCGGAGATGTTCCTGTCTGGGTACAACATCGGCGCCGACGCGGTTCGGGCCGCTGCCCGCCCCATCGACGGCGAGCACGTCGAACGCGTCGCCGCGTTGGCGGCCGCGGTCGGCGTTGCGGTGGTCGCCGGACTCCCGGAGCTCGACGGCCGGGACGTGTTCAACACCGCGGCACTGCTGTCGTCCACCGGCGAACTGGTGACGAGCTACCGCAAGACCCATCTCTACGGTGACCTCGACCGCGCGCAGTTCTCCTCCGGCGATGCGCTGTCCGAGGTGGTCGACCTGGCCGGGCTCCGGGTCGCGCTGGCGATCTGTTTCGACATCGAGTTCCCCGAGGTTGCTCGAACCCTGACGGCCCGCGGCGCCGACGCCATCCTGGTCCCCACCGCCAACTGGCTCGACACCGTCAACACTCGCCTCGTCCCGGCGCGCGCCGAGGAGAACGGCACCTACGTGGTGTACGCGAACTACTGGGGCGTCGAGGGTGCGATGCGGTACTGCGGGCAGTCGTGTGTGGTCGACCCCTCGGGCAACGACGTGCTGCGGATGACCGACGGCGAGCGAGTCCTGGTCGGCGAGATGACTGCCGCGACCGCGGCGACGGCGCGCCGCGAGATCGACTACTTGGCCCAACGCCGCCCAGAGCTCTACGACTGACGCCCCGAGGAGAGACACCATGCGCCGACCTCAGATCCGAATTCTCGACCTCGCCGGCAGCCCCGAACACATGGGCGCGACCCATGGTCGGGCATACGCCGACGAGATCCGCCGCTATGCAGACGAGCGGATCGCCCTCGTGTGCGACGGCCGGTGGAGCGGCGGTCCGATGGAGCGGGCCGACGTGATCGAGATCGCGGAGTCGATGCTGCCCGCGCACGAGGCCTTCGACGCCGCGCTGCATGCCGAGATGCTGGCGATGGCCGACGCCGCCGACCTCACGCCTGCCGAGGCCGTCATCGTGGGCGGGTTCACCGACTTCGTCGACACCGTCAGCGCCGTGTCCGGCGGCCGGGCGCCGCTGTCGGTCCTCGAGGACGACTGCACTGCCGTCATCGTGCCCGACGGTCGCGCTGGCGGCGCCGGCTTCCTGGCCCAGACGTGGGACATGCACGACACGGCCACCGACCACGTCCTGCTGTTGCGGATCGAGCCCGACGACGCGCCGGCCGCCCGGGTGTTCACCACCACCGGGTGCCTGGGCCAGATCGGCATGAACAGCGAGGGCGTCTGCGTGGGCATCAACAACCTCAACACGACCGACGGGGTGCGAGGCGTCTGCTGGACGTCGGTCGTTCGGGGCATGTTGCAGACCGCCACCGCGACCGAGGCGCTGGGTGTGTTGCTCGACGCAGACCTCGCCGGGGCCCACAACTTCGTGATCTTCGACCGTCACGGCGACGGCTACGACGTGGAGGCCATGCCGTCCACTCGACCGGTCGAGCGACTCGGCGACGAGCCGATCGCCCACACGAATCACACGGTGAGTCCCGAGGCAACGATGGTGCAGGCACCACGTGACGCGGGCATGCAAGCGAGCTCGGAGACGCGGCTGGCACACGCCACAGCACTGCTGGAGGGCGGCACGGTGGACACGGACCGCCTGTTCGCCCTCACCCGTGACGAACGCGCCATCTGCCAGGTGGCCCGCCCACCGTTCCATGTGGAGTCGAGCGGCGCTGCGATCATGCGGCCGGCGACCGGCGAGTACTGGGCATGCTGGGGCCGCCCCGCCGAGAACGACTATGTTGCCGTCCCGACGTCGGGCGCCGCAGTGGCCTGCACCCCGACCACGGTCGTCGAGGCCACCGGCTGACCCACCCAGCCCGGCCCACGAGCCCTCGAGATGTCGTCCCCGCTGGCGGGGTCCCGAGGCGCGCTCGGGTGCACCCGACGACATCACCATTGCTTGTCGTTTGACAAGAAAGTTGCAGGCCACGACGATGCGGACACCGGCAGGTCGGCTGGAATACGGTCGTCCGCGGGGCGAGCGGGTCGCCACGTTCCCCAGTGTCGGTTCTCATCCGATCCGATGGGGCCTCGGTGCTGACCCCGAGACCGTCCGGGATCACACCTCGGCCGGGACGGCCTCCGAGGCGTCGCCCCCGGCGGCCACGATGTCCCCGTCCACGTGGCGCCGGGCCGCGAGCACCGCGAACCCCGACAGGCCACCGACCGCCAACACGGTGACCATGCCGGCGCCGAGGTGTCCGACCTCGTCGTCCCCACACTCGTAGTTCGCAATGCCGGGACGGTCGTCGTCGTCGGCGGTGTCGCCGAGCTTCACCCGACCGTCGATGCACTCGTAACGGTCCGCTCGGTCCTCCACCGCCTGGTCGTCCACGATCGCGACGGGAACGTCACGATCGACGAAGGTCACCTGGTCCGCGATGAACCCGATGGCCAGCGGCGTCAGCGCGCTCAGGAGCAGGCGACAGAACGAGTTGACCGAGAAGACCGACCCGCGAATGTGGGCCGGCGTCACCTCACTGATGATCGAGGCCAGGATCGGTCCCGCGGCCACGAGCCCGGCGGCCCCGAGCATGAGGAGCGGGAACTTCAACGACACCGGGGTCGGCCCGTAGGCCAGGATCAGCAGGGCCACGCCGACCTCGGCACCGATCATGGCGATCCACAGCTTCAGGTGTCGGAGCCGGGTCTCGTCGGGCGGCGCCACCACCGCGTCCTCGTCGTCAACCGCATCGGCACCGCGTCGTCGCACCCGGTCGCGAGCGGCGTCGGCTGCGGCGTCGCGGAACCGGTGCCCCTCCGGCCAGATCGCAGCCAGGCGCTCCGGTCCGCGCGACGCGATCCAGGCGCCGAGCAACGCGCCGAAGAGCGCGGCGAAGCCGAAGAGGCCGGCCGCTTCCCCGGCGGTCAGGTCGTGGTGTCGGCGCAGGAACGTGGGCGCCCAGAAGGTGACGCCAACGGCGGGCCCGAAGCTCAGGGCCGACGCAGCGATGAGCCACGGCAGCGACTTGATCTGCTGCATGTGGCCGAGTGCGTCGCGCCACGTTGCCGCATCCTGCGTGGCGGCCTCGGTCGTCGCGTGCTGGTCGTCGAGCGCGTCCGATGCGCCCCGCTGCGGTTCGGGCAGCCGGGCGAGGAAGAAGATCAGCGCCGCGGCGGGTAGCGCACCGACGAGAAACGCCCACCGCCAACCCGCCTGATCGATGACGATGCCGGCGGCCAACGATCCGAACGCACCACCCAGAATGGGCGCGACGAGGCGCCACGAGAAGGCCTTGTGTCGCAGCCGGGCCGGGTAGTAGTCGGCGAGCAACGACGACGATGCCGGGTCGTCCACCGTGGTCATCATGCCGAGCGCCACCCGCAGGATGAAGAGGTGCCCGAACGCCTGGATCGCACCCGTCGCGGCCGAGGTCAAGGCCCAGACCACCATCAGACCGGTCAGGAGTCGCGTCCGGTTGACGCGATCGGCGATGTAGCCGGCAGCAACCACGACCAACGCACCCGCGAGCACATCGGCGAACGGGATCAACCCCGCCTGGGTGTCGGAGAAGCCGAACTGGTCCTGGATGTCGTCCAGGGCGACCGGCAGGATGCCGCGTGCGATGAAGTCCGCGGCGGCGATGCCGCCGATCACCAGGACCGGAATTCGGCCCGCCGGCCCCCAGGCCTCGAGCTCGGCGGGACGGTCGTGCCATCGCTCACGCCATCGGGCGCGCCGGTCGGCGAGGCGCAACACACCTTCGCCGTTCGCCATCAACGCAGCCGCCAAGAGGCCGAATGCGCCGATCAGCGGGGTGTAGCGAACCAACGGGCTGCCGGCTTCGCTGCCGCTGATGGCGCCGAGCAGGCCACCGCTGACGAGGATGCCCCCGACGAACGCCCCGGGCACGGTGGTGATCCCGGCGATGTAGGCGAACGCCAGCAGCGACAGACCGCTGAACAGACCGAAGTTGCCGGCGGTCACCGCCGGCAGTTTGTAGGTGAACAGGACGCCGGCCAGGCCGGCCAGTCCAGACGCGATCGCGAACCCCAGCAGCTTGGAGCGCGGGACGTCGATGCCCATGGCCGCGGCCGCTCGCTCGTTGGCGCGTACGGCCAGGAACCGACGACCGACGATGCCTCGGCGGAGGTTGGTGACGGCGAGTGCCGCGAGCGCGGCGAACGCCACGACGAGCACGGTGTAGCCGAGCGAGTCCGGCGTGCCGACGCGGAATCCGCCGTCGTCGGTGGCGATCTGTTGCGGCGCCCCGACATAGACGCCGAACCACTCGGGGATGGGGGCCGGGTTGTTCGAGATGGCGCCCGGCCCCATCAAGGACACGTTGGCCAGGAGGAGGTCTTCGATGGCGATGACTGCCGTGATCGAGATCACGGCGAGCTGAAAGCCGCGTACGCGGACCGCGGGAAGGCCGATGACGATGCCGACAATGACCACGATTGCGATCGCCAGCAGCGCAGCGAGCGGGTCGGGCAGGCCGGGACCACCGTTCACGAGTTGGTCGGTCGGACGGATCGCCGTGCCGTCGGCGCTCAGCCGGATCATCAGGAAGGCGGCCAGGCCGGCGAGGCTCCATTGGGCCAGGCTGATCTGGCCGAGGAAGCCGACCAGAACCACGAGCGACAGCATGAAGATCCCGGCGACCAGGGTCGTCGTCAGGCCGGTGTCGATCTGCCATCCGCCGACGAGGACCAGGAACGCCACGATGGCGAGCCCGATCGCCAGCATGCGCCTGGGGTCCTGGGGCACCGGAGCGCGGGGCTCCCCCCGTACGACTCGGCTGCCTCGCACCGGGAGCCGGTCACCGCGCCAGAACAGAATGATCGTCACGATCAGGAGCGGGACGACCTGACGCACGCCGCCCGCCGGCGCCCAGTCCGGCCACCAGTCGCGGCCAGCCATCCAGACACCACCGGACTGGATCATGGCGATACCGAGGCCGCCCAGCGCCGCACCGGTGATCGACGTCAGGTTGCCCACGAGCGCGGCGCCGAGCGCCGGCACGACCAGCAGCGTCATGTTGGCCGGCTGGGTGAAGGGTACGTAGATCATGCCGACGATGCCCGCCAGCACCGCCGAGATCACCCAGGTCGTCCCGGCGATCGCGTCGGCCGAGTACCCGAGCAGCGCCATGCCGCGCTCGTTCTCGTCGACCGCTCGGGCCGCGAGCCCGAAGCGGCTGAAGCGCACCAACGACCAGATCACGATGACGACGATCGTGCCCGCGGCCAGAAGCCACAGGTTGCCCTGCGGGAACGTGTTGCCGAGGCCGAGGAAGTTCTCGATCGGGTCCTGATCCCGGTTGAACACACCCCAGCCCGGATCCCGCCGCGCCGTGGTGCCGAAGTGCACGAACGCGATCGCCTGGAGGTAGATCATGATGCCGACCGACCCGATGACCTTGCTCAGGGGCGAGGCATCACGGAGGGGGCGGAAGACCAGGAAGTGGGCCATCACACCGATCAGCGCCGCCATCCCCAACCCGACGATCACGGCGAACGTCGTACCGAGGGGCGCGTCGCCGAGGGTGATCCGCACCGGCAGGTTGTTGAGCCGCAAGGCACGGAGCCAGCCCCACTCGGGGATGATGTCCACCCAGGGCAGGTAGATGTCGCCCGAGCCACCCAGGCCTGGGTCGAGCCGGATCTGGTTGAACGTCAGACCGACGTACATCGCGATCGCGCCGTGCGAGAAGTTGATGACGCCAGAGCCGCGATAGGCAATGACCAACCCGACGGCGAGGATCGCGAAGACCGCCCCGCCACCGATGCCAAGCAGCATCGCGAAGATGAAGTCAGTCACGAGCTCCCGCTGCCCCCTCGGTGAAATCAGGACGATAGAGTCCGGCGCCGGGTGAGGAGAAGTCGGATCGAAGCGCCGCACGCCGGCACCGATGAATACTGCACCGATGACACACCTGCGATGGAACGTCGGCGACGTGGAGGTCACCCGGGTCGAGGAGGCCGTGACGCGGGTGCCCGCGACGGCCCTGATGCCGGACTTCACGAGCGAGCACCTCGACCCGCACCGCGAGTGGGCGGAGCGGTTCTTCGGGCCCGACGACGAGCTGCTCCTGTCCGTGCACTCCTTCGTCGTGCGATCGGGTGACGTCACGATCGTCGTCGACACCTGCGTCGGGACCGAGCCCGAGCGGCCACTCCCGGGTGACGCCACGTTCCCCGACCGCCTCGGCGACGCCGTCGCCGGCGGGCTCGACGGTGTCGACGTGGTGTTGTGCACGCACCTGCACTTCGATCACGTCGGCTGGAACCTGCGCACGGTCGACGACGCGCGGGTGCCGACCTTCCCCAATGCCCGGTACCTGTTCGCCCGGGCCGAGATGGCGCACCTCGAGGTCGACGACCACATGGGGGTCCGGGCACCCTCGGTGCAGCCGCTGCTCGACGCCGGACTGGTCGATCTGGTCGACACCGACCACCGGATCACCCCGGAGGTCCGGCTCCTGCCGACTCCGGGACACACGCCAGGGCACGTGTCGGTGATGATCGAGTCCGGCGGGAACGTCGCGCTCATCACCGGGGACATGGCCCACAGCCCGCTCCAGTTCGCCATCCCGGAGCTCGCCGCGACGGCATTCGACTGGGACCCCGCGCAGTCGAGCGAGACGCGGCGGACCATCGTCGCGGCCCACGCGAACGCACCCACGACCGTGCTCGGGACCCACTTCGCTCCGCCCACCGCCGGGCGCATACGACGCGATGGCGATCGCATATGGTTCGAGACGTGAAGAATCCACCGTTCGTCTACCACCGGCCGACGAGCCTCGACGAGGCCCTGGCGATCCTGGCCGAGCACGGCGACGACGCCAAGGTCCTCGCCGGCGGGCAGAGTCTGCTGCCCACCATGGCACTGCGCCTCGGCCCACCCGAACAGCTCGTCGACATCGGGCGAGTGCCCGGCCTCGACACGATCGACGTCACGGGTGGCGCCGTCACCATCGGCGCACTCGTGCGCCATGCGACGGCCGAGGGGTCCCCCGATGTCATCGACAACGCGCCGCTGATCGCCCAGGCCATGCCGTTGGTGGGTCACCGGGCGATCCGCAACCGGGGCACGGTCGTCGGCAGCATCGCCCACGCCGACCCGGCGGCCGAGATGCCGGCGGTCGTCCTGGCCACGGGCGCGACCATGGTGGCGAGTTCGAGGGCCGGCAGCCGCGAGATCAGCGCCGACGAGTTCTTCGAGGGCTATCTGACCACGACGCTCAGGCCCGACGAACTGCTCACTGCTGTTCGGTTCCCGGCCTGGAGTCCCAGCTCGGCAGGTGCCGTGGTGGAAGTGAGCCGTCGCCACGGCGACTACGCCATGGTCGGTCTGGCCTGCCGCATCGACATCGAAGGCGGAACCATCAGCGACGCAGCCCTGGCCTTCTTCGGGGTGGGGGCGACGCCTGTGCGATGCGGGCCGGGGGAGGCCGCACTGGTCGGCCAGCCCCCGGGAGAGGCGGCGTTCGCCGCCGCTGCCGCCGCCGTGTCCGAGGCGCTCGAGCCCACGGCCGACGTCCACGCCAGCGCCAACTACCGCAAGCACGTGGCCGGCGTGCTCACCCGCAAGGGACTGAGTGCCGCCGCCGAGAAGAAGGGGGCCCTGGTATGAGGGTCGAGCCGCACGAGACCACGGGCGTGGCATTCACGCTCAACGGCGAGGCCTTCAACGCCGATGTCGAACCCCGCCGCACCCTGAGCGACGTGATCCGCGAGGACGCCGAGCTGACCGGCACCCACCTGGGCTGCGAGCACGGCGTGTGCGGCGCATGCACCGTCCTCGTCGACGGTCAGCCCGCCCGCTCCTGCCTGATGCTGGCGGTGCAGGCGGACGGGGCCGCCATCACCACCATCGAGGGGCTGGCCGCTCCCGACGGCACGCTCCACCCCGTGCAGCAGGCGATGCACGACGCCCACGGCTTCCAGTGCGCGTTCTGCTCGCCCGGCTTCCTGATGTCGACCGTGGCCCTGCTCGCCGAGAACCCGTCGCCCACGCGTGACGAGATCAGGGAAGAGCTCAGCGGCAACCTGTGTCGCTGCACCGGCTACGAGACCATCCTCAACGGCGTCGAGACGGCCGTGCGATTGATCGGCGGCGATTCGAAGGAGGCCACCGATGGCTGACGTCCAGACTTCCGGGCTCGGCTTCGTCGGCCAGAGCGTCAAGCGCGTCGAGGACGACCGGCTCCTGCGCGGCCAGGGCAGGTACGTCGCCGACGTGACACCGCCGGGCACCCTTCATGCCGCGTTCGTGCGCAGCCCGTTGGCCCATGCGCGGATCCGCAGCATCGATGTCAGCGAGGCGCGCCGAGCGCGCGGCGTCCGGGCCGTCTTCACGGGCGAGGACATGGAGGCCCTGACGCACCCGTTCCCACCGTTCCTGATGCTGCCCAACATGTACACCCCGCTCTACTACGCGCTCAGCGCCGACAAGGTGCGCCACCAGGGCGACCCGGTGGCACTCGTGATCGCTGAGTCTCGCTACCTGGCCGAAGATGCCGCCGAGCTCGTCGACGTCGACTACGAGCCGCTCGAGCCGGTGGCCTCCATCGCCCAGGCGCTCCGGTCGGGTCGCGAGCAACTGTGGGAGAAGGCGAAGGGCAACGTGCTCTTCGACCACACCCACGACTACGGCGACATCGACGCGGTCTTCGCCGCCGCCGACCGCGTGGTCACCGAGCGGTTCTCCTGCCACCGTCAGTCCCATCAGCCGATGGAGACCCGAGGCACGCTGGTCGAGGTCGACCCCGAGACCGGTCACCTCACGGTTCGCAGCGCCACCCAGACCAGCCACTTCCTGCGCTGGGTCCTCGCCGCCCTCACCCAGAAGGAGTCGGTGGTGGACTCGATCAAGGGGGTGATCAACCAGAAGGAGCGACGAGCCGCCTTCGGTGCCGCGGTGAAGGACTTCATGGCCAAGAACAAGGACGAGTTCGCGAAGCAGGACAACACCGGCACCAAGGACCAGATGAAGGCCGACCGCTCCACCATGGTGCACATGCAGCGCATCGGGTTGGGGTTGCTCGGGGCCGACGACTACCCCACCGTCGTCGCCGACGACATCGGCGGCGGATTCGGTGCGAAGGGGTCGATCGCCCGAGAGGACGTGGCGATCGCCGCCGCCGCCATCGAGCTGGGCACGTCGGTGAAATGGATCGAGGACCGGGTCGAGAACCTGACCGATGGAGGTCAAGCCCGTGAGGAAGACGTCACCGTCTCGGTGGCGCTCGACAACGACGGGAAGTTCCGCGGCCTCAAGGTCGACCTGATCATGGATCAGGGCGCCTACACGGGCTTCCCGGTGGGCCCCGGGTTCTTCACCCAGATCATGCGGGTCATGTTCCCGGGCACCTATCGGTGGGAAGCGTTCCAGCAGCGCTCTCGGATCGTCGCCACCAACAAGGGCAAGTACGTCGCCTACCGCGGCCCCTGGGCGAACGAGACCTGGGTCCGCGAACGCATCATCGACGTCGCTGCGCGCGCGTTGGGCATGACCCCGACCGAGCTCCGCGCCAGGAACATGATGGGCGAGGGCGACATGGACGAGGCCATGATCACCGGCCCCACACTCGATGTGACCATGTCGACGAGGCGGACGTTCGAGAAGGCGGTCGAGATCATGGACCCGGCAGCCTTCGAGCAGGAGCGTCTGGCGGCGGCAGCCGAGGGCCGCTACCTCGGCCTCGGGTTCGCGGCCTACCACGAGGCTGCGCCCGGTCCTCCCGACTACAGCGAAGCGATCAACCCGGGCTCGGGGTTCCTGCTCAGCGAGACCGCCCGCACCGTCGTCGAGGCCGATGGTTCGATCAAGGTGATCACGTCGCAGATGCCCCACGGCCAGAGCCACGAGACCACCTACGCTCAGGTCGCGGCGACCGAGCTCGGCGTGAGCGTCGAGGACATCGAGGTGGTCTTCGGCAACACGTCCAGGACGCCATTCAGCTTCCTCGGCACGGGCGGCAGCCGCGGCGGTCCGATGGGTGGCGGCGCGGTCCGAGGTTCGTCACGAGAGGTCCGGGACAAGGTGGTCGACCACGCGGCGATGATGCTCGAGGCATCGCCGGAGGACATCGAGATCGTCGACGGCAACATCCACGTCGCCGGGGTGCCGGCCCGCGGCCTGACCTACGCCGAGGTCGCACGCGATGCGGCTGGCGCCGATGCTGCCGACGACGACGAGGCCATCGAAGCCCGATGCGACTACGAGGGCGCGGGCGACGGCGGCTGGAGCTGCGCCACCCACGCCTGCATCGTCGAGGTCGACATCGACACCGGCATGGTGTCGATCCCCCGCTACGTGGTGGTGGAGGACTGCGGTCCGGTCATCAACCCGGCCATCGTCGACGGCCAGGTCCGTGGCGGCGTGGCCCAGGGCGTCGGCGCGGTGCTGTACGAGAGCAGCCACTACGACGACGATGCCAACCTCCAGGCCACGACCTACATGGACTACCTGATCCCCACGGCGATGGAGATCCCCCACGTGGAGATCCACCACATGGAGACGCTTTCGCCAGGTCGGGAGAACGACTTCCGTGGAGTGGGCGAGGGCGGCATGATCGGCGCGCCGGCTGCGCTGACCAACGCCATCGAGGACGCCCTGCGACCGTTCAACGCGCGGGTGACCGACCAGTACCTCCCGCCGACGAAGATCCTGGAGCTGGCCGGCGTCATCGAGCCCGACTGACCCCTCCCGACGCGCCGCGATATGCGCGAGGACTAGGCTCACATATCGACCGATCAATTTCTCCGGGGAGGCGTCCATGACCGAGACCGTGACCGGCACCAACCGCTCGGGTGGCATCAGCTTCGCGAAGCTGCTCGAACTCGACTCGCACCCGGTGAGTGCGGTGATGAGCACCGAGTCTCCTCCGCCGGCCGGCAACACCAAGGTGCCCGCGCACGTGTACACGTCGAAGGCGTGGCACGATCTCGAGGTCGAGAAGCTGTGGAAGCGGGTGTGGCAGCTGGCGTGTCTGGAGGAAGAGATCCCCAACGTCGGCGACTACCACGTCTACGACATCGCATCCCTCTCCTATCTGATCGTCCGCACCGCCGAGAACGAGCTCAAGGCGTACCCCAACTCGTGTCTGCACCGTGGCCGCAAGCTCCGCGAGTGCAGCGGCAAGGGCGCCCGGAATCTGCGCTGCCCGTTCCACGGCTGGAACTGGAGCCTCGAGGGTGAACTCACCGAGATCCCGTGCGAGTGGGACTTCCCGGATGTGAACAAGGACGAGTACGGCCTGCCCGAGGCCAGGGTGGACACCTGGCAGGGCTTCGTGTTCATCAACCCCGACCCCGACTGCGGTCCGCTCGACGAGTTCCTCGAGGGTCTCGACGACCACTTCACGCATCTGCCGTTCACCAAGCGCTACAAGGCGGCCCACGTCCGCAAGCTGATGCCGATGAACTGGAAGGTGTGCCAGGAAGCCTTCATGGAGGCGTACCACACCATCGCCACCCACCCGACCCTGATCGAGAACCTGGGCGACGCCAACAGCCAGTACGACGTCTACAAGAACTTCTCCCGCGCCATCTCCCCGCACGCGGTCGAGAGCCCCCACATCCAGAACATGACCCGGTACGAGCGGCTCGACGGCGCCAAGCAGTTCAGCCGCTGGCGCCACCCGCTCAACGGCCACATCTACGAGCGCGTCGAGGAGAACCGGGTCCGGGTGATCGACGTCGACGGCCACGAGTCGTACTTCGACATGCACGGCAACCACCTCGAAGGCGACCAGACCCAGGCCGACCCCCACCTGTGCATGTGGGTCGGGGGCATGCACCCCGAGGCCTTCGACGACGTGCCGCTCATGATGCCGCCGCAGAACGACCAGAGCCCCGAGGCCATCGCGGCCCAGCGAGCGGAGACGGCACAGGCCAAGCGCGAGGAACTCAAGGCGAAGTGGGGCGACCTGATCGACGTCGAGAACGTCAGCGACGCCGAGATGATCGACGCCATGTTCTACTCGGTGTTCCCCAACTGGTCCCCGTGGGGTTGCTTCCACCAGATCTTCTATCGGTTCCGTCCCAACGGCGACGATCACACCACCTGCATCTTCGAGGTGATGTTCTTCCCGCCGGCGCCGGACATGGACAACCGCCCGCCGCTGGCCCAGATCAACGACCTCGGCCTCGATGACGACTGGAGCATGGCCCCCGAGCTCGGGCCGCTCTTCAAGGTGTTCCAGCAGGACTCGCTGAACCTGCCGCACGTCCAGACCGGCCTGAAGGCGCAGCAGCAACAGGAAGTGGTCTTCGCCTCCTACAACGAGGCCAAGATCCGCCACTTCTACAAGGGCCTCTTCGAGTGGCTCGAGGTCGACGAGACCCCCGTCGCCTTCCCCGACTGAGGGATTCGTGGCGCCCTCGAGCGACCCCAAGGACGTCCTGCACCGGTACCTGAACGCGGCCCGCGACGCGCTGGAGTGGAAGCTCGAGGGCGCGTCCGAGTACGACATCCGGCGGCCGATGACGCCGACGGGCACCAACCTGCTCGGCACCGTCAAGCACCTGGCTGCCGTCGAGTACGGCTACTTCGGCGACACCTTCGGACGGCCGGGGCCGGAGTTTCCGTGGTTCGCCGAGGGGTCGGAGATCAACGCCGACATGTATGCCACCGCCGACGAGAGCCGCGAGCAGATCCTTGCGCTCTACGGCGAAGCTCGGGCCCATGCCGACGCCACCATCGAGGCGCTCGACCTCGACGCGGCGGGCACCGTGCCGTGGTGGGGCCCCGACGTGCCGGTCACGTTGCAGTGGATCCTCGTGCACGTCATCGCCGAGGTGAACCGTCACCTCGGCCAGGCGGACATCCTGCGCGAGACCATCGACGGTTCGGTGGGCCATCGGCGTGACAACGACAACATGCCACCCGGCGACGAGGCGTACTGGGCCGGCTACGTCGACCAGCTCGAGCGGATCGCCCGCGACGCCGGGTGAGCAGTAGCGATCAGAGGGTGTCCTCTGGCTCAGGCCCGCACCGGCCCGTGCGGTGGGCGCGAGTGGAGCCGACCGATGTCAGAGGGTGTCCTCGAACATGAGCAGGGTGCGGGTCCAGCTGGTCTCGGCGGCGTTCTCGTCGTAGGTGGGGTAGCCGGGCCAGGTGTAGCCGTGATCGGCGCCGGGGAACGTCTGGACGTCCACGTGGTCCAGCCCCTCGACGGCGTCGAGGAACTTCTGGTGCATGGCGATCGATTGGACCTCGTCGGCCTCACCGATCCCGAGGAACAGCGGCCGATCCAACGAGCCCGCGGTCAGGTGCGGCGAGTCCGGGCCGTCGTCGACCAGGAACGACGGATGCCAGCCCGCGCCGGCGACCACACGGTCAGGATTGCGCTCCATGGCCCGGTAGACGGCACGAGCGCCGAGGCAGAATCCGATCACCGCGTACTTCTCGTCAGGACCCACGCCGGCGGCCGCCAGTGCCGCGTCGCCGTCGGCCTGGATCTGGTCGTCGGTCATCGATGCGATCCAGCCCATCACCGTGGGGCGGGCATCGGGATCGGCCATGTCCTTGGGTTCGTAGTGCAGGAGCCGGCCGTGCCGATGGTGGAGGTCCGGCGTGACCACCTGGTAGCCCTCGTCGGCCATCCGCGCCATGAACTCCCGGGTCGCGGGGCGCAGCCCTGGCGCGTCGATGTAGAACAGCACGGTCGGAACGTGCTCGTCGCCCTCGGGCCGGGTGATCACGACGGCCATCTCGCCGTCGGGGGTGGTGACGTCAACGGTGCGTTCGGTGGTGCTCATGGCGGCAACCTACCGCACCCCGGTCAGCGCCGGTCGAAGGTGATGTGGAGGCTTTCGAAGGCCCGCAGCGTGAAGTTGACGGCGTGGTGGAAGGTGTTCTTGCCCTCGGCGAAGCCGATGTTCGTGAGGCGGCGGGTGAGCTCCTGCCAGGCGATGGTCTGTTCGAGCCGGGTCAGGCCTGCGCCCGGGCAGTGACTCTCGCCGATGGAGAAGGCGAAGTGCCGGTGGCCGTTGGTGCGCTCGAGGTCGATGTCGGCCGGGCAGCCGAACTGGGCCGGGTCCCGGTTGGCCGCGGCGTAGCGGATGTGGACGTGAGAACCCTTCGGGATGGGTACCCCACCGAGCTCGGTGTCCTCGGCGGTGTGGCGGTCCATGCCCTGGGTGGGTGATTCGAGCCGGAGCACTTCGTCCACCCAACGGCGAGCGATCGACGGATCGTCGTGGATCTGCTGGAGGACCTCGGGATGCTGGACCCCGAGCCACATGCCCGAGGTCAGCGCGAACGTGGTGGTCTCGTTGCCGCCGATGTAGAGGTGGTCGACGATGTTGATGATCTCGCCATCGGTGAGCGGTCGGGTCTCGCCGGGCAGCTGCACCGGCGTGTGCACGAGATGGGAGACCACGTCATCACCGGGGTTCTTCCGGCGGTCGGCGATGTGGTCCGCGATGTACGCCTGGAACTCCACCTGGAGTCGGACGACCTCGCGCTCCTCTTCCGGGCTCAACTGCAACGAGTACGGGGCCACCCATGCTTCCGACCAGATCTTCAGCTGATCCAGGTCGCTGTGTGGGAACCCCATCATGGTGGTGATGACCCGGCTCGGCAGCGGCCCGGCGAACGCGGACAGGAACTCGACCTCGCCGTCGTCGATCCATTCGTCGATCAAGTCGTTGACCGTCCGGGTGATGAGGTCGCGCTGCGCCTCGGCGCCGGCCACCGAGAAGAAGTGGTCGACCATGTCACGCCAGCGTCGATGCTCGGGTGGGTTGACCGCCAGCGGGAGCGCCTTCGGCCAGCCGTGCTCAGCGTGGTACGACGCCGCTTCCGCGTCACGCAGCTGTGGTCGAGACTGCCCGGCGCCCCGCTTGAACAGCTCGGTCCGACGGAGGACCTCGTAGATCTCCTCGTACCTCGTCAGGAAGAAGGTCTGGGTGCCTGGCACGTGATACACGGGGCACTCGGCCTGCAGCAGCTCGTAGGTGGGGTACCAGTTCTCGATCGTCTCGGGCGCGAAGACGTCGACGTCGTCGACCTTCTCGGGATTGCCTGGTGGTGCCATGTGGTGGCCTCCTCAGTCGAGTGCCTCGTCGATGACTCGTCGAACGCCCCGCGAACGCCGGAGGCCGTTCCCTCGTCCAGACGCCGAGCGTAGACCGGTGCACGGATCCGGGGCCGAGGAGCCGGGGACGCGCTGCTACGGTCCGGCCAAGGACTGGGAGGAGCAATCAATGCAGATCAAGGCTGCCGTCATGCGCGACGGCCACGGCCCGTTCACCATCGAGGAGTTGACGCTCGGCGAACCAGCCGACGACGAGGTCGTCGTGCGGATGGTTGCGGCCGGCATGTGCCACACCGACCTGCTGAGCCGCGAACTACCCCCCGAGTTCTTCATGGGCCCCACCGTCTACGGCCACGAAGGCGCCGGCGTGGTGGAAGCCGTCGGTTCCGCGGTCACCCATGTCGCCCCCGGCGACAACGTCGTCCTGTCGTTCTCGTCGTGTCGAAACTGCCCGGCATGCCACAACGATCGGCCCGCCAGCTGTTTCGACTTCCAGATGCACAACATGGCAGGCGGCCGCCTCGACGGCAGCTCGGCGTTCACCGACAGCAACGGCGAGCGGGTCGGTTCGCACTTCTTCGGCCAGTCGTCGTTCGCCTCGCACACCCTGGCCAACCAGCATTCGGTGGTGAAGGTCGATCCCGCCCTCGACGTCGCCAAGCTCGGCCCGCTGGGCTGCGGCATCCAGACAGGCGCCGGCACGGTGATGAACATCCTCGATGTCCAGCCCGGGTCTTCGTTCGCGGTGGCCGGCGCTGGCGCGCTCGGCCTCGCTGCCGTGATGGCGGCGAAAGTCCGCGGTGCCGACACGATCATCGCCATCGACCGCCACGAGAACCGCCTGGAGCTCGCCAAGCAGTTCGGGGCCACCGATGTGCTGTCGGGCGACCCCGCCACGTTCGCTCCGTCGATGATCGAGATCACGGGTCGGGGCGTCGACACCGCATTCGACACCACCGGCAACGCCGGCCTCGTCCGAGCGCTCTACGAGGGCATGAACAACATCGGTGTTCTGTCGATGGCGGGAGTGGGCTTCGGCGACATCACGTTCGACTTCCTGACCATGATCGGCGGCAAGCAGATCCGGGGGTCGATGGAGGGCGACGCGGTCCCCGACTCGTTCATCCCGTACCTCGCGCAGCTCAACGCCGACGGCCAGTTCCCGTTCGACGAGCTGATCACCGAGTTCTCGATCGACGACATCAACGACGCCGAGGCGGCGTCGATGTCCGGTGAGGTCATCAAGCCCGTCCTTCGGTTCTGATGCGGCTCATCCCGCTCGAGATCGGACGGCTGGAGTCCGACGGCCGGTTCATGACGGGCGAAGACGGGATGATCGACCTGCCTGTGCCCTCGTGGCTGATCGAGCATCCGGACGGCCTGGTCCTGTTCGACACCGGGCTCCATGCGGAGCTCCAGCACGACACCAGTCGGCTCGGTCGCGCTGCGGCGGTCTTCAACCCGCTGTTCGAGCCGGGCGAAGAGCTGAGCGCTCGCCTCGACGGTGTCGGCGTGCGGGCGTCGGACATCACCCACATGGTGTTCAGCCATCTGCACTTCGACCATGCCGGCGGCACGGTGGAGATCCCCGACGCCCGCATCGTGGTGCAGCGAGCCGAGTGGGAGGCGGCGCACCGCGAGCGCCTGATCGAGGCCGGGGTCTACAACCCCGACGACTTCGACCACGGCCACGACGTCGATCAGATCGACGGGGCGCATGACGTCTTCGGCGACGGGCGCATCACGTGCCTTCCCACGCCGGGCCACACCGTCGGCCACCAGGCACTGCGACTGGAGCTCGACTCCGGACCGGTGGTGCTGACGGGCGACTGTGTGTACTTCGAGGAGTGGCTGGACGCCATGACCGTCCCGAACTTCGGCTTCGACACCGACATGCAGCTCGAGTCGATGGCCGAGCTCAAGCGCCTCCGCGACGAAGAGGGCTGCACACTCATCTACGGCCACGACGACGCCCAGTTCAAGGCCCTGCCCGACGAACTCTCCTGAGGAGGTCGTACCCATGTACAACGCGAGGGATTGGCAGCCACCGGTGGCCGGGACCGAAGTCGAGCATCTGCTCGGTTCGCTGAACCGGTTGCGGATGACCTTTCGTTGGAAAGCCGACGACTTGGACGCCGCCGGATTGAACCATCGACTCCCTTCGTCCGACCTGACGATGGGTGGCCTGCTCAAACATCTCGCCCGGGTCGAGGACGGCGCGTCGAGCGTGCGCCTGGATGGGTCCCCCAGAGACGAGTACTGGGACGGCCAGCTCGGGGACGACGACCCCGAGTTCAGAACCGCTGCCGCCGACGACCCCGACGAGCTGTATCAACGCTACGACGACGCGGTCAGTCGAGCGCAGCAACGGTTCGATGCCGCGATCGCCGGGGGCGGACTCGATCAGGACAGCGCGATGCGGTGGCCCGACGGCCGGTCCGCCAGTCTCCGGCGTCTCCTGTTCGACCTGCTCGAGGAGTACGGCCGCCACACGGGTCACGCCGACCTGCTGCGTGAGGCGATCGACGGCCGCGTCGGCGAGGACCCGCCCGGCAACTGGTCCTCGGTCTCGCCCGGGAGCTGACGGCCTTCAAGCGCTTCGATCGGAGCGAGGGGTCAGACGGACTCCAACAACGGCAGCGGCTCGAGTCCGAGCTCGGCGCGGTACGTGCCGTGGTAGTGGTGCAGGGCCGGTTCGTTGCGGCCGAACACCACGTGCGTGAGCGCTCCGCCGTCGGCCGAACGCTGCTGGCTGGCGGATGCCACGTAGTCCTCGTCTCGGATGACCTCGGCGAAGCGCTTCGACATGATCGTGAGGAACTCGGCCATCTCGGCCTGCTCGCGCATCTCGGGCCGCAGGTAGAACGTGATCTGGCTGGTGTGGCGGCCCGGACGCTCGGGGTCCGGGTACGCGCGCACCAGGTACAGGCCGTGGTCCGACGGCATGAGCTGCACGTTCGGGAACAGCCAGTAGACGGGCAGGGTGCCCCGACGGATGTCCCACTGCTCCTCGGGCAGCAGGCGCATGTCGTCGATCTCGCGGCGACACAGCAGCATGCGGTGGTTGCGGCCGAACGTGTCGTAGCACTGCACGTTGCCGTGGAACCCCATGGCCAGCGTGTCCTTGTGCAGCGAGGTGAAGTGGTACGTCTCGCCGAAGGTGTCCATGGCGAGCTTCCAGTTGCAGCCGACCTCGTAGGTGTCGTGGTCGATGTACTCGAGACTGGCCAGGTCGTAGTGCGACAGCTCGTCGGCGAGGTCGGGTGTCAGCAGGGCCTCGAGGTCGAGCGAGCCGGCCGGGTCCGGATGGAACCACAGCAGGCCGTCACGCTCCTCGGAGGGCAGCTCGATGAGGCCGTGGCACGACACGTCGATGTCGCCGAAGTGGTCCTGCTTGGGCAGCCCGACGAGGGCGCCCTCGCCGTCGTAGACCCATGAGTGGAATGGGCAGGTGAACCGCTTCCGGGTGCCCCGTGGCTCGGTCTCGACGATCACGCCCCGGTGGCGACAGGAGTTGACGAAGGCGTGGAACGTCCCGTCGCTGTCGCGGGTGCAGAGTACGGGCGTTGCGAGGTCGTCGATGGTGAGGAACGAACCCGGTTCGGGGAGATCACCCGAAAGGCCGGCCAGCTGCGGGTGAGCAGCGAAGAACTGCTCGCGCTCTCGCGCCGCGATGCCCGGGTCGGTGTAGACCGCCGTGGGGTTCTGCCGGAGCCCCCCGGCGTCGACGTTGGTCCCGCTGTCGAGCCGCTCGAGGATGATCTTGAGCTGGCGTACCTGTTCGTCGTGGCGCATCACGACCCCCTGTGTGCGTGCGTTGACGGATGAGACGTCCCGACTTAACTTAGAGACCTCTCTAACTTTTGACAAGAGGCTGATGGCAACTGGTGAGCCGCCGCTCGGGCGGCGAGAGCAGAACAAGGCGATGCGTCGATCGGCGATCCTGGCCGCGACCCGTGACCTGCTCCGCGAGTTCGAGATCGACAAGATCACGGTCGAACAGATCGCCGACCGGGCCCAGGTGTCCCCGGCGACCGTCTACAACCTGGTGGGCCCTCGAGAGGCCGTGTTCGGCAGACTCATGCAGGAACTGTTGGAGTCACTGGCCGCGGAGCTCGATGGCCTGTCCGCCGAGAACCCGATCGGGTATGCCGAAGCGATCGTGAGCCGGTCGGTCGACCGCTTCGTCGAGGACCCGCTCGCCCACCGCCAGCTCATCGGCTTGCTGATGAACCGCCGCCGCGACGCCCACCGCCACGAGGAACGCATGGACGCCGCGTACCTCCAGGTCGAGGCGATCCAGGCCGCGCAGGCAGCCGGCCTCGTCGATCCCACACTGGACCCCGAGGTGATCGGTCTGCAGATCCTGTTGTCGTACGACGGGGCGATGATCGACTGGACACGCGGCCGCCTCGACGACGACGGCTTCGAGCTGTACGCCCTGCAGGGGCTGTACGCCACCCTCGTCGCCGTGGCGACCGAGACCAGCGTCGCCGACCTGCGCAGCCGCCTGAGCCACATCCACGAGCAGCTGCGCGGCAAGGCTCCGCTCGGCCGCCCCATCCTCGGGGGCGGATCATGACCGCCCTCGACCGTCGATGCAGCAGGTGGTCTATCCGGAGAGCGCCGGGCTGGGCCCGAGTCTCCTGGAGGTGACCGATCGCGTCAGAGTGGCGGGCGGCGGCGCTGACCGTCGAACCAACGGGTGCGCTGATTGAATCGGGCGCCACGCCACACGGTGCGGTCGTCGACCACGACGTCGGTCAGGTTGGCGCCGGACAGATCGGCGAATCGGAGATCGGCGCCGCGCAGGTCGGCCCCTTCGAGCCGGGCCCGGCTGAGGTCCGTGAACGCGAACGACGCGCCCGCCAGGTCGGCACCCTGCATCTGTGCGGCCACCATCACGGCACGGTCGAACACCGCACCTCGAGCCGAGGCCCCCTCGAACACCGCGTAGGTCAGCGGCGAGCGGGACAGGTCGGCGTCGTCCAACGTCGACCGGCTGAATTGGGCGTAGTTGCAGGTGTGATCCGGGCGGGCCGAGTGGCGTTCGTGCAGGAACACCGCCCCGGTGAGGTCGCAGTCGCGCAGCTTCGCGTGGGCCAGGTGGGTGTGGCGGAAGCTGGCTCCGCGGAGCGTGGCACCGTCGAAGCGAGCGCCCTCCAACATCGCCTCGTCGAAGGTCGCATCGGACCCGTCGACGCCGCGCAGGTCGGCATCGAACAGATACTTCTTGGCCAGCTTGCGGCCGGCGATCGGCCGCTCCCGAAGGTCCTTGGGCTCGCGCTGGATGAGGCGCCGGATGTCTGCCACGAAGGGTCGTCCGCTCAGTCCTGGGCGCCGACGCCGTCGACCGACTCTGGGCGCGGCAGGTTGGCGATGATCGAGTTCACCACGCCGCCGTCGACGACGAGCTGATGGCCGGTGACGTAGTCGGACTCGGGCGAACACAGGTAGAGCACCGCCCGAGCGATGTCCTCGACCGAACCCAGGCGGCCGGCCGGCACCTTCTCGGTGCGGCGTCGACGGAACTCCGGGTCGGCGAAGATCGGCGCCGACATACCGCCGTCGATCAGACCGGGCGCCACGGTGTTGACCCTGATGCCGGCGCCACCCCACTCGATGGACATCTGCTGCGACAACAGGTTGATGGCCGCCTTCGACGCCCCATAGGCACCGGCGTTGGGGCCGGGCACGATCCCGTTGATCGAGGTGACCGACACGATGGCGCCGCCGCCCGCCTCGGCCATGCGCTGGGCACAGGCCGTCGCACAGACGAAGGCGCCGACCAGGTTGACGTCGAGGACGGCCCGGAAGTCGTCGACCGACTGCTCGAGGAGCGGGCCGAAGCGGACGATCCCGGCGTTGTTGACGAGGGCATCGGGCGTGCCGAAGGTGTCCAGCGCAGCACCGACCCCATCGGGGTCATTGACGGCTGCCTGGAGCGCCACACCGTCGGGGAGGTCAGCAGCGACAGCGGCTGCTGCGTCACCGTCGATGTCCAACACGCCGACACGCCATCCGGCGGTGGCCGCGTAGCGGGCAATGCTCTCGCCGATGCCGCCCCCGGCACCGGTCACGATCATCGAGTTGGTCACGTCCTCACCGATCAGGTCGGGATCTGGTTGCCGTCGTCGTCGAAGAGCATGATGGCCCGACTGGGGCAGTTGCGGGCAACCCGGAGCATCTGGTCGGCGTCGAGCGCGGCCCCGCCGTCGACGAGCACCGCCAACTCGTCGTCGTCGAAGTCGAACGCATCGGGATGATCGGCCACGCACTTGCCTGAGCTCATGCAGTCGTCGATGTTGATCTCGATGCGCACCGTGTCCTCCTCGCTGGACTGACCGGGACCCCCGTCCCGGGCGACCTCGCGGCCGCTGTCCTACGCTAGTGGTATGACCGAGAACCTGCTGATCCGGGGTGGATCGGTGATCGACGGCACCGGCGCCGCACCGCAGCCCGACACCTCCGTGCTCCTGGCCGACGGGCGCATCACTGCGTTGGGCACCGACGCCGACAGCGCCGCTGGCCCCGACACCACCGTCATCGACGCGGCCGGCAAGACCGTCATGCCCGGCCTGATCGACTCGCACCTCCACTGCACCTTCGACGACGTGCAGTCCAACGACGAGCTGTTCTTCCACCGCGAACCCACGATGGTGGCGCTGACCACGGCCCAGAACCTCCAGAAGATCCGCCGTGCCGGTGTGACCTCGTTCGTGGACCCCGACACCACCCATGGTGTGGGCCCGTCCATCCGCGACGCCATCAACGCCGGGGTGATCACCGGGCCCCGCATGAAGACCGGCGTCCAGGCGCTGCTCACCGCCGTCGGCGGCACCGCCGGTCGGCTCATCCCAGACGACGGCACCGTCGGCTACGCCCAGATCGTGAACAGCGTCGACGAGGTCATCCTGTGGACCCGCCGCCACATCAAGTTCGGCGCCGACTGGATCAAGATCCATGCCACCGGATCGATCCCGGGTCACCAGGGCGAGCTGCTCGTCTGGAGCCGTGACGAGCTCAAGGCGTCGTGTGACGCCGCCCACGAACTGGGCGTCCCCGTGATGGCGCACTGCCGTGGCACCGAGAGCGTGCTCGCCGCGGCCGAGAGCGGTGTCGATCTCATCCTCCACGCGTCGTTCATGGACGACGCCGGACTGGAAGCGATCGTCGAGTCCGGCGCCGCGATCTGCCCCACGTTCACGTTCCTCGCCAACCTCGCCGACTACGGCCGGAAGGTCGGTGTGACCCCGGGGATGGAAGACACGTTCCGAGACGAGATCCAGGCCACCGCCAAGATGATCCGCAAGGCGTACGACGCCGGCGTGCGCATCATCAGCGGTTCCGAGTCGGGCTTCGCCCTCACGCCGTACGGCCACTGGCACGCCCGCGAGATGGAGGTCTTCGTCAACGAGGTCGGCCTGTCACCGCTGGAGGCGATCTCCACCGCCACCCGCGACGGCGCGTGGACGATGCGGATGGAGGACGAGCTCGGCACCATCGAGGTGGGCAAGCTCGCCGACGTGTTGGTGGTCGACGGCGACCCGAGCACCGACGTCACGATCCTCCAGGACAAGAGCCGCTTGGTCGAGGTGATCTGCCGCGGTGAGCGCACCGACCTGACGGCACCGTGGCCCCAGCACGGTCCCATCCCGGGCTGGAAGGTCGGCCAGTGGGCCGGCGAGATCCTCACCTGGGACCGCTCCCAGAGCTGACTCAGCGTGGCGCGTCGGCCAGCCGCGCTCGCCACTCCCCCAGATCGACGTAGTCACGCAGTTCGGTGATGAGTCCGGCGTCCTCGTCGATCTCCAGGACACCGTTGCACTGCACGGCGTACTCCTCGCCACCGATCCAGAACCGATCGACCCGCTCCAGCCAGGCTCGGCCGGGCGCGTAGCTCTCGGACACGATGTCCCAACGCACGGCCTCGCTGCGCCCGAGGATGGCGGCCAGCATGGCGTGAATCCCGTCGCGGCCCTGCGCCGCGGGATGCGGCACGTTCTGCCAGGTCGCGTCCGGCGCGAAGTGCGCGACCACCGCGTCGGTGTCGCGCGCCTCGACCGCGTCGAGGAAGGAGCGAACGATGTCGGGAGCGGCGGGCATGCCGCGAACGTAGCGCCGCTGGAGGATTCCTGCGCATGAATCTAGAGTGCTGGCCGTGGAGTCCATCACCCTGACGACGTGGCCTGACGTTCGAGACGCATTCCGAGCCAAGCACCTCCGTCAGGCCGGTTACACCGAAGGCGCCGTCGTCACCGCCGACACCCTCCTGGACCTCCACGGCGACGAGCACCGCCAACGGCGCCGGCTCGAGAACCGGCTGTTCAGGCGCGAGACGTTCACGTACTGGGAACAGCAGGTGTTGGGCGCCACCATCCAGGCCACCCTGCAACCGTTCATCGACGCCAAGCGGGGCGACCTGGCCCAGATCGGCTACCGCTCCGCCATGAACCTCACCGCCACCATCGCCGGTGTCGACCACGACCCCACCGACGGCGACGCCACCGAAGCGCTCTACGGCATCGTCAAGAAGTTCAGCGAGGGGGCGACGATCATGCACTCCACGCGCGACAAGGACGAGGTCCGCGCCGAGGTGCGGGTGGCCATGGCTCGCTTCGAGGCCGACGTGTTCGAGAGCTCGAAGCAGCGTCGCCAGGCATTGGTCGATGCGGTCGACCGCGGCGAGATGGAGGAGGCCGACCTCCCCAAGGACGTCCTCACCACGCTGCTGCGCAATCGGGACCAGCTCGACCTGCCCGCCGACGTCGTGCTCCGCGAGATCTGCTTCTACCTCCAGGCCGGCGCGCACTCCACCGCCAACGCGTTCACCCACACCGTCGACGACATCCTCACCCACGGGCTCACCCACCCCGACGACCTCGAGCTCGCCCGCCGCGACCTCGCGTTCGTCCAGCGCTGCATGCACGAGTCGCTACGGCTCGCGCCGGCCAGCCCCATGGCGTATCGCCGGGCGCTGAGCCCGGTCGAGATCGGCTCGACGACCCTGGTCGAAGGCACCCTCGTCACCCTCGACCTCACCGCCGCCAACCGTGACCCCGAGGCCTTCGGTCCCGACGCCGCCGACTACAACCCCCACCGCGAGGTCCCCGATGGCGTCCCCCGGTGGGGCATGAGCTTCGGTGGCGGCACCCACGCCTGTGTGGGCGCGGAGCTCGACGGCGGCCTCGAGATCGACGCCGACCGAGCCGAACAGGAACACCTCTACGGCACGGTCGCGGTCATGGCGCATGCCTTCCTCGCCGCCGGGGGTCGCCAGGATCCCGACGACCCGCCCGCGCTGGACCCCGGATCCACCCGCAAGCACTACAGCCGCTACCCCGTCCTGTTCGGGGACTGACCCGACCCGTTCGGGGACGAAGCAGCGCCCACCACCTACGATCCCGATCCACCGAAGAGGGGGACGACATCCATGGCTGAGATCACCGTGAACACCTACGAGGATGCGCGGGAGTGTTACCGCCACAAGGAGCTTCGCCAGGCGCTGTACGACGCCGGCGAGGTGATCATGGGCGACGTCATCGTGAACCTTCACGCCGACGAGCACCGCCAGCGTCGCCGACTCGAGAACCGGCTGTTCCGTCGGGACACGTTCTTCGAGTACGAGCGGGAGATGTTCCCCGAGATCATCGAGGCCACGGTCAAGCCCTACATCGCCGACGGTCGAGCCGAGCTGGTGTCGTTCGGCCACCAGCTGATGATGAACCTGGCGGCGCTGACCGCAGGCGTCGACCGTCCCAAGGGCACGCCCGAGGAGACGTTCCATCTCTACGACTACCTGACCACGTTCATCGAAGGCGCCACCCTCGCCCACTACACCGGCGACAAGGAGGCCAAGGCCGCCGAGGTCCAGGCCCACCTCGAAGCCTTCGACGAGGAGTTCCTCCACGAGGGCATCGCCCGCCGCCGAGCGATGCTCGACCAGCTCGCCGCCGGCGACATCACCGAGGACGAGCTCCCCAAGGACGTCCTGATGGTCCTGTTGCGCAACGAGGACAAGATCCCGTTGTCGCACGAGTCGCTCCGCCGCGAGATCGCGTTCTACCTGCTGGCCGGCGCGCACACGTCGGCCACCGCGTTCACCCGCTGCATGCACAACATCTTCAAGTGGCTCGACGCACATCCCGACGACGCCGACCGGGTCCGCAACGACCGCGTGTTCGTGCAGCGCGCCACCCATGAGACCATCCGTCTCCAGGGGTCGTCGCCCACCAGCCAACGCTGGGCGCTGGCCGACATCACGTTGTCGTCCGGGGTCGAGATCAAGGAGGGCGATCGGGTCACCATCGACCTGCTCACCGCCAACCGCAGCACCGACATCTACGGCCCCGACGCCGAGGACTTCAACCCGGACCGTGAGCTGGCCGACGGCGCCGCGCCCTGGGGCCTCAGCTTCGGGCAGGGGATGCACGCCTGCATCGGCCAGGACCTGGCCGCCGGCCTCGTCTTCGACACCGAGGCCACCGAGGAGAACCACCTCTTCGGCCTGGTGCCCGTTGCCGTCCAGACCATGTTCGACCACGGGGCTCGCCCCGACCCGGACAACCCGCCCGAGATGGACGAGTCGACGACTCGCCCGTACTTCGGGAAGTACCCGGTGATCTTCACCGGCTGAACCAGTCAGGCCGACACCCAGGGGGGACCATGGCCGAAGAAGCACCACTACTGAACGACGAGGCGGATCACCCGCACGACATCGTGTTCGAGCGCGACGGCCGACGGGTCATCGCCATGGACTCCGCCCGCTACGTCGACGCCCGCAACACCGACACCGACGTGGTGGTGCCGTCGTCCTATCTGGGCGTGCTCCCGGCACGCCTGATGGCGCCGCATCGGCCCCGGGCCGTGATCGGCCACGACGGCTGCATCGGCAAGGACGGCGCCGGCATCGCCGGGCTCTGGTATCTGGAGGCCCTGGGCATTCCCGCCGCGGCCGCCGACGGCATGAGCGCCGAGTTGGGCAACGGCCTCGATCTGTACGAGACCGGCGTCATCTCCCGGGTCAACATCCTGGCCGAGCGCTGCGGTGTCACCGAGGGTATGACGGTCAAGGACGCGGCCGACATCCTGCTCACCAACGAGCCCGGTGACACCAGTGCCGGCACCAAGATCCGCCGCGAGTCGATGGCCACCTCACCCGAGGGTCGCGAGATCATCGTCACCGACTCCATCGTGTTCGCGTTGCCCGAGGACTCACGCAACGTCCTCGTGACGGCCGGCCACACCGGCCGCTCAGGAGCCAAGTTCCTGCTCGAGGTGTCGCCCCACGGCTTCATCTGCTCCGACGGCGGCATGAGCAAGAACAACGCCGGCATCACCGGCCTGGAGACCACGGCCGAACACGGCCTGGCCGGCGCCTGCTGCGACGCCTGGAGTGCCCCCGTCGGCGACGCCTTCAAGGCCTACGAGGAAGGCACCATCAGCGCCTGCAACGAGCCCGCCCGACAGCGGGGCGTCGAGGTGGGCATGACCGTCCGCGACGCCGCGGCGGCGCTGCTGGCCGAGACGGACTGACCGCGTGACCGCACGCGCCGACCGAGCACTGACCGGGCCGTACTGGGCAGCCGTCGACGAGCACCGGTTGGTGCGACCACGCTGCAACGCCTGCGGCCGCAGCCACTTCAGCCCGCAGGTCGCATGCCCGTGGTGTCAGTCATCGGACTGGGCCTACGAACCGAGCTCGGGAACCGGCGAGGTGGTCAGCCACACGACGGTGCACCGCCCGCCCGACCCGTCGTTCACCGCGCCCTACGTCGTGGCCGACGTCGAAGTCGACGAGGGCTGGCGCCTGCTGACGTGGATCGTCGACTGCGATCCGGCCGACGTCACCATCGGCATGCGCGTCGAGGTGTGCTTCGGCCCCGGCGCCGACGGTGAGACCCTGCCGGCGTTCCGCCCGGCGACTGCGCCCCTTGGAGAACAACGATGAATGTCGGCCTCGCCATCACCCGCAACGCGGTCCGCCACCCGGACGATCCTGCGGTGTTCGGATCGCTGCGCCACAGCAACGCCTCGCTCGACGAACGCACCAACCGCATCGCCAACCACCTGCTGGGCCTGGGGCTGGAGAAGGGTGACCGCGTCGCGTTCCTGGTGGCCAACAGGTCCGAGGTGGTGGAGATCCTCGGCGGGGTGGCCAAGGCCGGGCTGGTCTACGTGGGCCTCAACTTCCGGCTCGGCCCCGTCGAGCTCGAGCAGGTCTTCGACAACGCCGAACCGGCGCTGGTCATCACCGACACCGAGCACCTGCCCGGCGTCCGGGCCCTGGCCGATCACGTGGGCATCGGCGTGGAGGACATCGACACCGATGCCTGGACCGATGCGCTGGCCGCCGCCTCCGACACCGCCCCGCCGACGCTGCACGAGGTCCGCCACGACGACGACTTCTGCATCGTCTACACCAGCGGCACCACCGGCCGCCCCAAGGGGGTGTTGTTCGATCACGCCCGTGCCCTCCAGCACGCCACCGTCGCCTGCCTGGAGTACGGGATCGAGCGGACCAGCCGCTACCTGATCCAGATCCCGCACAACTCGAGCGTCAACATCACCATCGTGCCCTGCCTGGTGGTGGGCGCGGCGCTGGGATTCCGCGACAGTCGCGCCTTCGACCCGGTTTCGTTCGCCGCCACGGTGGAAGAGGAAGGGGTGACCCACAGCTTCCTGGTCCCCACCCAGCTCATGCGGCTGCTGGACCGGCTGCCGACCGCGTCGGACCACCAGCTCGGTGGCCTGATCACCCTGGGCTACGGCTCGTCGCCCATCTCGCCCGAGCGGCTGCGGGAGCTGGTGGACCGGTTCGGGCCGATCTTCAACCAGCTCTACGGCATGGCCGAGATCGCGTCGATCGGCACCATCCTGCGCAAGGAGGACCACGTGGCCGGGTTGGCCAACCGGCCCGAGTTGTTGTCGTCGTGCGGGCAACCCTCCTACGCGGTCGACGTGCGGGTGGTCGACTCCGAGGGCAACGACATCGGCCCCGGCGAGCGAGGCGAGGTCATCTTCGGCGGCCCCCACGTGATGAAGGGCTACTACCGCGACCCCGAGCGCACCGAGGAAGTGTCCTGGTGGACGGCTGGATGCACTCGGGCGACGTGGCCGAGGTCTCAGACGACGGCTTCATCTTCATCGTCGACCGGATCAAGAACCTCATCATCCGCGGCGGCCTCAACATCGCGCCCACCGAGATCGAGAACGTCCTGTACCGCCACGACGCGGTGCTGGAAGCCTCGGCCGTCGGCGTGCCCGACCCCGAATGGGGTGAAGCCATCGTCGCCGTCGTGGCCCTCAAGGACGGCGCCCAGGCGACCGCCGAGGAGCTCCGCACCCACTGCCGCATGTCCGAGCTGACGTCGATCAAGATCCCCGAGCGGGTCGAGTTCATGGACAGCCTGCCCAAGAACGCCGTCGGCAAGATCGCCAAGAACGAGATCAGGGACCGCTTCTGGGGCGACGGCAGAAAAGTCTGAGATGGCCGCCCTCAGCCCCCGCCGCCCGACGGCATCGATCGCTGGGATTGGCCTGACCCGCCAGGCCAAAGCAGCTCGACACCACCACGATCGAGATCTACCTCGAGGCCGCCGCGCTGGCCGTGGCCGACGCCGGCATGACAATGGACGACATCGACGGCATCGCCGCCCGATGGCCGGGACCGGGCGGCACGGTGTTCGACCCCGGCGCCTGGGACTGGACCGGCGTCTTCGGCAAGCCGTTCCGCTGGATCTGCGACACCTACCCGCAGGGCGTCCCGGGTGCGCTGGACGCCGCGGCCGCGGTGTCCGCCGGGCTCTGCGAGAGCGTCCTCGTGGTGGGCGGCCAGGCCGGCGTGCTCGGAGGACCCGCAGTGGCGTCCTACACCCGCCCGGACAACGAGTTCGTGTCGCCGTGGGGGATGCTCACCACCGCGCACTTCGCGCTGGTGGCCCAGACCTACATGCATCGGTTCAGCCCCGACCGCGAGGCCTTGTCGGCCATCGCCGCGGCCATCCGCAACTCCGGCGCGGCGAACCCGGACGCAGTCATGACCGGTCGCGGTCCGTTCTCCCCCGCCGACATCACGGCCTCGCCGCTGGTCGCCGAGCCGTTCCATCTCCTCGACCTGTGCCTGGCCACCGAGGGCGGAGCCGCCTTCGTCATCACCACCCCAGAGCGCGCAGCCGACACACCCAACGGTGGCGCGTCGATCCTGGGCGGCAGCTCGGAGTGGTATCGCCAGCAGTACGTGGACCCCCCTCGCTACGACGAGGTCGGCCGCATCGGCGCCGACGCCTACGCCCGCAGCTTTGCGATGGCCGACCTCTCGCCCGCCGACATCGACGTGTTCGAGCTCTACGACATCAACACCTGGGAGGTCGTCCGCCAGGTGGAGACGCTCGGGCTCTGTGGTGAAGGCGAGGGTGCCGACTTCCTGGTGGAGCAGGGCATCGGCGTCGACGGCGGGCTTCCCATCAACACCGACGGCGGGCTGATGGCGTTCAGCCACACCGGCTACGGCGGCCCCAACCTGAAGGTGGTCGAGGCCGTCCGACAACTGCAGGGGCACGGCCGGACCTGGCCAGGTGGCCGACGTGGATCACGTGTTCGTGACCGGCGCCGGCTCGGGCGCCCAGTACCACAACGCCATGATCCTGGGCCGGGGCTGAGATGGCCGACAGGTCGGTCCCCACGATCGGCTCCGACGAGGCGGGTTCGGCCCAACGTCGGCTCGTCCGCATGGGGATCCTGTCGAGTGCGAGCGGCTTCTGGCTGGTGTCGCTGGCACCGGTGATCGTCGCCGGTGGTGGGGTCCATGGCACGGTCATGGCCTTCTGGCGTGCCGGACTGGGCCTCGTCGGTTTCGGCCTGTACGCCCTGTGGCGGCGCCAGCTGACCTGGCGGATCCTCCGCATCAGCGCGGTGCCCGGCCTGTGCTTCGCCGGCGCCATCGGCCTGTTCTTCTGGTCGGCGCAGATCACCTCGATCGCCAACGCCAGCCTGTTGACCACGCTGCAACCGATCGTGTTGATGGTGGCGGGCGTGGTGATGTTCGGCGAGCGGGTGACGGTCCGCGACTGGATCTGGGCGGGTCTGGCCATCATCGGCGCGGTGGTGATCGTGGTGGCGGGCGACTCGGGCGGGACCGGCGACATCAAGGGTGACCTGATCGCCACCGTGTCGGTCATCATCGGGGCCGGCTACTTCATCTACGGCAAGCGGGTGCTCGAGACCGTCGATCCGCACGTCTTCATGGCCGCGATGCTGTTCTGGGGCACGCTGCTGCTGACCGCCATGGCCCTGATCTCACGCGAGGACCTGACGGCGAACACCGGTGGCGACTGGCTTCGCGTCGCGGCAGTCGCGCTGTTCCCGGGGCTGGGTCACCTGCTCCTGGCCTTCGCGCAGAACAAGGCTCCCCTGGCGTTGATGGGCGTCATCCAGCTGCTGATGCCGGTCAACTCGACCCTGCTGGCGTATCTCTTCCTCGACCAGTCCGTGACCGCGTTCCAGGTCATCGGCATGGCGTTGGTGATCACCGCCCTGAGCGTCCAGACCCTGTCCAAGGCCTAGGTCGTCCGAGGCGCGGCGCACCCGGGCCGTCGCACGCCCCCTGGATCTGTGGCATGCACCAGTTGGAACCACCGATGCCGAGCTCGTCGATGAGGCACTGACAGCGCTCCTCGCTCGCTACCGGTCCGCCAATGACCCGCCGGGACGTCGGCGCCCGGTCCGGAGGGGTCTCATCGGCTTCTGGAGCCATGGTCGGACCGCCGCCCGCCTTCGGACCGGGCACCACTCGCGCCAGAGGCGTCTCCTGGCAGCGCATCGGCGAACTTCGGCGACGACGTGGTGAACGTCGAGGTCAGGCCGGGCCGCAGATGGCGTCGATGTCGTCGAGGATCCGGCGCTCGTCCTCGGAGTAGTGATCGCCACCGATCTCGAGCACTCCGTCCTCGGCGGTGGCACCTGCGGTCGCGTAGGCGACGTTGCGGATGATGAAGATGTAGTCGGACTTGTCCTCGGCGCTCAGCGCGTCGTCGGCGGCGGTGACCCCGAACATGACCTCCGCGAGGCTGTCCGGCACATCGCCGTCGTACACCAACATCTCGAGCATCGACGGCCATGACTCGAGCGCACGGTCGAGAATGGCGCGCTGGGTGGTGGACTCGTCGTAGGAGTTCGCGAAGGATCGAACGACCACTTCGGCGCTCTCGGCCTCCCCAGACATCGCCCAGGACCGACTTGCGCACCTGCGAGACCGCGAGCATGGCCCCGACCACTCCCCGCGCCAGAAAACTGATCTGTTCTTCGGACGGCTGACCCACAGGGCCTCCTCGACAGTCGACGGTCGCGGCGAACGATAGCCCGGGGGCGGGCGGCGCGAACCCCTCAGCTGGTGCCGGCGAAGTGGGCGACTTGGGTGTGGTAGTGCTGCAGGGCGAT
>CBDHFJ010000112.1:0-12537 GCA_965262315.1 Acidimicrobiales bacterium
TCCCAGAGCGCGAGGTAGCGGCGCTTCGCCGTGGCCCCCTCCGGGGTCACCATCAGCGCCTCCATGTCGTCGAGGAACCCGCGGTAGAGGTCGTTGGCCAGCTCGGCCTTGTCTGGCCAGCGCCGGTAGATCGTGGCCACCCCGACCTCGGCCGCGGCGGCGATGTCGTCGATCGTGGTGCTCCCGAAACCGACGCGGGCGAAGAGCCGGAGGGCCTCGGTTCTGATCCGATTCGTCGTGTCGTCTGGCGCGCCCGGGTCCATCGGGCGTCGAGGCTACCGGCGAACGCACGTGCGTGACGAGCAAGGCGGAGGAAATATTCCGTGGTGCGGAGGTTTTCCTCCGATGGCCGTGTTAGCGTCCGGTCGATCACCAACTCGGGAGTGTGTGTTCGTGGTTTCGATCTCATCAACGGTCAACGGCACGCCGGTGTCCATCTCCATCGATGGACATGAGTCAGCGGTCGAGGTGATCCGCGGGCAACTCGGCCTGACCGGCACCAAGCTGGTCTGCGAAGGCGGCGTCTGCGGCGCCTGCACGGTGCAGCTCGACGGCACGCCGGTCGCCAGTTGCCTGACGCCGGCAGCGTCGCTGCGCGACGCCGAAGTCACCACGGTCGAGGGCATCGCCGACGGCGGCGAGCTCCATCCGGTGCAGCGGGCGTTCCTGGGTGAGGACGGACTCCAGTGCGGCTACTGCACCCCCGGCTTCATCGTCGACGCTGCAGCCTTCGTCGACGCTTGGCGCGCCGATCACGGCGACGTCGCTCCCGATCGGCACACCGTGGCCGACGCGCTTGCCGGCCACCTCTGTCGCTGCGGCGCCTACGAGGGCATCCAGCGTGCCGTCCAGGCCGCGTGTCGAGGCGACTACGACCAGGACGGACGAGTGCTGCGGGTCGACGGTCGGGACAAGGTCACGGGAGCTGCCGTCTACACCGCCGATCGGCACCTCGAGAACGAGCTCGAGGCCGTGCTCGTGCGCTCGCCCATCGCCGCAGGAACCGTCACCGAGATGGCGAGCGGCGCCGAGTGGTTCGTCGACCTGCTGGGCGACGACCGCCGAGTGCGCTGGGCCGGCCAGCCGATCGCCGCCCTCGCGGCACCGACATTGGCCGAGGCCCGGGCACTCGCCGCGGCGATGACCCTCGAGATCGAGCCCGAGCCGTTCGTCACCGACCCGGCAGCGGCCATGGCCGATGGCGCGCCGCAGGTCTTCGAGAACCGCAGCGCCCGCAAGAGTGCTCCCAACGCCGCCGAGGGCCCCATCGCCCCGGCGCGGTGGTCGGGCAATCGCCGCGGCCCGAACCCCACGCCATACCTGGGGACGATCGCCAAGCGTCGGGTGAACAAGGCCCGCAAGCGCCAGGACGAGCGCCTCGTCGACCTCCACGTCGGCACGCACCCACAGCTCCACACCAGCTTCGAGCCCCACTGCACCGTCGCCGACTGGACGGATCCGTCGCTGCTGAAGGTGTGGACGAGCACGCAGGCCGTCGACCACGTCACCCACGGAATCGCCGAGCACTTCGGGCTCAACGCCTCCCAGATCGAGGTGGTCTCCGACTTCATCGGTGGCGGCTTCGGGTCCAAGCTCAGCGTCACCGTCGACATGACCACGGCGTGCGAGCTCAGCCGTCAGTCCGGCCGTCCGGTCCGGCTGATCCTCGATCGTCGCGAGGAGCTGACCGCGACGGGCAACCGGCCCGGGAGCTCCACCGACATCTCGCTGCTCGTCGACGACAAGCACGACGTGGACGCCATCGTCGTGAACGCCGAGAGCCACGGAGGCGTGAGCATCAACGGTCTCTACGGGCTGCTCTGCATGCTGGTCTACGACCGTTCGCCCCGCATTGCCTATGACGCGGACATCGTGACCAACGCGCCGCCCGCCACACCGTTCCGCGGGCCCGGCGGCCCCACGTATGCGTGGGCGCTCGAGCAGGCGGTCGACGACATGGCGCACCGCCTCGACCGCGATCCGATCGATCTGCGCAAGCAGTGGGACGGCAACCACAAACGGCAGGCCCTCTATGAATGGGCGCTGGGGCTCGACGTGTGGCGCAACCGCCCGACCACCGGATCCCAGAGCGGTCGCTACCGGCGGGGCGTCGGTGTCGCTGCGGCCAACTGGATGTACATGGTCGATCCCGACACCGAGATCGTCGTCAGCGTCGAGGACGGCCGTCTGGTGGCCACGACCGCCTGTCAGGACATGGGGACGGGCTCCAAGACCGTGGTGGCCCGAGCCGTCGCCAGCGTCTTCGAGATCGATCCCTTGTCGGTGCAGGTGATCATGGGCCATGCCGGCGGCGACGCGCCACACGGACCGACCTCCGGTGGCTCGCGCACGACACCGTCGTTGTGGTCCACCGCGCTCGACGCCGCCACCAAGCTCAAGGACGAGATCGGCCCGGACGTGACCTCGGCCCACAACGGCGCCTCGGCGAGCGCCGAGCGCGGCGGCGACAAGGGCCTGCGGGCCGTCCCCATCACGATGAACGGGATCCAGATCGGCCGTGGCTTCTCGGCCGCGCTGCACGTGACCGAGGTCGAGGTCGACACCCTGACCGGCAAGACGCGGGCGCTGACCGTCCACGGCGGTCTGGCCATCGGGGTCGCGCATGCCCCCGAGCTCGCCCGCAGCCAGTGCGAGGGCTCGATCATCCAAGGCATCGGGCTCGCGCTCTACGAGAACCAGATCCTCGATCCGCACACCGGACTCACGCTCACGTCCAACCTCGAGGACTACCGGATTCCCCAGCTCGGCGACACGCCCGAGATCACCATCCACTTCCACGAAGAGGGATGGGACCGCGTGCCCGGCGGCGGGGTGGGTCTGGGCGAGGTGGCCACCATCAGCCCCGCGGCGTCCGTCGGCAACGCCATTCACAACGCCACCGGGTGGAGACCCCAGGTGCTCCCGGTGAGACCCGATCGACTGCTGGAGGGCCTGCGATGATCTCCTTCCCCGAATCCTTCGACACCATCCAGGTTCCCGACGACGCAGTGGTGCGTGCCGGTGGCACGGACCTGCAGGAGCGGCTCCGCTCGCACAACGCGTCGCCCGCGATCGTCGACCTCACCGGCATCCAGGGCTTCGCCGGCATCGATGCATCGGCCGAGGGGGTGCGTATCGGCGCCGGCACCAAGATGGCAGTGGTCGCGTCGGAGCTGGCGTCGTCGCACCCTGCGCTCGCGATCACCAGCGGAGGACTGGCCACTCCCCAGATCCGAGCGCACGGGACGATCGGCGGCAACCTCACCCAGCGCACGCGGTGCTGGTACTACCGCCATCCCGAGATCGACTGCTTCAAGTCCGGCGGCGACACCTGTCCCGCTCGCACCGGCCGGCACCTGTACGGGGTCGTGTTCGATCGCTCGGACTGCGTGCACCCGCATCCGTCTTCCATCGGGATGGCGCTGTTGACCTACGACGCCACGATCGAGTTGGCCGACGGGAGGACGATGTCGGTGGCCGATCTGCTCGGGGACGGCGTCGATCCCACCCGCGACAACGCACTCCCCCACGGTGCGGTGATCGCCGCCATCCACGTACCGGTCAACTGGGATGGCGAGATCGGGGCCTACTTCCGCTCGATCAGCCGCTTCGAGGCCGAGTGGCCCCTGGTGGAAGCTGTGGTCCGGGCCCGCATGGAGGGTGACACGGTGGCCGAGTGCGGCATCGGGCTCGGTGGCGTCGCCACTGTCCCACTGCGCATGCCGGCGGCCGAGTCGCTCCTGGTCGGCCGACCCCTGGATGACGCGACCATCGCCACGGTGAGCGACGCCTGCGCCGACGGCGCCAACCCCCTGCCCGAGACCGGCTACAAGGTCGACCTGGTCAAGGCCACCGTGCAGGAGACCCTCGAACGCCTGCGGGCGGCGGCCTCGGCCTGATCGAGTCGACGTCAGTCGGCGAACCCGGGCTGGACGTACCGCCGGGCGACGTCGCGCGGGTTCTCGAGCGCGGCCTCGACCGGGTCGCGCATCTCGAACAGCGCCCACTTCGCCGGCTCGACCAAGACCTCGTCCTTGTTGGCGAAGTGGTTGTAGATGGCCGGCGCCGACACGTCGCATCGCGACGCGATGTCGGCGAGCGTCGTCGCCTCGAACCCGTTCTCGGCGAACGCAGCGGCGCCGGCGGCGAGGATGCGCTCGCGGGTGGGTGTTTCGCCCTCGCTCTTGGGTGGACGTGCCATGCGCCGCTGGCCCGTGCCTGCCATGTCGCCTCGTTCGTCGGGTCGGCGGACCAGCGTGCCGGCCACGCCTTCCTCGGCTTCGACACAGCTTGCTGACCGACAAGCAATTTGCGGGTGGCCGCTACAGTCTCGTGACGAGCGCACGGAGGAGCACGGGGCGATGGCCATCACCGAAGCCGACATCGAGGGCGAGGTCCTGGAGTGGTTCCACGGTGCCTGGGATCCCGAGCTTCCACTGTTGGAGTGGCGTGAGCGCCTGGTCGAGTCGGGCTGGGCGGTCCCGTCGTGGAGCACCCAGTGGTTCGGCAGGGGCCTGCCGGCCTGGACGGACCGGATCGCCCACAGCACCATCCGGCGCGCCGGCGGTGTGGCGGTGCCCCTGGGGGGTGGCATGGGCCTGGCTGCGCCCACGATGTACGACCACGCCAACGACGCCCTGAAGGAGAAGTACCTCCGCAAGACCATCACCGGTGAGCTGACCTGGTGTCAGCTCTTCAGCGAACCCGGTGCGGGCTCGGACCTGGCGGGGTTGCGGGCCACGGCGACACGAGACGGCGACGAGTGGATCGTCAACGGTCAGAAGGTCTGGAACACGATGGCTCATCAGGCCGACATGGCGATCCTGGTGGCCCGAACCGACTGGGACGTCGCCAAGCACGCCGGCATCACGTACTTCCTGCTGGACATGCGCCAGCCCGGTGTCGAGGTCCGCCAGATCCTGGAGATGAACGACCACGACTCGTTCAACGAGGTGTTCCTCGACGATGCTCGCATCCCGGCCGAGGACGTCGTCGGCGAGGTCGGCGACGGCTGGCGGGTGGCCCGGGGCACGTTGGCACATGAGAGGGCTCGTTCGCGACGCATGCGCGACGTCGAATTCGCGCCCGGCGCCTCCGGTCGAGTCATCGACGAGGCGCGCGCCGAGGCAGCCGAGTATCAACAAGACCTACGACTGGTACCCCCAACGGAAAGGGCCGCGTGGATCTCGATCGATCGAGCGCGCCGAAGGCCACCGGTCGCCGTCGACGAATCCGGTCATCCGTCAGGAGATGATGGAGGTGATCGGATTCGAGACGCGCCTCGGGCTGGACCGCCCAGCGGGCCAAGGCTGCGAGGGAACTCGGGACGTCCGCCCGGTTCGGAGGGGTCCATCGGCAAACTGGCGCTCTCGGTCATCGTGGCGCCGGAAGGCCAACCGCGTGCATTCGATGATCGCCGGCGCCGGCGGGCGATGCTGAAGGATCCACCGATGACCCGATCGTCGGCGGTCATCGCCGAGGTGCTGGTCTCGACTCCGGCTCAGTCGATCGCCGGCGGTACCGACGAGATCCAGCACAACATCCTGGGCGAGAACGTGCTCGGGCTCCCCAAGGAGCCCGATCCCAACAAGGGCAAGCCCTTCAAAGAGGTGGGCACGTAGCGCCGCCGACTACCGTCGCCCGAGCATCCGATCAGGGGGAACCCATGTCCGAAACCGTCTTCGAGAATGCCGCGGTGCGCGCCACGGTGCACGACGACTACGTCGCGGTGGTGGAGCTGACCAAGCCGCCGAACAACTTCTTCTCGATGGAGCTGATCGGCGGCACGGCCGACGCCCTGGCGGTGCTCGACCAGGACGACCGGTGTCGATCCGTCCTGTACTGCGCCGAGGGCAAACACTTCTGCGCGGGCGCCGACTTCTCCGGCCAGGGGGAGGGGCGGACGTACACGACCGAGGAGCTCTACGCCGCCGCGGCGCGGATCGCCGGCAACGACAAGCCCGTCGTCGCTGCCGTGCAGGGGGCGGCCATCGGCGGGGGACTCGGCCTGGTGCTGACCGCCGACTTCCGCTACGCCGCGCCCCACGCTCGGTTCAGCGCCAACTTCGCTCGTCTCGGGTTTCACCACGGCTTCGGCCTGAGCGTCACGCTGCCCCGGCTGGTCGGCCCGCAGGTGGCGGCGGAGCTCCTGTACACGGGTCGCCGCGTCAAGGGCGACGAGGCCGTCGAGATCGGCCTGGCCGACAAGCTCGTCCAGATCGACGACCTCCGCGCCGAGGCCCACGCCTTCGCTCGCGAGATCGCGATCTCGGCGCCGCTCGCGGTGAAGTCGATTCGCAAGACGTTGCGCGGCGATCTCGCCGAGCAGATGCGGGCCGCGACCGCCCATGAGGCCAAGGAACAGGCGTGGCTCCGCGAGACCGCCGACTTCGCCGAGGGCACCAAGGCCATGGGCGAACGGCGCGAGCCGAACTTCACAGGGGAGTGACGCGGACTGCTAGGCCCAGTCCGGGTCCCGTTTGTCGGCGAACGCTCGCGGGCCCTCCACGCGGTCCGGGCTGGTGCGCCACGCCGCTTCGGCGTCGCTGACGTAGGTGGCAGCCTCCGAGAGCGGGAGGTGGAGCGCCTCCAGCGCGGACTGCTTCGTCGCTCGCAGTGAGGCCGGAGAGCAGCGGGCGATGTCGGCCACCCAGGCGTCGACGGTTGCGTCGAGGTCTGCCATTGGCACGACCTCGTTGACCAGCCCCATCTCAGCGGCACGCTGCGCGGAGAAGTGCCGGCCCGTGAGGAGGTACCCCATCGCCAGGTGATGCGGGATCTGGCGCGGGAGCCGGTGGATGCCCATCGCGCCGGCGATCAGGCCTCGGCGCGCTTCGGGCAGGCCCAGCTCCGCGTGGTCGGCGGCGATGATGATGTCGCAGGCGAGCGCCAGCTCCAGGCCGCCGCCCAGGGCCACACCGTTCACGCGGGCGATGATCGGCTTGGTGATGTCGAAGCGGAACTGGATGCGGGTCACCGCCGCGGTGCGGCGCTCGACCTCAGCCTGCTCCCCTGGTGAGGACCGACTGACCTCCGCGGTCCATTTGAGGTCGCGGCCGGCGCAGAAGGCTCGATCGCCAGCGCCGGTGATCACGGCGACTCGGATGTCGTCGTCGGCCTGGACTCGGTCGATCGCCTCTGCGAAGGCCTCGTGGGTGTCGATGTCGAACGCGTTCATGCGTTCGGGTCGGTCGATGGTGATGCGGGCGACGTGATCGCTGACGTCGAGGACGATGCTCATGCGCCCACTTCATCAGGCGCCCGCTTCGCCCGCCAGCGGGAGTCCGCGTCAGTCGAGGCGACAGGGGTCTGTCGAACAGACCGGTGCAGACGGTGACGGATCGCCCGAGACGACCTGAACGCCCGTGAGGCCGTTGAGGAGGTCGTCGACCTCGCTCGCCATGCCGAGGCGAGGTTGACGATTGTTCGCGATCGGGTCGCCGGAGACCGGGTCGCTCGGGTCGCTGCCGATCGGCTCGGCCGGAGTGGGCGTCGGCGCCGGTGTGGACGTCGGGGGCGGATCGTTCGCCGGCGGCTCGTCCGACGCCGGGGGTTCGTCGGCATCGCTCCCACCGCTGGACGGACCGTCGGGGCAGTCCTCGGCACGGCCATTCTGTCCGCTGTTGCCGGACACCCCGCAGTTGCCGGGGCCCCGGTCACCGAGGTCCGGTGGGCCGTTGCCGTTGCCGTTGCCGTTGCCGTCGGTCGGTGTGGGCGTGGCTTCGGCGCCACCGCCCCGGCTGGGGGTGTGGGCAGGACCTCACCTGGCGTCGGTTCGGCGGGCGGGGCACCGACGGTGCCACCAGGCGTGGGTGCCGGTGCGGGGCCACGAACGGGTCGACGAACGTGTAGCCGCTGAGCATCGTGGCCACCGAGCCGACGCCGCGCTGGCGCAGCTCCACGTTCACCGTGCCGGGTGTGGACCGCGCCGGGGTCAGCGCCAGGATGAGGTCGGGGGTCTGGAGCAACACCGTGCCTGGCTGGTCGCCGAACCAGACGTAGGCAGGGCTCGGGAACGAGCCCCTCAGCTCCACCACGTTGGTGATGTCGATCAGGCCTTCGCTCGGCGAGACGCTCCGGATCGACCAGTCACCGGTCGTCCCCGGGTCGTCGGGCACGGTGGGCGCTCCTGGCGTCGGTTCGCTCGAGCGGGCGTCGGGGCCGTGGGTGCCGTCGGTGCCGGCGCAGTCGGGGTGGTGGGCTCGGGCTCCGCGGCCACGGGTGCCGTGGGCTCGGCGGGGATCGCAGGCCCGGACGGTACCGAGGGCTCGGCAGCGTCGCCCGGGTCGTCGTCGGTCGGCGGGGCTTGCGGCTCCGGATCGTCTGCCGGTGGCGGGGCTGTGTCGCCGGGGAGGACTGGCGGCGGATCGGCCGGCTGCGCCGGTTCGGGCGCACCCCCACTGCCCGGGTCCGCGGCGGGCGGCTCCGGGGGCCCAGGGTCCTCGGGCGTCGAGGGCGGCGGGTTCGCCGGCGTCGGATCCTGCGGGGCCGGGTCGGCGGGCGGAGGTGAACCGTCGCCGCCGTCGACGGGGTCCGGCGGAGCGGCCGGGCTGTCGCCGCCGTCCACGGGATCGGTGGGCGCAGCGGGGTCTGTCGGGTCCGGCTCCGGCCCGGTCGGCGTGGCCGCAACGGTGAATCGGACCACGCGGGCATCACCGATGCGGCTGGTGGGGTCGTCGTCGGGCACGGCCTCGAGCACCACCGCGTAGTCGCCGGCCGGCAACGTCGCATCCACGGCGACAGCACCGGAACCCGTCAAGCCCAGCCCCAGTGCACCCCTGGTGTCGGTGATCGTGGGACTGCCGTCCAGTGCGACCGGGAGCCCGACCACGCCGTGGGTGCCGTCGTCGCCGAGCGCCAGCAGGGTCAGCTCCCACTCCATGGGGTCGGTCGGGTGGTCCTCCGGCATGGCGATCGACAGGCCGAGCGTGAACTCGTCGCCGTCGCTGAGGCCGACCAGACCGGTGGGCCTCGACCGCGACGTCGGCGATGCCGTGACGGTTGTCGGTGACGCCGACGACGGCACCTGCGTTGGCGCGGACCCCGTTGGCGACGAACGGCGCCAGCACCTCGTGCCGGTCCGATCGCTCGACCAGGACCGAGCGAAGCTCGCTCGGTGTGCGGCCGGGACGTGCCTGCAGCGCCAGCGCCGCGGTGCCGACCACGACGGGGGTGGCCTGCGACGTACCGCTCATGAACGAGAGCTGGCGGTTGGGCATGGACGACAGGATCAACACGCCAGGGGCGAAGAGGTCGACCACCGCGCCGTAGTTCGAGAAACCGGCCCGGCTGTCGGAGGGCGTCGACGCCCCGACGGTGATCATGTTCGAGAACTCGTAGGACGCCGGCCAACCGGGCGCGAGGTCCAGGTTGGTTGCCGTCGTTGCCGGCCGCCGCGACGACGAGGACCCCGCGGGACTCCGCGTGCAGGATCGCCTGCTCGACCGGGAGGCTTCCCTGGCGTGGCGATCCGGGCGGGGTGCCCAACGACAGGTTGATGATGTCGGCGCCGTTGTCGGCTGCGTACCGGATGGCGCGGGCCACCGCTGTCGTGGTGATACCCGGATTGCCCGACGCGGTGATCGCCCCGACGTTCAGGTCCATGATCTCGACCTCGGGAGCGATCCCGACGACGCCCTCCCCGTTCTCGGCGGCACCGATGATGCCGGCCACGTGGGTCCGTGCGCGTGGGCTCCGGGGTTCCACGGTGTGTTGTCCTCGTAGGCGAAGTCCCACCCGTGGCAGTCGTCGACGAAGCCGTTGGCGTCGTCGTCGCGCCCGTTGTCGCAGATCTCGTCGCCGTTGGTCCAGCGGTTCGGGGCGAGGTCCGGGTGGCCGAAGTCGACGCCGCTGTCCACCACGGCCACCACCACTCCGGCGCCGGTGGCGGCCGTGCGGGCCTCGGCACCGTCGACGTCGGCGTCCGCGTGTTGGGGCGGGGCGCCCCGGACGCCCTCGAGGTTGGAGCCGGTGTTCTCGATCGCCCACTGGTAGCTCTCGTAGGGCTCGGCGCTGATCGCCATCGGCGTGTCCTCGGCGATGTCCACGGGGAGGTCGTCCAACACGGATGGATCCTCGACGACCACGGCGAACGATCCGTCGCCGACCGAGACCACGCTGTCCACGCCGTCGATGGCCGCGATCGCGTCCATGACCGGGTGACCGACCGAGACCTCGGGTTCCGCTGGTTCCGGTTCCGGCGTGGGTGTGGGAGTGGGAGTGGGGGTGGGTGCGGATGTGGGGGAGGGCGTGCCCTCGATCGAGTCGTCGGCGGCGGACGCATCCGGCTCGTCGGCCAGGCCGAGTGCGAGGACCAGGTCTTCCGGCCAGTCCTCGAGGGACCAGAGCGGCAGCCGCGCACCGTCGGGCCACAGCGCCCACGGGCGGTCGTACTCATCGAAGGTCAGCATCGCCGAGACCACCAGGAGGTCGAGGAGCCGAGGATCGATGACGGTCTGGTCGACCGTGGGGTCGAGCGGGATGTCGGGATAGTCGCTCGGGGGCACGAGCGCCGACGGGTCGGGCTCGCGGCCACTCGGCGGCGGGGTGGCGTCGTCCTCGGGTTCGGCCGGGCCGTCGGCCACGTCGTTCCCGGCCGCGGCATCGAGCTCGGGCGTGGTGGCCTCGACCCAGTCGGCTGCATCAGCGTTGGGGGTGACGACGAGGCGGACCAGGCCGTCGTCGAACTCGGCGGGCTCGGTCGGCGAGGCATCAGCCACCGGGGGTGCGGGCGGACGTTCGACCTCGGCCGTCTCATCGGCCAGCGCCAGCTCTTCGGGCGGCTCCTCGATGGGGTCCGATCCCCGATCAACCCGGGGACGCCAGGGAGGTAGCCACCGATACCGGCGACGACCACCACTGCCCCAACTGCTTTGCGGACATCCACGCGCCCAGGCCTCCCTCGTGGCCTCGAATTTCCTCGTGCTGTCCCACGTCAGACATCGGGTCGGTGGCATCGGCGATGAGGACGGGCGCGCAGAATGAACCGTTCCACCCAGGGTCCGACCGGGTCAGCGCAGGGTGGTGGACGAGATCCGGGTGGGCGACCGCCCGGAGCCGGTCGGCTCGCTCGTCGAGGGTGGCCCCGGCCAGCCTGGCGACGCCGAACTCGGTCACGACCCGGTCGGCCAGGGTCCGGGGCACCGTCACCGGGACCCCCGGAGCCAGCCCGCCGACGATTCGGCTGATCGGGGTGCGCCCAGTGGTCGAGCTGATCGCAATCATGCTCATGCCGCCTGGGGACAGCCGGGCACCCAGCGCGTAGTCCGGCTGGCCACCGGGGCCCGACACCACCCGGCTCCCGATCTGCTCGGCATTCGCCGACCCGTCGAGCGCGACCTCGATGACCGAGTTGATGGCCACCAGACCCTCCACTCGGGCGAGTGCGGCGGCGCCGTGGGAGTACGCCGCCGGGACCATCAACACGTCAGGGTTGTGGTCGATCCAGTCGAACACCCGGCGGGTTCCGAGGACCACGCCCCCGACGAGCTTGCCGAGGTCGGCACGCTTGCGGGCGCCGGTGAGCACTCCGGCATCGGCGAGGTCGATGCAAGCGTCGCCGATCATCCCGCTGTGCAGGCCGAGGCCGACGTGGTCGCGGAGGCTGGCGACGATGGCCTCGGGGATGCGGCCGATTCCGAACTGCAGGGTCGCGCCATCGGGATCTCGGCAGCAGCATGGCCGGCGATCGCGGCCTCGAGCTCACCGAAGCCGTCGCCGCCTCCCGCCTCGGGGAGGTCGTGCTCGACCTCGACGAGCAGGTCGATCTCGTCCCCGGTGCAGCTCGGTGGCGCCGTAGGTGTACGGCATGCGTGGGTTGACCTCGGCCACCACCACCCGAGCTTGGCGGACGATCTCGACCTGATCGGCGCCGCCGGTCCCCATCGAGAACCGGCCGTCCGGCCCGGGCGCGCTGACCTGAACGAGCGACACGTCACAGGGCCGCGTGCCGTCCGGCGCGCAGATGCCCGGAAAGTCGCTCAACGCACACGGGATGACCGAGGCGCGACCGCTCGCCATCGCCGGGGCGAGGGGCCCGCTGGCCTGCAGCAGGGCGAAGGTGAACGGGCCGCCGTCGGGGTCGAACAGCGGATGCGGGTGATGGTGGACGCCGGTGACGATCTCGACGGACTCCCACCGGTCTTGTTCCGACGCCAGCGCGGACGCGAACTCGACGGGGAAGGCCGCCGAGTACGCGATGTGGACGCGTCCGCGGTCCGGCACGAGGTCCAGCATGTCCTCGATGGTCCCGACCCGGCCGGGGCGGCCACGGGTCGGCGGCGGTAGGCCCACGGCCCGTTCCCACGACATCGCGACGCAGGCTACGGGCGGGGCCGTGAGTGGGCAATTGCGGGCAGCGGTGATTGGATGGCCGCATGACACCCGAGGAGTTCCGGACCGCAGCGCACGAGTTGGTCGACTGGATCGCCGATCGACGCCTGGACATCGAGTCCCGCCCCGTCCGTCCCGACGTCGAGCCCGGTGACGTGGCCGCTCGACTGCCGGCCCAGGCGCCGTCCGTGCCGGTGGGGGCCGATG
>CBDHFJ010000113.1:0-9646 GCA_965262315.1 Acidimicrobiales bacterium
GAGCTCGTCGTCAGCCATCGGGCGAATCCTTCGTGGGCGCGGGTCCGGGCCGTTGGAGCATACCCGGACCGTCTGTGCTGTATTGCGGAACCGTACCGCATCCCGGAACAGGCGGGAAAGCCGCCGCAGAACGCGATGCTCCCCCATCGGCGGTGGTGGCCTCGCCGTGAGCCCGGGGTCTGCGACGATGTGGCCCATGCCCCCCTGTTCCCGGCCGCGGCGGCCAGCCGCCGGTGTCTGCCTGCTCGCGGCAGCGATGCTGGCCGCGGCGTGCAGCGGCGGACGCAGCACCATCGTTGCCCCGCCCGACGCCACCCCCACGCCGTCGATCGTCGAGGCTGCCGACGCGACGCCCACCCCGCCTGCGCCCGACGGCGAGGTCGAATCCTCGGAGTCTCCGAGCGACGGCGCGGTGGGGGAGTACACCCTCGAGCGAGAGGCCTACGGCGACCATCCGTCGCAGTTCGGCGTGCTCTGGTTGCCGACAGGGGTCGACACGCCGCCGGTCGTGGTGCTGATCCACGGCGGGTTCTGGCAGGACCGGTTCGGCCTCCTGCTCATGGATCCGATCGCGGAAGACCTGGTCCGGCGCGGCTACGCGGTGTGGAACATCGAGTATCGCCGGGTCGGTGCCGACGGCGGGGGTTGGCCGACGACCTTCGACGACGTCGCCGCAGCCGTCGACCACCTGGCGCCGCTCGCGTTCACCAACGGGCTCGATCTGGGTCGGGTCGCCCTGGTGGGCCACTCGGCCGGCGGCCACCTCGCCTTGTGGGCGGCCGGCCGGGAATCCATCCCGTCAGGGGAGCCGTGGTCCGATCCGGTGGTCACGCCGCTGCTGACGGTCGGCCAGGCGCCGGTCGTCGACCTGGTCGCAGCCTCCGAGGGTCGGGCCGGCGGCGGCGCTGTCGACGCCTTCCTCGGCGGCGCGCCCGACGAGGTGCCCGAACGCTACGCCGCCGCCACGCCGTCGCCCGACGTGAGCGGCCGACTGCTGATCGTCATCGGCGACGACGACGCGATCGTCGGCGTCGAGTGGACTGGCGGTGCACCACGGTTCGAGGCCGCCCGTCTCCAGGTCGCGGACACCGACCACTTCGACGTGATCGACCCGACGCATCGGTCGTGGGAGCTCGTGGTCGGTGAACTCGGCCGGGCGCTCGGTCCGCTCGGCTGATCTGCCGGTCGTCGGCCTCAGCAGGGACAGGCCTGCTCGTAGTCCTCGATCGCGTCGGCCGTGCCCACGAACGGCACGCCGTTGGTGCCGAAGGCGTAGGTGATCAGGCCGATGTACACCGCGTTCGGGTAGTCGGGTGCCTGGCCCGGCAGCCGGCCCGTCCCGTTGTAGAGATTCCAGTCATCGGCCTGGACCCCGGGTGCAGGGTTGGGGGTCTGCCAGTGGACGGTCAGGGTGCGATCGGCATTGCCCACGATCCGGATGTCGGCCCTCCCGTCCGGTGCGGTGTTGGCGCCGATGTCGTTCACGCTCGAATGGCCGTCCCGGGTGTTCTTGCCCTCGATGGTGAAGTGGGTGCCGCCGCGATGACCCACGACCACGTGGCTCGAGTTGGGATCGTCCAGGTCGGGGACGTGGACCTGGACGCCGGCGAAGACGTACGGCGACCCGTTCGGGGTCGGCGCGACCTGGGACACGTCGTGGGTACCGATGCCGATGTTGCGGACGACGACGTCAAAGGGGAACTCCACCATCTTGGCGTCGAGTCGGCCCTGGTCCTGGTGGTAGTGCAAGGTCACGTTGTCGGTGTTGTCGACCAGCGGCGCCCGGTAGCGCCCGTCGCGGCGCTCGACGCCTGGGAGGGCATCGGCGTTGTTCGTCGTGTAGCCGATCAGGTCACCGTCGCCGGCGAAGGTGTCGTCGAGCTGCTCGGTGAGCGAGGCCACCCGCTCGCAGCGTTGGCCGGCGTCGGCGCCGCGCTGGCCGTCGCAGGTGTCGCGGCCCGTCCCGCCATCGAGTTCGTCGCGGCCGCCGCCGCCTTCGATGGTGTCGCTACCCCGTTGTCCGCGGATGACGTCGCGGCCGGGACCGCCGTCGGCGGTGTCGCGGCCGCCACCGAGGTCGATCCGATCGGCGCCGCGGCCCCCGGACACGGTGTCGGCGCCACCTCGGGCGCAGATGATGTCGGGTCCGCCGCGCCCGTTGATGACGTCCGGTCCTCGGGTCCCCATGATGACGTCGCGGCCGGCCGTGCCGTTCGTGACCCGGCCCGGCTCGGCGGTGATCGTGACCTCGTGGCCCTGGCACGTACTCGGTGCCGCACCCCCCGCTGCCGGGACCAGCACGGTCCCCGCCAGCACCGTCGCCGCCACCATCGATACCCGTCGTGTCCAGACCCGCATGCCGCTCCGTCGACGACCCGAGGCCGCTCCTGAGCCGACCAGGCCCGATGGCGGGGGCTGTCGGACCCTCTCCGTGGGGGTGTCGGCGTCCACCACAACGGCTTTCGGATCTTGGTGGTCGCGGCGCTACCCTGTCCGGCGGAAGGTTGCCAGAGCGGACGAATGGGGCGGCCTCGAAAGCCAGTGCAGGTGTGGTTGCGGTCCCACCACAACGGCTTTCGGATCTTGGTGGTCGCGGCGCTACCCTGTCCGGCGGAAGGTTGCCAGAGCGGACGAATGGGGCGGCCTCGAAAGCCATCAGGTGTGGTTGCGGTCCCACCACAACGGCTTTCGGATCTTGTCTGCCAGCCCGCTACCCTGTCCGGCGGAAGGTTGCCAGAGCGGACGAATGGGGCGGCCTCGAAAGCCGTTGTGGTGCTTCGCATCACCATGGGTTCGAATCCCATACCTTCCGCCACACGAGCGCCGGGCCTGCGGGCCCGGCGTCGTCGCGTCTACGGTCCGGCGCATGACCGCCGATGTCGCACCGTTCGCCAAGGATCTGCTGAAGGGGCGCAAGGCGCTCGTCACCGGCGGAGGGACCGGGCTCGGAAAGGCGATCGCAACGGGGCTGGCCCGATCCGGCGCCGACGTGGTGATCGCGGCTCGGCGCCAGGAGGTGCTCGACGAGGCGGCGGCCGAGATCAAGAAGGCCACCAAGAGCTCCGTCGGCACCGATCTGGTCGACATCCGGGACCCCGAGACCGTGGCGTCGCTGGCCGACCGGCACCGCGACACCACGATCCTGGTGAACAACGCCGGCGGACAGTTCCCGCAGAAGATGCGCGACTACAGCCCCAACGGCTGGCGGACCGTGGTGGACTTGAACCTTCACGGCACCTGGAACATGACCCAGGCCTTCGGGGATCAGATGCTGACCCGCAACGGTGGGGTCATCTGTCAGATCGTGGCCACGGTCGGCCGGGGCATCCCCGGCATCGGGCATTCGGCGGCCGCGCGGGCTGCGGTGGTCGAGATGACCAAGACGCTGTCCTACGAGTGGGGGCCGAGCGTTCGCCTCAACTGTGTGGCACCCGGCCAGTTCCGGACCGAGGCCTACGGCAGCACCTACGCCGAAGGTGTGGGCGACACTTTCGTGGAGTACCCGTTGCCCTATCCCGGTCACGTCGACGACATCGCGAACGCCGTGGTGTTCATGTCGAGCCCGGCCAGCCGCTACATCACCGGCCAGGTCCTCTACTGCGACGGCGGGTTGATCAACCGTGGCCTGATGTCGGCGCTGCCGCCGGGCGACGACGCCTACCCCGAGCGCCAGGAGCCACCCACCGGCTGGTGAGCGCAACGCCTCGTCAGCGCAGGTTGCCGAAGAAGTCGGTGAGCAGGGCCGCGCACTCGTCGAGGCGGACGCGCGGCGTGACCTCGAACTCGTGGTTGAAGCGGGGGTCGACGCCGAGGTTGTAGAGGCTGCCGAGCGCGCCGGCCTTCATGTCCTCGGCCCCGAACACCACGCGGGCGACCCGCGCCAGTTGGGCCGCACCGGCACACATCGGGCACGGTTCCAGCGTCGAGACGAGGGTGGCTCCATCGAGGCGGGACGAGCCGACGGCGGCCGCGGCGTCGCGGATGGCGAGCACCTCGGCGTGAGCCGTGGGGTCACCCTGGAGCTCGCGTTCGTTGTGGCGGCGCGCGATCACCTCGCCGGCGAGGACCACGATGGCGCCGATGGGGACGTCGTCGTGGTCGAGCGCTCCTGCGGCTTCCTCGAGCGCCATCCCCATCAGTTCGTCGTCGGTCATCGCGTGAGCGTAGCGGCGGTGGTCAGTCGCGCTCGACGGTCACGATGCCTCGGGCCGGGTCGACTGTGATCGTGTCGCCGTCGGCGATCGCCGTCATGGCGTCGGCTGCCCCCACGACCGCAGGGATGCCGAGCTCTCGGCTGAGGACGGCCGCGTGGCTCATCGGGCCGCCGTCGGCGGTCACCAGACCGCCGACGAGGGTCAGCACCATGTTGTACGCGGGCGAGGTGGCGCGAGTCACCAGCACGTCGCCGGGCTCGAGCTTGTCGAAGGCGTCGTCGGCGTTCTCGGCCACGCAGGCCCGCCCGGTGAACGGCTCCGTGCCGATGCCGGCACCGTCGAGTCGGGGGGTGCCGTCGGTGTCGGCTGCGTCGCTGCGCGAGATGCCGAGCTCGTCGATGACCACCTGCACCATGCTGATGGCGTTCGCGAGCGGCTCGGGCAGCGCGTCGATCGGGGGTTCCGGCTCGGGGTCGCCGAGGGTCAACGGGGGTTCCAGCGTCTTCTCGTGTGCACGAACGTCCGCGCGCTCGGCGAGTTGGACGGCGGTCGGGCCGGAACCGTCGCGCATCAGTGGCGCCAGCTCGGTCGGGCCGAGCTCGAAGACGTGGGTGCGGTTCTGGATCCGGCCGGTGGCGGCCAGGCGGTCGCCGGCTGCCAGCATCGCGAGTCGAAGGAGCCCGCTGGGCCACTCGTGGGTGAGCGGGCCGTTGTCGTCGCGGAGGTCCATGGCTTCGCGCGCGTCGGCGAGGAGCTCGTCGAAGCGGCCCCGGTCGGCGGCCGGGACGCGTTCGCGCAGGTCGGCGATCACCGCGGTGACCGTGGTCTCGTCGACCAGTCCGCCGGTGGGGTCGTTGACGACCGTGGCCAGGATCACCTCGGGGACTTCCCGCAGCGTGGGCACGTCCAGGTCGTAGCCGGCGTAGAGGACTGACCCGTGGTGCCTGAGGTACTCGTCCAGCAGGGATGCGGCGGTCGGCGACGCGGCCCTGACCTCGTCGAGTGAGGCCGGCACGACCTCGGCGCGTGCGACCGCCTCGCGAATGGCCGCGAGCTTCTTGACCGGCTCCGCCGTCGATGGTGAGGCCCCGGCGAGGGCCGGCACCATCTCGGCGCCGGTGAGGCCCCACTCGCGTCCGGCGTGGATGAGCCGAGCGATGCCGGCGAGGTCATAGGTGTGGAGCCAGAAGTGCAGTTCGGCGTTCTCCCGGACGTAGGCGAGCAGCTCGTCGAGATGGTCGGCGAGCTCGGTGTCGGAGAGCGAGGTCAGGTCGAGGTCGGTGTACGCGAGGTTCTGCTCGGCGAGGCGGGGGCGGATCTCGGCGTGCCAGTCCGCGATCACCGCACGGGCCGGCGGGGTCTCGAATGCGGCGGCCGCGGCCTTCGTGCGGCGTCGGAACTCCGGATGCAACCTGGTGGCGATCTTGAGCACCCACGTCGGCGGCGGCTTCCTCGGGGGCTTGTCGGGAGCGATGAGCGGCACGACCCGGGTGTAGGTGAAGCCGTGGACGAACCGCATGTGCACGGTCGAGGCGGGGACACCGTTGACCGGGAACGATCGCCGGTACGCGGCCTCCATCCCCTCCTCCATGAACGCTTTCATGATCGGTGTGGCGCCGCCGGGGAAGTGGGAACGGTCCAGCTCCCAGAATCCGGGTCCAGGTGGGGTGAAGGTCGTCGTCATGGGCCCTCCAGATCACCTCCACACTGCTCGGTCCGCAATCCCGGGCGCACATCGTGGGTCGATCGGACCGACGCCATACATCCACCCGGGTTCCGGCCGATGAGTTCAGCGGGGACGTCGGGCCCCCGCGGGACCTCGGAGGATGGCGGTGCGCTGGTTCAATCCAACCTTGTCGCGGCAGGCGAGACTCGTGGCGTCGATGGCGCTGATCGCGTCGGTGGTGGCGGTCGCCGCCCCGTCCGCGACGGCAGCGGCCACCTGCCTCGGGCACGAGGTCACGATCCAGGCCGTACCCGGCGTTCCGACGATCGGGACTTCCGGCGACGATGTGATCCGGGGCACGAACGGCGCGGACGTGATTCGAGGCAACGGTGGCAACGACCGCATCTGCTCCCGGGGTGGCGCCGATGACGTCGACGGGGGCGCCGGCGACGACCGGATCCGGTTGGGTGGCGGCGACGACACGGCGAGCGGCGGTGGCGGCGACGACGAGATCTTCGGCCAGCGCGGCAGTGACATCCTCATCGGGAGCGCTGGCGACGACCGCCTCGTCGGCGGCGGTGGGGCCGACGACCTGGTGGGTGGGCGAGGCCGCGATCACCTGCTCGGCCAGGCGGGCAACGACCTGCTGCGGGGCAACGCCGCGAAGGATCGGCTGGAGGGCGGCAAGGGTTCCGACCGCATCGAGGGTGGCTCGTCGGCAGACGTGCTCCTCGGTGGTTCCGGGCCGGATCTGCTGGACGGCCAGGGGGGCAACGACAGTTGCGTCGGTGGCGCCGGATCGGACCTGCTGAGTCGGTGCGAGGCGACCACGGCGCCCGCGCCGACGCCCACACCGACACCCGAGCCGGATCCGACGCCGACCCCGACGCCCGCAGAGAACGACGAGCCGAGCCCGACTCCGACTCCGACGCCAACGCCGGTGGACGACGCGGTCGAGGAGTTGCAGGCGTACATCGAGACTTCGGTCATCGGCGCCTACGGGGGCTCACACCCGTGGCTGCACACCGCTTGGGACTTTCTCGAGGCGGAGGGCACGTCGAAGGTCGAGGACCTGCAGAGCGGCATCGCCGGCACGGTGAGCGTGACGTGTGGCTGGAGCTCGGTGGCCCTGGGGTACTGCGGCAACACCGTGCTCACGATGGACGTGGCCGCGGTGACCAACGTCGATGTGATCATCCACGAGCTCGCACACGTGCTCGAGGTGCCGACCGGCGTTCTCGCCGATCCCGGTCCGATGGGCATGGCGCAGCTGTACTTCGGCATCGAGTGGGCGTCGGCCTGCGACCCGTCCGAGGTCTTCGCTGACACCCTTCTCCACCTGACCAAACCGGATGCCTGGCTTGCGTACTACGCGTTCGCCTGCCCCGCGCTCCCCAGCGAGCCGACGGTCGAAGCCGAGACCGTCATCCTCAGCGTGCTGGCCGGCGAGGATCCGACCTGGTTCGCTGACACCTACGCCAACGGGACCGAGGCCTGGGCCGCCGTCATGACGCTCGGCACCGTCGATCGTCTCCGAGTGGTCACCAACCTCGCCGGTGAGTTCGGTGGCTACTGCTCGGTGAGCAACACCATGAGCACGGCGTTCTTCGGCGGCACCGACCCCAATCCCTGGGCGGACGACGGCTGCTGATCAGGCGCCGGTCTCGGGCACGGTCATGATCTCCCACAGGTGGGGATCGGGACCGCCCCGGAAGTAGAAGCCGCGGCCGCCGCGGCGCCGGTTGATCCGGCCGTCGTCGGACGAGCGCGGTCCCGACCCGTAGGTGAGCTCGTCGCCCAGCACCCGCTCGAAGATGGCGTCGAAGTCGTCCTCGTCGACGGCGAAGGCGTAGTGGAGGCTGTCGATGTCGTCGGGCTCGGCGTCCGCGAAGTCCAGTGTCAGGTGCTCGTTGACCCGCACCTGCGCGAAGTGCCCGGGCCCGTCGTAGGGCAGGTCGAAGATCCGGGCGAAGAAGCGCGCCGCCTGGTCCTTGTCCGCCGACGGGATGATCGTGTGGTCGAGGTGGATCGTCATGCCCCGACCGTAAGACTTCAACCAAAGTTGAAGTCAAGGCACTGGGCGAGTTTCGGTTCGACGGGCCCGGTAGTCTGGTCCGGTCGTGCAAGCGTCCCGACGAATCCTGCACCTGTTGGGGTTGGCCGGGTGACACGCGCTTGCGCAGCCGCAGCGCGAGCCTCTGGCGAGCCTGCGGATTGACAAGGAGGAGTGCGAGAGCGGCCGAATCGGCACGCTTGGAAAGCGTGTGTGGGGAAACTCACCGTGGGTTCGAATCCCACCTCCTCCGCCAATCGACCGTCGTGCGACGGCGCGGGGCCGGCGTTGTTGCCGCGAGCGCCGCCAGCTGTCCAGGGTGCATCATCCTGTGATCCAGTCGACGAGGAGGCAGCCATGTGGGACGAGCGGTATGGGACCGACGACTATCTGTTCGGGACGGAGCCGGCGCAGTTCCTCTTGGACCACGCTGGGGTGATGTCGCCGGGTAGCCGGACGCTGGTGGTGGCGGACGGCGAGGGCCGGAACTCGGTGTGGTTGGCTGCGCAGGGCCACGACGTGGTGGCGATGGATGCCTCGCCGGTCGGCCTGGTCAAGGCGAGGCGCCTCGCCGAGCAGCGCGGCGTGGAGGTCGACTTCCACGAGGCCGACATCATGGCGTGGGAGTGGGAACCCGACGCCTACGACGCCGTGGTCGCGGTCTTCATCCAGTTCCTGAGCCCCGACGACCGCCCGGCCGTCTTCGCCGGCATGCAGCGGACGCTGCGGCCCGGCGGCCGGTTGCTGGTCCACGGGTACCGCCCCGAACAGCTCGCCTACGGCACGGGCGGTCCGCCCATCGCCGAGAACATGTACACCGAGGAGCTGCTCGCCCAGGCCTTCGAAGGGCTCCAGTTCGACCGGCTGGCCGCGTACGACGCCGAGATCGTGGAGGGCACCGGCCACGTCGGGATGTCGGCGTTGATCGACCTGGTGGCCACCAAGCCAGGCTGACCGGCGGGCCCGCCAGATCGAGCTCCGCTCACGCCCCGGGTCAGGTCAGGATCGGCTTCAGGCGCTCGTGGGCGCGGCGGGTTGCCTCGACCACCGAGTCGGTGCCGCCGGTCGAGGCCCAGTGGAACATCATGGCGTCGAGGCCGCCCATGTAGGCCCCCGCGATGACCTTGGCGGCCTCCTCGTCGTGGCCGCCGTGCTTCATGGCCAGCCCCGCCATCCGCTTCAGCCACTCGGCGTTGGCGACGCCGGCGACGTTGAGCGACGGGGCCTCGTCGAGAATCGCGTACGCGCCCCGGACGAGCTCGATGTCGGCGTCGATGTGCGTGGCCACGGCCAATGCCGCGGTCTCCACGGCGGTCAACAGGTCGGCGTCGACGGGGAGTGCGGCCACAGCGGTGTCGTACGCGTCGAGCCAGCGGTTCGGGATCTCGAGGACGACGTCCTCCTTGGTGGGGAACCGCCGATACGCGGTGCTGCGCGACACCCCCGCGGCCCGGGCCACCTCCTCCATGGTGACGTTGGCGAAGCCACGCTCGGCGAACAGGGCGAACGCGGCGTCGACGATGTCGGCTCGGGTCTGGGCGTGACGTCGTTCGCGGAGGCCGGCCATCGTCACAGCCTAGGTGACTGCTGACACGTTGACTCAAAGTGAGACGTTGTGTCAGATTGGGGGCATGGCTCCCACGACCCTCATCCCGGATCTCACCATCGACCGCGCCATGCCGGACGCCCCGTTCGCCGAGCGCCACCACCGAACCGTCGACCTCCCGGTCGACCGGGTCTGGCCGGCGTGCCTCGACGTCACGATCGGGGAGG
>CBDHFJ010000114.1:0-19409 GCA_965262315.1 Acidimicrobiales bacterium
TTCGTGGGCGAGTGGACCACCACCTCGACGGTGACGGCCTACGAGGAGGGTCGAGTCTTCGAGTGGACCGTTGGTGACCCGGACAACAAGACGGCCCGGTGGCGTTTCGATCTCGCGCCCGACGGCGACGGGGCTTCGCTGCGGTTCAGCGCCGAGATGGGCCCGGGGCCGTCGGGCCTGGTGCCGGCGATCCAGGCGATGCCCGACCGCGAGGAGGACATCGTGGCGAGCCGGGTGGCCGAGTGGACGGGCAACATGCAGCTCACGCTCGACGGCATCAAGGCCCTGGCTGAGGCCTGACCGGCCGGCCGGCCGGCTCGGCTCAGAACTTGCCGGAGTTCACGTCGTTCTCGGGCACGGGCTCACTGTTGTCCCAGTGCTCGACGATGCGGCCGTCCTCGACCCGGAAGATGTCGACCTGGGCCAGGGGCCGGCCCTCCCAGTTGGCCTTGCAGAGCGTCGCCACGAAGTTGCCCGACCCGACGCAGAGGACGATCTCGTCGTAGTTGAGGGCTCGGCTCGGGTCGAGGGCCAGCGCGCCGAAGTGCTCCAGCCCGTCGCCCACGTCCGGGTTGTGTTGGAGGTAGGGCTCGGCGAACCAGGCCGAGAGGTCGTCGGCGACCGCGCCCGCCATCAGCACCGACTCGATCATCGACCGCACGAGGGCCTTGTTCTCCTCGGTGCGGTCGAGATCGGTGACCTCGGTGGGCCCGTCAACCTGGGTGCGACCGGAGGGGTTGGGGCCCGTGTAGGCGGCGATGACGTCCCAGTGCTCCACGACGAGGTCGTCCTCGTCGGTGTCGAAGAAGTCGGTGGTGACCCATTCGGCGTCACCGACGTTCTGGTAGGCGTGGAGGAAGACATGGGGTCCGTCCGTCCAGCCTCGGACGATCTGGATGTCACGGCTGGGGTTGCGCTCGATGAAGTCCTCGAAGAACTCGATGAATCCCTCCTGGCCGTCCTTCACGCCAGTGGAGTGCTGGGTGTAGCGGGCGCCGGTGTGGGCGGCGACGGCTTCGCGAGGGTGGCCGTCTCGGATGCCGTCGAGGTAGAGGGCCTTGGCGTGCTCGAGTTTCGGGTTCATCGGTCGTCTCCGGTGCAGGGGGGTGGTGGGGTGACTTGACTGCAGCATGTCGCGGCGCTCCGCGGAAGGTCGAAAGACGACATCTGGTGGTCGAAAGTGGTCACCTGACCCGTGAAGGAGAGGAGATGGTGCGCGGATCACGGTCGAAACCAGCCTCAGGGGCGGGGAGCGCCAGTACGGTCGAGCCGTGACATCACCGCGACGGGTTGCGTGGGCCCCACGCCACGGGGCCGGGGAGTTCGAGTTGCTGGACCGGGCGGAGCTGTTCACCCGGGTGCCGGCGGACGTGTTGGGACGACTGGAGCGGCCCGAGTTCCACCTGGTCGTCGTCGGCAGGTCCGGCAGCGGTCGCCATGAGGTGGATCTGGTGAGCGTCGACATCGAGCCGGGGACCGTCGTCCACATCCAGCCTGGCCAGATCCATCGGTGGGACGTCGATGCTGCCTACGACGCGTGGCTCGGCGTCTTCCCGGAGGCTCCGGTCCATCCCGAGGGAGTGGCGGTCGGCGTTCGGCGGCGGTCCGTGACCGAGGAGGCGGTCACCCGCATCGCCTCGCTGGCCGACTGGCTGGCGACACCCGGTGTGGTGGACACCGCGTTGGCCCGTCGCTCCATCCGCGACCTGTTCTACGTCACCGCGGGCTTGGCGGAGCCGGTGGATCGGGATTCACCCGCACGCGATCCCGTCTACGAAGCCTTCCGGCACGACCTGGAGGCCTCGCTGGATGCGCGCGAGACCGTGACCGCTCGCGCCGCCCGCCTGGGATGCTCGCCGAGGACACTGAATCGGGCGTGCCTGCGAGTGACGGGAGCGACCGCCAAACAGAAACTGGACCAACGGCTCGCCCTCGAGGTCCGTCGGAAGCTCGCGGTACCCGGAGCGACCGTCGGCGCCGTTGCCCGTGAGTTGGGATTCACCGAACCGAGCAACTTCACCAAGTTCGTGCGCCGGACGACGGGTGCCCCGCCGTCGAGGTGGCGCTCGGGATCGTGACTCAGCCGGTGACGACGAAGGAGTCCAGGACGGTGCGAAGGCTCGTCGTGTCGCCCGCCGCGAACTGGATCTCGACCAGGATGAACGCGTCCGGCAACAGGTCACTGCGGGCAACCAGCACCGCAGCCTGGCCGCCCGAGGGGCAGTCCTCGTAGGTGTCGAGCGTCCCCGTGTAGAGCGGGTCGGTGTAGGGCCCGGTGTCAACCAGCAGGCACTGGCTGAACGCCTGCGCCTGTTCGAGGATCTCGTCGTCGGTCAGCAGGCTGAGTCCGGTCACGTACGCCACCGACGTTCCCGGCACCTCCCAGGACTCCTCGTAGCCGACCACGTCTTCCGCCGCGATGAATCGGGTGATCCCGTCCGCGGGGAACTCGGTGAGGGTGTCGCTCCAGCTGCTCGGCACCGAGAGCTGGATCGTGCCGGTGTCGTCGAAGACGTTGATCGTGCCTGTCGGCGGCTGGACCGGCGGCGTGGTTGCGGTGGGGACAGGGACCAGCGTCGGCGTCGGCTCGGCCTGGCCGAAGAACAGGCCGTAGGCGTCGGCCGCATTCGTCTCGATCTGGCTGAGCGGGATGCCGCAGTCGTTCTCGAGGAGCCCGCCCAGTTCGACTTCGAGGCGGTCGAACAGGGCGTCGGAGCGTTCGGCCCGCTCGGTGAAGTTCTCGACGGTGACGGGCTGCGCGTTGGCCAGGTCGTAGTCGACCACGTCGAGGATGTTCACGATCGGGTCCCACTCGGCCTTGGCCTCCTCGAGCGAGGCGAGTGTGTCGGCGTCGGGCGCCAGCGGGATGGCAGCGTCGATCGCCTGCTGCATGCGGGTGACGCCGAACTCGAGCTCGGCGGGCACGAACCCGTCGATGAGGTCCAGGATCTCGCCGGCCTCGCCGACCTTCGCGGCGGCGAAGCAGAACTCGGTCACATCACCTCGGGGCTCCGGCTCCGGTTCCGGCTCGGGTTGCTCGGTCGGCTCGGCGGTCGGTTCGGGTTCGGGCTGATCGTCGGGGTCCGGGTCGCTGCCGTCGTCGCTCGGAGCGAAGGGGTTGTTCCCGGCCGAGGTCGTGTCGCCGTCGCCTCCGCAGGCGGCTGCGAGCATCGCCAGTACGAGCAGCGTGCACAGGACTCGGATCAGTCCGATGCCGTGATGCGCGCGAGTCATGTGGGTCCGTCCTCCCGGTCGCCGTGCCGCCATGATGGCCTGATCAGGCTGCCGAGGCACCGATCCGGGCGAAGGCGCTCAGGCCGGCCGAGGGTCGGCGGGCTCGGGTTCGACGCTGGGTCCGGGCCTCGGCGAAGTCTGGCCTCGCACCATGATCGTCAGCGCGGCGAGCACCACCACCATGGCGAGGACCTGGACGGCGCGCAGCGGCTGATCCAGGAACAGCCAGGCCATGCTGGCCGAGGTGACAGGGATCAGCAGGGTGAACGTGGACCCCAGCCACAGGGGGATCCGGACGAGCGACCAGTTCATCAGCACGTGCCCGACGATGCCGGCGCCGAAGGCGAGCGCCAGCAGCCACACCCAGTCCGAGGCCGACGGCGATGACAGGTCCTGACCGAAGACGATCGCCAGTGGCGTGTTGATGGCCGCGGTCCACAGCGCGGTCCCCAGGGTGAACTCACCCGGCGTCAGCACCTCGCGGGACTGCTTGGAGAAGATGAAGTAGGCGGACCAGGCGAACAGGGCCCCGACGGCGAGGAGGTCGCCGGTGACGTTCCACTCGGGTCGCCCTGTCCCTGCGGCCACCACCACGACCACGGCGGCGATGGCGACCGCCGCCAGGCCGACGTCGCGCCCGCGGATGCGTTCGCCGAAGAAGCGCCAGGCCACGAAGCCCACGACGATCGGCTGCAGCGCGCCGATCACGGTGGCGTTGACGATGGTGGTCTCCTTCACGGCGGAGAAGAAGAGGGCCACGTCGAGGCCGAGCGCCAGTCCACCGGCGGCGGTGTGGCGCATGATCCGGGTGGAGACCCGGACGCCTCGGGCCCACATCCATGCCACCAGGATCAGCGCGTAGATCCAGAACCGATAGACGGCGATGGCCAGGCCGCCCATGTCGATGTGGCGAATGACCACACCGGAGGAGCCCCAGGCGGTGACTGCGAGCGCGGCGCCGACGAGTCCCAGGGTGAATTCCCGGTCACGGCGGTCGTCGTCGGTCACCGGCGAAGCCTACGGGGGATCCAGGTGAAGGGGGTGGTGAACTCCACGGCGTCTCCACATGACCTCCAAGACCTCCATGCCGGGGTTTTGTCCAATGGGTCCTGTCGAGCCGCAGGGAGCGGCAGCGGCCGGAGTCGATCCGGATCCGCCCCCGACAGTCAGGAGAACAGTGCAATGACCACCATCGACACCATCCGCAATGGCGTGCCCACCGACAAGCTCTTCGGAGCCGTCAACAAGCTGAGCGACCCCGAGAACGAGGCGCTGGCGCAGTTCCGCTTCACCGCCACCAACCGGTGGGTCGACGGCACCCACAGCGTCTCGAGCATCGGCAACTGGTACGGCCTGGGCGCCGACCACGAGTACCCGGCCGCCTACGAGCTCCCCATCGATCATCCGACGCTGGGGCAGGCTCGCGGCCCGGCGCCCCAGGAGCAGGTTCTGAGCGCCCTCGCCGGCTGCATCACCGGTGGCATCGCCACCATCGCCGCCGCTCGCAAGATCCGGCTGACCAAGGTCGAGTCCAGCGTGTCCGGTGAGATCGACGTGCGGGGCGTGCTCGGCATCGACGACGGCGTGCGCCGTGGCTTCAAGAGCGTCAGCGCCACCTTCGTGGTCGAAGGCGATGCCTCCGACGAGGACCTCCAGAAGCTCGTCGCCGACAGCGTCCGACTCTCGGCCGTCTACGACATGCTCGCCGCAACGGTGCCGGTCACGGTCTCGGCCTGAGCACATCGCCCGGCGTGGACACGCCGGCGACCGGTCTCCCGCCGAGACCGGTCGCCGTGGCGCGCTCGGACCATCGGTACCTTGGCGCGATGCCGAGCACCAGCACAAGCGCTGTCACCCACACCGCCCGCCGCCGCATGCTCCAGTCGGGCAGGCTGCCGGCGATTCTCGTGGCGCTGCTCCTCGTTGCCGCCGCCTGCGGTGGTGACGATGACGCCGGGGGTACCGCCGAGCCTTCCGGCGACGACGGCTCGGCAGCGGTCACATCTGACGAACCGGTGGACACAACCCCCGACGAGGCCACCACCGACGGCGGCGCCGTCGAGGGCGCGCTGGTGAGTGTGTTGTCGTTCGACTTCGGGCTCTGGGCGCTGGACCCGGCGGGCGGGGAGGCGGTCGCGTTGAGCGTGCCGGACACCGGCTATTCCGATCGGCTGGAGCCGGTGCGCACCACGCCCGACGGCTCGCGGGCCTATACGCTCGTGTACACCCAGGTCGAGGGGCAGAGCTTCACCAACCGGGTGGGCCTCGGCGAGATCGACCTGTCCGACGGTTCGGGGCGCCTCGTCGCCGAGCTCGGCCAGGACCGCGCGGACGACGATGCCACGGACCTGACGTCGTGGGAGGTGCTCGGCGTCGCCGACGACACCGTCTGGATCACCGAGCTGGCGGACGGGATGACCACGGTCCTCGCAGTCGATCCGCTGACGGACTCGGTGACTGCTGCGGTCGCGCCGGCCGAGGATCAGGTCCGGACGCCGGTGGTGGCCGGCGGGTGGTTGTACGCGCAGGTCGACGGCCGGCTCGTGGTGCTCGGCGACGGCGGCTGGGACCCGGTGATCGACTTCGCCGATCTCGGGCCCGATGCCACCTTCGACGCGGCCTCGGTCGGCGACTTCGCCATCACGAGGTCGGGAGCGCCGCTGAGTGCCGAGTTCATCGACAACATGATGATCTTCTTCGAGCCGCGGCCCGCGCTGGCCGGCCTGGCTGCCGTGGGCGACCTGTTGTACTGGCACTTCAACGAAACCGTGATCGGGGTCGACGGCGAGCTCGCGATCATCGGCGGGTTCGTCGAGTTCGATCCGGCGAGCGCCGAGGTGCTGCGGGCCTGGCCGATCGGGCCGTCGATCGGCGATTTCCTCGGCGAGAACGAGATCGCCACGTCCTCCCAGGGCAGCTGGCACGTGGCCGACGGGGTGCTGTGGTTCGCCGATGCGCGAGACGACGGTGACCTGCTCCGACTCGACCCGGCCTCATCAGGGGTCACCGCCTTCGACATCACGCCGTCGGACGGCGCCGACTACACGCGCATCGAGCTGGTGCCGAACGACCCCGACGGGGTGTGGCTGTTGGTCGAGGACTGGACCATCACCAGCGACGACGAGTCCGGCCGGACAGCCACCGGTGAGACGCGATTCCAGCTCCTGGATCCCGTGAGCGGCGACGCGATGGTCACGATCCCCGAAACCGACCTCACCGGCTTCTGACGCCTCGGCTGGTTCGTCACACGATGTGGGTGCGACCGACCTCGACGCCGGCCCAGTTGCGGCGCACCGGGTCGGCCCAGGCCGCCAGGGCCTCGCGTTCGTGGTCGTGCAGCAGACCATGGCGCTCGAGCACCGCGAGGGTGAGCGCCGGGAGGACACGGGCAGCGCCGTCGTCGACCTTGGCCGCGAAACCCAGACCGGCGTCGACGATGCCGACGGTCTGGACCGCCTCGGCGCCGCCCTTCGCGAAGAGCCGGCCGCCGCTCGCGGCCAGGACGTCGGTGTCGAACCTGGGTGTGGACGTCCCGCCGACGTGGTCGGGGTGGGCTGCGGCGGCCGCGAGGATGCGGCGAGCGCCGTCGGCCATGGCGTCGGGCAGGGCGTCCGGGTTCGCCATGCGTGCGAGGCCGGTGGCCAGGGAGCGCAACGGGAGGATCCAGGTGGGTGCGCTGCAGCCGTCGATGGCGGTGTCGATCCGATCGGGGTCGGTCCCGGTGATCGTCAGCATCGCCGCCCGGATCTGTTGCTGGAGCGCGCTGTCGAGGCGCAGGTAGTCGGCGGGGTCGTCGCCCAGGCGGACGGCGGCGGCGAGGAACCCGGCGTGCTTGCCGGAGCAGTTGTTGCGGACGGCGGCGGCCGCCGCGTCCTGGCCGGAGCCGGCGGGTCGCTGCGGTCCGCATTGCAGGGCGGTCTCGTCGAGGCCGGCGCGGACGAGCAACGACCTGGCGGCGTCCGCGTGGATGTCCTGGCCGTTGTGGGACGAGATCGCGACCGCGATCTCACGGTCCTCGATGCGAAGCGAGTCGGCGGCTCCCGAGGTGAACAGCGGGATCGCTTGGAGGCTCTTGGTCGAGCTGCGTGCATAGACCTGCTGGTCGGGGTCGCCGGCATGGTCCACCACGACGCCGTCGGTGTCGACGAGGACCCACGCGCCGCGGTGCACCGACTCGACACCCGGGCCCCGGCGCATCTCGGCCACGATGGGATTGTCGGCGGCGGGCATCAGCGGGACCGGAAGCCGTCGATGATCAGGTCGGTGAGATCGACGACGAGCTCGTCGAGCGTCGCCGGGTCCCTGCCGGCCTCGGCGTCGAGGTTGGCCATGCTGGTGTGCAAGACGATGAGCCCCTGCATCGCTGCCCAGCAGAGCTTGGCGCCGCGGTCTCGGTCGAGGTCCGGGTTGACGGCCTCGGCGACGTCGTCCACCGCTCGCTCGAGCACCGCGTAGGCGGCGTCGCCGGCGGCTCGGTAGGCGGGGTCGGCCGTGTCGACCACGTCGTCGCGGAACAGGACCTGGCAGTGGGCGGGGTGGTCGACGCCGATCCGCACGTAGGCGCGTCCGACCTCGCGGAGCCGTTCCACCGGGTCCTCGGCGGTCGCCGCCGCGGCTGCGGTTTCGCGCTCGAGGTGCTCGAAGGCCTCGACGCCGAGCGAGGTGAGCAAGCCGGTGGTGTCACCGAAGTGATGGGCGGGAGCGGCGTGGCTGACCCCGGCGCGACGAGCGACCTCGCGAAGGCTGAAGCCGCCCAGACCGCGGTCGTCGATGACGTCGACGGCAGCACGGCGGAGGGCGTTGGGAAGGTCGCCGTGGTGGTACTGCGGGCGCCCACTGGTGGTCGGGTTCATGGCTCCAGTTCCGATGATCGGCCTCCACTCTATCGGCCCGGCCCCGATCAGTCTTGACAACGTCAAGAATATCTTTACAGTGTCAATCAATCACTGTCTTGACAGTGGAAACATCCGGCGATCTCCCTTCGCGTTCGCCGGCCCCTCGCCCCGAAACGTTCCCGCAGCCGCCCCGGCGTGCCCCACCTGATTGGACCCCCGATGACCTTCACCACCGAACCCCCAGAACCGGACTCGACGACCCAGCCCGCCGGACCCCAGGTCGACGACCTCGTCCATCGGCGGCGGTGGGCGATCCTCGCCGTCGTGTGCCTGTGCGTCTTCGTGACCGTGCTCGACGGAACCATCGTCAACGTGGCCCTGCCGTCGTTGGCGCTGGAGCTGGGAGCGTCCACCCGACAGCTCCAGTGGATCGTCGACGCCTACCTGCTGGTCTTCACCGGCCTGCTGCTGGCTGCCGGCGGCCTGGGAGACCGCTACGGACGGCGCGGGGCGCTGGTCATCGGCCTGATCGTGTTCGGCGCCACCTCGGCCTTCGCCGGGTCGGCCGGAACTCCGAACGAGCTCATCCTCGGCCGAGCGCTGATGGGCGTCGGCGCCGCCCTGATCTTCCCGGCGACCCTCGCCATCCTCACCAACGTCTTCCGCGATCCGAGCGAGCGGGCCAAGGCCATCGGGGTGTGGAGCGCAGTGAGCGGCATCGCCGTCGCCGCCGGCCCGATCACCGGCGGCTGGCTGCTCGAGCGCTTCTGGTGGGGATCGGTCTTCTACGTCAACGTGCCCGTGGTGATCATTGCGGTGGCAGCGACGCTGATCCTCGTGCCCGAATCCAAGGAGCGTCATGCGCCACCGATCGACATCCCGGGATTCGTGTTGTCCATCGCCGCCATCACCGCGCTCGTCTTGACCATCATCGAGGCACCCGAGTGGGGTTGGACCTCGGCGGCGACGGCCGGTGGGTTCACGCTCGCGGCGGCTCTGCTCGCGCTGTTCGTCGCCTGGGAGCTGCGTACCGATCACCCGCTGCTGCCGGTTCGCATCTTCAAGAACCGCCGCTTCAGCGCCGCGAGCGTTTCCATCACCTCCGCGTTCTTCGCCCTCTTCGGCTTCATCTTCCTGGTCACGCAGTACTTCCAGCTCATCCAGGGCTACGGCCCGTTCGAGGCCGGCGTCCGGACCCTGCCGGTCGCGTTCTCCATCGCCATCTCGTCGGTGCTGGCGCCACGGCTGGTCGAACGGGTCGGTACGACTCGCATCGTGATGTCGGGCCTGGGGCTGATGGCGATCGCCTTCACCTGGATCTCGACCGTCAGCGCCACCACCTCCTACACCGAGATCGTCGGGCAGATGATCCTGCTCGGTTCGGGCCTGGGCTTCACCACGGCCCCGGCCACCGAGTCGATCATGGGCTCGCTGTCCGCCGACAAGGCCGGTGTCGGTTCGGCCGTGAACGACACGACCCGAGAACTCGGCGGCACCCTCGGGGTCGCCGTGGTCGGATCGGTCTTCTCGTCGGTCTACGTCGGCGCCCTCGACGACAGCGACCTGGTGCAGGCGCTGCCCACCGAGATCCAGGAGGTGACCGAGGAGTCGGTCGGCGCCGCCAGCCTGGTCGCACCCGAGCTCGGCCCGCAGGCGTCGGCCTATCTCGCCGAGGTGAGCGACGCCTTCATCGCCGGATTCGGTGTCGCCTGTCTGGTCGTGGCCGGCGTTGCCGCGGCCGGAGCCCTGTTCGCCGGACGCTTCCTCCCCGCCCGGTCGCTGACCGACGCTCAGCAGTGACCCGAGGGCGCGTCGGTTCAAGTGCCGGAGCCGACGCGTCGATATCTCCGTCAGGCGGGTTGATTGGAGGCAATCGAAATGAACACGACCCTTGTGGCGCGGCTGCTCGCGCTCGTGACGGCGGCGACGCTCCTGGCCGCGGCCTGTGGCGGCTCCGACTCGACAACGACAGCGCAGGACGCCGAGCCCGAGGCCGAACAACCTGCCGAGGAGCCGGAGCCCGCCGAGGAGCCGGCTGTGGAGCCCGAGCCCACCGAGGAGCCGGCCGACGACCCCACGCCCGAGCCCGAACCCACGGCGACGCCGGAACCCGAGCCCGAGCCCACGGCGACCCCGGAGCCCGAGCCCGAACCCGAGCTGCGGGGCGAGATCACCGAGTCCTTCGTCGGGGCGCCGCTCGCGCCGTACGCGGGCACCAGCATCGTCGACGGCGAGGTCAAGGCCTACTGGAACAACGGGAGCAACGGGACGCTCGTCGCGATCTACCACGGCGCAGGTCTCGGCGACCTGACGTCGCTGTGCCCGGGCAACTCGGCCTTCACCGGCGGCAGCTTCCAGTACGTCACGAACACGCCGGCGGCAGCGGGAGCCTGCACCGACTTCCCGACCCCGACGTCAGCGCTGCTCGTCTGTTCGTCGAACGTTGTGCTGTACCAGTCGGCGATCCCCAACGACACCGAAGGTGAGCTCTACGCCTCGCTCGAGTGGCGCCAGGAGGACGGGTCGATCATCGGCCTGACCGGGGTGTCGATCAACCAGCCCGGAACGCCTGAGATCGACTTCAACGCGCGGGTGTTCGACATCTCCCCGATGTTCACGGCCGACGGGGCCACCGAGATCACCTGCGAGGAGGGGCCCGCCTGACGAGCGGGTCGCCCTCGACCATGATCGGGGGATGACCGCACTCCACCACGTCGCTCCCGACGGCACCCTGACCACCGTCGTCTCGGATCAACAGCCCGACGAGCAGGTCGCGCTCGCCGGTGTCCGCTACACCGAGTACGACCGACGCCCCGGGTTGAGCTTCGGGATGTACTGGCTGGGCGCCGGCGTGTCCGACCCGCAGTCCCCCCACACCGAGGACGAGATCTACGTGGTCGTCGCCGGCCGCGGCTCGATCGAGATGGCAGGCGACCGCCACCCGATCGAGCCCGGCAGCGTCATCAGCGTCCCGCGCCACGTGGAGCACCGCTTCGTCGACATCACCGACGATCTGGCCGTGGTCGTGGTGTTCGGCCCGCCCGAGGGTGATCTGCGCCACGCGGCGTCGTGATCCTGTACGTCGACAACGAGCACGCGTCGCGGTACGAGCGAGCCGGCACCGGCGGCCGTCTGCGCGCGGCACGGTTGCGCATCACCTACATGCTCCAGGACGTGGTCGGCGACGTGTGCCTGGTCCAGCGCTACCCGGACGTCGACCTCGACCTGATCCGTCGGCTCGACATCGGTGCGGTGTTCATCAGCGGCCACGGCGCACCGCCCGATGCCTACGACCCAGCGGACCAGGAGGGCCTTCGCTCCGTGGTGCGGGAGGGCACGGTTCCGGTGTTCGGGCTCTGCGGCGGTCTCCAGTTCATGGCGGCGACGTTGGGTGTGGAGATCCGCCGGGTGGGACGCATCCCCGAGGGCGAAGACGACCCGGTGCCCGAGTACGAACCGGGGTGGCGCAAGGAAGTCGGGTATCACCCCGTCAGCCTGGTCGGGGATCTCGACCACCCCTTGCTGGCCGGCCTCGGCGACGCTCCCGTGTTCCGGCATGCCCACACCTACGAGCTGGCCTCGGTCCCCCCGGGGTTCGAGGTCCTCGCCGCCACCGAGCTCACCGGCATCCAGCTCGCGGCGCACACGAGCCTCCCGTTGGCCGGCAGCCAGTTCCATCCGGAGTACTGGACCGACGAGCACCCGGCCGGCCGGCGACTGATCGAGAACTTCTCTCGTTGGGTCGGCGTCGGCGCTTGAAGACGCGAGAGCCGGCCTGGGTCGGCGGCGATCGGGTCGGGGGAGGGGGTCCGTTCCCGCTCAGCCACCGACCAACAGGCCGGCGTCGATTGCTACGCCCCACTATGACAGGTGCTGTCAAGCGCGTCTGTCGGCTGGCCGACACAAGACGCCGAACCGGGCCTCCCGGCACGGGTCCGCGTCCCGGGTGCGGTCACCCGCGACCATGAAGGACGAGCGGGCGGGAGAACGGAACGCTCATGCGCCTCGCGCGCGCCGGAGCCGGTTACGTGCCGGCCCATGCACGACCTCCCCGCTCACTGGCACCGACGGCGCCCGATCGGGACGGGACCAGCGCGACCCGGAAGCGGTCGCGCTCCTGGACACCGGTCCTGGTGATCGCGTTGATCTACCTGGTGGCCGTGGGGGTCAACGAGTGGCGCCTCCAGCAGCGCGTCGCCGAGCTGCGCACGCCGGCGCCGTTGGTGGAGCCGGTGAACGACGTCTCGCTCGAGCCCATCGCGGTCGCCGACTGAGGGCTCGGCAGGCCCCGGAGGAGTGCAGGGTTCGCCGGTACGATCGGGAGATGACCGTCACCGCGTCTGCCACCATCGCCGCGCTGGAGGACCGCCTGCGCGCCGCGCTGCCCACCGACGTTCATCACGCGTCGATTCGGCTCTGGGACGAGCACGGCGAGTACCTGACCGTGCGCCAGGACCAGCTGGAACCGGTCACCACCACGGTCGATGTCGGGGTCATGGTCACCGTCTGGGACGGCGGCGGTCACGGCTACGCAGCCACCTCCGATCTGAGCGAGCGGGGGCTCGCCGACGCCGTCGATCGCGCGCTGGCCTGGACCCGGGCCACGGCCGGCCTCGGGGTCGTGGCCGACCCGCCGCTGGCGCACCCGGTGGGCACGTACTCGTCACCGGTGGAGATCGGATGGGAGGAGCTGCCGCTCGGTGATCGCATCGATCTCCTGAACCAGCAGTCGCGTCTGTTGGGCGGTGACGACCGGGTGGTCGACTGGGCGGCGTCGCTCGTACGGCGGGACGTGGACACGCTGCTGGTGACCAGCGAGGGCGGCCGCGTCGAGCAGCACTTCCGGTTCGTGTATCCCAACCTGCGGGCCACGGCCAACGAGGGGTCCAACACCCAGACCCGGACGTTCGGCCGAAACGCGTTCTGCGGCCAGGGCGGGGTCGAGGTCCTGGGCCGCTACGGGTTCGGCGATGCCGCCAGCCGGATCGCCGAGCAGGCGGTCGAGCTGCTGGACGCGCCCAACTGCCCCGACGGCGTCATGGACGTCCTGCTGGCCCCCGACCAGATGATCCTCCAGATCCACGAGTCCATCGGCCACCCGTTGGAGCTCGACCGCATCCTCGGCGACGAACGCAACTTCGCGGGCACCAGCTTCGTCACGCCCGACATGTTCGGCAGCTACCAGTACGGCTCGGAGCTGTTGAACGTGACCTTCGACCCCACCGTGGAAGGCCAGCTCGCGACCTTCGGTTTCGACGACGAGGGCACGCCCGCCGAGCGCCACCATCTCATTCGTGACGGGGTCCTCGAGCGGCCCCTGGGCGGCGCGCTCAGTCAGCATCGCGCCGGAATGTCGGGGGTGGCCACCGCCCGTGCCTGTTCGTGGAACCGGCCGCCCATCGACCGCATGTCCAACCTCAACGTCGAGCCCGGGGCGTCGACCGAGGACGAGCTGATCGCGTCGATCGAGCACGGCGTCTACTTCCACACCAACAACTCGTGGTCCATCGACGACAGCCGGAACAAGTTCCAGTTCGGGTGCGAGTACGGGCAGCTCATCGAGGACGGCGAGATCGTGGGCCCGGTGCGCAACCCGAACTACCGCGGGGTGTCCGCCACCTTCTGGCGCAGTCTCAGCGGTGTGGGCGACGAGGCCAGCTTCACCGTGATGGGGACGCCCAACTGCGGCAAGGGCGAGCTCAACCAGATCATCGGGACCGGCCACGCGTCGCCGACGTGCCGCTTCAGCGGCGTCGAGGTCTTCGGCGGCGCGAGCTGAGGGCGCCGGTCGTCACATCGAGCCCACCGTGCGACGCATCGAGCGCACCACGGTGCCGTCGGCGATCAGCCAGTCCACCAGGTCGGGCAGGAACGGGTGCAGGTGGCCGAGCCCGCGCCAGCGCGCCAGGTCGGCGTCGCGCACGGGATGGGCGGCACCGACCACCGAGAACAGGATCGATCGGGACACGACCGCGGGCGCGTGGAGGCTTGCGAGACACGCGGCGAACCCCACGGCGTGATCGATGGTGTGTGCGGCCTCGTGGAGGATGACGCCGTCCACCACTGCGCCGTCGGCGTCGACCAGCGCCGCGACGTGGGCGTGTGGGAAGTCTCGAGCGAGCTCGGTGGCGAGTCGGACCCGGGCGCGGTGCGAACCGAGCTGGGTGGCTGGTGATGGTGAGGCGGGGACGGGATCGGGCCACATGCAGGCCTGCCTTTCGGAGGGTTCCAGGAGGCAGGCCGCAGCCGCGAGCCGCGTCGAGCGGCAGTCGCCGACGACCATAGGCGGACCCGGTGACAGGACCGTCGCCGCGTCGGCGCGCCGGTAGCCTCGGCGGGATGAGCGACGCAGCCGGTGCGCGGCAGCACTACTTCGACGAGGTCGTGGGGTGGGCGGAGGCGCAGCTGGCCGCCCACGAGGTGCTGCTGGCCAACCTGCGGGGCGAGGACACCGACTTCGTCCGCTTCACACGTGGTGATGTCCGCCAGGCCGGCTCGGTCCGGCAGATGGAGCTCGAGCTCGACCTGATCTCGGGGCGTCGCCACGCAGCGGGTTCGGTGGCCCTCTCGCGGGATCCGGATCTCGACCGAAGCCGCATCGACGACCTCGTTCGCCGCCTGCGCGACCAGCGCGAGCTCGTGCCCGAGGACCCGTACCTGCTCTTCAACACCGAGCCGGTCTCGTCGGACTCGACAGGTCCCAGCGAGTTGATCGACGCCACCGATGCCCTTGCCCGCATCCGGGCTGCAGCGGGGGGCGCCGATCTGGTGGGGATCTATGCCGCCGGTGACATCTTCACCGGGTTCGCCAACTCCTTCGGACAGCGCAACTGGCACCAGACGTCCACCTTCAACTTGGACTGGTCGTTCCATCTGCGCGCTGACAAGGCCGCCAAGAATCTCTACGCCGGCTTCGTGTGGGACGACGACGTGTTCCACCGCCGGATCGACTGGTCGAGGCAGCAGTTGGCGGCACTCGATCGTGAGCCGATCACCCTGGACCCCGGCAGCTACCGGACGTACCTGACGCCGGCGGCGTTGCACGAGCTGGTCGACCTCTGGTGCTGGGGCGGGTTCAGCGAGAAGAGCCACCGCACGATGCAGACACCCCTGTTGCGCATGGTGACCGAGTCCGCCACCCTCGATCCCCGCGTTCGGGTGGTCGAGGACATCGGCGGCGGCGTGGCTCCCGACTTCCAGGAGGCCGGATTCGTGCGCCCCGCCGAGGTCGTGCTGATCGACGACGGCACCTACCGCGACACGCTGGTCTCGCCCCGATCGGCGGCCGAGTACGGCGTCGCCACCAACGGTGCCGGCTCGTGGGAGGGGCCCGAGGCCCTGGCGATCGCTCCCGGTGACGTGCCGGCCGACGACGCGCTGGCCCGCCTGGGGACCGGCCTCCACGTCGGCAACCTCTGGTACTCGAACTTCTCCGACCGGGCGGCATGCCGCACCACGGGCATGACCCGGTTCGCCACCTTCTGGGCCGCTGACGGCGAGATCGTCGCTCCGGTCGACGTGATGCGGTTCGACGACACCATCTACAGCCTGCTGGGCGACGCCATGGTCGGCTTGACCGACGAGGCCGAGGTGATGTTCGACCCCACCAGCTACGGGCGTCGCTCGACCGCCAGCACTCGCCTTCCGGGCCTGCTGGTGGAGGAGATGGCGTTCACGCTCTGACGGCGCCGCCCGAATCGGCCAACCGGGCGTCCAGATCGGCGAGGGCCAGCAGGTCCAGCCCGGGTGCGTCGGCCGCGGCCAGGGCGATTCCGTCGGGGATGTCGCGCCAGGGGATGCGGCCGGACTCGAGCTGATCGACCTGGGCGCGCGTGAGGCCCACGCGCGCCGCGAAGGCGGTCGGGGTGAGCCGGGTGTGGGCCCGAGCGCAGATCGACAGTGCCGCAGCGACCGGATGCGGCGCACCGGCACGGGCCTTGCGTCGGGCCACTCGCTCGCACAGCGGGGTCACGTCACTCGGCCACAGCGGCCCGTCGAGCTGGTCGTCGAATCCGGCGTTCACGCCCCGGACGCTAGGGCCACCTCCGGCGGCAGCGGGGGACCGCGACCGGGGTCGTTCGGCCCAGCTGCCGAACCGATCGGGGCCCGGTTCTCGACAGGGTGACCATGAGCACCACCCGAACCCTCATCGCCGGGCTCGCGCTGGTCGGGGCCGTCGCCACCGGCTGCGAGTACCGGGAAGTCGACGGCGTCGGCACCCGGACCTGGGACGACGAGCTGGCCCCCCAGGACGACATCACCGCGTTCGGCGGCTGTGTCCGCAACCGCGCCGAGCAGTGGCAGCCGGTGGGGGAGGTCACCAACCACACCGAGGGACGGGCCACCTACGCGGTCACCATCGCATTCAACGCGGGCACTGCCCGCCTGGACGAGCGGACCCTGTGGATCCGCGATCTGGCGCCGGGCCAGGTCGGCGTGATGAACCGGGCGTGGTGGCTGACCGACGCAGCATCGGTGACCGACTGCGAGGTGCTCACCATCGACCGGTTCATCACACCGGTGGTGTCCGAGGACTGACCGTCACTCCAGCCCGGGACCCAGTTCGGCCAGGAGGTCGGCCGCCTCCGCCGCAGCGTCCACATCACCCGCCGCGTCGTAGAGGGGGACCAGCTCGGCCACCGCTTCGCGGAGCGGGGTGAGGGTGAGTGCCTCCTCGAAGGCCCGGATCGCGTCGTCGTCTCGATCCTGAGCGAGGCGCACGAACCCGACCGTGGAGTGGACCGCCGGAACCTCGGGTGCGATCTGCAACGCCGCCTCCGCCAGCTGTTCCGCGCCGGCGAGATCACCGGTGTCGATGCGCATGCGGGCGAGACGAATCGCGTAGTACGACAGCTCGCCGGGGCTCAGTCCGGCCTCGTTGGCCCGCCGCAGCGCATGCTCACTGTGGGTCAGCGCACCCTGTTGGTCGTCGGTGTCCCACGCGAACTCGGCCAGCCGTGCCAGCACTGCGGGGGACTCGGGCGCCACCCGGAGCAGCGCGTCCAGGTGGTCGTCGGCCTCGTCGTAGCGGCCGAGTTCCAGCAACGCGTCGCCGGCGACGGCATGGGCCTGGAACGAATCCGGGTCGACATCCAGGACCAGCCGGGCGTCGATGAGCGCCTCGTCGAAGCGGTGCGCAGACGACAGGGTGGCGGCGCGAAGCGCCCGGGCGTCGACACTGGACGGGTTGGCCACCAGTGCGGCGTCCGCCATGGCGAGGGCATCGTCGTAGGTGGTCTTGTCGCCCGATTGACGTGCCGCCTCGAGCATCGCGGCGCCGGCCTGGACGCGGTTGAGCCAGTCGGTCTCGCCCGCGATGCGACCTTCCCAGAACGCTGCTCGTTCGGCGGCGGAGCGGACGTCGTCGGGACCGGGGGTGAGGATGGGATCGGCGGCGGCGGGTTCATCGTTGACGATCGACCACACGCCGGGGATGGCGATGAGCAGCGCTGCGATGAACAACGCGATCGGAAGTTTGCGAGTCATGAGAGATTCCTCCAGGGCCCGAGCGGTGGGGTGGTGTTCGCCCACCCCACCGCGTGTGAGCCCGATCAGGGTTCGGTGGTCAGGCGCTCAGGAGTGCGCCGGGGCCAGGTACGGGAACGAGTCCCGGAAGGGGACGTCGTTGGCGTCGACACAGTCGCTGGTCAACACGGCGGAGTCGCCGAAGAAGCCACCGGTCACGATGTTGAGCTCGGCGTCGATGACGTCGTCGGCCAGCTTGCGGCCGTTCAAGGCCTCGAAGCCGGCGTCGCTCGACGGATCGAACGGCACCAGGTCCGGGCTCAACACGTTGGCGATCGCGGTGGCCTCCTGTCGGCTGTACGGCGAACCGTCCAGGCTCGAGAGCGCCAGCAGCGAGTCGCGGATGTCGTTACGCCAGAAGCGACGATCCTGGCGAGGATGGGTCGCGTTGTATGCGTCCTCGGAGCCGTCGGGGATCAGCACCGTGGCGATCGCGGGGATGCCCATACGGTCGACCGTGGTCTTGCCGATCTGGGTCCGAGCCCACGCGTGGACCGGACCACCGAGCACCGAGCTCGGGACCTCGATCACGATGGCGCTCACGTTGGCACCGGCGAAGAAGTCCACCTCGTTGCCGTCACAGAAGGTGCGGTCGCCGCCCTGCCCCTTGACCTGGTCCAGGAACGCCTGGAGGTCGAAGAAGAAGGGATCGTCGAACGTCCCCGCCGTCATGGTGATGCCACCGTCGGAGATCGTCCGGCCGGTGCGGCCGCTCAGCAGCGTGGACCGCTCGCCGGCGAGGCCGGCCCGTAGACGCACGCGCTGGACCCCGTTGTCGTTCGGCTTCGAGAACCGCACGGTGAAGACCTGCTCCTGGCGGCGGTCACCGTCGGTGTCCACCAGGAACTGGTACTTCGTCTTGTGGTCGAAGGTCGTGCCGCTGGCCACACCGGCCAGCGGGTTGACCGTCATGATCACGACGGTGTTGTCCGGGTTGTCCGGTGACTGGAACGCGTAGATGTCGTTGATGTCGGACCGGCCGTCACGCTGGACGAACGGCGCTTCGAGGTGGTCGGCTGCGTTGACGCCGCCCGCCACGATGACCAGCGACGCGATCAGGGCCAAGACCCCCGCGCCGCCCAAGAGTTTCCGCATGGGAGTGCTCCTTGTGGGTGGATGTGGAATGGCGTCGGAAGGTCCTCCGCCGGGCCTGGTTCGGAGCCGAGCCGTGTGCGGATTGGATCGATGCGCGAATTTCTCGGTCCGACGGCAATCCGCGCCCGGGTGCTGCTCCGAACACCGTGCATGACCTGCGCCGAGGACGTGCGAGCATGAACGACGTGAACCCGTTCCGACGGCTGCGCGCCGTGCCCGACCAACGGGGCCCGGACCCCGAGTCGGCGCTCGCGGCTGCCGCCCTCGGCGACGAGCGCGCCTTCGGCGACTTCTATGACGCGACCGCCGCGACAGTGCACGGCATCGTGTTGCGCGTGGTGCGGGATCCGTCCATCGCGCAGGAGGTCACCCAGGAGGTGTTCGTGGAGGTCTGGCGGCTCGCGCCGCGGTACGACCCCGAGCGCGGCTCGGCGCTGTCGTGGGCCACGACCATCGCGCACCGACGCGCCGTCGACCGGGTGCGGTCCGAGCAGTCACGGCGCGACCGGGAGGCCGCGGACGCGGCCCGGACCGAGATCCCCTACGACGAGGTCACCGAGGCGGTCGAGGACAACGAGGACCGATCCTCGGTCCGCTCGTCGCTGATCGACCTGACCGACGGGCAGCGCGAGGCGGTGTCGTTGGCGTACTTCGGTGGTCACACCTACAAGGAGGTCGCGGTGCTCCTCGACGTACCCGAGGGAACCGTGAAGACTCGAA
>CBDHFJ010000115.1:0-30271 GCA_965262315.1 Acidimicrobiales bacterium
CGATGTCCCAGCCGTGGACCAGGTTCTCGGTGATGCGGAAGCCGACGATGTGGCGCAGCGGCATGGTGCCCACAGGGTGGTCGACCATCTGGTCGAGGTCGGCGCCGGCGATGGCCTGGAGCGCGTTGACCGCCGTGCCTCGCCACACCGACACCGGGTCGTGGCCGAGGATGCTGACGTCCACGTCGAAGCGTTCGAACGGCCGGCCCCTGGCCACGTCGGGCATCTGGGCTTCGGCCACCACCACGTGGGCCACGACCGCCTTGACGATCCAGTCGCCGGACGGCGTGGGCAGGTCCCACTCCTCGTCGCCGATGCCGATGACCTGCTCGCCGAAGAAGGCCGACGCCCTGGTGTAGAGGTCGACGATGCCCGGCTCGGGGGCGTCGATCTCAGTCACGGATCACTCCCATTCGATGGTGCCGGGAGGCTTGGGACGTGATGTCGTAGGCCACCCGGTTGATGCCGGGCACCTCGTTGATGATGCGGCTGCTCATGGTCTCGAGCACGTCGTAGGGGATGCGGGCCCAGTCCGCGGTCATGGCGTCCTCGCTGGTGACCGCCCGGATGATGCACGGATAGCCGTAGGTGCGCTCGTCGCCCATCACGCCGACGGCGCGGATGTCGGGCAGGACGGCGAACGACTGCCAGATCTCCCGTTCGAGGCCCGCCTTGGCCAGCTCTTCACGAACGATGAGGTCCGCGTCCTGGAGGATCGCCACCTTGTCAGGGGTGACCTCGCCGATGATCCGCACCCCGAGGCCCGGGCCGGGGAACGGCTGGCGCCACACGATCTCGTCGGGCAGACCCAGCGCCGAGCCGACCGCTCGCACCTCGTCCTTGAACAGGCTGCGCAGGGGCTCGACCAACTCGAACTCCATGTCCTCGGGCAGCCCGCCCACGTTGTGATGGCTCTTGATGGTGGAGGCGTGCTTGGAGCCCGACTCGATCACGTCCGGGTAGAGCGTCCCCTGCACCAGGAAGTTGGCGTCCTCGATGCCGCCCGAGGCGCGCTCGAACAGGCGGATGAACAGCTCGCCGATCGCCTTGCGCTTGGCCTCGGGCTCGGTGATCCCCGCGAGCTTGGCGAAGAACTCGTCGCCGGCGCGCACGTGGATCAGCTCGATGCCCTGGGTCTTCTGGAAGGTCTCGACGACCTGTGCACCCTCGTTCTTGCGCATCAGGCCGGTGTCGACGAAGACGCACGTGAGCTGGTGGCCGATGGCCTTGTGCACCAGGGCGGCGGCGACCGCCGAATCGACGCCGCCACTGAGCCCGCAGATGGCCCGGCCGTCGCCCACCTGGGCTCGGATCAGCTCCACCTGCTCGTCGATGACGTTGGCCATCGTCCACGTGCGCTCGATGCCCGACACGTCCAGCCAGCGCTCGATCACGGCCTGGCCGTGTGGCGTGTGGCTGACCTCGGGGTGGTACTGCACCCCACAGATCAGGTCGCTCTCGAACGCCGCCACGGGCGCGTTGACCGTGGAGGCGACCACGTCGAATCCCGCTGGTGCCTCGCTGATGCAGTCGAAGTGGCTCATCCACACCGTCTGCTCGGCGGGCTGGCCCTCGAGAAGGCGGCCACCGGAGACGTCCATGTCGGTGCGGCCGTACTCACCGGCCTCGAACCGGCTCACGGTGCCACCGAGCTGCTTGGCGATCAGCTGGGCGCCGTAGCAGATCCCCAGGATCGGGATCCCCAGGTCGTAGATGCCGGGATCGATCCGGGGGGCACCGTCGATGTTCACCGATGCCGGGCCACCCGAGAAGATGATCCCCGCCGGCTCCATGGCCGCGTACTCGGCCGCCGCGAGATCGTGGGCCACGATCTCGGAGTACACATTGGCCTCGCGGACTCGGCGGGCGATGAGCTGGGCGTACTGGGCGCCGAAGTCGACGACCAGGACCGTCGGGTTCGAGATCATGTCGGGGGGAGACCGCCTCAGCCCATGCCGACGCCCTGCTGCTTCTGGAGGTACTTGCCCTCCGTCTGCAGCGCGGGGGCCACCATGACCTCGGCCTTCTGGAACTCCTTGAGCGAGCTGTAGCCACAGGTCGCCATGGACGTCCGCAGGCCACCCATCAGATTCAGGCGGCCGTCGTTCTCGCGAGCCGGGCCCACGAGGATCTCCTCGAGCGAGCCGCGGGTGTCGGTCTTGACCCGGGCGCCACGGGGCAGCGTCGGGTGGAAGGTGGCCATGCCCCAGTGGAAGCCCTTGCCGGGCGCTTCCTGGGCGGCGGCCAGCGGCGAGCCCACCATGACGGCGTCGGCGCCGCACACGATGGCCTTGGCGATGTCGCCGCCGGTGGCCATGCCGCCGTCGGCGATCACGTGCACGTACACGCCGGTCTCGTCCAGGTGACGCATACGAGCGGCGCGGGCGTCGGCGATGGCGGTGGCCTGGGGGACACCGATGCCCAACACGCCACGGCTGGTGCACGCGTGGCCGGGGCCGACGCCGACGAGGATGCCGGCGGCACCCGTGCGCATCAGGTGCAGTGCGGCCTCGTAGGAGGCGCACCCACCGACGATGACCGGCAGCGGGATCTCACGCACGAACTTCTTCAGGTTGAGTGGCTCGGCGGTCTTGGAGACGTGCTCGGCGGTGACCACGGTGCCCTGGATGACCAACAGATCGAGCTCGGCCTCCATGATGTAGGGGGCATACGCCGCCGTGCGCTGCGGGGTGACCGAGACACACGAGGTGACCCCGGCCTCGTTGATCTGGCGAATGCGCTCGGGGATCAGCTCGGGGATGACGGGTGAGCTGTACAGCTCCTGCATCCGCAGGGTGGCCTTGTCCGTGTCGAGCTCGGCGATCTCGTCCAGGATGGGCTCCGGGTCCTCGTAGCGGGTCCACAGGCCTTCCAGGTTCAACACGGCGACACCACCCAGCCGGCCGATCCTGATGGCCGTCTCGGGCGAGACCACGCCGTCCATCGCGGGACGCCATCAGCGGCATGTCGAACGTGAACGCATCGATCTCCCATGAGATGTCCACGTCCTCGGGGTCACGCGTGCGCCGGCTCGGCACGATGGCGATGTCGTCGAATCCATAGGCTCGACGACCGGACTTACCCAGACCGATCTCGATCTCAGCCACTGCCCCTACTCCCGTTCGGCGTGTGCGAAGAAACGACCAGTCTACGCAGGAGGACGTCGGCTCCCGGGGGACCGAATCAGACCTCGCGGACGATGGTGTCGTCGGTGCCGGTGACGATGGCCAGGAGTTGACGCAGCATCGCGCCCGTGGCCCCCCACACGGTGTCGCCGTGGAGCTCGAAGAACGTGATCGGGCGCACCAGCCCGTCGCGGACCCAGATCTCCTCGCGCCACACCTCCGGGAGCAGCAGCTCCTTCAGGGGGACGTAGAGGATGCGCTCGACCTCGGCCTCGCTGGGGGTGAGATCGGGGGGCCCGGGGAGCCGACCGACCAGCGGCGTCACGAACGACTGGCTCCCCCCGGCGACGAAGGAGTCGAGCTCGCCGATGCGCTCCGGCAGCGCCCGGTCGAGGGCCACCTCCTCCTCGGCCTCGCGGAGTGCGGTGTCCCACTCGTCGATGTCCTCGGGATCGACACGGCCGCCGGGGAAGGCGACCTCGTGGGTGTGCGACCGCATGTGGGGCGAACGCCGAGTGAGCACGACGTGCACCTCGCCGTCGTCCTCGTACAGCGGAACCAGCACCGCCGACCGCCGGTTGCCGGCCTCGGGCTGCGGACCGACGAGGCCACCCGGGCCGCGGCGTCTGAGCGCACGCTCGACGAGCTCGAGCGACAGCTCGCCTGGGTCCCGTTCGGCCCACGGCGGCGGGCCACCCATCTTCCAGGTGTCCGGACGCGGGATCCGCTGCGGCCCGCCGCGAGCTGGCATCGTCAGCTCGATCAGCCGGCCGATTCGACCATCGACTCCAGGAGTTCGCGGAGCCCGCCGGTCTTCAGGTTGGACATCACGCGGCCCGGAGGCGTCTCACCCCGCTCCCACTCCATCCAGGACTCGAGCAGCTTGGCGGGGTTGGGTGCCGGACGATCGTTCATGCGATCGAAGGGTAGCCACCGCCGGCGCTAGCGTCGCTTCCATGGCTGACCTTCTCGACGACCTCCGCCTCGCCATCCGCTGCATCGATCTGACGACCCTCGAGGGAAGCGACACCCCCGAGCGAGTCCGGGCGCTGTGTGCCGAGGCGGTTCGACCCGACGAGGAGGACCCGTCGGTGGGCCCCACCGCCGCCGTCTGCGTGTACCCGTTCCTCGTGCCGACTGCCGCCGAGGCGGTCGCGGGCAGCTCCGTCAAGGTGGCGTCGGTCGCGGCAGGCTTCCCCGCAGGCCTCACCCCGCTCGACGCGCGCCTGCTGGAGATCACTGCGGCCCGCGACGCCGGCGCCCACGAGATCGACGTGGTCATCAACCGGTCGCTCGCGCTCAGCGGCCGTCTCGACGACGCGGCTGCCGAGCTCGAGCGGATGCGCGACGCTGCCGGCGATGCCGCGCTCAAGGTCATCCTCGAGACCGGTGAGCTGGCCGAGGCGGGTCTCATCGGCCCGGCCACCGACGCAGCGATCGCCGCCGGCGCCGATTTCGTGAAGACCTCGACCGGCAAGACCAGTCCGTCCGCGACCCCCGAAGCCGTGGCCGAGATCGCGTCGCGCGTCGCCGCCCACCACGATGCCACCGGCCGACAGGTCGGCATCAAGGTCTCGGGCGGCGTCCGGTCGAGCGACGACGCTCGTGCCTACCTCGATCTGGTTCGCGCACACCTCGGCGAGGACTGGATGCACCCCGACCGCTTCCGCTTCGGCGCATCGAAGCTGCTCGGTGCCCTGGTCGCCGACCTGCGAACCGCCAGCGCCTGATGCAGTCGATCCGAGACACGATGACCCAGATCGGCCGAGAGGTCAGGCGTGTCGACGGCAACGATCCTCCGACGTTCGCGTCCGGCCGACTTCCGCTGCAGCCACTGCTCACCCAGCTGGGAGTGCGACTCCCGGAGGACATCGGCGAGTACGTCGACCACTGCATTCCCGACGTGGCGTTCGGGCCGCTGGTCGAGTTCCACGACGTCGAGTCCCTACTGGTCGAACACGACGAACTGGAGCCGGGCGCAGACCTCCTCGCGCAAGGGTTCCTGTGCATCGGCAAGGAAGGCGACGGCACCCAGTTCGCTTATGACCTCCACACCTCGAAGGTGTTCCACGTCGAGAGTGCGTACGACACCGCCGATGACACGCGGGAGGAGGCCTGGTACGAGTGGGACTCCCTGGTCGATTTTCTCGGTTGGGTGCTGCAGTCGCTCCGAGCCCTCCCCGCAGACGAGAGCGGAGCCGCCCCGGGCCGAGTGTCACCGCCAGGCGGTAGTGTCCGCGTTGACCCAGGCCAACGTCCCTCGATCCGCACCCAAGCACCCACAAGCGAGGTTTCTCATGGCCGAGTTCACCGCCCACGCCCCAGGCACCCCGTCCTGGACCGACCTGATGTCGCCCGACGTCGATGCGTCGGTCGCGTTCTACACCGCCGTCTTCGGCTGGGACGCTGAGGACCAGTTCGATGATCAGGGCAACCGCGTCTACGTGATGTCCGGCTCGGCGGCAAGGCTGTCGCCGGCCTCGGCGGTCAGGCGCCGGGCATGGACGGCATGCCCGCCATCTGGAACACCTACATCACCACCGACGACGTCGCCGCCACCGCGGCCGCCGTCGAGAGCGCCGGCGGCTCCGTGATGATGCCGCCCATGCAGGTGATGACGTCGGGCCAGATGGCGGTCTTCGCCGATCCGACCGGTGCCGCCTTCTCGGTGTGGCAACCCGGCGACCACATCGGTGCGCAGGTCGGGAACGTCGCCAACACCATGGGCTGGAACGAGCTCATGACCCGCGACATCGATGCCGCACTGCCCTTCTACAGCCAGGTCTTCGGCTGGGAGTACGACAGCATCGACATGGGCCAGGGCATGTACCACCTCATCAAGGGCGGCACCAACGACGAGGGTATGGGCGGCCTCATGGCCATGCCCCCGCAGGTCCCCGAGCAGGTCCCCAACCACTGGGCCGTCTATTTCACCGTCGACGACATCCAGGCCTCCATCGCCGCAGTGACCGCCAACGGGGGCGCCATCGCCCAGGAGCCCTTCCCCATCCCAGGCGTGGGTACGACGGCCGTGGTCCACGACCCGCAACACGGTGCCTTCCAGCTGATGCAGCCCGAAGGCTGACCCAGGACGCGAGAGCGCCGGGCCCGAAGGCCCGGCGCTCACCAGATCAATCCGTTCGAGGACGGATCACATCATTCCCATGCCACCCATGCCGCCCATCGGGTCACCGCCAGGCATCGGCATGGCGGGGGCCTCTTCGGGCTTGTCGGCGACGAGCGCCTCGGTGGTGAGCAGGAGGCTGGCGATCGAGGCCGCGTTCTGGAGCGCAGCGCGGGTCACCTTGGCCGGGTCGATGACACCGGACTTGATGAGGTCCTCGTTCTTGCCCTTGGCGGCGTTGAAGCCAACCGAACCCTTCTCGTTCTCGACCTCGCGGACGATGATCGAGCCCTCGTAGCCGGCATTCTCGGCGATGAGCTTGGCGGGAGCCGACAGGGCGGTCGACACCATCTTGGCGCCGGTCGCCTCGTCACCCTCGAGGCCCTTGGCGACCTTGTCGACAGCAGCGCGGGCCCGCAGCAGGGCGGTGCCGCCGCCGGCGACCACATGCCCTCCTCGATGGCCGCACGCGTGGCCGACAGGGCGTCCTCGATGCGGTGCTTCTTCTCCTTGAGCTCCACCTCGGTGGCAGCGCCGACCTGGACGACGGCGACGCCGCCGGCGAGCTTGGCGAGACGCTCCTGGAGCTTCTCGCGGTCCCAGTCGGAGTCGGTGTTGTCGATCTCGGCGCGGATCTGAGCGATCCGACCCTCGACGTCGGAGCCCTTGCCGGCGCCCTCGATGATGGTGGTGTTGTCCTTGGTCACGATGACCTTGCGAGCGGTGCCCAGCAGGTCGAGGGTGACACCGTCCAGCTTCAGGCCGACCTCTTCGGCGATGACCTGACCGCCGGTGAGGATGCCCATGTCCTGGAGCATGGCCTTGCGGCGCTCACCGAAGCCCGGGGCCTTGACGGCGACCGAGTTGAAGGTGCCGCGGATCTTGTTGACCACGAGGGTGGCCAGGGCCTCGCCCTCGATGTCCTCGGCGATGATCAGCAGCGGCTTGCCCGACTGCATGACCTTCTCGAGCACGGGCAGGAGGTCCTGCACCGAGCTGATCTTGCCCTGGTTGTACAGGATGTACGGGTCGTCGAGGACCGCTTCCTGACGCTCGGGGTCGGTCACGAAGTAGGGGGACAGGAAGCCCTTGTCGAACTGCATGCCCTCGGTGAAGTCGAGGTCCATGCCGAAGGTGTTCGACTCCTCGATGGTGACCACGCCGTCCTTGCCGACCTTGTCGATGGCCTCGGCCAGGATCTTGCCGACGCTCTCGTCAGCGGCCGAGATGGAGGCCACGCTGGCGATCTGCGACTTCGAGTCGGCCACGCCGACGCTCTGCTTGGCGATGGAGGCGACTGCGGCGTCGACCGCAGCCTGGATGCCCCGCTTCAGGACCATCGGGTTGGCGCCGGCGGCCACGTTGCGGAGGCCTTCCTTGACCATGGCCTGGGCCAGCACGGTGGCGGTGGTGGTGCCGTCACCGGCGACGTCGTTGGTCTTGGTGGCCACCTCCTTGACCAGCTGGGCACCCATGTTCTCGAACGGGTCCTCGAGCTCGACCTCGCGAGCGATCGAGACACCGTCGTTGGTGATGGTGGGGGCACCGAACTTCTTGTCCAGCACCACGTTGCGGCCCTTCGGGCCGAGGGTGACCTTGACCGCGTCGGCCAGGTGGTTGACGCCCGCCTCGAGCTTGCGGCGCGCGTCCTCGTCGAACTTCAGCATCTTTGCCATGTGGTTGTCCTTGTTGCGTCTGCGAAAGGGACTACTTGACGACGGCCAGCACGTCGCGGGCCGACAGGATCAGCAGGTCGTCGCCGCCGTGGCTGATCTCGGTGCCGCCGTACTTGGCGTAGATGACGGTGTCGCCGACAGCGACGTCGACGGGGATCAGCTCACCGGTCTGCTCCGAGCGCTTGCCCGGGCCGACAGCCAGAACTTCACCCTGCTGCGGCTTCTCCTTGGCGGTGTCGGGAATGACCAGGCCGCTGGCCGTGGTGGCCTCGGACTCGCTGGGCCGGACGACAAGTCGGTCCTCGCGGGGCTCCAGGTTCATTGCTGCGCGTCTCCTCAGACGTTGGGATTTCGGACACGCACCGTGGGAATCAGCTGCCGGTTGGCACTCTCACGGTGCGAGTGCCAACGATATTGGGCAGCCCTGGGAAATCCAAACCCTTCGCTGCCACTTCGACCAGTCGGCGTCGGTTCAGCCGCGGTACGCCGCCGGGGCGTCGCCGGCCACGCTGGCCCGCTCCATCACCCGGACGTCGGGGTAGTAGTCGCTCGACGCGTAGTGCTGCACCGCACGGTTGTCCCAGCACGCGATCGAGTCCGGCTGCCACCGGAACCGGCACTGGTATTCGACGGTGTCGAACTGGCGGCAGAGCCGGTCGATCAGTGCGCAACTCTCGTCCTCGTCCATGCCCTCGATGTGGCTGACGAAGAACCGGTTCACGTACAGCAGCGGCTTCCCGGTGACGGGGTGGGCGATGACGACCGGGTGTGGAGCGAGCGGGTACTTCTCGCGCATCTCGTCCATCTTCTCCGGCGGCACCTGACGGCGGAACGCCTGCATGAAGTCGTGGACGGCGACCAGGCCCGAGATCTGCTCCTTGGTCTCGTCGTCGAGGCCTTCGTACGCGGCGTTGGCATCGCAGAACAGCGTGTCTCCCCCGGTCGGCGGCACCGTGACGGCACGGAGCATCGCTCCGAGGGACGGGGTTCGCCGCCACGTGACGTCGTGATGCCAGCCGTTCTCGTAGCCGCCGGCCTCTGCGTCCTTCTCGAACCGGACGAGCTCGGGCTCGCCCGTGTTGGACGGGATGAACGGGTGGACCTCGAGCTCACCGAACCGGCGGGCGAACCGGACGTGCTGGTCCGCGGTGAGGGGCTGGTCGCGGAAGAAGAGAACCTTGTACTCCCAGAGGGCCTGGCGAACGTCGGCGAACACCTCGTCGCGCAGGTCCTGCCGCAGGTCGATGCCGTGGATCTCACCGCCGACGGTGGCGGACTGGAGCGTGACGTCGAAGTGCTCCCATTCGAGAGCTGCCAGGCGGTGTCGTTCCGCGGCGAGGTGTCCCAGAGGCCCGAGCTGGGTGGCGTAACCGGGGATGGTGACGCGTCCGGGGAGGCCTTTGCCCGGATCGGTTGCGGCCACGACCCGGTCGTCTGATGCGGCCATCGTCATGCGGTCCCCTCCTGGTGCCGACGCGCGAACGGTCCCGAGGGTAGGACCTCGGGACCGTCGGCGCTCAACTGCTCATGGTCGGCGGGGGTCCGTCAGCGTGGCTCGCCCCGAAGCTCCAGGATGCGGGCCCGAACGGTGGCGATGCGGGCATGGATGTCCGCCTCGTGCTGTTCGAGGTCTCGCTGGTGGCGCTCGAGCTCGGCAACGTCGTCCCAGTCGGGTCGATGACCGTGACCGCCAGCGGGTCGGCCGCCATCGTGGTCACGATGACGTCGACCGCGTCGGCGATCCAGGCGGGCGGCGTGCGCCCGCCGACGTCGGTCCTTGCGCGCCCGCTTGCGAGCCAGGCGCTCCTCGTCGGAGCGGGGGGTGTCGTCGTGGTCGACGCGGACCTGCGGTCCGTCGGGGTCGTTGGAGTCGTAGCGGATGGATGTGGTGTGTCGGCTTCTCGACATGCGGTCGTCTCCTCGTGGGGGTCGTCAGTCGACGTCGGCCGTTTCTGTTCGATCGGTGGCGACGTCAGGCCCGTCGTCGGGCCGAGGGATGTGGTGGGTGTCATCGACGCCCTCGTCATTGGTCGGGGTCGCTCGCCCTCGGTCGTGCCGGTCCAGGAATCTGGTCAGCGCATCGGCGGTGCCACGGAGGCGTTCCGCCCAGTCGTCGAGGGCTTCGATGCCGTCATCGGTGATCTCGTAGACGCGCTTGGCGCGGCCCGCCTCGCCTTCGTCCCATTCGGACGCGACCAGGCCGTCGTCCTCCAACTTGCGGAGGAGTCGATACAGATTCCCGACATCGACGCGCTCCACCGGCATGAACGCGGTCAGCTCGTCGGCGAGCTCGTAGCCGTGCGCGTTGCCCTCTCGGAGCAGCAGCAGCACGGCCGGCTCGACGAAACGAGCCACGGCGCCCGTGCGGCGGCCTCGGCCGTGGCGGCGCTTGCGACGATCTCGTGGATGATCCGGCATGCAGTCAACATAGGTGAACAACATATATATGTCAACAACATATGTGAGTTGGAGAATCTCGAGAATTTCTTCGGCTGGGGTGTAGGGATCGGCAGCAGTCGGCGTCTCCCCCACACACCAACCCCCAACTCCCGAGGAGACGGACCCATGAACACCCCCAACCCCCACACCACACCCACCGGTCGCCGAGTGGCAGCGCGAGCACTCGCGGCGCTGTTCCTGCTGACCGCGGCGGTCCTGGCGCTGGCCCCCGCGGCGTCGGCGGCCCCGTTCGACGAGCTCGAGCTCGTCGAACTCGACGACATCGTCGAACCGGACGTGCCGCTCGAGCTCGACATCCTCGACGACATCGTCATTCCCCTCCCCCCGGTCTCTGCCGACGCCGAGGTCGACTGCACCGACGGGATGATCGACGTGGAGATCGGCAATCCGACCGCGGCCTTCGTGGTCCTCGAGGTCTGGATCGACGACGAACTCGTCGCGAACCCGGCCGTGGGCCCCGGCCTGGCCTGGATCGACTCGTACCCGGCCGAGGAGAACTCATCCGTTGCCGTGCGGGTCGAAGGCACGAGCACGCTGCTCGACACCGTGCTCGACGTCGACTGCCTCAGCGCGGACCCGTGGTTCGAGTTCATCCCCAACTGCGGCGTCGGCCAGGCGTGGGTCGAGCTCGGCAATCACGGACCCGACGTGGCGACGATGGGTGTCCACTACGAGGACCTGCCGTTCGCACCTGGGCTGGTGCTGCCCGGCACCAGCAGCGTCCAGCCGCTCGCGGTGGCCCCGAACACCTTCGTGGCATTCACCATCGAGGCGGACGGCGAGGCCATCCACACCGACGGCTGGTTCTTCGACTGCCCCGTGCCCGAGCCGGACCCGACGCCCGCACCGGCCGAGCCGACCCCGGCCCCGGCCCCGACCGAGCAGCCATCGGGCGGCCACGGCGCCGACGCCGGCGCCGGCGACACCGGCGAGGAGATCGCTGACACCGGGGACATCGAGCCCACCGACCCGACCGACGCCGGCGACGAGATCGAGGCCACCGACGAGGCCGAGGCCGGCGACGAGATCGAGGGCACCGAGACCGACGCCGTCGAGGTGGCCACCGGTGAGGACGAGGTGGCCGTGGCTGCCGGCCTCGACACCGACGGCGGTTCGTCGCCCGTCGGTCTGCTGCTGGCCCTGCTGTTCGTCGTGGGCGTCGCCCTCATGGTCGGGTCGGTCGCAGCGATGAAGCTCCGACGCTGACTTGCCGACGCCCGAACGCCCAGCCAACCCGTGACGTGCGACCCCACCCGGGGTCGCACGTTCGCGTCCTTCAGGCCGACGGGGGAATCACCGGGTCGATCCCGAGGTCGGCGTAGGTGGCCATCGGGAAGTACTGCATGCCCCGCCCTTCGATCAGCGGGCGGGCGCTGTCGCCACGGTCGATCAGGGTGGCGACGGCCACGCAGACGGCCCCCTCGGCCTCCACCGCGTCGACCGCCTTCATCAGCGAGCCGCCGGTGGTGATCGCGTCCTCGACGATGATCACCCGATCGCCCTCGCTCAGGCGGGTGCCCTCGATGAGCTGGTTGGTGCCCCGCCCCTTGGGCTCCTTGCGCACGAAGAACCAGCGGCAGCGGGCGACGCCGGCGATCCCGATCGTCAGCGCGTCCGCGCCCAGGGTGGGCCCGCCGACCGCGTCGAACTCGACCCCGGCGAGCCGGAGCGCGTCGACGATCGCTCGGCTCGCAACCTCGAGATCGTCGAAATGGGCGACGGCGAGCTTGCCGTCCACGAACACGTCGCTCATCGCACCCGAGGCGAGTTGCACCGGCTCGGGCAGGCGGCGAAGTCCCTTCGCCTTGACGATGTCGATGGTCTGCTGGCGAACGTCCATGCGTCGGACACTACTTTCGGGACCATGACCGACTCCTCACCCCCCTCCCCGCCCACGCTCGCCGGAGTCCTCAACTTCCGCGAGATGGGCGGTCTCAGTGGACGCCTGGGCACGATCGCGCACGGCCGTCTGTACCGCAGCGGCCATCTGGCCGAGGCCACCGACGACGATCTCGCTCAGCTGACCCCGCTGGGCATCGGCCCGGTGGTCGACTTCCGCCAGGATGCAGACCGCGACGGCGACGGCGGCCACGACCGCCTGCCCGCCGGTGCGGAGGGCGTGCTGTTGCCGGTCGCCGACCCTGGTGGAGCCGGCGCCGAGTTCCGCCGCATGCTCATGGACGGAGACGCCGACGCGATCAAGGCGCGCTACGGCGGCGGCCAGGCCGCGACCCAGGCGGTCGAACAGACCGTCGCCCAGGCGACCGACCCGGCGAAAGCAGGCGGTCTACGCCCGGTTCCTGCGGCTCGTGGTCGACGCCGAACAGCCCCTGTTGTTCCACTGCTCGGCCGGCAAGGACCGCGCCGGCTGGGCCGCGACCCTGGTCGGGATCGCGCTGGGCATCGGCGACGACGACCTGATGGAGCACTACCTGCTGTCGAACGTGCATCGCCCGGTCGAGCAGCGCCTGGAGTACTACCGGGGCCGCGGGATCGACGCGGAGGTCATGCTGCCGTTCCTGCGCGTCGACGAGTCGTACCTGCAGGGAGCGCTCGACGCCGTCGACGCCTCCTGGCCCTCGCGCGAGGCCTACCTGGCCGACGCGCTCGGCTTCGGCGCCGATGACATCGAGCGCCTCCGAGCGAGCTACCTCGCCTGATGCAGGCGGAGGCTCGATGACCGAGGAGTCACCGCTGGCACTCCAGCTCGGCGTGCGGGTCGAACGCAACCGCGCGCCCGCGGTCGCCGACATCTGCCGGGCGGCCGCGCTGGCCACCATCGAGCTGCTGGCCGATCGCCGGTCCGCTCCCGGCGGTGCGTGGCACGAGGCCGTCGCCGCCTGGAACGGTGCCCGGATCCGCAAGCTCGTGCGCCGTGGCCGGGGATCGGCCTGGCTCCGAGCGACCGAAGCCGAGGGGGTGACGGTCTCCCTCGACGGTGTCGAGGTGCGGGCCTTCGTCCCGGGCCCGATGGCGGAGGTCGCCGGCCCGGTCGCCAAGCTCCAGATCCAGTCCACCGACCTGCCGGCTCCCGCCCGCGTGGACCACGTGGCGCCGGTGGGCGGGCTCACGCTCGCGGTGACGCCGGACGTGGACATGAGCTGGGGCAAGCAGGCGGCGCAGTGTGCGCACGCGGCCCAACGCGCGTGGATGACCACGGGACCGGACGAGCAGGCCGCGTGGGCCCGCGCCGGACGCCCGATCCGGGTCGTCCACCCGACGCCCGAGCTGTGGCGCGAGTTGCTCGACTCGGCCACCACCGTCATCCGCGACGGCGGCTACACCGAGATTCCCGCCGGCACCACCACGACGTGCGCGTGGTGGCACCGGCCCTGGCAGGAAGGAGCCACCATGGCTCGAACCGAGATCCGCCTCGGCGGACCCAACGAAGCACGCATCGGACTCTCCCGTGCGGTCCGGGTGGGGCCCCACGTGAACGTCGGCGGGACGGCGGCGATCAACCAGGACGGCTCGAATGTCGACGCCGACGACGTCCGGGCCCAGGCGGTTCGGATCTGGGAGATCATCGCCGAGGCGCTCGAGGCAGCCGGGGCCGGGCTGCACGACATCGTGCGCACCAGGACGATGCTGGTCGATCGCGCCGACTTCGAGGTCGTCTCCGCCGTCCGACGTGAGGTCCTCGACGGCACGATGCCAACCGACACCATCGTCGAGGTCAGCGGCTTCATCGATCCCGCATGGCGCCTCGAGATCGAAGTCGACGCCATCGTGGCCGAGGTCGAGGTCGATCCATGAGCGACGAACGCGAGTGGCTGATGGTCGGCGAGGACGGCGTCGCCCGCTGCTGGTGGCCCGGCACCGACGATGAGCTGTACCTCACCTACCACGACCACGAGTGGGGCATGCCGGTCGTCGACGACACCCGCCTGTTCGAGAAGGTGTGCCTGGAGGGCTTCCAGTCCGGCCTCGCCTGGATCACCATCCTGCGCAAGCGCGAGAACTTCCGGGCGGCCTTCGACGGCTTCGACATCGATGCGGTGGCCTCGTACACGGGCAAGGACGTCGACCGCCTCCTGAACGACGCGGGCATCGTGCGCCACCGCGCCAAGATCGAGTCCACGATCAACAACGCCGACCGAGCCCTCGCACTCCAAGAGGAGTTCGGGTCCCTCGCGGCCTACTTCTGGTCGCACGAACCAACCGAACGCGAACCGGACCTCCGCGACGATTGGGCCTTCCCGGTGCCGTCGATCACCGAGACATCGACCCGCATCAGCAAAGACCTGAAGCGGCGGGGCTGGACCTGGGTCGGCCCCACCACGATCTATGCGTTCATGCAGGCGATGGGGCTGGTCAACGACCACCTGCCCGGCTGTGAGGCGGGCGCTCGGGTCGAGGAGGCCCGGTCCGCGCTGAAGCGCCCCACGTCGTAGCCACCTATTGTCCCGAGCATGATCGTCGAATACGAGACCCGTGGTCGGGTCGCCATCATCACCCTCAACCGCCCCGAGGCCCGCAACGCGGTGAGCAACGAGCTCGCTGTCGCGTTGGAGGAGGCCGTCGACCGGATGGAGGCCGACGACGAGGTGTGGGTGGGCATCCTGGCCGCCAACGGCCCCGTGTTCAGTGCCGGCGCCGACCTGAAGGCCATCGCCGCCGGCAACGCCAACCTCGGCACCGAGCGCGGCGGCTTCGGCGGCTTCGTCGTCCGCGAGCGCACCAAGCCGGTCATCGCCGCGGTCGACGGCTTCGCCGTGGCCGGTGGCTGCGAACTCGTCCTGGCCTGCGACATGGTCGTGGCCTCGACGAACGCCGAGTTCGGGCTGCCCGAGGTCAAGCGATGCCTCGTGGCCATGGCGGGCGGCACCGCTCGCCTCCCCAAGAAGCTGCCACCGAACATCGCCATGGAGGTCGCCCTCACCGGCGACAACATCACCGCCGAGCGGGCGCACGGCTTCGGCCTCGTCAACATCCTGTGCCAGCCGGGTGAGGTCGTGGACAAGGCGATCGAGCTGGCCGACCGCATCAACGCCAACGCCCCGCTCGCCGTCCGCGCAACGCGCCAGGCGGTGCTGGGCGGCGCCTTGGTGGACGACGCCGAGGGGATCCGCATCGCCGCTCGCGCGTTTGCACCCGTCGCGGCAAGCGAGGACGCCAAGGAAGGCCCCCTGGCATTCGTCGAGAAGCGCCCGCCGGTGTGGCAGGCCCGCTGACCCCGCCGTCGGGCGATCCCGTCGACCACGACGACGCGCTCCGACGGCGCCTCGCTGCCAACCTCGCCGCCCACGACCGGGTGACCCTGGACGATCCCGACCGTCGACACGCCGCGGTGGCCATCACCGTGGTGCCGGGGCCCGAGGGCGCCGGGTTCGTCCTGACGCGTCGCAGCGTGGGCCTGCGCGCCCACTCGCACCAGTACGCGCTGCCGGGCGGCCGCCTCGACGCGGGCGAGACACCTCCGGAGGCGGCGCGGCGGGAGCTCCACGAAGAGGTGGGCGTCGCTGCGTCGCACGGTGAGGTCCTCGGGGTGCTCGACGACTATCCGACCCGATCGGGGTACGTGATCACCCCGGTCGTGATCTGGCCCGACACCGAGGTCCGGTTCGAGGCCCAGCCCGAGGAGGTCGACCAGATCTTCGTCATCGGCCTCGACGAGCTGGACCGTCCCGACTCGCCCCGCTGGATCCCCATCGAGGAGAGCGAGCTCCCCGTGCTCCAGCTGCCGCTGCGGAATCGCCTGATCCACGCGCCCACCGGCGCGCTGCTCTGGCAATTCCGCGAGGTGGCCATGCACGGCCGTACCGTCCGGCTCGACCGGGTCGAGGAGCCGGTCTGGGCCTGGCGCTGACCACCGCAACGCCGTGCGATGGCGTGGCACGATGCTCGCCATGACCTACGAGTTCATCCTCGTCGACGAGCCTCGGCCGCTCGTGCGGCGCATCACCATGAACCGGCCCGAGAAACGGAACGCGATCTCGACGCCGATGCGAAACGAGATCATGGACGCCCTCGAGGCCCACGACGGCGACGACGACGTCCGGGTCACGATCATCCGGGGTGCGGGGCCGTGCTTCTCCTCGGGCTACGACCTCACGAGCGGCGGCCTCATGACCGATGCGCCGTTCCACACCGCCGGCGGCGACGGGCAGTGGGCCCGCCACGTCACGGAAGCGTGGCTGCGCCTGTGGGATCTGGCCAAGCCCGTGATCGCCGAGATCCACGGCTACGCCTTGGCCGGTGCGACCGAGCTGGCCGCGGCCTGCGACCTCGTCTACGTCGCCGAGGACGCCGAGGTGGGCCATCCGGTGGTCAAGATGCTGAGCCCGCCCGACTTCAACTATCACCCGTGGCTCGTCGGCGTCCGCCACGCCATGGAGCTGATGCTCACCGGTGACGCCATCGACGGCCGCACCGCTGCCGAGATCGGCTTCGCCAACCGGTCGTTCCCGGCGGACGAGCTGGAGGCGGAAGTCCTCGACGTCGCATCCCGGGTGGCGAAGGTGGCGCCCGACCTCCAACAGATCAACAAGCGGTCGGTGCGGCGGGGCATGGAGATCATGGGGATGCGCACGGCGATCCGCGGCGCCACCGAGATGCAGGCACTCGCCCAACACGCCCCGTCCGTCCAGGAGCTCAAGAAGAACGCGCTCGCGAACATCAAGCGAGCCGTGCAGGATTGAGTGGGTCAGTCGACCTCGAGGTCCGGACGCACGATCACGACCGGGCAGTCACCGTGGTGCGCGATGGTCTGACTGACCGATCCCAGGAGCAGGCCGCGGAACCCGCCGCGGCCGCGAGAGCCGACGACCAGCATGTCGGCGCCCTCGGCGGCCTTGATCAAGGTGTCGGCGGGTCGCCCCCGGCGCACGATCCGGCGGATCTCCACGCCGGTGTCGCCCAGGTCGGCCACCACCTCGTCGACCACGTTGCCCTGCATGCGGGTGACCTCGGCCTCGAGGTCACCGGGATCGAGCGGCACGTAGTTGAAGTCCGGCGAGGCCGGCACGTACGTGTTCGAGTAGGCGGTCACCACCTCCACGCGGGCGTTGCGGAAGCCGGCCTCGACGATGGCCCATCGCAGCGCCGCCTTGGCGCCGCCCGACCCCTCCACACCGACCACGATGCGGGACTCGCGCTGATCGTCTGCCATCGGGCGCACCAACCTCCAGGTGTGACGCTGGGCACAATGTAGTGCCTGTCCGGCCGCGGGGAAATCGGCCGCGGGCCCGCAGGCTCAGCCCGCGCCCCAGGCGTCCAGCAGCTGGTCGGTCTGGACCACCGTGGCCACCAGCGACAACGTCCCGTCGAGGACCTCGCGCCCGTACTCCAGGGGCACACCGGCCACGGCGTCGCCGACGACGACGACCTGGTACCCCAGGTCCACGGCCGACAGCGCCAGCCCGAGCACCCCGATGTTGAGGGACACCCCGATGGCAACGACGGTGGTGGCGCCGAGGTTGCGCACGACCTGGTCGAGCGAGGTGCCGGTGAACGGGGTCAGCCCGTGCAGTCGGGCCACCACGAGGTCGTCCGGTTCGGGCCCGAAGGCCGGGACGAGCTCGGCGCCATCCGTCCCCTGGTCGATCCCCCCGCCCTGCCCGTGGACGGCAGCCGCGCCGGCCAACATGCGGCAGTTGTCGATCGACCCGGCGCCGTCCGGCCGGCGTTCGGCGGTGCAGTGCACGACCCGGACCCCCGCCGACCTGGCGCCGGCCGCCACTCGTGGGCCGTTGGTGAGGACACCGCCGTCGCGCGCCGATCCGACCAGGTCGTGGAACGCCGACAGGTCGCCGATGATCCCGCGCTGGCACTCCATCGTCAGCAGCACCGTGTGGGCCGGTGCGACGAGGCCGGCGAGCTCGGCCACGGTCAGTCCTTGAGGGCGACCGCGTTCGGCGTGACGTTCATCTTGGGTTCGTAGGCCGCAGCCTCGACCTCTCGACCGTCACCGCCCTGTTCGGCACGCAGAACGTCGCGGCAGGTGGCGCATGGCCCGTAGTACTCGTCGGCGACGGTCTGGCCGCAGCGAGGACACGCGAACCCGGTGAGATCGATCGCTTCCATGGTCGCAGCTTGCCAGACGATCACCCGTCGCGCGCGCCCACCGGTCCACCGATCCGCTGGCCGGTCCGACCATCCACCCGCGCGCCCGACGACTGGACCAGGATGACGCCGTTCTCCACCCGGAGAAGACTGCCACCGCGAACGGGGGTGGGCTCGGTCATCGTGATCGAAGCCACCCCCGTTCCCGCATTTTCGGCCCGCCCGCCCAGCGGCGAGCTCGACCGAAGGCGTCAGCTGAAGACGAACTCGCCGTCGGTTCCCAGCGAGACCAGGATGTCGTCGCCGTCGGCGAATCGACCTTCCAGCAACAGCATCGCCAGCGGGTTGCCGAGGTCCCGCTGGATCACCCGCTTGAGCGGCCGAGCACCGAAGGCGGGGTCGTACCCACGCTCGGTCAACGCCGCGCGGGCGGCATCGTCGATCTTCAGCGCCATTCGCCTGGGCTCGAGACGGCGCCGCAGGTGCGCCAGCTGGATGTCGACGATCTCGCTGAGGGCCGAGAAGTCGAGCGGCTCGAAGCGGACGATGTCGTCGATGCGGTTGACGAACTCGGGACGGAAGAAGTCCTGGGGTTCGCCCGGCAGGTTCGACGTCATGATCAGCACCACGTTGCTGAAATCCACCGTTCGACCCTGGCCGTCGGTCAGCCGGCCGTCGTCGAGCAGCTGGAGCAGCACGTTGAAGACGTCGGCGTGGGCCTTCTCGACCTCGTCCAAGAGGACGACGGCGTAGGGGCGGCGACGGATCGCCTCGGTGAGCTGGCCACCCTCGTCGTGGCCGACGTAGCCGGGGGGCGCACCGATCAGGCGGGACACGGAGTGCTTCTCCATGTACTCGGACATGTCGATCCGGACCATCGCCCGCTCGTCGTCGAAGAGGAAGTCGGCGAGCGACCGAGCGAGCTCGGTCTTGCCCACACCGGTCGGGCCGATGAACAGGAACGAGCCGATCGGCCGGTTCGGATCGGACAGGCCGGCCCGGCTGCGCCGGATGGCGTTGGCGACCACCGACACCGCGTCGTCCTGGCCGACCACCCGCTCGTGGAGGACGTCCTCCAGTCGCACGAGCTTTTCGACCTCGCCTTCCATGAGCCGGGAGACGGGCACACCGGTCCAGCGACTGACGACCTCGGCGATGTCCTCCTCGTCGACCTCTTCCTTCAGCATCTTGCGATCGGCCTGGAGCTCGGCGAGGTGGCCGTCGGCCGCGGTGATCTGGGCTTCGAGCTCGGGAAGGCGCCCGTACTGCAGCTCGGCCGCACCGGCGAGATCACCGTCGCGCTCGAGTGTCTCGATCTGTCCGCGAACGTGCTCGACGGTCTCTTTCAGGATCCGGATGTCGGCGATGGCCTCCTTCTCGGACTGCCAGTGCGCCTGCATGCCGGCGAGCTCCTCGCGGAGGTTGGCGAGCTCCTCGTCCAGCGCGGTGAGGCGCTCGACCGATGCGGCATCGGTCTCCTTCTCGAGCGCCACCCGCTCGATCTCGAGCTGACGGATGCGCCGATCGACCTGGTCGATCTCGGTGGGCATGGAGTCGATCTCGATGCGCAGCATCGAGGCGGCCTCGTCCACCAGGTCGATGGCCTTGTCGGGCAGGAAGCGGCCGGTGAGGTAGCGGTCCGACAGGACGCCGGCGGCGACGAGCGCGGCATCCTGGATCCGGACACCGTGGTGCACCTCGTAGCGCTCCTTGAGGCCGCGAAGGATCGCGATCGAGTCCTCGACCGAAGGCTCGGACACGAAGACCTGCTGGAAGCGGCGCTCGAGCGCCGGGTCCTTCTCGATGTGCTTGCGGAACTCGTCCAGCGTGGTGGCACCGATGAGACGGAGCTCACCCCGGGCGAGCAGCGGCTTGAGCATGTTGCCGGCGTCCATGGCACCTTCGGCGGCACCGGCGCCGACCACGGTGTGCATCTCGTCGATGAAGGTGATGACCTGGCCGTCGGCGTCGGTGATCTCCTTGAGGACGGCTTTGAGGCGTTCCTCGAACTCGCCGCGGTACTTGGCACCCGCCACCATCGAACCCAGGTCGAGGGAGACGACGCGTTTGTTCTTGAGACCCTCGGGCACGTCGCCCTCGACGATGCGACGGGCCAGGCCTTCCGCGATCGCGGTCTTGCCCACGCCGGGCTCGCCGATGAGCACGGGGTTGTTCTTCGTGCGCCGGCTCAGCACCTGGATGGTGCGGCGGATCTCCTCGTCGCGGCCGATGACCGGGTCCAGGGCACCCTCGCGGGCAGCTTCGGTGAGGTCGCGGCCGAAACGTTCGAGAGCCTGGTAGGTCTCCTCGGGATTCTGCGACGTGACCCGGTGACTGCCGCGGACCTCGGCCAGGGCGGCCAGCAGGGTCTCGCGGTCGAGGCCGACCCGCTCGTGCAGGGCGAGCAGCAGGTGCTCGGTGGACAGGTAGTCGTCGGTGAGATCGGCGCGGACCTGGTCGGCCCGCTGGAAGGCGTCGCGCAGCTCACGGCTGAGCTGGGGGTCGCCGGCGCCGTACGCGCTCGGGAGGGCCTGGATCTCGGCGTCGAGGTCCGCCTTGAGCTGGGCCGGCGCGACACCGACCTTCTGGAGCACGGGGAGGACGACTCCGTCGGCCTGGCCGATGAGCGCCAGGAGGAGGTGGACGGGCGTGACCTCGGGGTTCGAACGCTCGGTGGCCAGGGTCATGGCCGCCTGGACGGCCTCGGTGGTCTTGTGGGTCCAACGTTTGGGATCGAGTGCCATGTGGGATCTCCTCGGCGGGGCGGGTCACGGATCGGCGGGGAAGGGGGCGACGAACCGGTCACCTCCAGGTTGGCCCAGCGCAGGTCACCGTGCGGCGCCCTGCGGGGGACGAGCAGTCCAACGCCGCGAACTTGCGTGTATTCCACTCAGGTTTTCTTCTTGACTCACCAAGGGGGGCGCCGGCGGGCACGGTGATCAAGAACCTGCGGTATCTGCCGATGGACACACCAAGCACGAGACGCGCGGCGCGCCGCGCCGGGACTGGGAGCACACGATGCCCGACTTCCTCCGGAAGGCCTCCAGACAGGCCGGCAAGGTCTGCGACGCAGACGAGACCCCTGTTGCCGCACTCTTCGTCCGCCCGCGCTCGGGCGACGACGTCAAACGCCTCGGCACGCCCGGCGGCGCCATCGGCAAGATCGGCCGCTTCGCCGACGACCACGACGACGCCGACACCGACTCCGGCGACACCGACGCGCCGGACACCGGCGACCCCCGGGCCTTGATGTTCGGCCAGAACGCCGTTCTGGTGCTCACCCAGCACCGGCTCCTCGCCTTCGGCCACGGTACCTATTCGGGCCGGGTCAAGGGTCTCCTCGGTGGCGTGGACCTGAGTGCGATCGATTCGCTGGAACTCGACGCGCCCCCGATCGGCGAGTCCGGGCCGGCCACGCTCGAGATCCGATTCGCCGACGGCGAGGGCGTGAGCGTCGCCCCCGGCAGCCGCCGCCGTCGCTTCGTCGAGGCGTTCGAGGAGCTGGCCCAACCGGTCTGAGCTCGGCTCGCGGCAGAATGGGCCCGTGAGTGAGCTCCGCTGGTCCAACACGCCCGACCTCGACCGCCCGCTGATGGTCGTCGCCCTGCGGGGCATGTTCGACGCGGCCGAGGCCGCGACGTCGGCGGTGGATCGCCTGGCCCGCACCCACGGCGCCGCCCACATGGCCGACATCGACCCCGAGACCTTCTTCAACTTCCAGGAGGAGCGGCCGGTCGTCAGCATCGACACCGACGGCGAGCGTGTCATCACCTGGCCGGTCAGCCGGTGCCACGCCGCAGTGACCGAGGCCGACAGTCGCGACCTGGTGCTGGTCTCCGGTGTCGAACCGCACCTGCGCTGGCGCACCTTCGCCGACACCCTCCTCGAGCTCGCGGAGGCCACGGGGACCGAGATGGTGATCACCCTCGGTGCCATGGTCGGCATGGCACCGCACACCCGGCCGTTGGGCGTGGTCGGCAGCGCGGCCAACGCCGCCATCGCCGACCGGCTGGGCCTGGGGCGCCCCTCCTACCAGGGCCCGACCGGCCTGGTGGGGGCGCTGCACGACCGGCTCGACAGCGCCGGCATGCCCGTCGTCTCCCTGCGGGTCTCGGTTCCCCACTACGTCCCGGGACCGCCGAACCCCGAGGCCACCCGCTCGCTCCTCGCCCGGTTCGAGCTGGTGACGGGAGTCCGCACCGACCACGCCGACATGGCGAGCGCGGCCACCGACTGGCGTGAGCGCATCGACCGTGCGGTCGAGAACGACGACGAGCTGGCCGAGTACGTGACCCAACTCGAACAGCAGGTCGACGAGTCCGAGGTCATGCCCAGCGGCGACGACCTCGCCGCCGAGCTCGAGGCCTTCCTCCGGGATCAGCGCGACGACTGAGCGGCCCGGCGCGAGACTGACGCCCGGGAATGTGCCGTCCACGGAGCGAGTTCCGATCGGCACCTACAGATCACTGCACGGAAACGCCGAGGTTCGCCATGTCCGCCCCCGCACCCCGCAATGCCCGAGCCGAAGCCGAAGCCGTCGCCGGCACCGCCGCCCGCGTCCTCGAGCCGTCGCCGCCGGCGGTCGCCACCGAGCCCTGGTTCGCCGACGACCCGACCGCCCTCGAGGGCGAGGACGCCGTCACCCCCACCAGCGCCGGCTCCCGGACCTGGGCCGACCTCGCCGCAGCCGACGCCGAGGTTGCCTCATTCGCCCGCGACCACTGGCTGGCGAACCACAAGCCCCTTCCCGCCGTGCCCGACTCCTACGTGTCGGGCCGAGACGACTACCACCGGGTTGCGTTCGGCGTGGTCTCGAACGCCCGCAAGGCCGCGAACGGCAAGTTCGGCCTCCGCTACACCCATGGCGGGTTCGGCACGCCGTTCTTCGGCGAGGACGTCCAGGTCCGGGTCGAGGGCACCGAGCTGATCGTGCAACGCGGCGAGACCGTCGTGGCGGAGACCCTGACCACGCTGGCCCGCGCCGCCGAGTTCGCCGACACGGTCGCGACCGACGACCAGGCGGAACACGACACCATCGAGCTCGGCGACCTCGACCGGGCGCTCGACATCCGTCAGGAGGTCGGCGCGTTCCTGGGCGACTGGTTCGGCTTCGGGACCTCGGTGCTGGAGGAGGCTCGTCTGCTGGGCGTTGCTGCCGACGACGACGTCAGCCGGGTCCAGATGTGGCCCGGCCACTTCGACCCGGCGTTCGAGATGGGCAGCCTCGACGCCGGCCGCCGTGCCACCTACGGCGCGTCACCCGGCGACGCCACCCACGACCAGCCGTACCTCTACGTGGCCTCGTGGGGCGACATCGATCGGGCGAACCCGTACTGGAACGACGAGGGCTTCAACGGCGGCAGCTTGTCCTACGCCGAGCTGCTCGCGTCCGACGACCCGCAGGCGCTGGCGCTCGACTTCTTCCGTCGGGGCTACGAGATCCTCCACGCCTGAGCGACCCGTCAGGCGGCGGGCTCGGCCGCGTCGGTCGGCTCGTCGCTGTCGAGCCAGGCGGGCCTCGGCGGGATGTACTCGCGGCCGTAGGGGACGACCACCGTGTGGCCGTTGGGGCAGCGGACGTAGGCGATCGGCCCGTCCGAGGTGTTGTGCAGCGACAGCAGCGAGTTGGTTCCGACCAGGTGTCGCTGACCTTCGTCGGGGTCACATGCGGAGCAGTGCAGCAGGAACATGGTCCGACGGTCGCACGGCTCATTCGGAATGAAAAGCGATCGTTTCTGAGGTGTATCGTGAAGCAGAACTTCACGAACGATCAGTGCCCGGGAGGCCGCCGTGGACGTGAGCCTGCGACAACTCCAGATGCTCCGGGAGGTCGCCGCCCGCGGCACGATGGCCGCCGCGGCCGAAGCGCTCGGGTACACCCCGAGCGCGGTGTCCCAGCAGATCGGCGCCCTGGAGAAGGCCGCCGGGGTCGACGTGTTGGAGAAGGTCGGCCGCAACGTCCGGCTCACCGACGCCGGCCGGGCACTGGTCGGCCACGCCGAGGTGATGCTGACCGAGCTCGAACGCGCCCAGGTGTCGCTCGAGAACGTGACGTCGGAGGCGAAGGGGCCGGTCGTCCTGGCCATCGTCGAGTCGGTTGCGTCCACGCTGCTGCCGCCGATGCTCGCCGCCCTCGACGAGGAGCACCCCGACATCGAGCTCCGCACCCGACAGATCGAACCCCACGATGCCTACGCCGGCCTGTCGCTGGGCGAGCTCGATCTGAGCTTCGACCTGGACTACCCCCACGCGCCGGCGCCTGTTCCCGAGGGCCTGGTGCGCACCGAGATCTTCAACGACTGGTTCTCACTGGTGGTCAGGGACGACGACGAGCTCGAGGGCACGGTCGACCTGTCCACGTTGGCCGACCGCGCGTTCATCGCCTCGCCGCCCGACCTCGTGCGGCCGCTGCGTGACCATGGCCTGCCGGGAAGCCGGATTCGAGCCCGACCTCCGCCACCAGGTCGACGACTATCCCGCCACGCTCCGGTTGGTCGCCGGTGGCGCCGGTACCGCGTTGGTGCCCGAGCTCGGACTGGTCGCCCCGCCACCGGGGATCAAGGTGTTGGATCTGAAGACCCCGGTGCGCCGGACCGTGGGCCTCACGTATCGCGAGTCGAGCGAAGGCCGACCAGCCATCCGGGCGGTCGTGGACGTGACCCGGCAGGTCGTGCAGGACCTGGGTCTCGACCTGATCTAGCCGAGCACGTCGCGGCCGAGGCCACGCCAACCGACCGCCGCCGCCCCGACCAACGGCGCCTCGTCGCCCAGGCCCGCCGGGACGATCCGCGTGCCCTGCGCGTGCTGGATGAGGCAGAGCTCGTCGACGGTCCGTTGCGCCGCGTCGAAGAAGTCGTCGCCGTAGCCGAGCGCCACCGACCCGGCCACCACGGCGAGCTGGAGGTCGAGCAGGTTCGCCACCGACGCCACCGCCCGTCCGACCCAGACCCCGACCCGGCGCCGCATGTCGGCGTCGGCCTCCGCGGCTGGTCGACCCGTCGCGCCGGCGATACCGGTGCCCGACGCCGAGCCTTCGAGCAGGCCCTTCGCGCCGATCGCGTCAGGGTGGCCGTCGGGCTCGACGAAGACGTGGCCGATGTGGCCGGCGTTGCCGTCGGCGCCTTCGAGCAATTCACCGTTCAGGACGATGCCGCCGCCGACGCCGGTGGAGACGACCATGCCGATGTAGTTCTGCACACCTCTCGCCGCGCCGCACCACCCCTCCGCCAGCGCGAGCGCCTTGGCGTCGTTGTCGACGAAGGTCTGCAACCCGAGGTCGCCGACCAGCCGCTCCCCCAACGGGAAGTCGCGCCACACGGGGATGTTCAGCGGCGACAGCAGTCGATGGTGCTCTCGCGCCGGGCCCCCACAGCCCACGCCGCACACCAGCGGCGCTGCGTCGACGGTGTCGACCGCGGCCCGAGCGAGCCGGAGCACCTGGGCGTAGAGCGCCTCGGCCGACTCGCCGACGTTGGGCTCCTGGCGCCGATCGACCAGCTCCCCGTCGGCGGTCACGATGCCGGTGGCGACCTTCGTCCCGCCGATGTCGATCGCCAGCGCCAGCTCGGTCACGCGGCCGATGCTACCGACCTGCGATCGCAGCCCCGTGCGTCCCGTACCATCGCCTTCGTGCACCACCCCGGCGATCCCTACATCAAGGCCAGCCTGCGCGAGTTCGGCGAGACGATCTTCGCCGAGATGTCGGCGCTTGCCGTCCGCACCGGCGCCATCAACCTCGGGCAGGGCTTCCCGGACACCGACGGGCCTGCCGAGGTCGCCGAAGCCGCAATCCAGGCGATTCGCGACGGCCACAACCAGTACCCGCCCGGCCCCGGTATCGCACCGCTGCGGCAGGCGGTGTCCACGCATCAGAAGGACTGGTACGGCCTCGACTACGACCCCGACGCCGAGGTGCTGATCACCGCAGGCGCCACCGAGGCCATCGCAGCGTCGCTGCTGGCGCTGTGCGAACCGGGCGACGAGGTGGTCACCTTCGAGCCGTACTACGACTCCTATGCAGCCAGCATCGCGATGACCGGGGCGACCCGACGGGTGGTCACCCTGCGCCCGCCGGACTACGCGTTCGACCCCGACGAGCTCCGGGCCGCGATCACCCCCAAGACCAAGGCGCTGTTGCTGAACACGCCGCACAACCCGACCGGCAAGGTGTTCTCCACCGAGGAGCTGCAGCTGATCGCCGACCTGTGCATCGAGCACGACCTGGTGGCCATCACCGACGAGGTCTACGAGCACCTGGTCTTCGAGGGCACCCACACGCCGCTCGCCACGTTCCCCGGCATGCGGGATCGAACGATCGTGATCTCGTCGGCCGGCAAGACCTACTCGTTCACCGGCTGGAAGATCGGCTGGGCGTGTGCGCCCCCGGCGCTGCTCACCGCGGTCCGCACCGCCAAACAGTTCCTGACCTACGTGAACGGCGCGCCCTTCCAGCACGCGATCGTCACCGCGCTGGGCCTGCCCCGCTCGTACTACGACGAGTTCCTCGCAGACATGACGGCCAAACGCCACCCTGCTGTGCGACGGCCTCGAGGCCGCCGGGTTCGAGGTCTTCCGCCCCGCCGGCACCTACTTCGTCACCACCGACATCCGACCGTTCGGCACCGACGACGGCAAGGCGTTCTGCCTGGGCCTGCCGGAGTCCTGCGGTGTGGTCGCCGTGCCCAACGTGGTCTTCTACGACAACGACGACGAGGGCCGACACCTCGTCCGCTTCACCTTCTGCAAGCAGCCGCACGTGCTCGAAGGCGCGATCGAACGGCTGAAGACCCTGGAGGTCACCAATGGCTGAGCTTCGTGTCGCCGGGATCCAGCACGAGATCCACTGGGAGGAGCCCGAACGCAACTTCGACCACCTGCGCCCGCTCATCGACAAGGCCGTCGGCGATGGGGCCCGACTGGTGGCCCTGACCGAGATGTACAGCAACGGCTTCTCGATGAACACCGGCGAGATCGCCGAGCCCGTCGACGGACCGAGCACCGAGTTCCTCGTCGCCCAGGCGACGTCGCACGGCGTGTGGGTCTGCGGGTCGGTCCCCGAGAAGCCCGAGGGCCAGGATCTGCCGCACAACTGCCTCGTCCTGGCCGGCCCCGACGGCTCGACCCAGCGCTACCGCAAGATCCACCGCTTCGCGTACGGGGGCGAGGACCAGCACTACGAGGCCGGCTCCGAGCGGGTCACCACGGTGATCGACGGGGTGCGGGTCAGCCTCTTCGTGTGCTTCGACCTGCGGTTCGCACCCGACTTCTGGCACCTGGCCCACGACACGGACCTCTACGTGCTCGTCGCCAACTGGCCGGCGGCCCGCAGCACGCACTGGACCACGCTGCTGCAGGCTCGGGCCATCGAGAACCAGGCCTACATGCTCGGCGTGAACCGAGTGGGCGACGCCGGCGACGGCCTGGCCCACAGCGGCGACTCCCGCCTCTTCGACCCGTTCGGCGAGGTGCTGGCCTCGGCACCGGCGAACGAGGAGACGATCATCACCGGCACCGTCGACTCCGACGAGGTCGCCCGCGTCCGGAGCGACTACCCCTTCCTCGGCGAACGCACCGAATAGCTCCGACTCAGGCCTCGAATCGGCCCCGTACACTCGCGCCTTCGTGGGATCAGAACCATCGACTGGTGGGATCAGAACCATCGACTTCAGCCGATCGCTGGTGGGAAGACGCCGTCTTCTACCAGATCTATCCGAGGTCGTTCGCCGACGCGAACGGCGACGGCGTCGGTGACCTCGCCGGCATCGAGTCGCAGTTGCCCTACCTCCAGTGGCTGGGCGTCGACGCCCTCTGGCTGTCACCGATCTTCCGTTCGCCGATGGCCGACTTCGGCTACGACGTCAGCGACTACTGCGACATCGACCCGGTCTTCGGCACCATCGAGGACTACGACCGACTGCTGGCGTCGGCGCACGACCACGACATCCGGCTGACCATCGACTGGGTACCCAACCACACCTCGAACCAGCACCCGTGGTTCCTCAACTCCAGGAGCGGCCCCGAGTCGGCCAAGCGCGACTGGTACGTCTGGCGCGACCCGGCTCCCGGCGGCGGCGAACCCAACAACTGGGAGGCCTGCTGGCAGATCGGGCCGGCCTGGACCTTCGACGAGGCCAGCGGCCAGTACTACCTCCATCTGTTCCTGCCCGAGCAGCCCGACCTGAACTGGGCGAACCCGGAGGTCGAGGCCGCGATGCTCGACACGCTCCGCTTCTGGCTCGATCGCGGCACCGACGGCTTCCGGGCCGATGTGATCAACCTGATCGGCAAGGACGACGAGCTCGCCGACCTCGATCGCTACCGGTCGCCGCTGCGTGACATCGACGGGCCGCGGATCCACCAGCACCTGCGGGCCATCCGGCGGGTGCTCGACGGCTACGCCCATCATCCGATGATGGTCGGCGAGATCACCCTGCACCGACCCGGCCAGGTCCGCAGCTACTACGGCGACGACGACGAGCTCCAGCTCGGCTTCAACTTCCGGCCCATCTACACCGACTGGGACGCCGCAGGCTTTCGGACCCGCATCGAAGAAGTCCACGACGAGTTCGGTGACGACCATTGGCCGGTCTGGGTCCTCGGCAACCACGACCAACCGCGCCAGCGCACCCGCTACGGATCCGACGCCCGCACCCGTGCCGCCGCCGTGCTGTTGCTCGCGCTCCGGGGCACGCCGTACCTCTACGCCGGCGAGGAGCTGGGGCTCCCTGACGCCCACATCCCCGAGGACCGCATCGTCGACCCCGGTGGCCGCGACGGCTGCCGGGCCCCGATCCCGTGGACCCGGGCCGAGGGCCACGGCTGGGGACCCGACGCGTGGCTGCCGTTCGTCGACGACGCGGGCGCCCGATCGGTCGAGGCCCAGCGGGACGACCCCGACTCGACGCTCAACCTGTACCGCTCGCTGCTCGCGCTCCGCCGATCGTCACCCACGCTGCGCCGTGGCCGCGAGCGCCTGCTCGACACGCCCGAAGAGGTGGTCGCCTGGCGTCGCAGCGGATTCGGAGACGACCTCGTCGTGCTGGTGAACTTCAGCGACGAGCCCGTCACCCTGGGCAATGTCGGGGACCGTCTCGTCTCGTCGGTCCCCGGCGCCGACCCCCGCTTCGACGGAACACTGATGCCCGACGAGGCCACCATCGTCCGCGACAAGACCTGACCTCACCGGGCCCGGGCGCAGCCAACCTGCAACCACCCCAGAGGACGTTGCAGGTTGGCCCCACACGGACCGTGACCGAACCTGAAAGCACCTCAGAGGATCTTTCAGGTTGCGGGCACCTCGCCGTCTCGGTAGCCGTCAGCCATCTCAAGACGTCCCCGGCAAGGCCGATAGACGCGCATGGCGAATGGGGAATGGCGGCGACGGCGGTCGACGCCGTGGATGACAGTGCTCGTTGTCACGGGCATCTTGGCGGCTGGCTGCGGGACGACCAGCCCCGAGCAGTCGCCCGCGGTGGTCGCGACGCCAACAGCATCGGCGGCCGCGGACACCCCGGCGGACCGCGAAGAGCTGGCACAACCTCTCGAACCGATCTTCACGGACATCGCGGAGGGCATTGGTTGGACCCGCGACGACCTGGCCACTGCGTTGGCAACCCTCGAGACGCCAGAGCCCGACTGCGTGGCAGCCGAACTGGAAGCCATCGCTCCAACAACTCGCCTCGAGCCGTTCGGCTTCGGCAGCCTGGGTGAGTCCTCTCTGGACCCCGGTCTTTGGGCGATTCAGCGCGACAGTGCCGCATTCGATCTCGTCATGGACACGTTCTTCGTCTGCCTCGAAACTCTGATGCTGGAGATCATGATCGCCGACCTGTCGGCCAACGGGTTTGCAGCCGACACGGCCAGATGCCTGGCTACCGAGATAC